>NZ_CAWUEO010000044.1:0-181975 GCF_963921165.1 Acetobacter zythi
TGGCCGCACGGGCTTCCGCGACCTCGGCACGCGCCTCGGCAGCGGCAAGTGCCGCGCGCAAGGCGATGATGTCGTCCGTGTCTCCCGTCATGAAGGCAGTTGATCACATGGGCGCTCAAAAGGGTACCAGTATATGCTGACCTGGCGCGGTTTTTATTATCCCGCCAGTTCAGGTCTCCATGTTTTCTGCGGATTGCGCCAGTCCACACCCTCCAGCAGACAAGTCAATTGTGACGGGGAGAGATGGATCGCTCCGTCCTTTGCCGAAGGCCACAGGAAATGCCCGCGCTCGATCCGCTTCGCATATAAGGAAAGGCCGATCCCATCGTGCCAGATCAGTTTCACCAGGTCGCCGCGTCGGCCCCTGAAGGCATAGACGTCACCCGCGAAAGGGTCACGACCCAGTGCTTCCTGGACCTTCAACGCCAGCCCGGGCATCCCCAGGCGCATATCGGTTACACCGGCCGCCAGCCATATCCTCAGCGTGGAAGGAAGCGGGATCATGATCGTAGTGCACCCACAATTTCACGCAGACGATCAGCGGACAGCCCTGTGTCGAACTCCAGCCGCACACCGTCCGGAAAGACCAGGCTGACGGCTTGGCCGGACAGCGTTCCCTGTTCTCTCCGACGCTCCAATGGCTGCGGCTCGGGGGCCGGGGCCACCATGACAGGTATGAACGATGTCCCGCCTTTGGCCTGCGCTTTGGCCCGAGCCTCTCGCCGCCAGCGAAACACCAGACTTGGATGGATCCCATACTGTGCAGCCACCTCCCTTATTGGGCGTCGGCTC
Source organism: Acetobacter zythi (assembly GCF_963921165.1). Classification (NCBI taxonomy): domain Bacteria; kingdom Pseudomonadati; phylum Pseudomonadota; class Alphaproteobacteria; order Acetobacterales; family Acetobacteraceae; genus Acetobacter; species Acetobacter zythi. The sequence goes on from NZ_CAWUEO010000044.1 coordinate 793, forward strand.
TCGTAGGACGCGATGACCACTCGCGCGCGAAATTCAGGGGCGTGCCAGCGGCGGCGATCCGAAACGATCTCGATCCGCGAGGCGTCCGCCAGCCTGTCCCGCTCGCCTGTCTCTCTACCGCTCCTTTGGAGCCTCTCTGCGGTACTACCTGCGACACTCGCAGGTAGTACCGCGTCCCTATCTCTTAAATCGCTCATGCTTCATAGCTGAACAAGACCAGAAGTATTCAGCAAGGCGTCAGTCGCCGGGAGCTTACAACCAAGCGGACAATCTTCCTTTATATCAGGGCTTTTGGGGATACTCCCGTCAGTGACCTCGGCGATAGTCAGGCGGGAGCTTTTCGTGACCTGCTTCTTGCCTTGCCCGCAACACTGGGCATTCCTTGCTCCAGTTCTAGTTTGGCTGAAGATAAAGGTGTTTTCGTCGACCAGTTCAGCGTAGACATGTCAACGACGAAGCCTCACGCTTGCTGTGAGGTTTAATGAATGATCCAAATATCAACACTTCATTCTCCCCCAAAATTGGTATTTTTTGGCTTATCATGGAAAATGGAGTGCCACGTTTTCTGACGGATATGATCTATGTTAATGAGGGAGAACAATATGGCGCCTCTGCTACATGAAGTGTACACTATGATTTTTGGAAAAAAATCCGAACAAAATAAAGATATCCTTAGTGTCTCGTGTGCCTCTTTGGTCCGAATATAAAGAATGGCCCCGTGAGCGGGTCATTTTCAACAAAAAACATAATAATTTTGTTGTATATGCCGATAAAAATATTTTGACTGAGACGGGAAAGCAAGAATTAACTTCAACTTTCTCCTTGCATGGTAATCCAAATATCTTCAAGCAAGATGGACATTATGTCAGCGCACGTCAAATTACAATCTGATATATCCTCACTCAACAATATTCATTATTTAATATCAATCAATATGTTTGAAATTATTCTTTCTATTTACTTATAATTTTATTTAGGCGTCACATTGATGCAATGTTGACCATTTATTTTATAAGGAGAATTTTATCATGCAATTTCGATTATTAGACAATAAAGCCAGACCCAAATGGGTAAGTCAGTCGTTGGACATACAGCCCTGAAAGGAAACGAGCCATCAAGGAAACCCTTGGCTCTTTTCCCTGCTATTACTCCATGGTCCGCCATTCCATTCTGGACAAATGCACCACGCAGGAAAAAGCAGAGGTGCTGGAATGGTGGCGTGTCACCAATGAAGCTACAAACCGAGAACGTGTCAGAAGTCAGGTCACAAAGCTTCCTGTTATTTTCAAAAAAGCCTTTCTACCTTACTGGATGTTATCCAGGATAGTCCTAAAGACCTCGTGAAACTCAAAAACCATGCCTATGCGTTGAAAAATGCTGTCAGCAGGGTTGTTCGTAGGAAATCACGCCAACAGAAAAATCAGGAAACCGCCACATTCCCAGAAGAGAAAATCACATCTTAATTACACAAAAAATAATCTATACTAGAGATAAATTACTCAGTTATCCTTGCAATCAGGCAGGTCCGTATCCAGAGACGAGTCTACCTGGTAAATCTTCCAAACACTACTTTCACGGTATAACCTGACACACACAGCAAGCGGCTCACCAGCCCCTTTTGGAAAATTCATGAGAAGTCGAATAACTGAATTATTTCTATCTGCCTTTATTTCTGTGACCGACATAAAAGAGGCCCATCGTGCATCGAAATCCTGAGTATGGGTGAAATAATTCCTATCTCCAGTCAAATTACTGTAAGTTCCATATTTATAAGCCAAAATTATTTTTTTATGCAATTCTTTTGTAATATATTTTTCAATATTCATGCTACAAAACAAACCATCACGTTTTTTTTCCGCACCATTACTAAAAATATAATCGCAAGTAATCATATATTTTTGATAAAATTTCAGAACTTCCTGCGCTGGCGTTGTACTCTGGGCATATGCCCAGTGTGGAAAAAAGGTAAAAACACAAAGAGTTAATATTTTATATCCGTTACGAATGTCGGTAAATTTTATAGATTGATTTCTCATTGCGATATGCTGGCCCAGGATATAAGATTCTCTGTTTGAAATCTGATATCTAAATATTACTATCGAACATGCACATATGTCCATCTGCGTGCCCTATGATAGGTTGGATAACAGCAACATTTTCTGCTCCGAATGGCCCTGTTGACATCCCACGGCATATTTTTCTCCATAATCGGTTATTTTTCTGTTCATGGATCATCAAATGATAAAAACCCGTCAGAAATTATTCTAGCGGGTGACATGCAAACAGCACACAATACATTCCGGTTTTTGTATTTTTGTGTTTTTGTCTCTGAAGATCAAAAATCTGATATAATCAGATCATCACTGGAACCAATGTAATTTACAAAAACACTCCCCGCTCTCACTGTCAAACTATCCTCGTTAGAGAATTCATAACGCTAATTATTTCACATTCATAATCAAAAAATTTTATGTTGTCTGAATTGTTATTTTTTTAAATCACATCAATAAAAATTATATTTAATTATTCTATTTTCCAGGATATTTTATGTAAATTTTATTTTCCTCTTATTGTATTTTTCTCATTTATTTTGTTGTATTTTGATTATATCCAAACGCAATAAGCATCAGCGTTGCTACCTCAGCAATCTAGTAAAGAGAAAATACTTTCTCTATTGAGATTATTTATTTAAGAAAAAACCTTATTTTATGATTAATGAAATAAAAATGAATCATTTTTTATTACGTTTTGATGATGACCTTTATGGCAGAATAACAGAGCAGACAGCGTTTTGACAGCATGCATCAGCAGTTTACCACCGGCGCTGCCCTGAACAGACAGTAAAAAATGCTCAAGACGGAAGCCGACTGCTTGTCCAGCATGATCGTTGACACCCAGAGTCACCAGCCTGCCCACGTTGCTCAGTTGGTGCCACCTCACAGGAAGAACGCAAACCTGCCCCGAAAATTTCATCGCCTCTTCTTTCAGCCATGGCTGAACGCTTCATCTATTCGGACAAAACAAAGAGTGCCGACACCATAAAAGCTATCCTGAAGACCGTCGGCCTGTTTACTGAAGTTTTTGGCAATATACTTGTAAGACAGATGACTGGTAACGTGGCGGGAGAGTTTTTTTGACCTGCTTTCTTCCCTACCCGCAACACATGGAAAGGCAAAACAGTTCTCCCGTTCCGTGGTGTCATTGCACAGGCGTAAGAACGAGGTCTGGAGATGGTAGGGGAGAAAACCGTTTTTTCCAAGTGAAAGAAACAGTTTTCCCATTCATAAAAATACTATTCTTTATTGCTTTGGAATATATTTCATAAATTCGCTTACAGCTCGGTAAAGTTCTTTTCTACTCTTTGTTTCCGACATCGCTCTCCACAAGCCCAAGCGTGCTGATAATTCCAAGACGGCTATAGTGACCTCATCAGAATGACGCATCAGAACAACAAGGCTTGCACCGCTAGGGCCGTTGCGAGCACTCACCCAGTTTCCAACTGTCCGTAAATTTGCTCCTGTTAATCGAGCAATATGTTTTACGTGCGCTGGTGTGTTCCCAAAATCGCGCCGGAGTGCATCCGCGATAATGGTTGCAAAGGCAGCCTCCGTATCAGCAGACGGATCCAGCGGAAAATTACTTCCTTTATTGACGCGAACATTTCGGTCTTTTTTTGTAAACGACATTCCACATTCCTTTGCATTACAAAAACGATCATCTGGGTACGATCGATTCAGATCGACCGCACTGCGATCGTGACGCAAAATGTGGGCGGGTGGCTTTTCCGTCTTTAACGCATAGGGCTGGGGATAAGAGTGGAAGCAGTAGGAGCAATAATTCCGGTACGCGCCGCCCAATATGTGCGGATGTCAACCGACCATCAGAAATACTCCACAGAAAATCAGGCAGAAATTATCGCGGTTTATGCCGGACGACGAAATTTTCAGATTGTTCGCAATTATGCCGACGAAGGACGTAGCGGCCTCAATATTGCTGGACGTGATTCTCTAAAACGCTTGATTGAAGACGTCCAAAGTGGAGCCGCTGATTTCGAGGCTATTCTCGTCTACGATATCAGTCGTTGGGGGCGTTTTCAGGATGCGGATGAAAGCGCTTATTATGAGTTTATATGCCGCGAACGTGGAATTAACATCCATTATTGTGCTGAACAATTTGATAACGATGGAAGTCTGCCATCGAATGTTATGAAAAGTATCAAGCGCGTGATGGCCGGAGAATATAGCCGCGAGCTGTCCGGCAAGGTTTTCACCGGACAATGTCGCCTGATTACGCTTGGTTATCGGCAGGGAGGTCCTGCTGGTTATGGTCTAAGGCGTTTTCTCGTAAACGAGAATAATGAACCCAAGGCTCTCCTCGCCCGAGGAGAACACAAAAGCCTTCAAACTGATCGCGTTATCCTTGTCCCCGGACCGAATGATGAAGTTGAGACAGTAAGCCGGATTTATAAGCTTTTTATTCTGGAGCACCGTTCAGAGCGTGAAATTGCTACAATTCTCAATAGAGAAGAGCGATTAACAGACCTTGGGAAATCCTGGACGTATGCTGTTATCCGTCAGATTTTGAGTAATGAGAAGTATATAGGAAATAATGTTTACAATCGTGTTTCTTTCAAACTGAAACAGAAACGCGTTGTGAATGATGCCGATATGTGGGTTCGTGGTGATGCCGTTTTCGAAGGAATTGTCGACCCTGCCCTATTCGAAGCAGCACAAACCATTTTCGCGCAAAGAGCTCGCCGCTTTTCCAATGAAGAGCTTTTGAAAATGCTGTCCGATCTTCTTGCCTGTCGTGGTGTTCTTTCAGGCATGATTATTAACGAAGTTGAGGAAATGCCGTCGAGTGCTGCTTATCGACATCGTTTTGGCAGTCTCCTCCGTGCCTATGAACTCATCGGTTACCAGCCTGCACGTGATTACCGTTACGTCGAAACCAACCGTCAGCTGCGATTGATGCACCCCGAGGTGGTCGCAAAGACCATTGCAGGAATTGAAGCCATTGGTGGCAGTGTGACTCCTAATGCGCGCAATGACCTGCTTTTGGTCAATTATGAAGTAACGCTTGCGTTCGTTATTGCTCGTTGTCAAAGCACTGCGGCTGGCTCTCTTCGGTGGAAGGTCCGTCTGGATACCAGTTTACAACCTGATCTGACTGTCGTTGTCAGGCTCGACCCAGACAATAAAACTGTGAAAGATTATTATCTTCTGCCATGGCTGGATATTGGTCACAAATCCAGACTGGGAATGGCGGAAAATAACGGAATCAATTTAGACTCTTTCAGAACAGATGATTTATCCCCTCTTTTTCACTTACTGCGTCGTCATACTTTGGAAGGACCGCTGTGATGTCCAAAATTGTCATGATTCCCACAAATTCTATTGAGATTTTGAACCCTCGGGTTCGAAACAAGAAAATATTCGAAGAGTTGATTGAGAGTATTCGCAAGGTTGGCTTGAAACGCCCCATTACTGTCCGACAAGCACCAAATAGTGAAAATTACGAACTCATCTGTGGTCAAGGGCGATTGGAAGCCTTTCAAAAGCTTGGTCAAATAGAAATACCGGCCATGGTCATCGAAGCTACGCGTGACGAATGCTTCGTGATGAGTCTGGTCGAAAATTTAGCGCGCAGAAACCTCTCCCCCCTCGAACTTATTCGTGAAGTTGGTTCGATGCGTGAGAGAGGATATAGCAACGCTGAGATAGCAGAAAAGGTCGGGTTCAGTTCTGATTATGTCTATTCTATTAATAGCCTTTTAGAAAAGGGAGAGGAACGATTACTTAATGCCGTAGAGCGCGGGATCATTCCTCACTCAATTGCAGCAGAAATCGCAAAAGCCACGGACGCAGATGTTCAGAGAGCGCTTACTGAAGCTTATGAATCTGGTGAGCTTCCTGGCAGCCAGGTTCTGGCTATTCGTCGGATTGTGGGAGAACGCAACACCATTGGTAAAAGTATGCGATCAGCACGATCTGGTAACAGAGCCGGACAGCCGGCAACTGCTACCGCCTTGGTTCGGGCTTACCAAAAAGAAGTAGATCGGCAGAAAATTATAGTGAAAAAAGCGCATCTTACCCAAGGTCGCCTTACTTTCGTTGTTGGTGCAATGGGAAAATTGCTGGCTGAAGATCATTTTGTGCAGTTACTGAGAGCTGAAGGATTGGCCACCCTACCCCAACCGATTGCAGACCGACTTGGTGTTGGGCAGGGTCGGGCATGAGTAAGGCAGTTCGCATTTCTTTTGAGCGAGAGGTGCGCGAAGTGCTTCTTGATTCAATTCTTCCTCTCCGTCCAATGAGCAAACGGATTACAGACTCAAAACGGTATCAACGGATTGCGACTTCCGTTGGCGCAGTTGGTGTGATCGAGCCTCTGGTCGTTGCCAGAGCTGCTCGAGATGGACGACATATGCTTCTTGATGGCCATTTACGGTTACATGCCCTGCAAGAACAAAAGATAGAAAGTACTCTTTGTATTATTTCCGACGACGATGAAACCTTCACCTACAATAAGCGGGTCAACCGCCTAGCAACGGTACAGGAACATTATATGATTTCGCGCGCCATTGATCGTGGCGTGCCGCCTGCCATGATTGCCAAAGCTTTGGGCATTGATGAAAAAGTTGTTTTGCATCGGCGGAATCTGCTTGATGGAATTGCTCCCGGTGCCGTTGAACTGCTGAAGGATCGACCTATTAACCCGCATGTTTTTAGTATTCTGCGGAAGATGAAGCCACTCAAACAAACCGAGACGGCCGAACTTATGGTGGCTATGAATAATTTTACAGCCACTTACGCCAAGGCCATTCTGGCGGCGTCGAAGCAAACAGATCTTGCCAAGCCAGACCGGCCTAAAACGGTTTCAGGTCTGACATCTGAGCAGATGGCTAGAATGGAACGTGAGATGGAAAGTCTGACCAAAGATTATCAAGCTCTTGAAGCAACCTTTGGAGAGGACGTTCTTCAGCTTGTTCTCGCCTCTCGTTATCTCGAACGTCTTATACAAAACACTAAAATTGTTGGGTATCTTGAAGCACGTTATCCAGAAATTATCTTTGAATTCAGGAATATTGTATCCGCGACATCTCTTGATCCGAATTAATTTTACAAGTTTATATTTACACAGAACAGCAGAGGCATCCCCTGCACTGGCAGCAGGTGTAACATTGGTCGCAACTTGAGCATGTCGTTGGCTACTTTATCTCGTGTTATGGGAATATTTTTCCAAAAGTGACAGATTGTCATTTGTACTATTTCATTACGGTTCCGATCGTGTATGGTAATGCTCTGCTTTGTGACCCAAAAAGGACTTCATGTCATGATGCCTGCCTCCGATTCCTTTATTGAAGCCTTACCCAAGGCAGAGCTTCATGTTCATCTGGAAGGCACGCTCGAACCTGCGCTGAAGATCATACTCGCCCGCCGCAATGGCCATGCGCTCCAGAGCATGACGGAAGATGAGATCCGCGCCGGTTATGTATTTGATGACCTGCCATCATTTCTCGCTCTTTATTACGAAGGCGTAGAACTGCTACAAACAGAGCAGGATTTTTATGATCTGTGCTACGCTTACCTGAAGAAGGTTGCGTCCCAGAATGTCCTGTATACCGAGATGTTCTTTGACCCCCAGCTTCATACCCGCCGGGGCATCGCGTTCGAGACCGTCATTAAGGGTATCAGCCGCGCCCGTGCGGATGCGGAGCGAGATTTTGGCATTCGTTCTCAGCTTATCATGTGTTTCATCCGCGAAATGAGCGCAGAATCAGCCGACGACACCTTTACCCAAGCACTTCCCTACCTGTCTGAATTGATCGGTGTGGGCCTTGATTCGGACGAGAAAGGCAATCCTCCCGCCAAATTCGCCCATGTCTTCCGCCGTGCACGTGAAGCTGGACTGCATGTGACAATGCATTGCGATATTGACCAGCAGAATACCCATGAGCATATCCGTCAGGCACTTGAGGACGTGGGAAGCGAGCGGCTGGACCACGGGCTGAATGTGCTGGAAAAACCTGAACTACTTCAGCAGGCGCAGGAGCGGCACATCCCCTTTACGGTATGCCCTTTTCCCAACATGGCAATTCGTCCCGGCAGCAATGAAAAAGATATTCGCGCCCTGCTGGATGCCGGTCTGACAATTACCATCAATTCCGACGATCCGGGTTATATGCAGAGTGTGTATATGAACGAAGCCATGAAAATGGCACGGGATGGCGCGGCTCTGACGCCAGAAGAACTAGTTACCATCAGCCGCAATGCATTTAATGCCGCATGGATTGGCGCTGAAGAACGGCGCGTATATCTTGACCAGCTTGATACATTCGCCCGGCAGGAAGGTATTGCTGCGATCGTTTGATTCGCAGTAAGCCCCCTACGGCACACCGTTAATTAGATTGAAATGAATACCACGGCTGCACGGAAAAGGGATTTGCGCTGATAGTAACAGGTTGCGATAACACGACGCTGTTTGCATTTATTGCAATAACCGATCGGTAAAGTTCTGCGTTCTGTAAAGGACGAAATTTGTCTTGTGTTCTATCGTTCTGTTATTTTTGTATGGAATGACCATGCAATTTCGCGTTCGGTCAGCCAGTTGAGCCGCCTGTCCACGTTACGGATCTGATCCGCGCCTCTTTTTTACGGCAACCAGATACAGGAAAATCCGTTCAATCACACTGCTTTTGCAGCAACGGCGCAGTCGTCGGTGCAGGCGCACGTTTTCCTGCTATCAAAACGGACAGGCAGATCACGCCAGACGGCGCCTACGGGATAAACGATACAACATAGCCTTCCACGCTGCGATGTGGATTGGCCAGAATGTAGTCAAAACGCTGGTCTTTCAATTTGTCACGCAGGAAGCGGACCAAACAGCAGATTCACAAAGAAAATGTGTGATTTTAAGCTTTTTTTGCGGGTTACTCTAGGGGCCTGAAAGGTCTAACCTGAAGGAAGCCGGCCCATGGTCCGGCTTTGGCACTTTTGTTGCGATAAGCGCCATCTATCAGGCAATACTGCGTTCCTGCGCACAGATATTTATAAAATTACGGCGATATGGATCGGTCTGTCATTGTGAACGAGGGTTTGATGGAACTGACAATAAACGGTGTGCAACACCAGCTTGAAGTCGAACCGGATACGCCTTTGCTCTGGGTCCTACGTGACGACCTCGGTATGACAGGCACCAAGTATGGCTGCGGTCTGGCCCAATGTGGCGCCTGCACCGTGCTGGTTGATGGCCAGGCCGTGCGCTCCTGCGTAACACCTGTTGAAAACTTGTCCGGGGCATCTGTTACCACGATTGAAGCAATCGAGCAGGATGACCTTGGAAAGCGGGTTGTCGCCGCATGGGTGAAATATCAGGTTCCGCAATGTGGGTATTGCCAGTCCGGGCAGGTTATGGCCGCCACATCTCTGCTCAGGCAGCACCCACACCCCACGGATCAGGAAATTGATGCGGTCATGGTCAACCTTTGCCGCTGTGGAACCTACAACGCCATTCGTGCCGCCATTCATGATGTATGTTCCGACCCAACGCATGGGAGCACATAAAAGTGGCACGAGGCCCTTTTGAGGATGCCCCCATTATGGAGGCGGCACCCGTCAATCTTTCCAGACGTTTCTTCATACTCTCATCAACTGGTGCTGCTGCTGGCGCATTTGTGCTGGGGATTGGTTTGCCAACCCGACAAGCACGCGCTCAGAGCGCGCAGGCTCCCACATTCCGCGGCACGCAGGTTCCTGCCTTTCTGGAAATCCGACCAGATAACAGCATACGTTTGCAAAGCCCTTTTATTGAAGGAGGGCAAGGAACGTTTACTGCCATGGCGCAGATTGTTGGCGAGGAACTAGACGCGGATCCTGCGACCTTCATTGTTGAAAACGCGCCCGCAGGCGAAGAATACGTTGTGATGGACAACGGCAGGCGCGTTACGGGGGGCAGTGGGTCGGTTCGCAGGGGCTATCTGGTCATGCGGCGCCTGGGCGCATTGGGGCGTGAGATGCTGCTGCAGGCCGGAGCGCAGCATCTGGGCGTTCCGGTCTCTGAACTCACCACGCAACCGGGGCAGGTCATCCACGCGGCTTCTGGTCGTGCGGTGCCTTACGGCGCACTGGCGCATGCGGCCATGGACCTCCCTGTACCGGATCCGGCTAACGTAAAACTAAGGGACCCATCGCAATTCCGCTGGATTGGCAAGCCGGTCAAGCGCTTGGATATATATGAAAAATCCACCGGCAAGGTCGAATATACAGTCGATGTGCGAGTGGAAGGCATGCTCCATGCCGCCGTCCAGCATGCGCCACGTCTTGGCATGACTGTCGGCCCCATACAGAACGAAGATCAGGTGCGCCAAATGCGCGGCGTTCATTCCATTCATCGCCTACCGGGAGCTGTGGCGGTGGTGGCCGAGCGCTGGTGGCATGCCAAACGCGCCGTTGAGGCCTTGCTAGTGGACTGGGAAGAGGCAAAGCCGGGTAGTGCCGATGCCATTCGTATAATGCCAGCAGAGTTCTCGAGTGAAGAGTTCAGGCAACATCTGGCGCGTGCCACCGGACAAGAAGACGATGCAGAAACCAAAGGCGATGTAAACCGCGCACTCAAAAACGCCCATACGGTTATCGATGCAACATATTTCAGCCAGTATGTGAACCATGCCCAGCTTGAACCCCCTTCAGCGCTGGCACGTTATAATCCTGACGGAACACTGGAGGTCTGGCTTCCCACCCAAGCGCCGGATATGTTCCGTGCCGATATGGCCAAGCGGACCGGGCTGGACGAGGCAAAAATTACAATCCATTCGCCCCTTCTGGGTGGATTTTTCGGGCGTCATTTTCTTTACAACCATGCCACCGCGTATCCGCAGGCTATTCTGCTGGCCAAAGCCACCGGGCGACCGGTCAAACTAATCTGGACACGTGAGGAAGAATTCCTGCGCGATGTTCTGCGCCCCATGGCGGTTGTACGCTTCCGTGCGGGCCTTGATGCACAGGGACGCCCGGTTGCACTGGAGGTCGTCAGCGCAACAGAAGGGCCAACGGAAGGAGGGGGAACAAAGCGTGGGAAAAGTCTCGATCCATCCGCTCTGGAAGGGTTGACCAACAAATCCTACGATATTCCTGACCGGCGGATTGCCCAACTTTTTGTTAGAAGCCCGGTGGCCTTGGGGTACTGGCGCTCTGTTGGCAACTCCATGAATGACTTTTTGTATGAATCCTTTCTGGATGAACTGGCCGACAAGGGCGGACAGGACCCTTACGAACTCAGGCTGCATCTTTTACGTCACAACAAACGTCTGACCACGTTGCTAAAGGCGGTTGAGGAACTGTCTGGTGGCTGGAAGCGCGGTCCGTTTACGGCACCCGATGGATCACGCCGGGCACGTGGCGTTGCCATGGCCTCTCCATTCGGGTCTGAAGCTGCCGCCATTGCGGAAGTTTCGGTCGAAAACGGACGGGTGCGGGTCCACGATATCTGGGAGGCGATTGATCCGGGGAGCATCGTCAACCCGGCGATTGTTGAAGCGCAGGTCAACGGGGCCGTGGCGCTGGGCCTGTCACAGATTTTACTGGAAGAAACCGTCTATGAAAACGGTATGCCGCGCGCCCGGAACTACGATGGTTACCCCATTCTGACGTTGGACCGGATGGCCCGTGTCCATGTAAAAATCGTTGAGAGTGGCGAGAAGATGGGAGGCATTGGTGAGCCTCCGCTCCCGGCCATCCCACCTGCGGTTGCCAATGCGGTTTCCACCCTGACCGGGCGGCGCATCCGGAGCATGCCGCTGTCACGCCATGAGTTTGCGCGCTGAGACTTTATTCCTTGTGTGCTGGCCCCTTACGTGCAGCAAAAAATTGCGGAATAGACAATGAATGACCGCCTGAAAATAATTTTCGCAATCATAATGCCCATATCGGCTGTTCTGGCGGTAGGAACAACATGGTTCGTGAACCGTATCCCTGCATCACGCTTTGAAATGGCAGGCTCTGCGGCAGATGAACCGAGCGAACTGGTGGCACGCGGGGGCTATGTTGCGCGTCTGAGCGATTGCGTGGCTTGCCACAGTGTGCCGGGCGGAGCGGCCTACGCAGGGGGCCTGAAGATGGCAACACCGATGGGGGCAGTGTACACCACCAACATCACTCCTGACCGGAATACGGGCATTGGTTCCTATACGCTGGCAGACTTCGACAGGGCACTACGCTCAGGCGTGGCCAAGGACGGGCATCGCCTTTATCCGGCCATGCCGTATCCGTCTTATGCCAAACTTTCTGACGATGATGTCAAAGCCCTTTATGCCTATTTTATGCGAGGCATTCCGGCCGTTCATCAGCAAAACCGGCAAAGCACGATCCCTTGGCCTTTGAACATGCGTTGGCCCTTGGCATTCTGGAATGTGGTTTTTGCCCCATCTGGCGTTTATCACCCTGATGCCACAAAGGATACCCAATGGAACCGGGGGGCCTATATTGTTGAAGGAGCGGGGCATTGCGGGGCCTGCCATACACCCAGAGGACTGGCGTTTAACGAAAAAGGGACGGACAGCCATAGTGCCGCATTTGTCTCCGGCGCGCTGATTGACGGATGGTATGCTCCCAGCCTGCGCAACACCCCGAACACGGGACTTGGGCGATGGAGTGAGGACGACCTCTTCCGTTTCCTCAAGACAGGCCGGAACGAACATGCCGTTGTATTCGGCTCCATGGCGGAGGCTTTCAACAACTCCACCCAGTTTTTCTCGGACGATGATCTACGGGCTGTTGCACATTATCTCAAGTCCCTGCCCGGCGATGGAACGCGGGAGGGTGCGTCGTGGCATTACGAACCAACACAAGCTGCGGCACGCGAACCCGCCAAACGGCAGGAGCTACCAGGTGCGCAGACCTATATGGCAAAATGTAGTTTCTGCCATGGAGCAGACGGCCGCGGGCAGGGCCAATGGGTGCCGCCGCTGGCAGGGGCGGCCTCCTCCATGATGCAGGACAGTTCATCCTCCATCAACATCACACTTAATGGCTCGGGCCGAGTTGTGGCGGCGGGAGTGCCGGATGCCTACCGGATGCCCTCGTATCGTGAGCAGCTCTCCGACACAGACATTGCTGATGTTCTGACATTCATCCGTTTATCGTGGGGAAACCGGCAATCTGTCGTATTCGCCGATGATGTCAAAAAACTCCGGGACCAAACCACCCCGGCTAACAGTAGCCCGGTCATTCTGAAAACCCATTGAACCGGAACAACAGTGTGACACCCCATGTTGTCACACTGTTCTGAAATATAATTGTAATATGTCAGGTCTCTTTTCACGGCAATTATAGTCTTGATTTGTGACAATGATAAAAATGGACAGAGATTCACCCTTTGTCATCAAGGCTCTTGCTAAAAAATTTCCCTTGAAGAAGAACTACTTATGCAGTATGTGATCAAAGATGCGGCATTGTATGGAAATAAATAATGAATATAAATATTATTTTTAAAGATAAAAATAAAATTTTAATTCTTATTTTTATTTTGTGGTCAGTAATCACTGCATATCTAGTCTGCCATCATGCATTGTGGCGCGACGAAGTGCGAAATTTTATGATTGGTATTGGGGCGACCCCCCACATTCATCTTATTGGGAATCCTCATCCATTCCTAACGTATAAAATAGAGCAGATATTCTATTGGATCATGGATTCCTATTATGCACTTCCATTATCCTCACTTTTGATATCTTTTTGTACTGTCATAATGCTTCTGTTTTTTTCACCATTTGACGTTAAAACAAAAATATTGATGCTATTTGGCTATCCATTGCTCTACGAATACACTGTAATGGACAGGAATTATGGCATAAGCGCACTCCTGTTAATGCTATTTGCCTATTTCTTTTCCAATAAGAATTACAGGTATATATGTTCTGGTCCGATATTGTTTTTATTGGCCAACACCAATGTTCACTCAGCACTTATTGTCGGTGTATTGTCCGGTTTATGGCCACTCAATGTTTGGTATGAAAACGGTAGAAAATGGAATGATGAAACCAAGAAAGCTGTCATCAATGGTTTAATGGGTCTTTCTGGTTTTGTCGTCTGCCTCTTAACAATTTATCCAATACGCTACGACCTTGCTCCTGCACACCCGCTGGAGATCGTTCCTAAGCACCACCTCCATTTCCTAAAAAATCTAACATTTGTGGAGTGTAAAGATTATATTTCTAATTTTATAGGTGATAAAACTCTTGGAAAAATAATATTTATTATTTTTCAGTCAGCGGCATATGCATTTATTCTTCTATCTGTTTTTGCCTTATGGGGCGATACATTCCTATTTTCTGTTGTAGCTATAGTCCTTATCGGTTTCACTGTATTTTTCTCTATTATTTATCCGGGACGATACAGGCATGAAGCCTTGTGGATTATGCTTGTTTTTGCACTGCTCTGGATAAAGAAAAATACAAACCGGGAACCGGCCTCTAATACATTAACCAAAATTGGATTAGTTTCTTTTTATGGCATGCTTTCTGTACAATGCCTTCTTTCTATCATGCTGGGATTTCATGAAGTAAAAATACCTAACAGCAGGTCTAAAGAATTTTCAAATTTTGTCAGTCAGAATGAAACTTTGAAAGATTCTCCAGTCCTTTCATCCTTGGATTATATTTTGGAATCAATACCGTATTATACAAAAAAACCTGTGTTCATGCTAACACTGAAAGATTTTGATTTTGTAGTACCTTACAAAAATGTTCGTAATTATAATTTAGATGATTTACTTCATACAGCACAAAAGCTGGCGGCCTGTTCCAAATCACCTCCATTGATTTTAATTGTGAATGATAGAAGCAAAACCAAAGGCTCCACAGCCAATATTATGGATAGCATAGAAGAAAATTCCATTAGAAAATACATGTACGATTATTGGACGTTCACAGCAACATCTGAGCAGAAAAAGCGATTTTTGGAAAAAACCCACAAAATAGCACAATATCCTAATGGGTATCTGGAGGAAGGGTTTATAGTTTACGAATTAAACGTAGATGAAAATATGAAGAGTTCCTGTTCAAGGCCATAACATTATTTTCTTATCAGCGTTGGACATTTCAACGTCCAACGCATGATATTGAAAACATTATACGATCTATTTTTCAGAATCGAATAAACCCGCGTAATGCATGTTTGCCCGTACGAACTGGACAGAGCCTTCTTCGTATCTGGACCGAACATCTCAAGGCTCGCATAGAGGGCGCTTCGTCCATTCAGGTGAGCCAGATATTTGGGAAAACGGCGACTGCATACCCTGCCCCACTAACTCGCCCTCATGGATGGAAGCATAGAAACATGCTTCTCGCTTGCATTCTTTCAAGAGAACTAGCGACATCTCATAAATTTTTCCCGACTTTTATGGCAGGGAAAACATGATTAAAAAGAACACTAAGCAAAATGGCGGTCAGGGCACCAACAGTGATTCCACTCCCAAATACAATCTGAATCCATGATGGAAGGCTTTCCGTAATATGCGGCTGTGCCGTTATAAGCATACTTAAAGCAACACTGGACCCTGCAATAATCATATTATTATGGTCATCAAAATCCACCTCACTTAAGATCTGGACCCCTATCATTGCAACCGTTGCAAACATGGCAAGTGCTGCTCCCCCCAATACAGGGTCAGGAATGCTGGCAACCAGTGCTGCTGCCACTGGAAAACTGCTCAGAATGATCATAATAAGAGCTGCCGCAACAATAACCCAACGGCTACGCACACCTGTCATACGAACAAGTCCAACATTTTCCGCATAACACGTATAAGGAAACGAGTTGAGCAAACTCCCCAGAACGGTCGCCAAACCATCCGCTTGTATGGCTGAGGCAATATCATCCGCGTTGATCTTACGTTTTACAATTGAACCAACAGCATAAACACCAGCGGATGTTTCGATCATTGCGATGATCATAACAACGGTCATCGACAGGATCGGGGCAATATGAAAAACCGGCAGACCAAAATAGAGCGGTTGTGTGTAGGCCAACCATGGCAGGGTATTATAGTCATGAATTGTCATATCACCGAGCAGCATGGCTATAGCCGAACTCAGCACCAGACCCAGCAAAACCGCAATGGTGGCAAGAAACCCACGAAGCATTCTTTGCATGATGATAATGATAAAGAATGTTCCCAGAGCATAGTAAATATTTTTGATATCGACCGAACTTTGTATCACACTCGGGCTTTGGCCACCGACAATACCATTGGCCGCTATGGGCAGTAAGGCAAGCCCAACAATAAGAATGGTGGACCCCATAACCACTGGCGGAAAAAACCGGACAATAGCAGAAAAATACCGCCCCATGATAAATGCAAAAAGTCCGGCAATCAGGATGGCGCCATAAATTTCACGCAGCCCTTCAGTACCACCACCTGCTGCCACACCAATGGTCACCATTGGTACCATGGCGGTGAATGTGACCCCCTGCAATAGCGGCAGTCGAACACCAATCTTCCCTATTCCTACGGATTGTATTAACGATGCAAGGCCACATGTAAAAAGATCAGCATTGATCAGATGAAGAAGGTCACTCCTGGATAGATGAAGTGCATTGGCCAGAATGATAGGAACAATAACGGCAGCGGCATAAAACGTGCAAACATGCTGAAAACCATAGATGACAAGTTTTTTTAAGGGAAGAACTTCATCAACAGGATTATCAGATGCTATTGCAGATTCCTTTATTTCCAAACCGGAATGATATGCTTCCACATGCTTTCCCCTCGGTTTCATTCATTCCATTCCCTTCCGGTCCGGCTTGCCTGATCCATAATGTACAAAAGGTGTTCTGGCATGACCATAATACCATTCACGCCCTGTCAATGCACAGAATATTGCTCTACTAACACAGCAAAGAACAAGACATATCTGTAAATTATGTTTTTTGCGTATGTTACCCCGCGCCACCAAAACATTCTGATATTATTTAAGCCTTGTGTCCATATGTTGCTAACAACCTCTCCTGCAAATAATCATAACCTGTTACTGGTGGGTAGTGCGCACTTTCACCTGGTTGAGTAACAATGGGTTCGACCAGTGCATCGGCATCCGGGTCCAGAAAAAATGCAATGGAATATCGCTCTCCATCCGGGCGCAAAACACGGTGAGGGGTGGAGACGTACACATCATTACTCCATCGCATCAGGCAATCACCGATATTGCAAATAAACGTCCCAGGAATAAGGGGGGCATCTATCCAGTCACTACCACGCGGGCGCACCTGCAGGCCGGACACACCATTAACTGCCAGAATGGTCACATTCCCATAATCTGTATGAGCACCTGCGCCCGGAGCCTGATCCGTGCGGGCAGACAGGGAACTCAGGTTGGCAGGGACAGCAGGCGGGTAGCGTAAAAGGCGCAATGTTGCCATTGGGTTTTTAAATTTATCGGCAAAAAAATTTTCATCAACGCCAAGATCACGGGCAAAACCACGGTGCAAAGCTGCGCCAATATCCAGGCATGTTGTAAAATAGGCCATCATCAGGTCACGCCATCCCGGCAGGGCTGGCCATACTTCAGCATCATCACCATTATTGGGGCAGATATTAAAAGCCTCCTTATTGTCCGGCAGGGATGTCGTATCGAGACGTTCCACACCCAGACCCACATAGCCTCGGTTTTTTCCAACCCGACTCATAGCGACCATATCCTTGATCGCAGTTGGTTGGCTGAAAAATACCCTTGAGGCCTCAAAGAGCTGCGCCATGACCTCGGGCGTAACCCCATGGCCAGTAATATAGAAAAACCCTGCTCCACGGCATGCTTCGCCCATAGCTGCAGCGACAACCTCACGCTCTGCACTGGTACCATGTCGCAAAGCGGCAATATCAATAACGGGAATATGGGAGAACGGCATTGGACATATCCTTTCAACCGAAGAACGTTGGGTCTGTTGTTGTTGATCTGGCAGGCGAAAAGCCTCTCCCATGGTAACGGACGTTCGACCATGAATGCCGCGTTGCCGGATACTGCGCGGGCTAAGGCCACTGGTCTGCCGAATCTCACGCGAGAGATGGAAAGCCGACCCATAACCAGTAATGTCCGCAATACTGGCAAGCGCCATGTCTGTATGCCGTATGAGACGTAAAGCAGCCTGTGCCCTGACTGTCCGTAAGTACCGCATGGGTGTTGTGCCCTGATGGCGGCGGAACAGGTCTATCAGATAGGGGGGTGTCACGTTGGCAACTGCCGCCAGTGCCTCAAGGTCGGGTTTGTCTGCATAATGCTGGTCAATATAAACCTTTGCTGCAAGCAGGGGCTTGGGCATATGACCAATGGCGTCCTGCCCGGCCTCTATGCGCCATGCCGCAAACAATGCCTCCCCCAAAGCGTTACGCAGTGTATCGAGCGTAGGAGATGTGTGCAGGCCACAGCTAATCCCTTCCCGAAACAGCGTAAGAATACGCTGGGAGGCCCGGACCCTATCCCCCAGAAAATCGCACTCGGGCGATAATGAGGATTTTAGCAATGGCGTTTCGCACCACATAACACGGCTGCCCGGTGCATAAATCGAACGGCGGCCTGTTCTGTTGATAAAAATGCCGCACTCCCCCATGTGCAACTCCCGCTTGTTGCCATCGATCACAGTGCTCATCGTGCCTGTTTCCAACAGGATGAGTGCAGCATACGCGCCATTAGTGACACGAAACTCTCCCCCTTCGGGGTAAGCGGTCTGACCAAATGCAAAGTTGGAGCCACGCCTGATGAATGCCATGTCCTGAACCTCTGACAGATCGAGCCTCCCTACATAATCCACACCCTGAATTATAGTTTGGATTCCGAAATGATAGAATGGCTGGAATGGTAAAAAACATATCCAGAATTAAGATACGAGAACAGTCGGCATAGGTTGTGGGCAGGCTGATACCCCGCCCGACTGAACCGCACAAACGTATTACAGGGCGCTAATGACTTTAAGCCCAGCCAGAACCGCATTGGGAATAACTGACGTTTCCCCCGGTCGCATCATGTATTCAAACTCTGGTGTGATCACCAGACCGGGCATGATGGGAATACCATAATATGCCTCCAGAATAGCCGAATGAGTTTGCGGGGCATTCACATATGCCCCCATGGACATACCCGCCATCTGGCGTAACTGCTGGCCATACGTTGTTCGCGGGCTGAGTTGATAGTAGGAGTACATAACACCAAACCGATCAAACGGACGCCCCGGAATAATACCCAGCAGGGAAGCCCCAGCATAAAACTCGTTGGCAAATGTGGAATTGCTTGGCGTATTATGCACAAACCCAGCCAACACATAGCCACCCGCCATCTGGTGCTGACCATGACTGCGGTACACCATCTGGTCTGTTTCTATATAAAATGTATCTCTCGGTTTTTCTTTGTGTTTTTGCACAACCCCAGCCAACGCGGGCGGAATAACCCCGATCATATCCGCATAAGGGGAGGTGTCATGGGCGTATCCAATTTTATAATGGCCGGGCAATTTACGCTCGCCCAAAAAGGGTTCCCATGTGAGTTCAACAGGTGTCTGCAGCCCCGTGTACGGCTCACTCCCCCACGCCCACCCGGTATTATCAACCGCTTTTGGGCCAATACGATAGACCCCTGTCCGTAAGATCAGATCCCGCGTTGGCCGTATTCTGAATGTCCCCCCCCATGACGTTTTAGGATACACGCTCCAGCCTGCAGGTTCACGAATGGCCATGGGCGCGGAACACATGGTCATGAATGTGCAGAGCAGTACGGAAGTGGAATAGGTATGCGTAAGCGCAATGCGACCAAGGTTAATGTTGATCCGATTGTTCAGGAAAGATTTTTCAACATACAGATCAGCCAGACGCGCTGCTGCTGGCCCATGAATACTCCAGACCTCCGTGAGCAGAACGTTGCGTTCCCCCACATGGTCCCAACCCACCTGACGTCCTTCTCGGTTCATAACAATGCCATGAAGGAACCAGCCGTTCAGCGGTTCCCATTTAGTCAGCTTTCCCAGATCAAACAGCATGGCTATGCGCACTTCATGTGTGTAGTCCATACCTTTTGATAAACCGCCACTCATATTTCCCATGCCCTCCCCTTTATAGGTCAACTCAAAGCTGAAGCCATGGTTCGCCAGACGATCCCGGAACGGTTTGAGGGCTGGCACAAGATTGCCAAAAGCCTGTTCGGACACATAATAACCAGCGGTAATATCTCCACGCCGCAATGCATCCTCATTATTATTGAGTAATGAGGAAATACTCTCCGTGTTAAACAAAGCCTCCAGACGGTCTTCGGCAATAGGTCGTTTATGTTTGACTGGAATGGATGAATCGCCACCCCCGTGCCCTATAGACTGCCCAACCACTAGAGATGGTGCGTTGACAGCCTGCGCATCCGCTCTGCCGGTGAACGCCAACATTATAAAAACAGAACAGATTGTTAATAAAACGACACAATTTTTGTGCCAACAAGGGCACAATTCCCGGTTATATTTAGGAAATTTGGACATGGTTTTATCCAGAACTATGCACGTCCATTCCAACTTGCACTGGAATAGAGGGACAGAATTTCTGCTTTGAATAATAGGGCGAACTTACTGCCTGCGTACAACAGGCAGTCGTAGCTTGACCCTACTTCGTTTTTTCAGGCCCGAAGGTGCACGGAGCGGTAATTTGTCAGACATATTTTTCTTTTTCTTATGACTGTTTTTTTCAAGCTAAGCCTGATTTGAAATATTTTCAATTCACGTTCTTGTAGCAAATTTGTAATAACAAACAGAGATCCGTTAATGTTCCAATATCTTCCGATCATATAAAATATAACCAGAGCAGCACCCTATATTTCCAATGCACCTAACATGGTTATAAATAGAATAGATATTAACGCGATTTGCGTATAAATCTTACTCTCGCGGAATACTCCGTCGTCCTGCGCCATGTGACCATCTTATTAGCATTTCTCATCATGCCTTCTGGCATTAACCAAGATGAAATCCATCCAGCAATAGGCGCAACTGGTTTGCCTCCTGCACCATACCCTCACTTGCCGTAGATGTCCGCTCCGCCATGGCTGCATTCTGCCGTGTCCCTTCATCAATAGTGGCCACAGCACCATTAACACTTTGCAGCGCCGCAGCCTGCTCCCGCGCAGCTTCCTCGATCGCCTTAAGATGTGACCGAATTTCAACAATTCCGGCAATAATAATTTTCATATCATGCCCGGCCTCTTTCATAATGGAAACACCTTGCCCCACCTGTGTCCGAGACGTACCCGCTAACCCACGCACATCTTTTGACGCCACTCCGGCACGGTTTGCCAATTCACGAATTTGCTGCGCCAAAACCTTAAACCCATTCCCGGCATCTGCCGCCCGTGCGGCCTCCACTGCTGTATTCAATGCCAGAATATTGGTTTGAATAGCGACCGCATCCATAATATCCGTAATTTTGTTTATTGCTTCGGTCGAGCGTTCAATTTCGACCATCGCATCATTAGCCCGGTCGATCATGCCGCCAAAATGTTGGATACTATTCAAACAGTCTTCGACAAAATGATTAGCTTCGGAAACACGGCTCGCAGTTGAGCTGACCGTTGCTGTAATCTGCTCAATAGCAGCCGCCGTTTTTTCCACCGATGCAGCCTGCCGCTCGGTACGCTGAGCCAACTCTCCCGATGCATCGCTAATTTCCTGTGTGACCACATCAATATTATGGGCCGTATCACTTGCTGCCATCAAGGTATTACGCAAGGCGTGTATGGCAGCATTCAAATTATCACGCAGTGGCAGATAAGCTTCGGGAACATCGCTCCCCATATTCTGGGCAAGGTTCTGCTCTGCAATATCCTGAATAACTGAACCAAAGCTCTCAGTAACAAAAAACTGTTCCTTGGCTATGGCCTCATTCCGTGCGGATGTGCGGGACTTTTCAGCTTCTGCCAAGTAAACCGAGATTGTAAGATCCATCTCGAACAAGACAGCCTTACATAAACTGCTGATCTGGTCAGACAGATTTTTAGCAACCGCGTTTTTTTTACCAAACAGTCCACCTTTGGGAAAAGCATTCATCACAATAGCATGAATAAGATGGTCCATTACAATAGCATAACCACCAATATACCATCTGGGCTCAAGCCCTATTTGTGCATGAATGCTGCCAATTCTACTGACATTTTGGGCGTATTCCCGACCAAAATTGGCGGATGAAATATTTTTCCAGTGTTCCTTCTGTGCTCCCTTGGCATGTTCAATATGCGTCTCGGACGTAAAAAATCCTCTTGTTTCTGGTGTTTGGCGCACCTGAGCATAAAATGCATCCAATGCTTGCGGAAGTTCATTATCTATAATAGTCTTTATGGAACGAAGAGTTTCACAATCCGTTTCCTTTAATCCCATAAAATGTCGACGACTATCCAGATCAGAAAGGTTTTGTCCGTCCCTGACCCGTGTGGCTGGAGTAATGATGGTCATGCTGTGTCCCCTATCCAGAAAGAGGGTGGCCATTAACTCTCCACAAGGAGATAAAATTTTTGTTTTAATGTCTTATAAAATCAGTGATTAACTCTATGGATTGCCCATTTGCATATTCTTTCCTGGCGAATGTTCTATAATCCATGTGTTCAGTGCCGCAGGAGGCATGGGTCTGCCAAATAGGTAACCCTGCATGACATCACACCCCATTGAACGTAACATTTGTTCTTGTGAATCATCTTCTACGCCTTCGGTCACAATCCTGACCCCAAGCCTTTTCCCAATGGTAATAGCCGCTTCCGTTACGATAAGAGAACTAATATTTTCTTCAAAATTCATCACAAAGCTCCGATCAATCTTAAGCTCTGTCAAAGGCAGAGTACTCAGCCGTGATAGAGAGGAAAAACCTGTACCAAAATCATCCAACGAAAGCCCAACGCCAATACCACGTATAGCCGACAATGTTGCCAGTGCTTCCGAGCTCTGCCGCATCATCACGCTTTCAGTAATCTCTATTGTCAGCCGGTCAGGCGTCAGATTATAGGCTTCCAACACATCAACAATCTGTTGGAGTAATTCCGAACTGGCAAAATGCCCTGCCGAAATATTAACGCTGACCACTGGCACCACAATCCCCTGCTGGTCCCACAATGCGAGTTGCTGGCAGGCCTCTGCAATGGACCACCGGCCAATGGCTTCGATCTGCCCGGTCTCTTCAGCTATGGGAATAAAGCGCGATGGAGGCACTGCCCCCAAAACCGGGTGCTGCCAACGCGCAAGAGCCTCAACACCATGTAATCTGCCGGTTGTGACGCATATCTGAGGTTGGTAGAATAGACGCAGTTCCGAATTCTGAATGGCTTTACGGAGAGCTGAACCAACAATCAATCGTGATTGTACCTCACTATCAGAGGCATTATCCAGAATACGAAAACTACCTCGCGCCATTTTTTTGGCTTCGAGCATTGCCACTTCCGCACGGTTGAGCACCTGCTCCACATCCTTGCTCTCGTCTGGATACAGGCTGATTCCCGTGCTGATCGATACAATTAATTCATGTCCGTTTATAATAATCGGCTCATGCATGACTTCAATCAGTGTTTCGGCAAAATTTCTGGCGGTATTTCTGTCTCCACCGGGTATGATGATAACAAAATCATCCCCCCCCAACCGTCCGGTTACAAAATTACTACGGCATTGTGCGCTCAGTCTCTGCGCTACAATCTGGAGCAGAAGATCACCCTGATCATACCCCAAGAGATTGTTAATATCCTGAAAAAGATCAATATCCAGAACAAGCAGGGCAAATGGCCAGCCATTTGGTTGCTGCGCCATCATATTTTTAAGAATTATTGTTACTGCATTACGATTTAACAAACCAGTTAACGAATCATACCGATCCAGACGATTCAGTTTCTGTCGGGTTTTGCCACGTTCAATAATAGCGGCACAGGACGGTACACACCCAGAGACAATTTTTTGCGGCCAGTTGGTAATTTTGTCTCTATTGCGCGAATAAAGCGCAAATATCCCGATTGGTGTTCCTGTTCCATCACAAACAGTCGAAGCCCAGCAGTCCAGCAACCCAACTTCCTGCTCAACGGCTCCTGCATTCTGCCAGACAACTGTACGGGCTTCCTCCGGATGGTTACGCAATGCCACCATATCTGCTTCAGGCAGCGTCATGCGTGTTAGCATCCGCCCTTTACGGCGTGGAAGACTTTCGCCTGAAAGAATTTCAAGGCCACGTTCTGGTGTAATCTGCAACAGCACTGCCACGCTGTTTAGCACCAGCTTTTCGGCCTCAGCACAAAGCATGTCTGCAATATCCTGCTCTGTTGCTTTTCCTGCAAGCTCCGTAAAAACTTTATTTTGTAAGGTAATAAGCTTTTTACGGTGACTTTCCTCAGTGACCCCTTTTACAAGAGCCATGTAATAACGCTTATTGAGCGGGGCAAGAGTAATAGCCGAAACAGACATTTCCGCTACGGCATAATCACCCGCACTGCGGGTAAAAGTAATCTCGCGCGATGTGCCAACAATACGGTCAATACCTGTGGCGCGGTTATGGGCAATATAGTCATCATGCTTGGCCCGATGTTCAAGTGGCACAAGACATTTGACATTCTGTCCCATAACTTCTGATGCAGAATAACCCCATAGGCGCTCTGCGGCAGTATTAAAAAAAATAATTTTATTCTCTTCGTTAATTATAATAACGCCGTCAGCAGCCTGCTTGAGTATTTCGTAATATATGTTTCCACAATGTTCGGGGAGCAGGATATCGTGTTCGGTTTCACTCATGAAAAACATCCACCCTCAGCACTTGCAGAATAATAAACGCCACGCCGCATTGATCACTTACAAAACAGGATCCCCCGAGAAAAAATTATCCGAAAAATTCAAAATTGGTATCAATGAATAACTCACTGTCTTACAGACAATTTTTTCATAACCTAATAATACGCAAAAATTGTACCAAAACATCAGGAAGAAGACATTGGGTCTATCCGCACCTGAATATCCCGTGGTTTTGCAAAATAGGGATATGATGTTACCAAAATATGTGCCCCAGCCTGCACATAATCTGCTGCGTTATCAGGATTTACGGAACCAGCAACAGCTAAGAGCGGCGTATGTTCGTGCGGTTCCAAACCATCCAACCTGCTCTTAAGAGCAGCCACATCTTGAAGAGGAAATTTTTCAAGCTGAAGAATGTCTGGTTTAGCCTCTAAAAAAGACAGCGCTTCATCAATGGATGTCACTTCTACAACAATTTTACGTTCTGGCAGATCCTGTTTCAGGCGCGCCACTGCCGCATACCCACCCGCCGGTAGAAACATCCGGTGCTCGGGAAAGACCAAAACAGTTTCTGACAAACCCGTGCGGTGCATGACCGCCCCACCTGCCATAATAGCCCGCATGGCTAAACCCCGCATGCCCGGTGGAGCTTTACGGGTGCAAGCAACAGCCACGTCCGGGCGCACACGTCTGGCAGCCTGCACAACTGCATGGGCATCGCTTGCAATACCACCAGCCCATTCCATAAGAGTCTGGGCTTGCTTCCATGCTAGAAACAGAGCTTCTGCAGGGCCTTCCACCTGCAAAATGCTCTCCCCTGCCGCCGCCCACTGCCCTGCGGGTGCGCTAAAGCAGACACGCCCCCCGACATGCCTGAACAATGCAGCCGCCACCTCGCTACAAGCCACGACCTGCGGCATACGTGCGGTAAAACTGATCCGCGCGCCTTGACCACAAAGGCCTAAAGAATGGGTTGTCAGGTCACCGCACGGTGCATCTTCAGCCAGGAGCGCTTCAAGAAGGCCTGTTGGAACATGCAACATGGTTCAGCCAAACTTGAAAAGGACGCCGAACCCGCCGCGCGGATAATTCCATTCAATCTCACCAGTATTCTGGCACACGACCCGGCATGTTCCACATTCCATGCAGCCATCGGCCACAATTTCCACCTGCCCATGCTCGTTCTGGCTGTAACAGCCAGCCGGACAGACATGCACCATGGACTTTAACTCTTCCGATGGCGCCTCATGCGGGGTTACATGGATATGCGGTTTACCTGTGTCCACCACATAGCGGTTTTGGAACAGTCTGTTTTCAACATCGTCGCTCATCGCCATGCCCTCGCCAGTTTAACCGCATCACCCAAAAGCCCAAGACCGCGCACATGCCATGCAGCTTTTACGATCTCGTTTTCCTTGGTCTTCTTGTCTCGTCCATCAACACGGAACCATGTCTGGGCGGCTCCGTTCATCAGGCGTGGATACGTATCCATGATCGTGCTCCCCTGCTTTTCAAGCATTCTGGGAACATCTTTGTATTTTTTCATATCTTTCATAACAAATGAGTCATCCAGACGCTGCCGGTATGCCCCAAGGGCTTTTTTGGTGCAGGCCTGTCCACGCTGGTTGAGAGTAATAATGGTCTCTGCCGCAAGGCGCCCTGTGGTCATGGCAAGGTTTGAACCTTCCCTATGCACGGCATTGACAAAATGGCCTGCATCTCCAACGCAAATCCAGCCATCGCCCACCAGTTCGGGAATAGCCCTGTACCCACCTTCGGGAATCAGATGCGCTGCATATTCCTTCATTTCCGAACCTTCCAGAAGGCCACGGATGGAAGGATGCGCCTTGAACCGATCCAGAAGCTGGTAAGGCGAGCCTTTGCCAACGCGGCTTAACTCACTCACCAAACAGCCAATACCAATGGAGATGGACTCCCTGTTGGTATACAAAAACGCCGTGCCGATCATGCCTTCGGTTATGGTGCCCATGGCCTCGACAACAACGCCTTCATCCCCCGTGATGTTGAACCGACTTTCAATCGTTTCCTGGGGTAAAAAGTGCATTTCCTTAACGGCCAGCGCCACATCTTCTGGGCGAAGTTCGGAACGTAGCCCAGACCTCTGCCCGGCCAGACCATTCACGCCTTCGGCCAGAACAACCACATTGGCGTAGAATCCCTCGCCCTCACGGTCAGTCTGCACACCAATCACCTGCCCTCGCGGGTCACGTAGCAGGCTTGTTACAGTGGTTTCGTACAGCACCGTGGCCCCTGCGTCACGCACCTGACGATTGAACCACTTATCGAACTGCGCACGGATAATGGTATAACGGTTTGGAAGATCCTCGTTATAATCATCACTCCGATGGTGCATGCCCGTATGGCCCCGGTCATCCATCATCCATATCCGCTGTTCAACAATGTGCCGCTCCAGTGGCGCTTCCTCCCGGAAGTCGGGGATCATCTGTTCCAGCGCATCCGAATACAGAATGGCACCCTGCACATTTTTGGACCCGGAATATTCCCCGCGCTCGATCTGGAGCACGTTCAGCCCAGCATTCGCCATTGTATAAGCTGCAGAATTGCCCGCAGGACCCGCACCAACCACAATGGCATCAAATACAATTTTAGTCATGACTGTATTCTCTCCCTCAACCTGCAAGTCGGTTAACAAGCAGACGCTGGCGAAAAGCCTCGGTCAACAATGGCAAAAGAGCAACTGCATCCGCGACAACTCCAAGATGGGCAAAGTCAAAAATCGGGGCATTGGGGTCTGTGTTAATGGCGACAATCAGGTCCGCCCCTTCCACACCCACCCGATGCTGAATGGCCCCCGAAATACCTGCCGCTATGTACAGCTTGGGCCGAATGGTCTTGCCTGTCTGCCCGATCTGACGATCAGCCCCGATCCAGCCCTTTTGCACCAGAGGGCGCGAACCACCCCAGTCTCCCCCCAGAACATGCGCCAGTTTACGCACAAGCTGTATGTTCTCTTCCGAACGTAGCCCCATGCCACCGGCCACCACAATGTCCGCAAAAGCCAGACCAGATGCCTCGGAGGCATCATCGGGTAGAAAGCTGAGCACTTTGGTCACAATATCGTCTTCGTCCAGATCTGGCGTGTAAGCCACAACACGCCCTTCTCGCCCCTCTTCAGGTTTGGGCATGGCCATTACACGTGGACGGATAGTTGCCATTTGCGGCCGGTAGTTGAGTGTATGAATGGTGCACAGCAACGACCCACCAAACGTTGGCCGCGTGGCGGCCAATGAGCGTTCATCATCAATAGCCAGTTCCGTGCAATCCGCTGTCAGCCCGGTTTTGAGTGTGGTTGCCACGGACCCGGCAAGGTCACGCCCCAAAACCGTTGCGCCCAGCAGCATGATCTCGGGCTGGTACTTCAGGACCAGTTCGGTCATAACTTTTGTATAGGGCTGGTTACGGTACTGTGCGAGCACGGGATGATCGACCAAGTAAATAAGGTCTGCGCCATAGGCAAAGCAGCTTTTTGTGGCTTCATCCAGCCCATGGTCTCCACTCCCAAGCAGTACGCCTGCCAGTTCCACACCTAGCTGGTCAGCCAGTTTGCGGCCTTCACCCAGAAGTTCGAGGGAAACAGGGTGAATCCGCCCATGCTCGAACTCAATAAAAACCCAAACATGCTTGTAAGACCGAAAATGTTCGGGCAATTCTTTTTTCATGCCAGCGCGTGAGCCAGAAGCGCCAGCGACCGGGGTTTGTGAAGTGTTCATGGTCGCCCTTTTCCTTTCACGGCGTCAGCGCCGATCAATACCCACCAGCTGCGCTGATCAGGTCTTCCTCCAGTGCTGGCTGGCGCGCAAAAATGGCGTCAATTAACGCCGTGGCCGTAGCACTGCCGCCACCACCTGCTGGGATCATTTCTGCTTTTTCGGATCGGGCCGAAGGCGCGAACACCCGTTTGACCACCGTGGGTGAACCACGCAGACCACACAAAGATAAATCCGTAATCCCAACGGCCGCAGCATTCCACTGCGTGACCTTTGCCTGCGCAGCACGCAACACATCGGACTGGGTGCCGCGGCGGATCTGGTTGCTCCCCTCCAGCATGGTGATCATGGCTGGCAAGCGGGAAGTCAGCACCTGCACGCCATGGTCAGCACGGCGGCGCACCGTAATGGTGCCTTTATCAGGATCAATCTCGTCAATGGCAGACACATAGGTTAACTGGGAAAGCCCCAGACGTTGCGCTATGCCGGGACCAACCTGAGCAGTATCACCATCAATTGTCTGCTTTCCGCAAAACACGATGTGGGGCATGCCCTGCTCTTCAGCCGCTTTTTCAATCAGTCTGGACAGGGCATAGCTTGTCGCCAGCGTATCGGACCCAGCGAAGAACCGATCTGTAAGAAGCAGGCCACGGTCAGCACCATAACCCAGCGCCTTGCGCAAACTCTCCGACGCCATGGGTGGCCCCATGGTCAGCACCGTAACCGTGCCACCAAAACTGTCGCGCAGGCGCAGCGCCTCTTCCAGCCCGAACAGGTCATAGGGGTTAATAATTGTCGGCACGCCTTGCCGCATGATGGTGTTTGTAACCGGATGCACGCGAATTTGCGCGCTGTCCGGAACCTGTTTAATGCAGACAAAGATACGCATCGCCCTACTTCCTTTTATCTGTCCTTCCCTGTTATCCCCGCAAGCTGTGTGCCATTTTGGATATTTTCAGGAAAAACAGCCCCTTGAGACCAGAGTGGCAGAGAGGGAACACTTATTTTTCCACTCCTGTTGGAAAAATGACAAATTGGAGAAGACCTTTCCCCGCTTTCGTCTTATTTTGCGCCACCTTCGATCAGTTCTGCCACAACAGTCAGGTCGTCCAACCCGACTATTGTCTGCCGGACCGGGCGCACGGCATCGCGGTGCACCTTGAACGAACGTTCGGCAATGGGCGTGGATACGACAAAATCCTGATAGGCACGTGACAAAAGCATACGACACTGTTCACGCACCATGGCTTCGTCCAGTTCCCCTTCCAGCCCCTGCTCATCAAGGTAGGAACGCATACGCCGCAAAATGTGCAGCCGCGCAACATTCAACACAGTGGGGTCATACGGCACGCCGAGTTGCTCAAAAAATTCCTCGGCAGCGGAAAGACGACGAAGTTCTTGTAAAACATGCATGGATCACGGCTCCTTTTAGCATCGGCCCTTCAGGCCGCGCGGCATTGCAATTCTGAGAACAAGAGTGCGATTTCATCCAAAGTGATGGTTCTTTTGTGCTGTTCAGCCATATGCCGCACAGCCTCCAGCAATTGCGTGGCAACACCTTCCGTTGCGTTCACGCCCAGCCGCTCCAGCGCATGATTGATCGCGGCCCGTCCAGAGTGTTTGCCAAAAACAATCTCACGTTCACGGCCTAAATGCGTGGGATTTATGGCTTCATAAGTATTTGCGTCCCGCAGCAGACCGGACACATGAATCCCTGATTCATGACGGAACACAGCAGACCCGACCACAGCCTTGCCTTCGGGAATAAAACGGCCAGATGCCAGCGCCACAGCGCGGGCCAAAGGCGCCAGCCGCCGCAGATCAACACCACTTTCGCAGCCTAAAAAACGAGGGGCTGCCAGAGCCAGTTCTTCCAACGGGGCATTCCCCGCGCGCTCACCCAGCCCCAGTACAGTGACACTGGCAACATCCGCCCCTGCCCGCAAAGCAGCCAGCGTGTTGGCAGTTGCCAGGCCGTAATCATCATGGCCATGAAACTCTATTTCCAGTTCCGTCTGCCCTCGCAGCCAGCTTATGGTCTCAAACGCTGCAAACGGGTCCAAAACGCCCAGCGTATCCGCGTAACGAAAACGCTGGACACCAGCCTGCCCGAGCATACCCACAAAATCAGCCAGAAAACCGGATTCAGCCCGACTGGAATCTTCTCCCCCAACAGAAACCACCAGCCCCATATCCACCGCACGCGCAACAACATCACGCGTCATGTCCAGTACCTGTGCTGGGGGTTTGCGGTATTTCGCCGCAATCTGCATTGGGGAGATGGACGCGGAAAGATGCACACTGCCAAGCCCCGTAGCCTGCGCCAGAGCAAGATCTTCCGGTATCATCCGGCACCACGGAATAACTCTTGCGCGGGTAACAGAGCGCCCAATCTGGGTGATAACAGCCATCTCATCCGGCCCCATGGCGGGGGTGCCGGCCTCAATCTCATCCACCCCTGCTTCATCCAGCAAACAGGCAATCGCCAGTTTTTCAGCCGGGGTAAAAGCAACTCCCGGCGCCTGTTCGCCATCACGCAGGGTGCTGTCATTCAGTTTCAGGCGGCGTGGAGACCGCATGAGCGGCTTGGCTGTCATGTCTCGCGCCCTTTATCTCATTGCTGAAAAATCAAGCGTAGGTGGGCGTAAACGCACTCCGGGTTGCAGACGTACCATCCCAGAATGGAGACATGCCCCGTAGGGTCTCAACAATACCGGGCATGACCTCAAGCACATGATCGACATCTTCTTCCGTATTCTCCCGCGAGAGGGAAAAACGGATCGCGCCATGCGCGGCCGTATACGGCACCTTCATCGCCCGCAGAACGTGCGACGGCTCCAAAGACCCAGATGTGCAGGCCGAACCGGAGGAGGCGGCAATACCCGCTTTATTGAGCAACAGCAGAATTCCCTCACCCTCAATATATTCAAATGCAATATTGCTTGTATTTGGCAGGCGATAATCGGAGTCACCTGTGACCATTGCGTGGGATATCCGCTGGAGCAACCCGTTTTCCAACTTGTCGCGCAGGGCGCGCACACGGGTGTTCTCGTCCTCCAGATGCGTGCGGGCCAGTTCGGCTGCAACACCCAGACCAATAATGGAGGGAGCATTTTCCGTGCCCGCACGCCGCCCCCGCTCCTGATGACCGCCACGGATCATGGGGCGCAGGCGCACACCACGGCGGACATAAAGCGCACCAATACCCTTGGGAGCATGAAACTTGTGCCCAGAGAGCGAGAGCATATCAATTTCAGACGTTTTCAGGTCCATCGGGACCTTGCCTACGGCCTGCACGGCATCTGTATGGAACAGTGCGCCAGCCTCATGTGCAAGTTCGGCCAGTGTTTCCACCTCGAACAGATTACCCGTTTCGTTATTAGCCCACATAATGGAGGCAATGGCCGTGCGCGGACCCAGCGCCTTGCGGTACGCATCCATATCCAGCCGACCACGGGAATCCACCCCAATATAATGGACTTTTACACCCCGCGTTTTTTCCAACCATGCGCAAAGTGCCAAAATAGCCGGGTGTTCCACAGCGGACGTTACAATTTCGTCGCGCCCGCCCTGCGTTTCCAGCGCGGAGAGAAGGGCTGTATTATCCGCCTCCGTTCCACAGCCGGTATAGACAATTTCGTGGTCAAACTCCGTGCCCAGCAGCGCCTGAAGCTGACGCCGCGCATGCCTGATGGCTGTTCCAACATCGGCACCAAAAGCGTGGATAGATGAGGCATTGCCAAACTGCTCGGTAAAATAGGGCAGCATGGCGTCCACCACACGCGGGTCAACCCGCGTGGTCGCATTATTGTCGAGATAGACCGGCTTCATCTGCTTTCTCCCACTCGTGGCCGGTGACCCTCCGGCGCATTTGTTGTGATCACCCCATGAACGCTTGCAAAAATCAGTGACCGGCAGGAACCGGAATAACCCGAACCGGCTCACCCAGACGCTCGGCCAGACGTTGCTGAATGCCCTGCACCGTGACCGATGCAAGCTGGCAGTTCACGCACGCACCGCTCAGCTTGACCATCACCTTGTTGCCGTCCACATCCACCAATTCACAATCCCCACCATCGCCTTGAAGAACTGGCCGCAATTCCGTCAGAACTTCCTCCACAGCGCGAATACGCTGCACGGTGGTCAGCTTGGCGGGCGTTGCAGGAGCGCTCAGCTCAACCAGTGGCGATGTTTTGCGGGCAGCACGCCGTGTGGGGGGGAGTGCTCCGGCCACAAAAGCATCACGCGCATCCAATACGCCCTCGCTCACCATAGCAGCGTTAATGCGCTCCAATGCTTCCTCAACCGTTTCGGCACAGGTGGAGCAGCTTGCCGTGGCCTTGGTGTACTGGGCAACCTGTTCCATACTTGTCAGATTGTTGTTGCGTACCGCACGTTCGAGCATTCCTTCGTCAACACCAAAACATTTACAGAGAAGAGCACCTTCTTCGTGGTCATCTTCCCATGTTTCGCCCCGATAATTGGCAACGGCCGCCCGCAGGGCTTCATACCCCATGACCGAACAATGCATTTTTTCCGGCGGCAGACCGCCCAAAAAATCCGCAATGTCCTGATTGGTAATTTTCAGCGCTTCATCAACCGTTTTGCCAACAATGATTTCAGTCAGGGCTGATGAAGACGCAATAGCAGACCCACATCCGAATGTTTGGAACCGTGCACTGGTGATCCGGTCTGTGGTGGGGTCAACCTGCAACATCAGCTTAAGCGCATCCCCGCAGGCAATAGCCCCGACCTCGCCCACACCATTGGCGTCTTCAATGACACCAACATTTTTCGGGTTAAAAAAATATTCTTTAACCTTATCGGAATATTCCCACATGGCCCCTCACTCCCGTTCCACCGCCCAGCAGGGGGTTTTAATTAAAAGACTTCCCACAGGAGCATTTTGATACCGAATTCGGGTTATCGAATGAAAATCCGGACTGTTCGAGGGAGACCACAAAGTCGACCGTTGTACCCTCAAGGTGCGGGCTGCTTTCACGATCCACAAAAACTTTGACATCATCACAAAGAACAACAATGTCGTCCTTCTCTGGAGCAGAGACCAGACCCATCATATATTTAAAGCCCGAGCATCCACCGGCCTCAACCATAATACGGATGCCTTCGGCCGGGTTGCTTGAACCGGCAATTGCTGTGCGCACTGCATCGCGCGCCGCATTGGTCAACTGGATCATTTTCCCCTCCGCGTTAAGTCTTCTCTCAAAGAAGTATGTCGCAAGGAGCGTGCCAGAAATGTTTTCTGTTTTATAAAAATGAACACATGCCTGACGCCCCGTCAGAACAAGCCGTTTTTACAGCCAAGACGGACCATGCCTGTTGCTGACAGACGAACAAAAACGGATAACATTTTGGGGGGACAACACGACTGTTATATTTGTAACGTTAGCGTACCTGTTATGCGCGCAATGTTACACAAAACATCACGAGAACAGAGTGTTCACAGGAGCACGGTGCCATATCAGTCCGCGCTCTTGCGAATGCGCGCCATACGGCTTTCACCGCTTTCATCACCAAAACAATCATCAAAATCGTCACATTCGGAACAGACGGGAACACTACACAGCCGAAACCCTTCATCACGACAGATCATACGGAAAAGAAATTTTTTCCACTTCATATCGCCCGTGTTCCGGCTGGCCAGCGGTTCAAAGTGGCGTTCCATAACCCAGGACAGTTCCCGCCGTGAGCGTAATCCCAAGTCCTGCCACAGATGGTTGGGGGCCATGGCGCGGCGTGCGACCATGTCAGCTAGCAACAGTTCGCGCGCATCCCCTGTGGTCGCTCTGCGCAAGAGGTCACGCAAGCAGTTTTCATCCTCATCCAATACAGGCTCGGCCTGACTTTCAAATGATTCAAACAATGCCAGCACGGAAGGGAACACCTGCGCCACAAGCTCGCTCAGTCGCGCGCCCCCTACACCAAGTGTTTCCGATGGTAAACAGTTGCGCTCCTTGGCGTCCGCCAGACCAACGGCCAGTATGGAAGCCAGAACATGCGCATCAAAGCCTTCACACATATCCCCATGAACAGCCGCCATCAGCCAGGCATGAATATCCGCTGCTCCCATAACCAGTTCCTCCGGGTTGATCAGGCTGCTATGTGGGTCTGGCAGTTGGTCGGGCACACGCGGGCGCAAGCACCACACCCCACGCAGGCCCCTGCATCGTCCATGGCCATGACGCGACGATCAATATCGTCTTCATCTTCCTCGTCATCCACAATTTTGCCTTCGTCATTCACCCCCCGTAGTGTCATGACACCGCGACCGCACACCTTGTAGCAGCGGCCACAACCAATACACACACCGGGGTCTATGGCGTTCAGGTAAGACGGGGTCCAACTACGGCCATCTCGGGTTGTCGCGCTCATGCTTTAACCTCTTTTTCTTCCAGCGCACGCAGGGCCGTGCGACGTGCTTCCAGAGTGGCGTATGCATCATGCGCACGGGCCGCCACTTCGGGAATGTTGGTCCAGCCAATAGGGAGATCTTCGGACAGGTCATGCAGGTCCATTTTGGCCTTGACCGCCCGCGACGAAAGTTTTTTGATTTCGGCGCGCAGATCCTCAATGTCAGACATTGTTTTCTGTCCTTTCACACATTGGCAACATCTGGATATTCCCCGATAACATCAAGGGCCATACGGACTGCCTTCATGCCTTCGTTCGACAGTGCTTCCAGATTTTCAAATCCGAAACGGTGCACGTCACGCAGGGTTTTTGAGAATATGACAAGCCTGCCCGTTGTCAGGATCACCCGGCCAAAACCCTCATGGCTCATTTTCATCATGGGGGATGCCATCAGGCCGCAATCCTGCTCCACCGCCAGACCAACAGCTTGATAAAAATGCTCCACCCGCGAGATAACATCCGGGTCTGGGTCACTAATAATCGGCATGGCGCGTTTTTCTTCCCGGCTGACAATATAATCACGCAACAGCCATTCGTCCGGTTTGTTCTCCCACGCGCCAAAGGAGTCTTCCGCACGGATACGCCCGATTAACGCCTTGAGAAAAGGGCTTTTCATCGGGTCTTCTTCCTGCACCAGAGTTTCTGGCAACACTTCGTGAGACATATCAATCGTCCTCATCCAGAAAATCCATGGAGCGTTTGACGCCCATGGCCTTGCGCAGCCACGGCGGGGGGTTGCCCACCATCATGGTCTGCACGCGTTCAATGACCGAGGGGATGCTCTCAGGGTTAAGCAGTTTGACCGGATGAATATGCGCCCGCACGACCTTGGCCGCCGCAGGACCGCCAATAGCGAGCACAAAAAGAAGGTTACACCCCGCAAGGGCCTCCACTTTGGGGCCGATCCGGTCATCCCCCTCGGTCTGGTGCGCGCCACTTTCATCCGAGACATCATCAAAAGCCACGGCCTCCACAAAACGCGCGTTCTGTGGTGTGACATCCCAGATTGCAAAACGCTGGGCCGAACCAAAATGCGCGTTAAGGGACTTCATATCCCGCGTGGCAATGGCAATCCTCAGCCGCGGTACGTCCTGCCGCAGTTCGTCCTGCGTGTCGTTCTGTGCTGTTTCAATGAGTTGCAAATGTACCGCTGGCATGACGCCCCTCCTCAGTTGTAATGACTGGTGCTGGAATGGCACTTCCAAAATCTTCCGGCCTGTGCTCATGACTCTCGCCGAGGAACTGGTTGGCCACACGGAAGATAAGCGAACGTGTGCCGCGATAGCCCACCGTTTCCTCATGCGCGACGCCAAGCCGGTCAAAGATTGGAAAGCCCACACGCATTAACGGCACACCAAGCCGTGCCGCCGCCTGCCGCCCGTGGCTGTGCGTAACAAGCAGGTCTGCTCCAGCCTGCGCCGCGCCATCCTCCAGATCTGTCAGGTCACCCACAATCACATTCTCAACCGGAATACGCTGAAGGTTACGGTTACCCCCGGTCGAGGCAATGGCGGTTACGACCGAGGCCCCCATACCCGCAAAAAACTGCGACAGGCTGAACAGTAGGTCCGGGTCAGCAGCAATAGCCACCTTTTTGCCGCCAAAATAAAAATGTCCGTCCAACATGGCGTCTACCAGTTGCGCACGATGCCTACGCAGGCGCCCCGGCACTGGTCTGAGCGAGAGCCGTGCGAGTAAAGAGACAAGCCTGTCCGATGGTTCCAGACCCGTTAGTGTAGGAAACACTGTTGCGGGTACGCCGGTCATGGCGGTCAGGGTATCTGCGGGCGTCCGCATATGCTCACCAATGGCAATGGTGTGTACTGCACGCGCCATATTCGCAATTTCCGACAGCGATGTACCACCAAGGGAGGTCGGCACCCAGCTCTCCGCAATATGCCCATCAAGCGAGTAAGAAATATCGGGGAGAATAACTGGATAAAATCCAAAGCTTTCAATAATTTCACGCAATACTTCAATGTCCGCCGGGGTCTGGTGTACACCGGGCAACACATTGATCTGCTGAAATGAACGAATTGATGGAGACCACGGCTCAACAAGGCTGTTGATGATTGCAGTGGTCGCACTTGCCCAGCCCTCTTCCAGTGCTCCGGCATAATCTGGGGTGGAGGCCAGAACGACCTTTGTCTCCGCAAGTTCCGGGTTACGCTCCATAATCAAGCGTAAATCGCCCTCGCTATCCTCTCCCCGTGTTTCCACCAGAGCTGTGGTCGCAACACCAATAAAACCCGGCTTCATGCGCCGTGCGAGCGTTAAAAGTGCTTCTTCCAGATTGGAAGCGCCCCCCAGAACGGTAGCAACTTCATCCATGGCGGTTGTCTGGAGAGGAATAGCCTCCTTGAAGTGCCTTACAGACAATACAAGCGCAAAGGAGGTACACCCCTGCGCACCATGAAAAAGCGGAATCCCCTTTTCAATCCCCAAATAGGCAAGGGCAGCACCCAATGGTGCGGAGGATTTGAGTGGATTAAGAGAAGCCGCCTTGCGGCGCTGGATAACGGTCGCCATTATATTGTCCCTTATCCGATTGGCACGAGGGCCGGTACGCCTTCATCATCAAACTCTGCCTCGCCATCTTCCTGCTCCCACGGGGCAAGTCGCCTGACATCCTCCCACACCGGGTTAGACAGAGAGGCATCCAACTCCCGAACAAGTGTGACCATGCCATCGTACCCGGCAAAGGCGTGGTGGCGCTCCTGATTAATATCCAACCACGGCGTGCGGGCCTTAAGGGCGACAAACTGCGTGCGTCCGCCTGACAGCAGAATGTCCGCATCTCCCCGCCGCAATTGGGCGTACATCTCCCGCGGGGGAATGGAACTGACCATATGGGCATCCCCACCCATAAGATCTTTAATTTTCTGCTTGTCGTTATCTGTCGACTTCCGAACAGATGTGCTGACAATCACCATCCCCATTTCCTGCAAGGCGGAAACGATTGACCAGGATTTGACCCCACCAGTGTAAAGCAGAACCCGCTTGCCTGCCAGCCGCTCGCGGTAAGGCTCCAGCCTGTTCCAAGCCCTTTGCTCTTCCGCACTAATCAGGTCTTCGGTGCGGTCGATCAGATCAGCTTCTGCTCCGCGTGCAACCAGCATCCGCGCCAAAGTGCGCAGGGCATCCGATGTGTCACCAATCCCGTAAAAAGAACCTTCAAAATAGGGAATGCCCCACCGCTCCTCCATTTTACGGGCTACGTTGATCAAGGCCGTGGAGCAGACCATCATGTTCACCCGTGCACGATGCGCGGTCGCAACTTCGTGGTAGCGCGCATCCCCGGTAATGCAGGCATTAAGGCGTATGCCCAGTTGTGCCAGCAGGGGTTTGACCTGCCACAACTCCCCGGAGAGATTATATTCCCCTAAAATATTGATATCCGTGGGCGTACTGCATTCCGGCTCCATGGTCCCGATCACATGATCAAGCAGAGCCTCCCCCGCCAGTTTGTTCCCCAGATTTTTGGACCCGACAAAACCCGGCGCGTTAATGGGAATGCAGGGTGTGCCGAATTTTTCGGTAGCATGGTGGCAAACGGCATGAATGTCGTCGCCAATCAGGGCGGGCACACAGGTAGAGTAAACAAAAATAGCAGGTGGCGTGTACCGTTCAATCACTTCACGTATGGCGCGGTAAAGGCGTTTTTCGCCATTACCCATAATAATATCGGTTTCGGTAAGATCGGTTGTGGCCCCAATACGGTACAATTCAGGCCCGGACGTTGCAGCGTGCCGATTGTCCCAGCCATTTCCCTCACAGGCCAGTGGGCCATGCACCAGATGCACAACATCCGTTATGGGCTGGAGCGCGATCTTGGCACCATCAAAAGCACACCCCCCAGCCGCTGCACCGGGCTGGAGCGGCTTGGAGCATCCCTTTTTACGTGCCTTTTCACCTTTGGCCACGTTTGTATCGCAACCTGGCTCATCAAAGAGCGCGGTTATTTTCGCGTTCAGGGACTCCGCCATGCCCATTCTCCTATGAGAGGTGCCCCGTTCAAACCTG
Source organism: Acetobacter zythi (assembly GCF_963921165.1). Taxonomy (NCBI): domain Bacteria; kingdom Pseudomonadati; phylum Pseudomonadota; class Alphaproteobacteria; order Acetobacterales; family Acetobacteraceae; genus Acetobacter; species Acetobacter zythi. The sequence continues at coordinate 39,764 of NZ_CAWUEO010000044.1, forward strand.
AACGGGGCAGGGTAAAAAGACGTTTTTAGCGCGTCAGATCAAAGGAGTAGTCCGTAACACCCGGATCCATTGTATCCTGATCCAAACAATCAAAGATTTTATCAAGGATTGTCACCAGAACACGCAGACCACCCTGATAACCCCATACAGGGAAACGGTGATGATGATGACGATCAAAGATCGGGAACATCAGCCGGATCAGAGGCGTTTTGGTATCGCGCTCCAAATACTTGCCGTAGGAGTTGCCAATCAGCAGATCAACCTCTTCCGTGGCCAGCAACGAACGCATATGCCACAGATCACGCCCCCCCCAAGCTTTGCAGCCCGCACCGAATGGCGAACTGTCAAACAGTTCCTGCATCTGGGCTTCCCAAGCCTTGGAGCCATTTGTTGCAAGGCAATGCTTAGGCTCGCCACCTGTTTCAAGCACAAAGCGCGCCATGCCATAAACAAAGTCTGGATCACCATAAATGGCGTAGGTTTTGCCATGCAGCCAGGACTGGCTATCCGCCATGGCGTCCACCAGACGGCCACGTTCAAGCTCCAGAGCTTCCGGCACGGGTTTACCCGTCAACTCGGAAATGCTGCTCAACAGATCATCAGTCCCGCCAACCCCAATCGGATAGTGCAGAAACTTTGTTTTCTGGCCAAAACTGGCTGCGTAGTCGAGCGTTTTGGGTGTGCAATATTCCTGCAAGGACAACGTGGCCGAAGCATTGACCGCATTTTTGGTCGCTTCAATCGGCGTGCCGCCATCATACATACGGAACTCACCATCCGAGGGTGTGTCAAACTGGTCAGACACATCCGAAAGGATCGTGTAATCCACGCCCATCAGGTCCAGAATACGCTTGAGTTCGCGGTTGTTACCAACAGCAAAACCATCAAAACCCGGAATAATGTTCAGGGAACCATTGGGCTTGGCTTCCTTGCCTTTCCAAAAATGTTCCAGAATACCCTTGAGCATATTGTCGTAGCCAGTCACATGGCTGCCAACAAATGCCGGTGTGTGGGCAAAAGGCACATCAAAGTCCGCCGGAACCGACTCTTTTTCTTTTGCTGTGGCAATAAAGGCATTCAGGTCATCGCCGATCACTTCCGCCATGCAGGTGGTGGAAACGGCAATCATTTTTGGTGAATAAAGCTTGTAGGTGTTTGCCAGCCCGTCAACCATGTTGTTCAGGCCGCCAAAAACAGCGGCATCTTCCGTCATGGAAGACGATACAGCCGAAGATGGCTCCTTAAAATGGCGTGACAGATGCGAGCGATAATACGCCACGCAACCTTGCGAACCATGCACAAAGCTCATCGTGCGTTCAAAACCGGACGCCACGAACACAGCACCCAGAGGCTGACACGCCTTGGCCGGGTTAACACTGAGTGACTCACGGGCAAAATTCTTTTCCCGATAGTCCCAGCTTTTGGTCCAGTCAGCAATCTGCGTGACCTGTTCAACCGGGGGCATGTTCTCGAACTCGGCCTTGCGAGCGAGCATGTCTTTATATTCAGGTTCCCGAAACAGCGGCGCGTGGTCGAGAATCTTGTCAGCGGACTGTGGCATTGTCCTTGCTCCTCTTCAGGTCGTGGGTGCGCCAGACGGCACCACACGCCTGTTCAGTTCATTTTTAAGAAACAGCGTTAGGCTGCTTCTTTTTTCCAGGGCGCCTTGAACAGCCCCCAGACCGGGTTGTTGATGGCCAGATCCATGTCACGCGCGAAAATCGCAAAGCCGTCGTAACCATGGTAGGGGCCGGAATAATCCCATGAGTGCATCTGACGGAACGGAATACCCATTTTCTGGACAGGGTATTTTTCCTTAATGCCAGATCCGACAAGATCAGGACGCATGCCTTCAATGAAGCGCTCAAGCTCGTAGCCGGTTACGTCATCATAGATCAGCGTGCCTTCACGCACATAATGGCCAGTGCGCTGGTAGTCATCGCTATGTGCGAACTCGTAGCCCGTGCCGGTAATGACCATACCCAGATCATCATAGGCATTCACCACGTGGCGCGGACGCAGACCGCCAACATAGAGCATGACCGTCTTGCCTTCGAGGCGCGGCTTGTATTTTGCCAAAATAGCGTCAACCAGAGGCTGATACTTGGCAATAACCCGCTCCGCATTTGCCTGAATCGTCTCATCAAACAAAGCTGCGATCTTGCGCAGGGATGCGGCAATCTGGGACGGACCAAAGAAGTTATATTCCACCCAAGGAATATTGTACTTCTCTTCCATGTAACGGCAAATATAGTTCATGGAGCGGTAACAATGGATAAGATTGAGCTTGGCTTTGGGCGCACGCTCCATCTCGGCCAGCGTTGCATCGCCCGACCAGTTACCAACCACCCGCAGACCAATTTCTTCAAGCAGAATACGGGAAGACCACGCATCGCCACCAATATTGTAATCACCAATGACATTAACATCATAAGGTGTGGTCTCAAATGTGTCTTCCGCACCATCCTGATTGAACACCCAGTCACGAATGGCGTCATTCGCAATATGGTGACCAAGAGACTGAGAAACACCACGGAAACCTTCGCACCGTACAGGAACAATGGTTTTTCCGGTTTCCTTCTTCTTCTTGCGCGAGACAGCTTCAATATCGTCCCCAATCAGGCCGATTGGACATTCGGACTGAATGGAAATACCTTTGGCGAGCGGGAAAAGTTCATCGATTTCATCAATGATTTTTTCAAGCTTCTTATCGCCACCAAAAACAATGTCGCGTTCTTGAAAATCGGACGTAAACTGCATGGTCACAAATGAATCCACGCCAGTATTACCAATGTAGTAATTCCGACGCTGTGACCAAGAATACTGCCCACAACCTACAGGTCCATGGCTGATATGCACCATGTCCTTGACCGGCCCCCAGACCACGCCCTTCGACCCGGCATAAGCACAGCCACGAATGGTCATGACACCGGGAATGGACTTGACGTTCGACTTGACGTCACATTCGCTCAGGGCACCTTCTGCCTTTTCTTCGGCATCAGGGGTCGTGGATACGCTCAGATGCTTCTGACGGCGCTTGCGGGATTTGTCCGGATACGCTTCCAGAACCTCTGCAATCAGGCGTGCAGGCAGCGTGGGGTCGTTGATGGTCCCTTCATCGAGGCTCATCGTCTTTACTCCTGGGTTTCGAGAGCGAGAAGCCTGACGGGCACGGAACTACCCGACCCGCCCGGCTCAAGATCACGCTGTTGCAGCGGCGGTTTTTGTGGCTTCCTTGGCGGCCAGTTCGGCCAACTGCTGTTCCTCGGTTTTCATGATACCGAATTCCAGCAGCATTTCTTCCAGCTCTTCCATAGTGATCGGGGTAGGAATGGTGCCCTGGCCCGAGTTTTCATGGATTTTGCGCGCCAGTTCGCGGTATTCCGCAGCCTGCTGGCTTTCGGGTGCATATTCGATCACTGTCTGGCGGCGCAGTTCAGCATGCTGCACAATGTTGGCGCGCGGCACAAAATGAATGAGCTTGGAGTTCAGGCGCTTGGCCAGCGCATCGGCCAGATCATACTCACGGTCCGTCTGACGTTCGTTGCAGATCAGCCCGCCCAGACGCACACCGCCTGAATGGGCGTATTTCAGAATACCCTTGGCAATGTTGTTGGCGGCATACAGCGCCATCATTTCGCCGGACATGACAATGTAAATTTCTTGCGCCTTGTTTTCACGGATTGGCATAGCAAACCCGCCGCATACCACGTCACCCAGCACGTCGTAGGACACGTAGTCTACATCATCATAAGCGCCATTTTCTTCGAGGAAGTTGATGGACGTAATAACCCCACGCCCAGCACAACCCACACCTGGTTCTGGACCACCAGATTCAACACATTTGATGCCGTTGTAACCAATTTTGAGAACGTCTTCGAGTTCAAGGTCTTCCACGGAACCCGCTTCAGCAGCAAGGCTGAGAACCGTATCCTGTGCCTTGGCGTTCAGAATCAGACGCGTGGAGTCAGCCTTGGGATCACACCCAACGATCAGGATCTTCTGCCCCATCTCAACGAGAGCGGCGAGCGTATTCTGGGAAGTGGTCGATTTACCGATCCCTCCCTTGCCATAAAAGGCGATCTGGCGAAGCTTACCCATGATTTCGGTCCTGTATTGATGGAACTGCCTGTTTCGGACAACGCGTCCGACACACCCTGTTATCTCGCAAATACTGTGCCAAACGCTCCTCGGCACGGACCAGATAATATGAAATAATTCAAAATTAAGGGTAGATACCTCTCAAGAGGTTTGAAAATACAGAAGGCCAAAACTATAATTTTTATAGGAAGAACAAAAATCCCATAAAATCTGACACTTTTACACTTTATGCAGGGTTGCTCACATAATCATGCCCCACAAGTGGCAGATCAAGACGGGCAATCTGCATTTCGTCCAGAAAACGCAGTTCATTACGGGTCAGCTCAACATCTGGCAGAATAGCATAATGCGGCCCGGCAGAACGTTTCATAATCTGTCGCGCGTAGGAACGCAGCATTTGGTCATCAAACCTGCACCCTAAAAACAAAAACCCAACGGGTATGCGGCGCTGCTGCACAATGTCAGGAATCGGCGTCTGGATGTCGAGTTCTGTCAGCACTTCGACATAGTCTGAATCAGCAACCAGATAATGGTGGGCGGGAGAGACAGAGCCATGCGGTTTGTAAAGAAGGGTTTTCCAGTCTAATGCATTTTGCATAGCAACTGAATCTCCTTGCGCGTCATACGCACAAAACCAGGTAAAATCGCGCACACCTGTCCGTGGTGTGCCCTGCACCTCGCCCCAACGGTTGCCCGCTACGCAACTCAGGGCCACACGCATGATCCCATCGTACCATGTATCAACAATCATGGAAGGCGCACTCGCTGCTAAACTAAAATGCAACGGAGAGGGTGCAATAGGCTGCGCAAACGCACGGTCCATCAAGGCATCCAGTGTCTGACGGTGGCGTTTACTTTCAATATACTGGGCAGCAGCCCATGGATTACCCCGTGCACGTTTTGGCAAAGCCACATGCCGACCAAAAAAATCTGCAAGCTCCTTTGTATTGGACGGAACAAGACTGTCTGCTTCCTTACTCTGCCCGGTAGCCTGCGCGGACTGTTTTTGCAGATCAAGGGCTATAGCGGTCATACCCGGTCCAAGATAAGGCACCAGATGCCCGGCACTCATACGCGCGAAAAGATGATCCCAGCCGATCATACGCCTTCCTCCTCGCCAATACGGCGCGCATTGACTGTTATCGGCAGTTTTGTGTCGGTTTCCATAGAAGGAAGTTCAAGCACCCAACCGTTTTTAAGCCGGACCCAGCCGCCCCATAATGTTTCTTTTTCCTGTGCAATCACCTGTTGCTCAAGATCCTTTTTGGGCACATAAACCGACAAACCCCTGTCATTACGGCGCAACATCACCTTCATGGCACATTCCTATTCTCAATTTCTTCATGCAGTTCACGCGCTCGCATGCCAACAATTGTGCCGCGTTCCACAAACTCAACCGCGTAAATATAGTATCGCTGCAAGAACACACCGATGTCCCGCACGTACCCAATATCACCCTTGTGAACGAGCATTTCTCCAATCTCACGGCCTGCAAAAGTCCCGTCATTTTTGACGTACCGTGTTGCCCGGACCTTGGTACCGGGCATAAAAACAGGCTTACCGCGCGTTTCTACTTCTTCCTCACGCCCCAATCCCATGATCTTCCCCTCCTGAATTGCTCTCCTGCCTTTCCTCGGCAAGACGCCGCACTACCAGATCACGAATGATTTTTTCTTCGTCGTGTTCCAATGTTGCGAGCATCGGATATGGCAATCTTTCAATTGACGTAAACCGGACCCGAATATCGTGATCATGTGCGAGTTGTAGCAACAGCCCCTCCTGTGCGCGGGTTGCTACAATCTGACGTACCGTTGGTTCGGGATCAGCCGCTAATGCGGGCAGATATTTAAGATCAATACCCCGTGCCACCCAGCGGCGCACATCTGGTTCTGGATCATGCACGGCATTCACAAGGCTTGTTGCCGAAAGACGCCTTACAACAACAAGGCGAACAAACCAGTCTTCATCAGTAAGCATTTTCAGCAATGCCGGTCCTGTCAGCCGACTTGCCACGGCAATACGGACCCGCCGGTCCGGGTCTGTCATCAACGCCTCAACCCGCACAACTGGCAGGCGCAGGGCAACACCTGCACGCACTTCAGCATCTGGATCGTCTATGAGTGCTGGTAGCCGAAAGACCGACGCAAACCGCACAGCCAACGTCCGCACTTCAAAATAAGGGTGATCAAGATAGTCGTTGGCACCTGATGGATTTTCACGAAAAAATCGTTCTATCCGGCGTGCACGGGCATCGCGCACACACACGCGCCCACGCCTACACCGACCATCGCGGTGTAGTTCTTCATGCCGACAACCCTGGCACTGGAGCTTATGACCGAGCCAGTCATGCGGTTCGGCCGTCTCCCAGGCGGATATATCCCTGGTCTGATCGTCTCCGTTGGCATGATCTGGCACGGCTTTTGGGGTCCTCAGGCCGGAATGCAGGTCTTGGGCACCGGGCAGACCGCAGCACATTGCGGAACATCAAACTGCCCTTCGCACTCGGTGCATTTTTTGGCATTGATCACATACAGATCATTCTTGAGAGAAATTGCCGCATTGGGGCATTCGAATTCACAAGCGCCGCAAACAGTGCACTGAGAGGTAACAATTTTGTAAGCCATAACTTCAACCTTTCAAAAAAATCAATATCGGATCAAGCGCTCTGGCGCTGTTCCTGTTTTCCATTCACCTGTTCGTACCAATGGCCTATGCCCTCTTCAATCCATTCGAGGGCATAGGCATCGGTTGCAACAATGCCTGCCGCAGCCAGAGACTCCTTGGGGCAGTCACCAATTTTTCCGCACAGTACAGCACTCACGCCTTCAAGGGCTGCAATGACCCCATCCAGAGTGGCATCCTCACCCCAACCACCTTCGCAGTACTGGTCGGTTTTGCGGTGCCCAACAAATTTGATACCCTGAGCCGAAATCTCATAGATCTGGAACTCCGTGGCGTGACCGAAATGCTGGTTAATACGCCCACCACCTTTTGTCGCAATCGCGACCAGAGCAGACGGCGCTTGTTGAACATCAACCAAAGACTCACTGGCTGCACGTTTGGCGGCTTCGTGCTCGCCGCGCATTTCAGAGACAAGTGCCCGGTAGTTCACCCGGCGGGATGGATCATAGGCAACACTCTCCGCCAGTTGGTCCAGCGTGAACTCCTGACCACGATCTTCGCCCAGAAGTCCCACCGCATCAGCCCGGCACTGCCTACAGTGCCGCATGAGTTTTGCGCCATCCTCCAACTGGTCCTGTAGTGCCTTGAGTTCGGCAGCCGTTGGACCGCGCTGGCCGGTCAACCCATAATGGGTGCCATGTGCGGGATCGGAAATAAGAGGCATAATATTATGTAAAAATGCGCCTTTTTCCTTCACAACCCGATTAACTTCCAACAGGTGTGTATCGTTCACACCGGGGATCATAACCGAGTTTATTTTTGTAAGAATGCCCCGTTCGGTCAGCATTTCCAAACCCAGCATCTGACGTTCATGCAGGATTTTTGAAGCATCCAGACCGGTCCAACGCCGATTTTTGTAAAAAATCCATGGGTAGATCTGCACACCAATCTCTGGATCAACCATGTTAATGGTAATGGTCACATGATCGATATTCATGTTCGCAATTTCATCCACATGATCGGGCAGAGCCAGACCATTGGTCGACAAACACAATTTGATATCCGATATATCGGCCGAGATCAGTCCAAATGTCTCGCGCGTTTTTTTCCAGTCGTAACACGCATCCCCCGGGCCAGCGATCCCAAGAACGGAAAGCTGAGGAACCTCGTTGGCAACGGTAATAACCTTGCGTTGCGCCTGATCTGGAGTCAGTTTTTCTGAAACGACACCCGGCCGACTTTCGTTCGCACAATCATATTTGCGATTGCAGTAGTTGCACTGAATATTACATGCTGGAGCAACGGCAACATGCATCCGCGCAAAATAATGATGCGCCTCTTCCGAATAACACGGATGATCCTTGATTTTTGCCCAGACTTCCTCGGGCATGGAATCCGGTTTATCAGAACTCCCGCACTGAGACGACGAGCACCCGCCTGAGAGCGCTTCTCGCATGGTTTCCGCACCATTGCCTGCAAAATCTTGCAGGCCGATCAACTGCCCGGCCATCTGCCCTTCTCCCCTTCATTGGTAAGAAGAGAAGACGCAAAATTCATGCCAAGCTGCGCTGCCTGCATCCAAAATGTAATGAAAAGCGTTAGAAAAACAGCAACTCAGAAAAACCTCCCCCCAAATGCAACTATGGAGGAGGCTTTAACTCATGCTATCCTGTTTTAGAATTTTTTGATTGAAATTCCATTTTTACGCAAAGCGTATCCTACCTGACGCGGCGTCAACCCCAGAATACGCGCAGCCTTAGCCTGAACCCAGCCAGCTTTTTCCATGGCATCTTCAAGAACCTCCTTCTCCGAACGCACCGAAACTGGTGTATCGATTGAGGGAGACGGTGGAACTGGCGCTTCTCGCAAAGAAAGCAGGAGCGGTTCCTTGGCTGGAGGCGGAACAGCATTGTTCGCCCCCCCCACCTGCCACAGAACAGAAGAAAGACATCCTTCACTATGGCAGGCAAAATCATCCTCACCAATAACAATCCCACGTGAGAGAGTTGCTGTCCGCCGGATGCAGTTCTCCAACTCACGCACATTGCCCGGAAAATAGCAGCCGCTCAGGACCGAAAGTCCATTGGAATCAATCTGTAATTCTGTCCCATTTTCCTGATTAAAACGATCAAGAAACTCCTTTGCCAGCAAAGGAATATCACTTGGACGCTCCCGCAGGGATGGAAGAAAAACTGGAATAACACTCAGCCGATAATAAAGATCTGCACGGAATTTGCCTTTGGTCACAGCATCTTCCAGATCACGGTTTGTGGCGGCCACAATACGGACATTCACTTTTAATGTCCGCGTTCCCCCCACCCGTTCAAATTCACCTTCCTGAAGAACCCGCAGGAGCTTTGCCTGAAAAGAGGCAGAAATTTCTCCAATTTCATCAAGGAATAACGTGCCACTATCCGCAAGTTCAAAGCGCCCCTTACGGGCTGTCACTGCTCCGGTAAACGCCCCTTTTTCATGCCCGAACAGTTCAGATTCAAGAACTGTTTCCGGCAGTGCCGCGCAATTGAGTTTGACAAAAGGCGCTTTAGCCCGAGGGGAGGACTGGTGCAGGGCACGTGCAAACACTTCCTTCCCCGTACCGGATTCCCCACGCAAGAGAACGGTGGCATTACTACGCGCCACAATGCGAATTTTTTCCATAACCGCCGTAATGGCAGGGCTTTCCCCCACAATGCGAACATCTGTCGTATCGGCCGAAGCTGTTACCCCCAACTTGGCGACTTCAGTCCGGCGGTCCAGATCGCCCATAAGTCTTTCACGGTCACGCTCTACAAGTCTGTGCAGGCGAACGGTCTGCCCAATGAGGTGACCCACCATGGCCAGCAGGCGCGTATTTAAGGCAATAACCGGAGAATCTGGCGAAAACGCCTTACAATCCACAACCAGAATGCCAATAATTCCATCCCGCCCAGGAATGGGAACACCAATAAGCCCTACCTGCCGTGGATTAACCGCCCATGCAGGTTTTGCACGAAAACCAATTATCTGGTCATTGGCAATATCTGGAACAATTAAAGGCGCTTTGTGCGTTACAATGTGGCCCAGAACACGTTCGGGCATAGACATAAAATAATCGCGGGAAATAACGGGGTCTCCGTGCGAGCCCACAATCCGCTCTACCCTGTCCCCCTCACCGAGCAGCACACATACACACGCATTCATATCAAGAAAATTCTCAAGTGTTGCAAACACCTGAACAAGCATAACGCCAAGCTCTATAGGAGAGCACAGAATGCGGGAAATTTCATACAGTCCGGACAGAGCTACCTCGGCACTCGTTTCCGTTATACCCGCTGTAACAGACATAATGCTCTGATTTTCTTTTCGTAGCGTCATGTCATATTTCCCGCAACCGTATGACCACCCAGCCGGTTATGTGAGCTTCCGACATCGCCCCCACAGTATACTATGAAACGATTTCGAAATGAATAGAGGTATTAATATACCCTTTATGGAGTCGATGGTTGAAAAAACATGATTTAATTTCATAAATTTTTATAATGATTCTCAAGTATTTTTGAATGGTTACAGTGAAATACACTCACGCTTCACCTTAACCACCCCTGCCGCGGAGCAAATTTTTCCGCTTCCTGACAAAAGATGGGGAAATATTCAGGATATCCCTATATTTGGCAACAGTTCTTCGAGCAATAACAATACCCTTCTCCCGCAAAAGACGTACAAGATCATCATCTGATAAAACAGACTTGGGTTTTTCTTCCGCCACCAGACGCCGAATAATTTCGCGCACAGCTTCAGCACTATGTGCCTGCTGGGTATTACCCGCAAGAACCGAAGAAAAGAAGAAGCGTAAAGCAAATAATCCTTGTGGTGTGGTCACAGCCTTGCCCATAACAGCCCTGCTGACTGTGCTTTCATGCACACCAACTCCCTCTGCCACATCCTTGAGCGTGAGAGGCACAAGCCCTGAAGCACCATGCACAAGAAAAGCTTCCTGCCGCCGAAAAATCTCCCGCGCTACCCGTAACAACGTATTGCAACGCAGTTCCATACCACGGACAAGCCAGTTGGCCTGTGTGTGCCACTGGTCCAAAAACCATGAGACCTGACGATCTTGTTTACGCACCTCCTGCCCCCGCAGGCTAACCCGTGTTTGAAGGTCATGCACCAGCATAACACGTGGCAGGGTTTGGGCATTCAACTCTACCACCCAGTCCCCATGTCCGTCGGCGCTGACAATAAGGTCTGACATGCGCACAGGCAGCATTTCAGACCCTGCATCAAACCCGGGTTTGGGATTAAGCCTTTTTAGTTCGGCAACCATGCTATCCAGCGTTGCCTTATCCACCTGACATTGCCTACTCAGACGCGACATTTCACCTCGCGCCAGAATGTCCATATGGTCCAGCAGTTTTTCCATGGGCGCATCCAGACAGCCGCGTTCCTGCAACTGCACAGCCAGACATTCACGCAAGGACCGCGCAAATATTCCCACGGGTTCAAAGCGCATCATATTCTGGCGCACACGTTCGATTTCCGCAGCTGGTCGTCCCGTGCGCTGTGCAAGCACGTCCACACTTTCCGAGAGGCGACCTGCGGCATCCAATGCCTCGATCAGATAGGCGCCAATCACCATATCCTGCTGGCTGGCCGTGGAAAGACGTAGTTGTTCGTAGAGTTGATCCGTAAGGGAGAGTGGCACATCAGGCAGGCGCGCCGTGCCATCATCTTCCCGCAGGCTACCTTGGGAGAAGATATCCATGCGTCCACGCTCAAAACGTGGAGGGGGAGGGGCCGCAGGATCAACTGAAGGAAGCTCAAGAAAAGGATTGGAGGCTGCCTGCTCCTCCAGATAAGCCTGCAAGTCCGCGTTTGTAAGGTGAAGCAAATGGAGCGCCTGACGCATCTGTCCATTCATGAACAGACCCTGGCTTTGCCGCATTTCCTGACCTTGCAACATCAGCCTTCATCCCGCTTTGCCATACGCATGTGGCAGAGAAGAGTACGTCCCATCAACATTGACACGAGCAGTCCCTCCCGTTGTTTCATGAAACGTTGTTAGAAAAAACGTTTCATGAAAACCACGCAAAAACCGTGCCAGTTTTTATGAAATTATGAAAAATCTCCCTGTTCCGGAACGGTTCCGCCTGTAGCGTTGTTCAGTCAACGCCGACCATTACGTCGGATGCCTTGATAACGGCGTATACAGATTCACCGTTTTTGAGGCCGAGTTCTGCCACGGCTTCGTTGGTAATGGCGGCCATAACAATGGCTCCACCGTCAATTTCGATGCTAACATGAGATGTTGTCGCACCTTTTTCAATCTTGCTGACTTTGCCTTTGATCTGGTTACGTGCGCTAATTTTCATGGTCTTCTCTCCAAATTTTTATCAGATATCTATTCCCATTCGGATATAGATATAGTATTCAAGGAACTTTCTTGCCCCCTGCACATATAATGCCATTTCTTGGCCGTAATGGCCTACAAAATTTTCTGGATATCAAGAAGAATTTTTTTAGCTTATCAGCCAACAACATCACAATCTGGCAGAATAGAATGATCCACCACTCTGGTCAGCCTGAACACCCCAAAAAGCACTCGACACTTCACCCTTCTGGCACGTTTTTTGCGTTATTACGGACACATGCCGTTACTGGAGACTTGCTTATGAACGCATTTCGTTCCGATTTGGACACGGATGGCATGAACCTGACATTCCGCCCAATCCGCCTTCCGCTCCTCTGCTTCATTCTGGTGGAGCTTCTTCTCCCCACAATGGCTCGGGCTGAACAGGCCCGCTTTGCCATTGCCGCAAACTTTATTGGTCCGGCCAAGGAACTGATCGCGGACTTCATGCAAAAAACTGGTGATGTTGTTATTCCCAGCTTTGGTTCCAGCGGCCAGTTCGTCATCCAGATTGAACAGGGCGCGGACTATGCCGGTTTTTTGTCCGCGGACGAAGCCAAACCCGCAAAACTGCTCAAAGACGGGTTTGGCGTGGACAAAAGCCAGTTCACCTACGCCATTGGCAAATTAGTGTTGTGGAGCAATACCCCGGCTTACCCGGCGAGTGAGAGCACATTACGGGCTGCCCGCTTCAACCACCTAGCCCTTTGCAAGCCCGATGTTGCCCCATATGGCGCAGCAGCCATGGCTACCCTTAAACAGTTACGTCTGGAACAAACCCTCCAGCCCCGTATTGTCATGGGTATGGACATTGCTCAGGCTTATCAGTTCGTCCAGAGCGGCAATGCGGAGTTAGGGTTTGTCGCGCTCTCCCAGTTGCACAACACATCTGCTGGCACGGTCTGGGTTGTGCCCTCCAACCTTTACCCCCCTATCCGCCAGAATGCCCTTTTGCTCCAGCAAGGCGCGCAAAACCATGTTGCGCGCGCTTTTCTGAGTTACCTGCAAAGCAAACGCGCGCAGGCCATTATCGCCACATATGGATATGACATGCCATGATGGGGGCAAACGCCATGTTTGACCCCAACAGCATTTTTACCGCCCTGCGTCTTAGCGTAACACTGGCTTTTGTAACAACGGTAATAGCCGTTAGCATTGGCATTCCTCTGGCATGGTGGCTGGCTTACAGCCGCAACTGGTGGCGCGATGTGTGTTCGAGCATTATCACTCTGCCCTTGGTGCTACCTCCAACGGTCTTGGGGTTTTACCTTCTTCTTGCTCTGGGGCCATCGGGGCTTGGCGCACTGGCGGCCCACATAACCGGCAGATCAACCTTTGCATTCAGTTTTGCCGGTTTGACCCTTGGTTCCGTCATTGCCGCACTGCCCTATATTGTACAATCCACGCAAGCTGCGTTTGAAACCATCGGACGCAAACCACTTGAGATCGCCTACACGCTCCGCACGCCCCCATTGCAGGCATTCCTGAGTGTAGCGCTCCCTTTGGCCGCTCCGGGCATTATAGCAGGGGCCGTTATTGCCTTTGCCCATACCATTGGTGAATTCGGGCTGGTGCTTATGATCGGGGGGGATATTCCCGGCCAGACCCGCCTTTTATCCATAATGCTTTTTGATAGTGTGGAAACAGGAGACTGGGCCTCCGCCCATACCATAGCGGGAGGCATGGTGGCCTTCGCCTTCATGATTATTCTGATCCTGCGCTTAACACAAAAACGCCTGACTCCCCGGACCTGATGATGCCTGCCCAATTTGTGCCTCCTGCCTTGTCTGTCCATTTTCAAGGCTCCATTGATCAGCTTGATATGAACATCAGCTTTGACATAACCACCCCGGGGATAACCGGGCTTAGAGGCCCTTCGGGCTGTGGCAAGACCAGTCTGCTCCGTGGGATTGCTGGCCTGCACCATTTTCCACAGGGCTACTGCCGACTGGGCGATGAGATATGGCAGGATGATACGAGTTTTCTTCCCCCATGGAAGCGGCCCATTGGCTATGTACCCCAAGATGGAGGGCTTTTTGTTCATCTGAATGTCAAAAAAAATCTGCTCTTTGGCATGCGTTTTATCGACCAAAAAGAGCGATTTTTGCACGAAATTGTGGATGCCCTGCACCTAGGACCATTGCTGGAGCGCAGGACTCACGCCCTTTCTGGTGGCGAGCGCCAGCGCGTAGCCATAGGTCGCGCACTGTTGACGCACCCCAAACTCCTGCTGATGGATGAACCTCTCTCCGCTTTGGACTTTGATATAAAGTCCGATATTATATTTTATATCAAAGAGTTTTTAGAAAAATATAAAATACTTACACTTTATGTATCTCATGATGCGGAAGAATTACGCATGGTCGCTACGCAAGTTCTTGACTGGCACGCAATACAGAAAAACTCCACCTGAACCCCTACCGCACCCAATATGCAGCAGCCACTTGCAGCCACCCGTATCTTGCATTCTCAGACAACTCTTAATTTATTCGCAGACAAAGTGATATTTTGATCTTGGACATATAATTAGTACAAACACTAAAATTCAGCGTCCGTACATCAGTCTTATCCACGCATGTCTCTAGCCCAAAATAGGAATCTGCTTTTTTTGGGGTGGATACAAAAAGCAGAGAAGTTGATATATACACCTTCAACAATGATCTTCAGTCGCTATTTTAAGAAGTTGGTTCTCATCAATGCAAACGATCTCCCCACAACAGAGAGGAAATATCCCATCTCTTACGATCGTTGTTCCTTGCTATAACGAGGAGGAGGTTTTTTCCTTCTGCTTATCCGAGCTTAAATCTCTTTTAGAAAACAACATTCAGGCACAAAAAATTAGCGCGCAAAGCCATATTCTGTTTGTGGATGATGGCAGCCGTGACAAAACCTGGTCGCTGATTGAACAGGCCACTCAGGCGGACAATCTGGTGCATGGAATCAAGCTATCCCGTAATCGTGGGCACCAGATTGCCCTGATGGCGGGCCTATCCTGTGTAGATACAGACATCTGCGTTAGCATTGATGCGGACTTGCAGGATGATATTGGCTGTATTCCCCAAATGGTTGAAAAATACATGGACGGGAATGACATTGTTTATGGCGTTCGTTCTGACCGCTCCAGTGACAGTTTTTTCAAAAGATGGACCGCCAACGGCTTTTATAAAGTGATGGAAACCATGGGTATCCAGCAGGTCGCCAACCATGCGGATTTCCGACTACTCAGCCGCCGCGCCTTGCATAGTCTGCTGCAATTTGAAGAACAGAATATATACCTCCGTGGCATGGTACCGTTATTGGGATATAAAACGGCACAGGTTTTTTATGCACGCAAGGAACGTCTGGCTGGCGAATCAAAATACCCATTTTACAAAATGCTCTCTCTGGCTATTGAGGGCATTACGTCCCTGACCATAAAACCATTACGTTTTATATCCATACTTGGTGCTATTACCTGTATTTTTTCTATTTTTATTAGCATTCTCGTTGTTATACAAAGGTTCAATGGCTATGCTTTTCCCGGATGGGCCTCCGTGGAAATTTCGATCTTTTTCCTGGGCGGCGTGCAGTTGCTCTGCCTTGGCGTAATCGGTGAATATATTGGAAAAATTTATATGGAAACCAAGCACCGACCCAAATTCTTTATTCAGGAAAAAATATAATTCCTGATATTACAATCCTATGGCAAGCAGGCAGAACATACCCAAAAATGCCTGCCTATTCGCGCATATCGTGTTGAAGTAAAAAACGTAACCTACTTAGTTTTTATTTCACTCAACTCATCAGTCAAAGCCAAGCGTTCTTTATTCGCGCTGACTATTCTTTTAACCAGCCAGTCTATAAATTTACGAGAGGCTTCTACCGGATCGTCCCCATAATGGCATTGCTCGTGCCACTGGGCGGCCTCAGACCCCTCCAGCCCCTGTGCAGCCAACCAATGTGTAATCAGGCAATGCCGTAAAGAATGTTTACTCGCACTCTGCCCACCGCGTGTGGACATCCAGTGGTAAGCTAACACACCCAAATCACTGACCAACTCCTTGGTGTGCCTACAGGCATTCGCCTTTGCTCTATAAGCCTCATACCATTTGGCAAAATGCTCTGGTGGCATAGGGGCCGAAATACCGTAGCCCTGACCATACCGGCACCCCAGATGGAAGATGGCTTCAATCACATCATCATCTTCCAGCCCTTCCACAATCACCAGTTCATGGAAGTCTGTTCCCATATCCAACACAGACTTGACCATGCTGAACGTCTGGATTGGCGCTGTACGAATATTGCGCAAAAGACCCTGATCAACCTTGATAATATCAAACGGCAGGGAGGAAAGGCGCAGCAGGTTACTATACCCCGACCCCAGATCATCAATAGCGATCTTGACCCCCACAGCCTTGAATTTCTGAATGGCTATGTCCTGTATGGTTGGGTCGATCATCTGGGTTTCCAGCAACTCAACCGTGAGCTGCTCGGGCCGGATGTTATAACGCTTTAACGCACTTTCAACCCACGCAGGGCCATCCTCATTCAAAAGGTAGGTTGGGGGCATGTTCACGGCAAGGTTGATGACCAGCCCATTATTCTGCCACTGCTCCAGAAGGGTCAGACATTCCTCCAGCCCCATATGGAAGAGCCTGTCCAGTTCGTTCTGCCCTAGCAGGGACAAAAAGCTTCCCGGTTCAATAATTGTGCCGTTTGTATCCTGAATGCGGACAAGTGCTTCAACTTCCAGCAGTTCTCCGGTGCGCAGATTAACAATGGGCTGAACGTACATCCGCAGTCCGTCACTGAACAACCTGTCTCTCAGGTAACAGGATTGCTCTTCCGTAACCGCAGAACCACGCGGAAAGCAGCAGCGCATCCACATCTGCTCCCAGCGGTGTTGCAGGCTGCGGGCAAACTGCTGCATCCGCTGGGTTTCAAACTGGTTGGGGCACGCCCCAAACAGAGCCAACACAACCGCAACCTGCTCCTCTTCCATGGAAACCGGAATACTAATGGATGAGCATATGCCCAATGTGTCCATCATACTGCGCCAAGGCGCTGCATTTGGGTCCGTGGAGTAAGAGGCACAGGTCTGCTGCTGTCGTGTGCGCCACGCAAGCCCGGTAACGGAATTGCCAAATACCGACTGGGCACTCACAACAGGCTGGCTGATTTTCTGTTTCAATTTTTCAGTCAGTTGGGCACCAGCACGCCCACCACTATGCTCAACAACCAGTTCACCAGCCGGATTCATACGAAAAAGCAGAACAGCCTGAATACCCGGCAGGCTGCCCAGAGCCTCTACCCCCTGCCCACTGACATCCGGCCAGACACACCCCGCAACAGGCAAACGATTGGATAACAAGGAGAAATATTTTTCCTCAATACCCTGCCCTGCCTCCAACTGTGCGCCTTTATCATCTTGCAAGCGCATTTCTGTCGTAAGAAGAATATGGTAGCGATCGTACGCGCGCAGTAAGGCTTTATCCAAGCTATCAATCAACAAACGCCGGTAAATACTATAGGCTTCTCCCAACAGGGCGGGAGAAATACCGCACAGCATATGGATAGTGCCCAGCTTTTTGGCCTGCTGCAAAATATCCTGCCGCTGCGTTTGTGCACCTAGCAGAAAATCCAGATGAGCAGCCTGTTTTTGCTTGAGATGTTCAAGCTGGTCTGGTGTCAGCACAGACAAAATGCTCTGAGCTTCGCTCATTTTTGCAAGACTGTCGTAAAAACATTCAATAAAATTCTGCCGGATCCGCGTCAGAAAAGTTTTGGCGCGTGTCAGCAATTCCGCAGCTTCTGGTCCATACGGATTGAAAGTTACCTGCTCCACGGCTTCTTCCGTTGGTAGCTGCCGGGTATTACTGGCCATGCACCACCAGTTCTGACGGCTGGCTTTGTTCTGTTTGGACAAATACATGGCAGCATCGGCCCGCCGCAAAAGCGTATCGGGGTCTTCCCCATCCACTGGATAAAGAGCCAGACCCAACGTCATGCCGACCATGGCAAACGCGTCATGCGTCACAGCAAACGGCGTTTCCACAGCTTTGTGCAGATTGTCCAAAATTTTTGTAGCCTGGGTCACCTGCAAAAGAGGGTCCAGATTTTCCAGCACAATAACAAATTCATCACCACCCAGACGGGCTACATAATCCGTGTGCCGGACATGCTCCTGCAAGCGGTGTCCAAGAGCCTGCAAAAGACGATCCCCCGCCTCATGCCCATATCCATCATTAACCAGCTTGAAGTCATCAAGGTCCAGCATACCAACGGCAACCGAACTCCCCTGACGCACCGCACGGGCCATGGCCTGAGGCATATACTCCTCCAGCGCCAGCCGGTTGGGCAGGCCTGTTAGCGGGTCATGCCGCGCACGCCTTGCTTCCTCGTTCTGAAGTTTTTCCAGCCTTTTTTGTGCGTCCAGCTTGTCCAGCGCATGGCCCAGCAGTTCCGCCACTTTCTGGCACAACCCAATGCACTGTTCATCGAACATATCCGTCCGGGCAGACACAAAAGAAATAACCGCCCAACGCTCTCCTCCGCGCCAGATGGGAACCGCCAGTACGGCGCACCATTGGTTGCGGCACAAAAAGTCATACCACGGAGCGTTTTTCTGCTCGGCCAGTTCATTGTTACTATAAACAAGGGTCTGTCTGTCCCATGCCTCCATGGCCACGGGGAACTGGGGCGTGCTCTCATGAAAACTGAATTTCAGATTGGCTATGCCCTGCGTTCCCGCCCCCATGCAGGAGAGGATATGCAACACGTCCGAGGCATCTTTACGCCCAATCCAGACCGCCTGAAAAAGCGCGTCATACACCAGATCGGCGCATGTTTTATCGCACATCTCGCTTTCGGTGGAAGCCTGCAACACTGCATCGGCCGTATTGAGAAGGGCACGATAAAGTCTCTGCACTAAATCCAGATTTGTTGCATTCCCCATAAAACAGACCAAAACCTTCCATGATGCTTAATAACTTGCGTGGCAACTCTCTTCCACAACGGCACAAGAGCGGCTGCGATGCATTAGTACCCCTAAAATAAGAAGATTTTATAGGGCTATGAGACTACTGATCGAATATAATATATTTAATTATTAAATACATTCCCATAACAATAAGACCGCCATTACCTGTATTGTCAGGCAAGCCGACGTGCATTTTTCCTCAACTGCCGAGCATTCCATCACCACGTATGTGGCAGACACTCTCTGATACCAGATGCTTCAGCAAGCAGCTTTACCCTACTGCGGCCTACACGCACGCCCCATACCGAAAAACCGACTGCATATGGGCCATAGGTGCAACCACCCCTCTTTGCCCCCCGCAAACCGTGCCAGACCATATGCAACACAACCGCACACCCAGCAGAGTATTCAGGCGGCTGGTTCTTTTTCTTTCGGCATTTCCATAACTTTGATGCAACTGGTCAAAATTTTTCCGTTCAGAAAACTGTCGCGCACCAGACGGCGGGACACATCGGCGGGCTTATGCTGCCCATCGGAGCGGCGCATGTTGTCGTCTAGCACCACATTCCCCGTTTTGGGGTCAAAATACCCAAAATCGCACAGATGGGGGTTTCTGATATCGGCCATAATATCGAACAGGTGGCATTTATATTCCCCAATCCAGATTTCCGCTCCTTTACGGTTGGAAATGTCGGGGTAGTTGAATGTCAGACCACGCGCATGAAAAAAGTCAAAAATGCCACCCATCAAGCACTGGGTTGCCTTGACCTCGCGCGGGTTGAACTCAAAACCGTAATAAAAATGCTTCTGGTAATGAATTTCGTCTGTGGGCAGATACTTCTGGTTAAACAACCCCATAAACTTCTGCAGGCCGTTAGGGTTCGCTTTTACCTTCACGGGATCTTCGTGAAAGAGCGCTGTTCCACGATAATTGAAGAACACGGGAACAATAATATGTTTTGGGTTTTCCCACATGGGAAATCTCCTAAAGACCTGACCACACAATAAATAATCCCAGTCTGTTACGATTCTGCCAGCTTTGACAAGCCGCAGCACTCATAACTCCTGACCAAAATCACCAACGCCCAATATCAGCGAGGGAGGCAGCAACATGCAAGTAACCTTATGACTGTACAATCGGCCTTGATCGCTTTCCCTGACGCCAGACGGGGCACGGCTGGCATCATGCGCTCTCAATTACCGTCTTATGCTGTTTTAGCATAGACCCTTCATCCACCATGCCCCAATGCAATCTGCCCCATCCACCCCGGAATATGGGTGAATGGGGCAGATTTTATGGGTTTTGAAACACCCGCACACATCCAGTTCTGTTCCGTGGCCCCTCCGCCACGGAAAAAACTTTTACGGATGGTCGGGCTGTGTGGGCTGCGCAGGCTTGGCAGCTTCCTGCGGAGCGGCGGCAGGTGCTGGAGCTGGCGCAGGGTGCGGCTGGCGCATGGCCCCGACCTGCTCCGCATTGACCTGATGGTCCCCACTCCCAAACCGGATGGTCAGGTAATTAACCAGTCTGGCAATTTCGGCATCACTCAGGCGTTGCACATCGGAGTGGCTGCCAAAGGATGGCATGCTGGCATGACCCGAAGGTGTAGAGCGGTTCACCCCTTCCAGAATGGTCATGATCAGATTATCCACCCGACCCGACCCGACAACAGAGTTGGCGTAAAGCGAGGGTACATACTGATCCGCAGTACCCGCACCACTGGCTCCATGGCAGGCGGCACAGTTGGCGTCATACAGTTCGGCACCGCCCATTTCGTACAGATCATCAACACGGTGAACGATTCCCGACCTTATATCCGGGTCCTGCAACGCCTTGCCAAAACTGTCGCGCGCCTGATGTTCCATTTCATCATCATGTGCGGGCACCTGTTTGATAAAGGCCGCCAGTGCGTGCAGGTCCTCATCGCTCAGGTGGCTTGTGCTGTGCTCGACGGCTTCCCCCATGGGACCAGCCGCCTGACTGCGCCCTTTGGCATGGCCTGTTTTCAGGTAGGCCACCAGATCGTCTTCGCTCCAGTCCCCTATCCCGCCTGTATTGCTGGGCGTGATATTGGGTGCGAACCAGCCATTTAGCTGGCTCCCCGCAAGGTACTGGTCCTGCTGCTCCACCAACATAAAGTTGCGTGGTGTGTGGCAGGTGCCGCAATGTTCCAGCGCTGTCGCCAGATAATGCCCACGACGGAGCTTGTCATAGGTTGCGGAATCCCCCGTTTCGGGCTTTTCGCTCTCTGCCAGCATGTTCCACGCCATCATGGACATGCGGATATTCCCCGGGAACCCGATCTCTGTTTCCGGCGGTTTTTCCGCTACGGGCTGCACACCATGCATAAACCACGTGTACAGCGCCTTAACGTCCTGATCCGTCAGCCCGGCATAGGATACATAGGGCATAACGGGGTAAAGATAGGCGCCATCCTTGCGCAGGCCACGGCGCAGGGCTTTTTCAAAGTCTTCCAGCGTGTAAGCACCAATCCCATTTTGTGGGTCAGGTGTTATATTGGTGGAAATAACGGCCCCTTTGGGCGTGGCAATTTCCAGCCCTCCGGCAAATGGTTTGCCACCGGGGCGTGTATGGCAGGCCACACAATCCCCTGCTGTCGCAAGGTATGCACCACGGGCCATAAGAGCCTGCTCGTCATCCGCTGCATGGGACGGTGCCGCATGCAGCCCACCCAGCACGGCACCCCCGAACAGAACGGACCAGAAAATATGTTTGAAATCAGCCATGGAGCAGTTCTTTTTTCAACGTATCGGCAACACGCAGCGCAATGGCGGCTACGGTCAGGGTGATATTCCCCGTTCCCACGGTCGAAAAGACAGATGAACTGGCAATAAACAGGTTCTCATGGTCATGCGTGCGGCAATGCCCATCCACCACGGAGTCCTTGGGGTCCACCCCCATGATGGTGCTGCCAGAGGGATGGTCCTGCGGGAAGTAACCCGGTGTCCATTCCTCGTCCGTGCCATGCATCAGATGAATCAACTGCTTGAACACACTGCGCGTATGGTCACAACTGCGCACAGTATATTGCGGCAGTTTATAATAGACCTGTGGGTGCGGAATACCCAGCGCGTCTTTTTCCGTCTTGCTCAGGGTCAAACGGTTTTCAGGGTCAGGCAGGGCCTCGTTATGGCTGAACAGGCGCACCGTGTGCGATGCCAGATAACGGATCTGCTCTTCCAGTTCCCGGCCGACATAACCTTTGGAAATAGCAAGCTGGGTTGCAAAATCGACCTGATTATCATCCACCATGTGCACAAGGTAAGCGCCACGCTCATTACGCCAGTCTCCATCACGGAAATTGTCGATCACGTTGGTTTCCAGCGGACCACGCCCCGGCCAAAGCGCTTTGTCCCCGCTGATAAACGTAACCTGTACCCCGGTATGGTCCATCATGTTCCGGCCGACCTGCCCTGAACTATTGGCAACCCCGTCCGGGCTTTGCTCATCGGCGGACAGAAGCATGAGCTTGGCTGTTTCAATACAATGGGCGGCTATTACAAAGTATTTGCCGCTCACACGGTGCGACCCTTTATCCGGGTCGTAGTAATGGACGGCTGTAACCTTTTTGTTCGCAGCATCCCGCTCAATTTTGTAAACAACTGCGTTGGGGATGAACGTCGCCCCCGCGGCCTCGGCATGGTAGACGGAATAACTGCCGTTATACATGGCCCCAATCGGGCAGATGGGCATGCAGTTATTATGCCCTTCGCACGTTGGCCGTCCGTCATATGGCCGGGTGTTACGCGCCTGTGGCTCGTGCACAATACGCCATGGCGTTTTTTCGGTAATCAGCTTGCGGAATTCCTCCCCTGCGTAGGACAGGGGGAGTGCCTCCATCGGGTAGGGCTGCTTGCGCGGAGAGCCCAGGTCTTCCACACTCGGGTCCGGGCCACAGACTCCCATCATCACCTCGGCCTGATAGTAAAAAGGCTCCAGATCATCATAGGTCAAGGCCCAGTCGCGGCCCTGCCCGTAGCGGGTTTTCAGCTCAAAATCGGATGGCAGGTAGCGCCATGCACACCCGGCCCAGTGCCATGTTGTTCCCCCCATAAGCCGCAGATAGGCCTGCTGGTAGGCCTCCGCATCCGGACCAGTGGTGTGGAGGTATTTGTTGGGAGATTGCTGGTTGGGCGGATGGGGTGCCCATGGCGTGCTGGGGAATGGCCCCTGATAGGAGGGCTTATTCTCAAGATTGCGAAAGTTCTCTACAAAATGCTGCCGGTCCACACGTGGACCGGCCTCAAGAACAATTACGGATATTCCAGCACGCACCAGTTCGTTGGCGATGGAACTCCCGGCAACGCCGGACCCGACAATAACAACATCAGCGGAAAGATTCTGGTCAGAAGACATAGGTTTGGACTGCTTCGGTTCTTCAGGTGGGTTCCACAACAAACGGCGAGGGCGAAAGTGCCGGCAGGCCGGTCGGGCGCGCGACCTCTGGCGGTTTGGAGGTCCAGTAGAACGGACCACCCGCCGCGTAGGTCTTGGGGTAGATTGCGTCCTTGGTAATATCGAACATCAGGGCGGTGCGGTACACAACGACCTTGCCGCCCGCAACACCACGGTACCAACCGATCATGATGTCATGAATAGCGTCCTTTAAGGCTTTATCGGCCTTTTCGGCAGCCTTTGCCAGTTCGGCGGCGGTGACCAGCCTGTGCTTTGCCTTCAGGTCATACAGGGCCGATATGTGCGCCCGGCGCTCGGGCGTTGCCTGCACCATACCCGCGTACAGGGCCGCCCCCACGGCAGAATCCAGCTCGGTACGGTCCGTCAGGCAGTGCGAAATATCCATAAACCGCGCAAGGCCCGGATCAACCGCAGGCACCGGAGGCGGCACTGTATCCAGCGCTGGTGCGGCATTTGCCCCACCCCAAGCCGCCAGAGCACCGATGCCCGAGAGCAGCACATCACGACGCATCAGCCGCATGGACTGGTTCAGCTTGATTGCATTGGGCGATGCACGCCACGAACCAGCAAACAGAGAACGTCTTTCTTGCGTCACAAAAACTCACTCCACCATAATCACGACCCGAACTGGAATACAAAAGACCCAGAACATCATTGCGACAACCGAACAGACGGCCTGCCCCATTCATAAACCAGAGTCAAAGCTCCAAGGGGTGATAAAGCGGTATAACTCCCCTGAATGGACAACAGAACCCTTAAAAAACAGCAGTTCCCGCCTGATTACAGCCCGCAGCGCTGCAAAAGTGTTACATTCCTGTGTTGATATTTTTACCCGCACGGGCAAAAGTAGAGTGTTCACCCAAATTTTTCTTTGCCAATGGCGGAGCAGACTTTTGACCTGCCCCGTAATCCTTCAGATTTTCTCGGGCAATACGGGCCTTGATCTGCATTAAAAGCGGAAGGTTACGCGCCCATGCGCGCCACTGCTTGTGGATGGGCCACCATACTGGCCCATATAGGACACATCGATATCAATCCTGTCCGTCAGTTTGACACGCACACCTGCGTCCAGCACGGCCGTATCCCGGCTGAGTGAAACACCGGCCACATCCATGCCATATCCACCAGACCCTGCTGCAAAAGTCTCATGCATGGTTGCGGTGACTGGCCCAAAGGTATGCCGGTAACCCAGCATGGCATGCGGTGTTACCCATGCACCATACGTCAAGAATGAAGCAGACGCCCGCAGCCCGAACGTGGCAAATGTAACCCCTGCATCCGAAGCACGGCCACGCAGCGCGGCCACTCCCCCACGTTCCCGAAAAGAACCGGTATGCTGGTTAAGATACGCCATGTTCCCAAACGGCTCCAGCACACTACGCCCCAGATGGAGCCGGTACCCCAGCTCACCAAACCCCTGCGCGGTGCCGCCGTTGTACTGGCTGGACAAGGTATTGCCAAACCCCGCAAACGCCACCTTGCGTGAAAGGGCAAGCAGGTTCCACGTGTAACCCGCCCCCACATGCAGGGTCCATCCGCCCCAGTGCGCCCCCACATACCCCCCAAGAGATATGTTATTGCTCTGGCCCGAGGAACTCCGCCCTCCGCCATCCACCATGGAGCGGCCATAGCTGACCAAACCACCAGCGCGCCACCGGCCACTCTCCCCCAACGCCGTGTCTGCCCCCATTATAAAACCGGAAGTGGAGTGGTGCAGGCTGTCAACGTTGCCATCGCCGCTATTATTGCCAAATCCACCATAGGCCTCGCTCCACATCACGGTCTGCGCAGCCGTGCATCCATCACTTTGCAGAATATGACCCTGATGAACCAATGCCGTGCGCAATCCACCCTGCGCCCACCCGTTATCGCACCATGCGCCTGCCAACCGGTCCGATACGGCCTGCCGCATATACTGGGCATCCTGCACAAGAACAGTGCGTATGGATGCATGGATTTCGCCCGACAAAGCATCCAGTGCCGCATCAACCGCACGCGTGCCCCCCAGTTGCACCACCGCACGCACAACAGAGCTGTTCAGCGCCACGCCCTGCAATCCAGCGCCCGCAGCCTGCTGGTTACGTGTGCGCGCCACAGCAGCAAAAGGCACTGCGTTGCGCAATAGCTGCAAATTAACTGTATCCGCCGTGTACAAGAGGGTTGGCGTTAAAAATGGATGAATATTCGCCTGACCGGCATCCACCCCATCATACTGCCCGCTTACTCCCTGAGCAGCAGATACCAGAGTATATTGTTCACCGTAATGCAGGCTTTGCACCCCCGACAGTTGCACGGTCCCACCAGACAAAGTGGCAGCACCCGCCACCAAGAGTGCTGGCTGAGTGGTGGACACGTTGTTGAGCAGCAAGGTGGAACCATGCGCCATGGCCAGATCCCCTGTTATGGTCAACGAACCACCGTGGCTGGCCGTGCCGGGCGACAGGGTGGCTCCAGAATCAACAGTGGTCGTGCCCACATTCCCCACCCCGGCCAGCGTTGCACCATTGCGCACACTGACCGCACTCGCCACCCCGCCATCGACCTCCAACGTGCCCGATTGCACTTCCGTCGCCCCGGCATAAGTATTGGTCCCAGACAGAACAAGCGTGCCCTGCCCCGCCTTGGCCAGCCCCCCATTGCCCGCCAGTACACCTGACAGTACAGCCGTTCTGCCGTTTGTATCCAACGTGGACTGCACACCGCCTGTCAGCTGCATATCCATTGCCGTGCTCAGACCAGAATTGATAAGTTTGATGGCGCCACCAGACAAAATCAGATTTGATTGTCCACCCACACCCTCCTCATCAAGCAGGGCACTGGTCGTTTGGCCGTTTTCGACCTTGTCCCCCAGTTCCAGCGTACCACCGGATTGTACAATCAGGCTGCCGGTGCCATCCTTCGCATCCCCCCCAAAAAAGATCTGTCCGTCCACCACCAAGCTGCCGCCATTGCTTATTTGCGTTGTGCCGCTCCCTCCCTCAACCCCCGTACCCCCATTTACGTGGTATTCCTGCACCACGTGCAAAAGAGAGTTCGGGCCATCAACCGTTACAGTTCCCACCCCGTTGCCATACAGGCCAACAGCCACCTTTCCGACCTGCACAGACCCACCATCCGTAACCGTAAGAGCGCCGTGAGTTGTTTGCCCCGTATTGTAAAGCGGACTACCAGTATTGCCATTATCTCCAGTCCCCACCACCAGAATACTTTCTGAAGATGTGACAAGACGTGACCCCGCGCCAGAAACAGTGATAAGACCATCCCCCCCACTCCAGCCTGCCTGTAAGACCGTGTGGTTAAGAAGCATCTCCCCCCCATCCTGAATGGAAAGAGTGCTGGTCCCCGACAATTTGTACCCAATAAAGATCTGTCTTTGGGATACAAGCGTGGCACCAGATCCCACAACCTGCAGTGTAGCCCCTCCGTCCACACAGACAGGAGAGATAAAATACGGGCTGGAACAGTTACTGGCGCCAGAAAAACTTTCAGAACCGCTCACAGTGTACGTGTTATTGCTCCCGGCCAAATACAAACCCGCATCTGCATAGGCGCTCCGCCGGGTTGCCACATTCAGCACAACCATCATGAAAACTGGCCCCAACACAGTGGCCGCACGTGCCATTACGCGGATAAACAGGACCGGATTTGTGCTGTTTATCCGCGCAAAAAAACCTGCATGATCAAAAGCCATACGCCTATATTCCTTATCAGATGATGTAAAAGCACCCGTGAATCTAGGGTTATGCTAAACACATCTGGAAATACATTGAGCGTTAAAAAAACGATTATTGTTATTTATCGAACACTTTTGTTTTTGTATTAAATGGTTATAAATATAATTGTTTGCATTTTATTGACTTATTTCCATATGTTCTTAAATTACAAACTGAATTTACACCCACACCCAGTCTTAAACCCTTACAGTAAGCCACCCGGCCACAGTGCACACAAAGACTCTGGCGCCAGCGGCAACCCACCCCCATCTGGAAATGCAGCCATGCAACAGAAAGCCTTTCCACCGCGAACACTCTGACTGCATCAGAAAACCGAAACACCGGAACAAGGACTCTCCCCCTGCTACATCATCTGGATACGCTGCTTCAGCATTACGGTTACGGTATCGTGACCCTGCTTGTCCTGATGGAGAGCATGGGCCTGCCCGTTCCAGCCGAAACCTGCATCATCACCGCATCACTTTACTGCCTCAAGACCCACCATCTGGCCATTCAAGGGGTAGCTCTGGCCGCCATTGCCGGGGCCATTATCGGGGATAATTTCGGGTATCTGATCGGGCGGCATTTTGGGCTGCCACTCCTGCAAAAACATGGGGGAAAAGTCGGCCTAACCCCTGAGCGGCTTATTCTTGGCCAGTATCTGTTCCGCCACCATGGGAGCGCCATTGTTTTTTTGGGGCGATTTGTCTCTGTCCTGCGCGTCTTTGTGGCCCTGCTGGCTGGTGCGTGTAACATGCACTGGAAGCGCTTCATGCTTTTTAACGCGCTGGGCGGCACGTGCTGGGCTGGCGGGTATACAATGGGCACCTACCTACTGGGGCGTAAAATATCCGAAGTATCCGGCCCAACAGGCATAGCCATAGGTGTGCTGACCGTGATCGGTTTATTCGGCTCGGGTCTCTTTTTACGTAAAAACGAAAAACACCTGACACAACTTGCTCTTGCTGAAGCAAAAAACCTGTCCCCTTCCCCTTAAAACAATAACTACACCCGCTGGTTGACCCTGCTACTGGCTCCACAGAGATGAGACAACGGATGATATTGTGAAACGGTTCCGTTTCGTTTATTTATAAGCCGGACATCAACCTCGCCCTCACAACAGCAAGGAATTATTGGCATGGGGATAACACACTACGGGCTAGACCCTTGGCAGAGCATTCAGCTACTGCGGGTGCGGTAAACGCCCACGTGCTGCACGTTAACCCCCTGCACCCCCCACAATATTCCGGCACTCTTGGCCCCAACTCTGCGCATGTTCTTATGGCGGAAGCCTTTTCCGCGCTGGAACGCATCTGGAGTGACCTAAAAAAACCCGCAAAAAGCGTGGTGTTCCGGCAGGGTGAAAGTGCCGACTTTATTTACTTCGTACACTCTGGAGCGCTCAGGCTGGATTACCAGCTTGAAGAAGGCCGTAATCTGGTGCTCGACTTTTTGTGGCCGGGAAGGTTTTTGGGTCTTGCAGAAAACGAGGTTTACGCATGGTCAGCCATTGCACTGGTGGACGTGCACCTCAAACGCCTACGCCGTAGCGCGGTGCAAGCATTGGCACAGGATTATCCGGGCGTGATGGACCTGCTGCTCAAGCAAAAAACGGCCTCCCTTATGGCAGCCAAAACCCATATTATTCTTATGTCCTGCCCAACAGCGACAAGCAAACTGATCGGTTTTTTACGCGCTTATAGCAAACGGCCAGAATATTTTGACCACACCACACAGGTGCTCACTCTGGTCATGAGCCGCAAGGACATTGCCGATTATCTGGGCATGACATTTGAAACAACCAGTAGAATTTTTAAGTATCTGGAAACCAGAAATTATATAAAAAAAATCAACCACCGGCAGATACAGCTTAATACCCCTATGCTGTTGAAAGCATAAAATACGCAGCAATTCGCTTAGGCCCCCACCGATATTGCCGCCTGTATGGATGGGTCGCCAAATTGGCATATCTACACCAAGGCAATTCCCGTTAAATCACTGCTTCGTTACCGGTAAGACGCTCAAAACATAGTCGTCCCAGACCGGCCACACGAGGATCGGTCAGGGTGAAAAAACAGTCTTTTCCATATAACTGCACGCAAGGACTTTGGTATTTTGGATTATCCTGCGCCATAGGCTGCATGACGTGCCTCCCCCGTTCCGCAATGGCCGACAGCAGTGCTGAAATCGCACAACTCCGCAGTATGGTGCTGCAACTTCAGGCACAGGTCAAAGACCTGCAAAAAAGCCAAAGAGTAACCCACGCCGCCCTGCGCCATCTGCCGGGCACGGAGCAGAACCATACCAGCCAATATGCCCCCGGCCTGCGCTCTGCTGGCGCGGCAAAAACACATGGCGCATCCCTGCCCCCCATGACCAACCCACGGACCGAAGATCTGGCGGGTCCAGTCCGCATAAATAACCAGCCGGTCGAGCCTTTTTCCACCGATCCCACACCAGAAACCGTGGCGCAGGATGCGCAAAGCGTTAAAAGTATCAACCTGTCTTCTTCCAGTCCAACAGCCCTGACCCAAACGGAAGTGGACAGCCTGCCCCCTATTTTCAAGATTGGTTCAGTCTCGGTCAAACTGGGTGGGTTTGTGGATATGTCCAACATCTACCGCGACAAAAACCTGACCGCAGGCCCCGCCACCCCTTGGGGCGCTTTCCCCTATTCTGGCAACCCCAATGCCCATGCCTCAGAATACCGACCCACGGCCCAGTTAAGCCGCTTCAGCCTGCTCATAGAGGGCAAACCGGCAAGGGGCGTGACTGTTGAAGCCTACGTGGAAAGCGATTTTGGAGGCTCTGGCAGCAATTCCAACGCCGTGCAGACCAACAGCTATGTACCCAGAATGCGACAGGCCTATCTGGCGGCGGATGACCGGGACCTCGGGCTGCATTTTCTGGCGGGTCAGGCATGGAGCCTGACCACGGGCTACACCAACACCCTGCTGCGCAGGCATGAACAGCTCCCCCCTGTTGTGGACAGCAACCTTATTCCCGGCGTTACCTTTACCCGTGTGCCGCAGGTACGCTTTATCAAGGACTTCCACCGCAAATGGTGGCTTGGCCTCTCTGTTGAAACCCCACAGGCCACCCTTGGGTTTGATGATTCCACACTGGATTCAGGGGGCAACCTTCCCCCGGCCATGGGCCAGACCTCTGGTCCGCATGTCATCTATAACAGCACGGGCACAGGCATGCTGGACCCCGAGGCCCATTACAGCCTTGACGCCGCACCGGATATTGTTCTCAAAACCGCAGTCGACACCTCTGTCGGGCATTACGAACTCTATGGTCTAGCACGGTGGTTCCGTACCATTGTTGTGAATGGGGGCGGCAATGGGGGACTTGGCGGTCAGGCGCACTCCCGCGTGGCATTTGGGGGCGGCGTTGGCGGCTCCATGGCCGTGCCGCTCCTGTCTGGCAAAATGCAGCTTGTGGGGGATGTACTGGCTGGCAAAGGGGTCGGGCGGTATGGGCCCAGCCAGTTGCCTGACATGACCTTCCGCAGCACGGGTGCTCCCGCCCCCCTGCGTGAGATTATTGGCTCCGTCGGCCTGATCGGTCACCCAACGGACAATCTACTGCTTTACACCTATGGCGGTGTGGAAGCCGCGCACCGCGCGGTTTATGAGGGCGCAGATGGCAGCTATTATGGCTACGGCTCCCCCAATGCCAAACTTTCAGGCTGTTCTCTTATGATGGGGGTTTGCAATGCCCAGACCCAATCGCTCATATCCTACACAATGGGCGGGTGGTGGCACCTATTGGATGGACACTACGGCAGCGTTATGGCTGGTCTGCAATACACCTACGTGCGCAAATTCGCCTTCCGCGGGGTTACGGATTCCGGCACATCCACCCGCCCGACCGTAAACGGAAACACGGTTTTTGTGACCTTCCGGTACTACCCTTTTCAAAACTGATGCACCGACTATCCGGGGCCGCCAATCCTGCCCGGCCAGTCTTTACTGCCCCTGCTTTTCTAACCCTGACAGGCAAAAAAACCGCAAAGCCAAGACGACAAGCCCCGGCCTTGCGGTCATATCCGCTCACATATCCAGAGCCAGACTTAATCCAGCCGCACGGGGGGGCGAATAAAGGTTTCAATTTTGTCTGCAAAAATGGATGCCAGACCACGCAGCCAGCCGTACAGCTCAACCTGATGTTTTCTGTAGAGCATCATATGCCCAACACGAGCAGACAGCCCCCGCATAAAACCGCCCCCCAGCACGCGCCCACCCGGCAGGGCAGCCCAACCATTATAATTGCCCAAAGCAACAATAGCCCCCTTGTTATGGAAAATGCATGAAGGCACGGCTGTACCACGTTCAATCCATGCAGGCAGATGCCTAGCAAGATGAATGGCCTGTTGCCGGGCAACCTGCGCGGTTGCGGGCAATGGGTCGTCTACAATAAAGGAGCAGTCCCCCATTGCAAAAATCCGGTCATCATCGACCGAACATAGGTTGGATTGAACCTGAATCTGGCCTGAACGGTTGAGCGAAAGCCCACCATACGCACGGGTCACTTCTGGCGCACGCACCCCCGCCGCCCACACCCGCAGCGTTGCGGGCACGCGCGTGCCATCTTTGAGGATAAAGCCGGTCTCGTCCGCACCGGCCACTCTGGCGGATGTACGCACCGTAACCCCAATACGTTCCAGTTCCTGCTGTGCCGCAACCGATACGGATTCGGGAAAAGCAGGAAGAATACGCACACCAGACTGGAGCAGCGTAATGCTCAACTTGGGTGGCTCCTTGCCAAAGGCGTGCAGGCTGACCGGGTCCACAATTTCAAGCGATTTGTGCAGTTCCGCAGCAAGCTGGGTGCCCGTAGCCCCCCCGCCAACAATGGCAATATCCAGTTTGGACGTATTGGCAAAAGCCTTGAGCAGTTCCATACGAAACTTCTCGTTAAAAGAATTGGCTTCCACCAGATTATCAATAAACAGGCAGTTTTCTTTAACACCGGGTGTGCCAAAGTCGTTGGCGCAACTGCCCACTGCCAGCACGATGGCATCATAGGTCAATGTCCGGCTTTCCAGCACAGGTGTACCATCAGAGGCATGAAAAGGACTGAGGGTGACTTCTCTTTTACTCCGGTCCAGGGATACAACCTCACCCGGCCAAAACTCAAAATGGTTTCCGCTGGCCTGAGACATAAAACTGATGCGGTCATTCTCGTTCATGACCGTGCCTGCTGCAAAACAATGCAACATTGGCTTCCACACATGGCAGAAACTCTTGTCCACCAGAGTAATGCGGGCCTTCCCCTGCCTGCCCAGAGTTTTGCCCAGCCGCGTTGCAAGAGCCAGCCCGGCCACACCACCGCCAACAATAAGAATTTCAGACCTGGACGACATCGGTTTTACAAACCTCTTTTTTGAAAACGCAGAATGGAAGAGAAGGCACGCAGCCACAGCAAGTTTTCCGTATGGAAAACACAGTGGAATTATTTTGGTATGGAAGTTTTGAGAGATATTTATAAAAACTATCTTATTATAAATAGTTTTTGTTAGAACCCCGGCGGAATTGAAATCCCACCGGGGTGTATTTGTTAGAACGGTGCGTCAATATCAACCGTGTTGATCAGCTTGTGATTAACAAATTCCTTAATCCCCAGACCAATCAGTTCACGGCCATAACCCGAACGTGCAATACCACCAAACGGAAGATCCGCTTTTGGTACCAACGGATGGTTAATAAACACCATGCCAGTGCGGATCCGTGCAGCCACACGCGCCCCACGCGCCTCATCACGCGTAAACACCGAACCACCCAGACCATAGGGCGAATCATTGGCAATACGCACGGCGTCGTTTTCGTCCTTTGCGCGGTAAAGCTGGGTTACTGGACCAAAGAATTCCCAATGACGGGCTTCGTTGTTTTCATCCAGACCAGTCATGAGCAGCGGCTGGAAAAACGCACCTTTGCCCGGAACCGCCGCGCCAATGACTTCCACCTTCGCACCGTGGCTCATGGCCCGTGTGACCTGATCGTGCAGATCATCTTTAGCGGCCTGGGAGGAGAGCGGTGCCAGCGTGGTGGAGGGGTCCATCGGGTCGCCTGCCTTGAGTTCGGCAACACCCTTTTTGTACAGCTCCAAAAAGCGGTCATATACTGCGTCTGCCACAATCAGACGTTTGGCGGAAACACAAACCTGACCAGCATTCCAGTGGCGGCCCAGAACAGCCCATTTTGCGGCTTTTTCCACATCGGCATCGTCCAGAACGATAAAGGCATCTGCCCCACCCAGTTCCATGGTGGCTTTTTTAAGCGCCTTACCTGCCGTGCCAGCAATAATAACACCCGCACCTTCGGACCCGGTCAGGGCCACACCACACACGCGGGGGTCATTCAAAATCATGGCCGTATGGGGGCGGGCCGCATACAGGTTACGGAACAGCCCCTTGGGCAGACCCGCTTCTTCCATCAGGGTCTGGCAGGCAGCGGCACACTGCGGCAGGTTGGATGCATGCTTGAGCAGCACGGCGTTCCCTGCGGAAAGCTGAGGCGCAATAATGCGAACGACCTGATAGAATGGGAAGTTCCAAGGCTCAATAGCCAGCACAATACCCAGCGGTTCGTGCACCAGAGTTGCTTTGCCTTCCGATGGGTCCGCAACCGGCAGGGATTCAGGCTTGAGCAGTTCTTCGGCGAACTTGGCGTAATATTCAAAAATTTCGGCTGAAAGAATGACTTCTTTTTTGGATTCTTCGAACAGCTTGCCCATTTCCAGCGTGCCAAGCAGGGCGTACTTGTCCACATCCCGGCGCAAAATGGCAGCGGCCGCGTTCATGATCCGCGCACGTTCGGCAAAGGATGTTTCGCGCCAGCTTTCATAAGCTGCATGGGCCTGCGTCAGGGCAAGCTGCACTTCCGCATCCGTTGCATCGGGGAACGTGGCTAGAACTTCGCCCGTATAGGGGTTTGTTGTCGCGTAGGCCATTTTTTCCTCACAAATATTAAAGGTAGCCAAGACAGACATAGGAAGAGCCTGCCCTGCATCCCGATGCTCAGCAGAGCCAGCATGCGGGAGGACTATAAAGTAGACCGGTCAACTTATACGCCCGCAAATAAGAAAGGCGACATTCCGCCACCCCTTCCATTTGCCTGCAACTCGCAACAAGCGTGCCCGACCATAACTCTGCACAACAAACATGCCCGCCAAAACCGGACTCTGTTGGTCTGTGCTGTTCATATTGTCTATATATGTATGGATATAGATGCGGTCAACGCGGAAAATAGACCGATCGTCTCATACCCGCCCTGCATGTTGCGCACAGGGTTGTAAATACAGGCTTAAAAAAAAGACCGCTGCGGTGCCGTTTACCACACCCAACGCCCGATCAGGGCAAAAGCAAACGCTGCGATGCCTGCCAAGTCTTTTCAAATGGTTGCGACCGATGGGTGATTTTGACCATCAGGGTCGCCCCTAACCAGAGCTGGTACAAAGCCCCGGCCAAGGCTTGCGGCTCCATACCACGCTGCACCGACCCCTCCTGCTGCCCTTCCGCAATGGTGCGGGCAATGCGGTCAATGGCTTTGGCCGTTCCAGAATCCAGAATTCTGCGCATACGTTCGGACAGATCCGAAACCTCAGCGGCAAGCTTGACGATCAGGCATTTATCGCCCGTTTTTCCGTCCACATGCGTTTCCTGCCAGAAACGGAAATACGCAAACAACTGATCCGCTGCATTCCCTGCATCGGGCGAGAACAGAGTGTCCATTTTTT
Source organism: Acetobacter zythi (assembly GCF_963921165.1). Taxonomy (NCBI): domain Bacteria; kingdom Pseudomonadati; phylum Pseudomonadota; class Alphaproteobacteria; order Acetobacterales; family Acetobacteraceae; genus Acetobacter; species Acetobacter zythi. The sequence goes on from NZ_CAWUEO010000044.1 coordinate 74,725, forward strand.
GCAGATAATCATCCATATAAATCCGCAAAAGTTCTTCACCAAAAGCTTCCTTGGAATCAAAATAATGGTAAAATGATCCTTTAGGAATACTCGCCACGTCCAGTATTTGGGAAATACCTACAGCAGAAAACCCACGCTCTCCAACAATAGACCGTGCGGCTTCTACAATACGCCTTTTGGCTGCATTATGCTTTTCTACAACACTCATGCATATTTGATAGAGTATCCATGAACAACAGTCAATACAACTAGACCGATCGGTCTATAAATTCTTCCTCTCCTCAGCCCTATTCTTTGCCCCCCATACAGGTCTGCACTGCCACCCACATTGCAGTCTCCACGCTTACTTGCTGTGCAAACTCCCTAAAATCTGTTCCAATTAGACCATGGTCATTGCACAGACATCAGACTCATCTCCGATCAGGAAGGTTCTTTCCGTCGTTCTGTTCAACCTGCTTGTCTATATTGTTATAGGCATGCCCAATGCGGTTCTGACCATTTTTGTGCATACAACACTGGGCTACAGCACAACATTGGCCGGGCTGACCTTTGCCTTGCAATACGTTGCCACATTTGCCGCCCGCTCTTCCGCCGGGCGATTGGTAGACAAAATAGGCCCAAAACCCGTGGTGATTGGCGGGTTACTGAGTTGTGTCTGCTCTGGCCTGCTTATGGGCTGGGCCGGAGCGTTACAGAACACACCCTCTGCATCACTTGGTATTCTGCTGCTCAGCCGCCTTTTTCTGGGCTGGGCGGAAAGCTGGACAGCAACGGGCGTTATCATATGGAATATTCACCGCGCGGGCGCTGAAAACACCGCACTCGCCATATCGTGGAACGGTATTTGTTCTTACGGGGGAATTGCTCTGGGTGCCCCACTTGGTGCGGTTTTAGCACTCCTGCCCGCACCTTATGGTGGCCTTGTCTCGGTTGGCGCCCTTTCGGCCGTATTGCCCTTGTTCGGGCTAGCTCTGATTGGCTTTTACCAAGGAGCCGCGCCACACCCTGCAACAGACACCCCTGTTTCCTTCCGCAAGGCGCTGCGGTTGGTGCTCTGGCATGGGTCCGCCCTTGCCGCTGGTTCCATCGGGTTTGCGGCCATTTCGTCTTTTCTGGCCCTGTATTATGCCGCGCACCATTGGCGTGGCGCTGCAACTGCGCTGGCAGTCTTTGGAATGGTGTTTGTCTGCATCCGATTTTTCTTTGCTGCACAGATCAAACGGCGTGGAGGGGTATTTGTTGCCATTGTGTCCCTTCTGGTCGAAACCGTGGGGCTGGTCATTATTGGCATTTTTCCATCGCACACCAGTGCGCTCCTTGGGGCCGCATTAACTGGTGCCGGTTTTTCGCTTCTGTTCCCCGCATTGGGGGTTCTGGCGGTTAACAAGGCGGGGCCTCATAACCGGGGGGCCGCGTTAAGCGCCTATTCCATCTTTTTGGATCTGGCGATAGCCTGTTCGGGCTTTACACTTGGCCCTATTATTGAATTTTCGGGTTACCCTGCCATGTTCTTAACAAGTGCAGCCTGCTGCCTGAGCGGCGCAGCCATAAGCTACATGCTAAAGCGCACACCGGAGCATGCCTGAATTTTACGCCTGCAAACCGGGTATAAAAAAAGCCGCCCCGAGAGGCGGCTTCAGACAGCATTTCTGCTAATCTGGTCTTAAACTGCCTTGAGATTGACAGCAGACTTTTTGCCGTTACGGCCAGCTTCGATTTCGTAAGAAATCTGCTGCCCTTCGCTAAGCGAAGCCATGCCTGCACGTTCGAGAGCAGTAATGTGAACGAACACGTCCTGCGAACCATCCTCAGGCTGGATAAAACCGAAACCCTTGGTCGAATTAAACCATTTTACGGTGCCTGTTGTCATAACTAGGCTCCTTTTTAACGTCGTGGTCGCGCACAGAACACGTGCGCAATCGTAACTTCCAACAGGACAATACTGGCACAACGCGCACCAGACAGCCTTATAAGAGCATCCACTTTTTATTTTTCACATAATGCCAGCAAAAATGCAAGTTGTGTTTTTTATAATGATCGGAATTTTATTTTATCATCTGGTTAAAATTATCCATAATATTGAAATTATAGGGTTATATTAATTTATAAACTCTTCCGATTTATTTTCTCACATCCCCATTTTTATAAATTTTTAACCTTAAATATCGCACAGCATACGCGCAGACTGGCTGGACTCTGCGGTTCGGGTTATGGAACGGACTACTCCATACCCAACACCAAGGCCTGTTTGCATGCCCCACTCCCCCACCCCACCCAACCACACAGCAGGCGCGGATGGTGTTGTCTGGAAAGATTTTCCTCAGGCGGCTCTTCTCAATCTTGTGACAGCCGAAATCGTGCGGAATTTTCCGCGCCCTTTGCAAGATGATAACAGGCGCGTTCATGCCCCCACATTGTTTACGGCATTGGGCAGTGTGTGCGGATTTGCAGCCCAGACCAGCCTGCTTGCATTAATACAGGCCGGCCTCCGACCAGAGCAGGATATGATGGCCCACACGCTTGCAGGGGGGCGCACATTCCTGTTTGGCGAACAACTGAACCAGCTCCTGATGCAAGGCGACACAGATTTACATAACCCCGGCCTCTGGCCCTGCCTGAGCAGCCCTGCCTTACAAAAAGGCTGCTCTGCACAAAATTTTCCAGACCTGAATGCCCAGTTTGCAAGTGTTGCCAGTCGGCTGGGTACAGCAGAAGAAGGGATACCTGAGGTAGCCGCCCCTTATCGTCCCCTCGTCTCCACCGAAGACCTGCGTGAAGCCATGTGGGTCTATATGGAACCCATTTTCCTACAAAATTATTCCGATAAACCCGGCCCCCATGGCCCACTCCCCAAAGAACTCTGGAGTTCCGCCATGAATGTTGCCGCAGGCATGCTGTTCAGCACCATGTTCAACGTCATGGATACCCGGATCGCCATGACGATTATCTTACAGTCTGCCATTTTTGGCTCAAAAATTATCGAAACCTAAGCCAGCAGCCGGACAGGTTAACTGGCGAGTTGACCTGTCTTGCCAGCTTTGTCCGCTTTACGAGCTTTGCGGCGGGCCATGCGCTCCTTCATGGCCATCCGTTCATAACGGATTCTCTGCCTGACCCAGTTGAGTATGCCAGAGGACATCAGCACAACAATGCCCACAAATGTCCAAATATCCAGTGGCTGGCGGAACACAAGGTAACTCAGGGCAACCCCCCACACCATCTGGCTGTATTGCGGCAGGGCCACACGGTTGGCTGGTGCTCTGGCTGTTGCCATCATCATCATCAACTGGCCTAAAGCTGCCAGAAATCCATAACCGAACAAATAAATCCATGCCGTTACGGTTGCAGGCCACTGGGCATGCCACCCCATAAGCAGCCCGTTACCAAGCAGGGGACCAACCAGACTTGACCCGAACAGAGACAGGCGGGTGCGCTCCTTGTCCGCCAGACGGTAAGCAATCACACTGCCCGCATTGGCAATGGCGGCAACAAGCGCACATAAATGCCCCCAGTGCAGCGCCCTAAACCCTGGCCGCAGGACAATAAGAACCCCGACAAACCCCAACACAACCGCCAGCCATGCCCAGAATGTCACTTTTTCCTTGAGCAGCACAACGGACAGAATTGTCACAAACAAAGGCATCAGAAACATAAGTGAAAAGGCTTCAGGCATGGGCAGCAGCATAAAGGCTTCCACGCTGGCAGCCGTTGCCGCAAAAACGCAGCCTGCGCGCAAAAGCCACATGCCCCATTTTTGCGGCCTGACGATATCCAGATAGGATTCACCGGGCCTACGGATAAAGGGCAGAATAAGGAAACCAAAAATCCCACCGGAGAATGCAACTTCAAATGGGTCAAGCTGGCCAGCCAGCAATTTGGAGAATGCGTCACTAACAGAAAAAGACGCATAAGCGCCAAAAGCCAACGCCATGCCGGAAAAAAGAGTCTTGGTGTCCATTGAAGCCGCTATATCTGTGAGAAAAATCCTGCATGCAGGATAGTATTTGGTAGCCATAAGGGCCGGTCAGCACAAAGTAAAACGTAAATTTTTGCACTGCAATTCTGGTATCCGGTTTTTTTAATCAACCCTGCCCGGATCAGGCATACAATCTGGCAGAACCGAATACAGCAAAGCACCCCCACCCATGCCCCCAAAGAACAGAGCATGCAGGACAGGTGGGAGGCTCACGCTCCATCCGCAAGGTCACTCGCCAGAATCCACCATTTTTCACGCGTTTTTTTATTCTGTTTTGCATGATACATGGCCATGTCGGCACGCTTGAGCAGATGCTCAACATCTCCACCATCCTGCGGATAAAGAGCCAGACCCAAAGTCATACCCACCACAGCCGAAGCCTCTGCCGTAACCGCAAAAGGTTTTTCAACAGCCGTGTGCAGGGTGTTCAGAACAATTTCCACCTGCTCGGTTGCCTGATCTGGTGTTAACCCCTCAAAAACCACAACAAACTCATCACCTCCAAGTCTGGCAACGTAATCCGTCTGGCGTAACAGGGCTTGCAGGCTTTGCCCAAGCTGTTGCAAAAGCCTGTCGCCCGCTTCATGCCCATACGTGTCATTCACCTGCTTAAAACCATCCAGATCAATCAGGCCGACAGCCACACTGCTTGCGTAGCGCTGAGCGCGGGCAAGAGCCTGTGGGAGATGCTCCATAAGTGCTAGACGATTAGGCAGCCCCGTCAGCACATCATGCCGGGCACGCTGGGCCTCCTGCTCCTGCAAACATTCAATACGCTGCTTCACATCCAGTTTGTCCAGCGCATGCCCCAAAAGGCTGGCAACGCGTTTGCACAACGCAATACTGTGTTCGTCAAACACCTGTGCCTGAGGCGAGACAAAAGTCATGATCGCCCATATCTGGCCATCCCGCCATATGGGGGTACACAACACAGCACGCCAGTTATTGGTCTGGATAAAGGCAAAACATGGACTGCCGGCCTGCTCGGTCAGCTCATCATTGCTGTAAGCCAGCTTTTTCTCCCGCCAGGCCCGCATAATCACCAATGGCTGGGACAAGGAACAATACCCATCCAGACAACTGTTAATCTGCTCTATGCCCGCAGTACCTTCCCCCGCACGGGATAAAACTTCCAGTTGCCCGTCATCACCCACACGACCAATCCAGACCGCGTGGAACAAGGTATCGCGCACCAGATCCTGGCAGGCACGGTTACACATCTCATTTTCATCCGTCGCCAGCAGCACGGCATCGGCTGCGTTGACCAACGCATGATAAAGACGCCTTGCCACGTCCCGGCTGGTCACGTCTTCCAAAGTCCAGACAGAAATATCGTTTTGTAGATCAGATAATTGCACGCCGGAACAATCCGCGATCAGAATCTGACCATCGGCACGGGCAAGGCGCACACCCGCTATTTTTACCGCACGTTTTTGTGCAAGCTGTTCATAACATTCTGCAACACGTTTGAATTCATTTTGATCTGCGTAGAGAATTTCGGTTGATTTTCCAGTCAAGGCATCAGATTCCATTCCCAGCATATGCGTGGCGTAGGAATTGGTCATCTGAACAATTCTTTCTTTTACAAGAAGAATACCAACCACAGAGTTATCCAGCAGTGCAGCCCTTAACTGCTGGCTATAAATTCTATCCAGCCCCATGGAAATGTTAATGCAGACTTCTTTAAGCAGAATTTGAAGCTGGTCATCAAAAATATCTGCTTTTTCATGATAAACACTCAAAACAGCCCAGACTTTACCATCCCTATATATAGGCAATGCGGTGTTTGAACGCAGGCCCAGTTTTAAGGCCTGCTCTTTCCATGGTGCAAGTGTAATATTGTTTACAAACGATGCATTGAAAATAGGCAGACCACTCCGCCAGACCTGCCCAATGGTGCCCCGGCCTTCGGGAACATCCCCTCGGGCTGAAATGAAAACATTATTCATATAGGCCCGAGCACCACTTATTGCGAGCATTCTAAACTGCTGCGCCTCATCCGGTCGGGTTATCAGAGCAATTTTAAAATGGGCATAGCGTATGGCCATATCGCAGATTTCCTGCAAAAGACCTGCCTCGCTGTCCGCCTGACTGGCACACTGGCTGGCCTGAGCCATAAACATATTAAAATCGGTCAGCCTACGCAAATGGACCATCTGCTCGCGGTCACGCCGCCGAATGAAAAATTCCCCGGCAATAACAAGCAAAGCAAGGATCAGGGCTTCCGCACTCCAACGCGCGGGGGCCTGCTGGCTATAATTACGCCATACACGCGCATCCGAAACCAGTGTTTGCACAACAAACGGATAACCCGGCACAGGCGCCTGTGCGACCATTTCTGGCTTTATGGACAACAGGGGATGAACCTGCACCTGCATATGCAAAAGATGCGTCAGGGATTGTCCATTACGGGTATCGATAACCGTAAAGTCCCACTTCCGATAATCTGGTGGTAATTCCTGCTCATCCAGAAATCTGTTAAGGCGGTAAGGAGACCCCAAAAAATACCCGGTGCTTCCGTTATCTTTCTCACGCACACGCATGGGCAGAACAACCGTGCCCAGATTTTCTGAATAATGCACCGGCCCCAGAAAATGATTGGGCATTTTGGGAACGGATGAAAAATCCCGTAAAGGTTCAGCCAGCAGCCTTTTCTGGGTTGACGTAGACCATTGTATACTCTCCCCATCCGCACCCAGCACACTAAACGTTGAATATGATGGGCGCGAAAGCAGATAATGACGCAAAGACAGTTCGACCTGAGGGGATAAAGCCGGAGTTGGCTTATCATCCGGGCCACGCAGGGCCGCCAACGCCATGTCCAGTTCCGTAAACCGCGTATCCAGCCGTTCCATAATCAGGTTGGCATAGGCCTGACTATCCCGCCGTGCGGCCTCATTGACATCGGCAATCGCATGTCGGTATTCATTAAATTCAATCGCTGTGCCGCATATAGCCACCACCAGAACTGGCAGCGCGTAATTCATGACCACTTTTGCCTGTTTTTTTATAGTTCTTAAAGACTGACAAAAAGCAGCAAAGAAGGGCGAAGATGTGCTCACGCGCATAACCATGTGTTGGGTTTTACAACAGATTCATGGGCAATATATACTACAGCCCACCCCGCCACTCCATGATTTTTGAATAATCGATACAAAATATTTTAGCATATTCCAAACATCTCAAGCCAGATTTTAGAATTCTGCCAAAGTCAAAACAAACAAAAATGAAACTCTACGCGCCGTGATCATGCACTGCGTTCAGCATGCAACGCCTGCAAAAGCCAGATATGTTCATATCCGGGCTCTTTGCCTTTAATTCCTCTGGGCACAGGCTGCTGCTCAATACTCGTTATCGTATAAAACTGCGCATAATACCGCTCGATATCTTGCGCCATAATCGCAAATGGCGGGCCAGATAAACGCACCTGATCATATTCAACACAAATTAAAAACTGATTTGCACAACGCGTTATTTCTACAATATGCCGCGCATAACATATACGAATATCGTCAGGCAGAGCCACCAGTGCGGCCCGGTCATAGATCATATCAACCGGCCCAAGCATGGATGCGGTGAGCGCAAAAATATTCGCGACAAAAATTTCAATATTCCGTCCCCTGAACACAGTCACCTCTGCGGACAGGGCGAGAACATCAGGCTGTATACCCAACTCCACAAATAAATGTTCAACCGCCATACGGCTTAGCTCTACACCGACAACCGTGTAGCCGTTTTTGATGAACCAATGAATATCGAGCGTTTTGCCACATAATGGTACAAAAATTCGGCTCCCCTTCGGCGGACCAAACGCAGAAAAATATTGCACAAGCCCGTTATGAGGATGCGGGGAATGAAAACCGATCTCGTTTTGGTGCCATTTTTTCAGCCAGAACTCTTCATTCATGGGTGGGCCTGCCTCCATTGCAACCAACTGCCGTTACGGCGAATGCCGCGCCAGCAGAATAACGCCCGTGCCCAGCAAACATAACCCTGCACCGAGCAGATCCCACCGGTCTGGTTGTGTTCCTTCTGCAAGCCACATCCACAACACGGCGACCACAATGTAGATCCCCCCGTAAGCAGCATAAGCCCGCCCTGCCACGGATGTATCGATCAGAGTCAACAAATAGGCAAACAACAACAGCGAACAGCACCCCGGCAAAAGCCAGAAAGGCGCTTTACCAAGGCGCAACCATCCCCAGAATGCAAAACAGCCGCCAATTTCGGCTATTGCGGCGGCCAGAAAAATCAAACCTGTTTTCATGCTCTCTTATCGTAAACAATCAGACGCTTGCGCACTAACCCCAAAACAGGACCGGATAGACAATTATTTTGCATAGCATGCTTTAAGGCTCAAACTCGGCATTAAAATTCAGCCATTTAGACCAGACCACCCATTGCGCAAGATACCCGCTGCAGACGAGCAATAACCAGGGTGGACAATGAATATATCTGCTAGAAACCCGTTTTTAACTCTCTATGAAGATGTGCCAATTTTGCCTGATATTGAGGCTATCCCTCATTGTAACGTCAATGTGATAATGGTGGCGAGAAAATCACGATAAGCTTCATCATAGGGTCTTGCTATAACAGCGTTTCCTGCAAATCTTATAAATATTTTTTGACGCCTTGCGATAACAATAAAAAATATGCGTGTCATCACAAGGGAATATATGTGACATGGACCTGTCTGTTTTTAACCATTCCTTTGAATATAATGGTTTTAATCTATATTTTTATTTTGTTTTTTACGTTTTATTTTACATAACATGCTATTTTTTGAAAAATAATAATCAGATTTGTCTTTTTCCAATCAGATTTTATTTGACTTCACTTATGCCCATACCGTCAAAATTCAACGGGCGTCGCATAACAGAGCAGACCATAGCCTATGCATTCCCTTCATATGGCATGGCCGTCGTAAGACCGATGTCCCTCTGGTCTAGCTTTATATTTAAAGATTGAGTCCATGCCAGCATTCACTCATCCGCTCCAAACCGCATATCATGCCGATGCATTTTATACTGCCATACTTGAGCAGGCGACTGATGGCGTCATTATCATTGATGACCAGAACAGAATTGTGTTTTTCAACCCCGCCGCAGAAAACCTGTGGGGTTGCCCGGCGTCCACCGTTTTGGGCACCAATGTTGATCAGCTGGTTCCAATAGAGCACCGCAAGCACCACGAAAGCTACATTGCGCACCACCGTAAGACGGGCATTAACAAGCTGGTCAACACCTCCCGCGAAGTAACATTCGTGCGGAGTAATGGAGACTATGTTGCCGCCGAGCTTTCGTTATCCACCGCGCTCATTGGTCCTGATAACAAACGCTATTATATGGCTTTTGTTAAGGGTGTAACCGAAGAAGTCCACCGCCGCAAACTGCTGGAACTCCAAAGTCAGGTTTTTACATCTCTGGCTGACTACACAACCATACAGGATGTGGCGGATATGCTCTGCAATAAAGTGGAGCAGCTTGTTCCCAATAGTATTGCAGCACTCCTGCAGATTACCGCACAGGGTGGGCTTTCCATCCTATCGGGCAAAAGCCTGCCCGGCAGCAAAACCAACAAGCTGACCAATCTGGTTCTCACACCATCGGATATCAAAGACCTTTGCAAAAACCCGCAGAACGCCTGCGCCCTGATCTGGACCCAGAAACAGAGCCATGACCAACCCACAGATTTACACGACTGCTGGGCATCGGCCATCTGCAACGGAGCGGGGGAACTGATTGGTATTTTCGCGCTTTTTTCGCGCAATAAGGAAAAAATAACCGACTGGCCGCAAAAAATTGTTACAGGCTGCATTCCCTCCTGCGCATCCATTATAGAACATGAAAAAACACTTTATAAAATAAACCAGTTTAATAATATAGATTCCCTTACAGGACTCCTGAACCGGGCAGCTCTGGCAACTCGGCTCCGGCAGATGCTGGCACAGCCCGGACAGACTCCCTTTGCTATTCTGATGCTTGATGTTGACCTGCTACAGGACGTCAACAACGTTATGGGCTATCACAGCGGCGATATCCTGCTACAGACTATTGCGCGGCGCATTGCATCCCTTTGCCGAGGGCACGATCTGGTCGCCCGACTGGGCGGGGATGATTTTGTAGTCATCATGCCTGACGCAGATCGCACAAAAGCATGCAAACTGGCCCATGACCTGAACTGCATTTCCCGCGAGCCGATCGAGGTTAAAGGGCGTGATCTGGTCGCCTCCCTGAGCATAGGGATCAGCCTTTACCCTGATGACGGCACGGCAATAGAAGAAATACTTGGCGCATCTGAAATTGCCATGCGACAGGCCAAAAAACAGGCACGAGGCGGGTTCCGGTTTTTTGGCAAAGGCGGCAACAGTAATGTGCGTGAACGCCTTATTATTGGGTCTGCCCTGCGCGAAGCCTTGCAAAAAACCCAGCTCCATCTGGTATATCAGCCCCAAATATGCGCATTGACCGGCACATTATGCGGGGTTGAGGCACTCAGCCGCTGGCAGCATCCAACGCTTGGTTTTATTCCCCCCTCCACCTTTATTCCCATTGCCGAAGAAACCGGGCAGATTGAAGCCATAGGCATGTGGTCTTTGGAAAAATCCTGCCAGCAGGTCATAGAATGGGAGCGGAGTAATGTTTACGTCCCCATTGTAAGCGTTAATATGTCTGCTGTTCATTTTTGCAGCATGGACCTGCCAGAACAGATTCTCTCTATGTTGCAAAAGTACAATCTGGCCCCACAACGCCTGACCATAGAAATTACCGAAAGTGTTGCCATGCGGCAGGACCCCGAGACCGCCGCCAACCTGACGGCCATCCGCAATATTGGCGTTGGCCTGTCCATGGATGATTTTGGCACGGGTTTTTCCTCCCTCTCACGGCTAGCACAACTCCCGCTGACCGAAATCAAGATCGACCGAAGTTTTATTGAAAATTTTGAAAATAACATCAGCTCCCTTGTTGTTGCGGAAGCTGCAATCAACATTGGCAAACGGCTGGGCATTAAAGTGGTTACCGAAGGTGTTGAGCACGCAGCACAGGAAACAAAATTACAAGAACTGGGGTGCGATATTCTACAAGGCTATTTTTACAGTAAGCCGCTCCCCGCACAGGAGATGTCTCTTTGGCTGGAAAGCTACCCCGCCAGACGGGCCACCGGCCCCCATGCCTGACCCTGTTGTGTTTCCCTGCCTGTAATTTTATAGCATCTTTGCCACGCAGGACCAGAAGCACATTATTCTGGTCCCGGCCCATCATCCTGCGCGCATGATCCCCGCCTCATGCGAACGGATGAGGAGACACCTGCCAGACAAAGAGCGTTCATACACCGTGCCAGACATGCCCAGCCATTTGGAAACCCCCATACCCACACATGCGCAACCAGTACTCTGTGAAACAGAACTGGTGGCTGTGCTGGTCAGCATAAGCAACAATACACCCCACATTCTCACACTTGATCAGGGGAGCGCCTTTCCATCTGGCCCGCTCATGGTGGAACATCGCTCCTTACAAAAAGGCATGCGCAACTGGGTTGAACAGCAGACGGGCCTCAAGCTGGGTCATACGGAACAGCTTTATACATTTGCTGACCCACTGCATGGGCGAGGCCACCAAATGGTCCGCATTTCCTACATGGCGTTCATCCGCCAGAACTGCGAACACACTTTGGCCGAGCGCTCTATTTATGACTATTTTCCGTGGGAAGACAGGCGCGATCGGGCCTCTGACCCGCTCCTGCACACCATTGCCGGACGACTAAGGCACTGGGCAGGGGACAACCCACACCGTTGGCAAAGATGCGCCACCGTTTTTGGCCTTGATAACCACGCATGGAACGACGAACTCAGCCTGCAACGCTATGAACTACTGTGGGAAGCCGGGCTTGTTCCGGAATCCACATGGCAGAATGCACCAGTGCTACCGGGCCTGCGCATGCACCGTGACTACAGGCGCATTCTGGCCACGGCTCTCTCGCGCATGCGGGCTAAAATTCGTTATACACCCGCGGTATTTGACCTTCTGCCCCGACAGTTTACCCTGTTGCAACTCCAGCAGGCCATGGAAGCCTTGGCAGGGCGGGCCATGCACAAACAGAATTTCAGGCGTCTTGTGCAGCAACAAAAACTGGTCAGCCGCACGGCCGAATATGACTCTCCAACGCAGGGGCGGCCAGCACAACTTTATCAATTCGCGCCCGAAACAGCTGAAAACTGCTATCTGGCTGGTGCCAAACTCCCTTTACCTGCCATCTCCTGAAAAAGTGTTTGGTTCTACCCTTGCAATTCTTGGATCCCATATATACTCATTAAGAGCATATATAGCACGGGGAATGGAATACAACCATGTCTGCATCACTCATGACCAACAGGGATGAACTCTACCGCCCTGTTGCCCACATTATGCTGCGGGAACAATGGGAAGCCAGTTATGCGGCTGACATTGAAGCCATTATGCGTTTGAAGCAGGAAAAAAACGCCGTTATTCTGGCCCATAATTACCAGACACCGGAAATTTTCCATTGCGTGGCCGATATCCGGGGCGACAGTCTGGCGCTGGCCCGTGCCGCACAAACAGTGGATGCCTCGGTTATGGTGATGGCTGGCGTGCATTTTATGGCCGAAACTGCAAAGCTGCTGAACCCGGATAAAACTGTTCTTATTCCCGATGCCACGGCAGGCTGCTCTCTGGCTGAGGGCATTACAGCAGACAACGTGCGAACGCTCAAAAAACGTTACCCCGGCGTGCCTGTGGTCACCTACGTGAACAGCACGGCTGACGTTAAAGCGGAAAGTGATATCTGCTGCACATCGGGCAATGCCCGCCGGGTTGTGGAAAGTCTGGGTGTATCCCGCGTTATTATGATCCCTGACGAATTTCTGGCGCAGAACATACAGGCGGAAACCGGCATAGAAATGCTAACATGGCCCGCCCACTGCGAAGTGCATGAACGCTTTACCCCGCAGGAAATCCGGCAATACCGCCGCCTGCACCCCGGCGTAACCGTTATTGCCCACCCCGAATGCCCGCCAGATGTGTTGGCCGAAGCGGATTGCGCAGGCTCCACCGCACAGATGATCGACTTTATTGACCACAAAAAACCGCAAAAAGTATTGCTGGTTACTGAATGTTCCATGAGTGACAATCTGGCGGCACTATACCCACAAACCCAGTTTGTACGCCCGTGCAACCTGTGCCCACACATGAAGCGGATTACCCTGTCCAACATCCGTCAGGCACTGGAAACCATGCAGACGGAAGTCACCATACCCGCCCCCCTGCAACACCCCGCCCGCATGGCGGTCGAGCGGATGCTGGCGATCTGACCCCCATACCGGAGCACACCATGACCACAGGCCTACATCTCCCCCCGCTGTTATGGGAACCCATTGTACGCATGGCTCTTATGGAGGATCTGGGTATTGGGGGAGATGTCACCACGCAGGCTCTGGCCAAGCCGGGGCAACAGTTGCACGCGGTCTTCCGCAGCCGCCAGAATGGCATTCTATGCGGGCTGGAAGGGGCACGGCAGGCCTTTGCCATGCTGGACCCAACCGTGCGCTTCAGTCTGGTCAAGCACGATGGCAACCAAATCGCACAGGGGGATGTGCTGGCCACCGTGGAGGGCAACGCCACAGCCCTGCTGGCAGGAGAACGCACGGCACTCAACCTGCTGTCCCACCTCAGCGGCATTGCCACACACACCCATCAGATTGTGCAGGCCGTGGCGGGGACCAAAGCACGCATTGCCTGCACGCGCAAAACCCTGCCCGGGTTAAGAAGCCTGCAAAAATACGCCGTACGGGCGGGGGGCGGCAGCAGCCACAGGCTCCGGCTGGATGATGCCATTCTCATCAAGGACAACCACATTGCCCTGTGCGGCGGCAACATACGCCAGACCCTGCAATCCGCGCGCCAGTATGCTGGCCACCTGATGAAGGTGGAACTGGAAGTGGATACACTCGAACAACTGGAGGAAGCCCTGTCCTGCACAGGGGCGGATGTTTACCTGCTGGACAATATGTCCCTGCCACAACTTGAACAGGCCGTGCAGATGATTGACGGACGCGCCCTAGCCGAAGCCTCTGGCGGCATTACGCTCAAAACTGCCCGCCCCATTGCCCAGACCGGAGTGGACGTGCTCTCGCTCGGCTGGCTGACCCATAGCGTTCATGCACTCGATATTGGTCTGGATATTGTGCACAGCTAACCCCATACCACAGCCCCATAACGTGTCATCAGCACTACCAGTGCTCGCTCCACCCGCTCAACGCAGGCATGAACAGACCACAGAGCACCCCAACCTTGGGCTTTCTGCTTGAGATACGAGGGCCATCCTCCTAATATGGAAAATATAGAAGCACTGGTATTTTGCCAGCCCGCCATGCAATGCTCAAAGGTGCCTGTTAATGGAGTGGTCCGAAGAAATAATCGCCCAGCTTAAGGACCTCTGGGCGGAAGGTCTTTCAACGGCTGAAATCGGCAGGCGTCTTTCCATTACCAAGAACGCAGTGGTCGGCAAGGCACACAGGCTGGGCCTGCCACCCCGTCCCTCCCCCATCCGCCGTAACGGGAGCAAACCCAAGGCCGCGGCGGATAAGACCGACAAACCTACGGCAACACCAGCTACGCCGGAAGTGTCCGTTGGCCGTGCAGCCACACCCACGCCCCCTGTGGCACACCTCGCACAGCCGGTGGCCCCCGCAACCCCGGCCCCTGTTGTGGCCCAGCCTGCGGCCCCCACGGCCACACCAGCGCTCAGTGTGGTTGACGACAAGACGGCCCGTAAGGAAAAAGCCGCACCGGCTGCACGTACCAGCCCCAAGCCCAAAACGCTGTTGCGCAGCATCTCGGACCCCGAACCCCAAAAGCGCCGTGGCCCGGCCTGCTGCTGGCCAATTGGCGACCCCGGCACACCGGGTTTTCATTTTTGTGGAGCAACACCCATTCCGGGCAAACCCTACTGCGAAGAGCATGCGCAAATCGCGTATGTACGCCTGCGCGACCGGCGCGATAGTGTAGCCTGACACGGCCCACTTAAATCCTGTGACCTGATGGCGGCTAACACGCCACCATCAGGCCCACAGGCAGACAATCAGCCTTCGATCGCCTTAACCGGTTCAGCAGCACTATCGGCTGTTTTGGCAGAAGCACTGCCTTCGGCCAGCATTTCCAGCTGACCCGTAATCTGGCCACCATCTTCCACCTTCAGGCGGTGGCAGGCAGCTTTACCCAGCAGGCGGCCACTGCCACGCACGGTCAGGCCACCACGCGCGGTCAGTGCGCCATCCACCGTACCGGCAATTTCAGCATTTTCCACTTCCACACCACCACGGAACAGGCCACCGGGCATAACAACCAGTTCCTTAGCCGTGATCATGCTGGACTCGACCGTCCCTTCGACCACCAGACGTTCTGCATCCTGCACCGTGCCCTGCACGCTAATGCCACGCCCGACGACCAGAGTACGCTGCTCCGGCCCGTCCTTTTTGGGCTGCATCTGTGCAGGCAGACCACGGGAGGCTGCACCAGGCATGGGCGGAATACCTGCACCTGCGGGAAGAGAAGAACCGGACGGAAAAGGTGCACGACCCATGGGTGAAGTTTCCTTTGAATGATCAGAGTGCGATACGGGAGTTCCAGCCTCAGAACTACCCTGAGCCGCCGCATTGGACGAAAGAACAGTGCCAGATGCCCCTGCCGGACGCGCAGAACCCTGCTGAACGGTAGAGGGTGCCTGAGTGTTTGGCTGACTCTCTTCAGGCTTACGTCTTTTGAACAAGAAAATCCCCCGCCTTTCTGGCTGCCTGTGTTCAGGCAGCAGCCACATTAACAAACCGCCGCACGCACCAGCACAGCTCCCCCAAAACATTCTCTTTCAGGCAGCCGTCTGGTAAGCAGCGCAAGTTGCTTACGCCTTACTGTTGCCCTTTTTGTGGCAGCGCGCTAGCCAAACAACCGCACAGATCATTTTTTCAGGAAAAAATTTTATCGCCATGACCGGTCAGGACACACAATACGACATTCTCGGTATTGGTAATGCCATCACCGATATTCTCGCCCGTACGGACGCCGCCTTCCTGCAAGGGCAGGGGCTTACACCCGGCAGCATGACGCTGATTGACGTGGACCGGGCCAACGCGCTTGAAGCGGCCTTGACCCCCGAGCAGGTCATGGGCGGTGGTTCCGCTGCCAATACCTGCGTTGTGGCGGCCCAGTTTGGCGCACGCGTGGCGTACCTTGGCAAAGTCTCGCGCGATGATGCGGGGCTTAAATTCACGCAGGACCTGCGCGATAACGGGGTGCAGTTCCCGTCCGCCCCGCTGAACACACAGGTGTTTGACAACCTGCCCACAGCACGTTGCGTGGTGATGGTCACACCCGATGGACAGCGCACAATGGCAACCTATCTGGGGGCCTGCACCTGCTTTACCCCAGATGACGTCCTGCCCGATATGATTGCTGCTTCCAGCATTATCTATCTGGAAGGCTATCTGTTCGATCCCCCCCATGCGCAGGAAGCCTTCCGCCGGGCAGCAGCCCTTGCCCATAAAAACGGACGTCAGGTTGCTCTCTCCCTGTCAGACCCGTTCTGCGTTGGCCGCCACCGCGATGCATTCCTTGATCTGGTTAAAAACCATGTCGATATCCTGTTCGCCAACGAAGACGAAATCTGTGCGCTGTACGAAACAGAAAACTTTGATACAGCCGCCCGCCGCACATTGCAGGACACAACCTTTGCAGCCCTGACGCGCTCCGGCCTTGGCAGTGTTGTTGTGCATGATGGGCAACTGACAACCGTAGCCCCGGTTCCCACGCAGGTGGTGGATACAACAGGTGCGGGCGATGCCTACGCCGCCGGTTTTCTGGCTGGTCTGACCTCTGGCCGCAGCCTGCCGGAATGTGGGCGTCTGGCGTCCGTTGCCGCGTCTGAAATCATCTCGCACTACGGTGCCCGCCCGCTTTCCAACCTGTGGGAAGAAATGGGCTTTTAAGTCAGGCTTCCGCCCGGCGTGAGTCGCGCTCCCTTAGGGAGCCACACTCTCGCCGGGTACGGTGATCACCCGACCACCCTTGACCTGCAAGGCCACACGCCCTTCGCACAAGGCCTGCGCCACGTCTCCGAATACTTTGCCACGCCAGCCTGACAGCAGTGTGGGGGTCTGGGCCGGGTCCAGAGCCAACGCTTCCAGTTCATCCATGGACGCGACCAGACGCGGCGCCACATCGTGCTCTTCACAACAGGCCGTCAGCAGCACTTTCAGCAACGCCACCAAAGATGCCGGTGGGCGCGCGTTATCCTTGCCTTTACCCCGTGCCGGTCGTGGTAGTTCTGATTCTGGCAGCGCCTGCGCCTGTTTGACCGCTTCCAGCAATGCCATGCCGGTACGACCTTCTGCCAAACCGCGGGACACACCACGCACACGCGCAAGAGCATCCACCGTTCCGGGGGTCGTGGCAGCTATTTCCAGCAGGCTTTCATCTTTAAGCAAGCGCTGGCGGGGCACATTCACGCGCTGGGCTTCACGCTCCCGCAGGGCTGCCACGGCGCGCAGCACACCCAGCATACGCCGGTTGCCCGTGCGCGCCTTAAGCCGCTCCCACTGTTTTTCAGGATCAGGGCGGAAGGTCGCCGGGTCTTCCAGTTCCGCCATCTCGGCGCCAACCCAACTAATCCGCTTGTCCTGTTCCAGCTTATGCACCAGTTTTTCATAAACCAGCCGCAGCCACGTTACATCGCCCGCAGCATAGTTCAGCTGAGCGTCTGACAATGGGCGCGCGGACCAGTCTGTAAACCTGTGGCTTTTATCAATCATATGGCCAGTCAGCGAACCGACCAGACTGTCATAACCGACCTGATCCCCAAAACCCGCAACCATGGCTGCAACCTGTGTGTCAAACACCGGCGTGGGCAGGGCATCAAACTCATGCAGAAAAATTTCCAGATCCTGCCGCGCAGCATGGAACACCTTCAGCACGGCAGCATCAGCCATCAATGCTGCCAATGGCGCCAGATCAAGACCTTCCGCCAACGCATCAATCAGCACGACATGCTGCGCGCTGCCCACCTGCACCAGACATAATTCCGGCCAGTACGTGCGTTCACGCATGAACTCCGTATCAACCGTAACAAAACGCTCGGTATGAAACGGCTTGAGAGCTTCCGCCAGTTCCTCTGTAGAGGTCACAAGCTGTGGCTGGGGAAAGACTGGAGTAGGTAATTTGGCCATGTTTCCTCCATACACCAGCCAGCCAGAAAGAGACAGACAGAACCCATATGCTGACACACGAAACTTGACGAACGCGCCAACAAACCGGACACCGGAGAAAACCGCACCACATGGAGAAAACGATGAACAAAGCGGATGACGGTCGCCACGCGCTCACCCAGCTTGGCCGCCAGATTGCCCCTCCCAATAGCCCCGAAGAGGCCATTCTGGAACGCGTACCGGCCCCCAACCCGGACAAGCGTTATATGGTCCGCTTTACCGCACCGGAATTTACGTCCCTGTGCCCCATTACTGGTCAGCCGGACTTTGCGCATATTGTGCTGGATTATGTGCCGGACCAATGGATTGTGGAAAGCAAATCCCTCAAACTGTTCCTGACCAGTTTTCGCAACCACGGCGCCTTTCACGAAGCCTGCTCCGTGCAGATTGCCAGCACACTGGTCGATCTGCTCAACCCTGTGTGGTTGCGCATTGGCGCTTACTGGTACCCGCGCGGTGGTATTCCCATTGATGTGTTCTGGCAGACAGGAGACGCCCCCGCAGGCGTGTGGATTCCCGCTCAGGACGTACCCTCCTACAAGGGACGTGGCTGAAACCATAAGCACAAAAAAAGCCACCCAATGGGTGGCTTTTTTTAGCGTGGTTCGTCAGAACTCTTAGCTGGCGCTACCAGCTTCGATTTCCGCCCGCACGGCCTGAATCTGATCCTGCAACACAACAAGGCGGGAAGTATCCGTCTTATCCGCCTTGTCCCATGCTTCGGACAACGCCTCAAGCTGGGCGGTTGCCGTATCGATGGAAATATCGCTTACCGGCACAGCCTTGTCCGCCAGAACGGTGCAGCGTGCAGGGGTAATGTCCGCAAAACCACCGCCCACAAAATAGCGATCTGTAACTTTGTCCCCTTCGTAAAGGGCAACAACGCCACCACGCAGAAGAAGCATCATGGGCGAGTGTTCCGGCATGGCGGCAATATCGCCCTCCATACCCGGAAGAACGGCCATATCGACCTCACGCGACACCAGAACCTTTTCAGGGCTGATTATCTCAATCTGGATTGGCATGAATGGTGCTCCCTCCAGAAGCCGGCTATTAGGCCGACTCCCTCAGTTTTTCTGCCTTGGCAACGGCTTCTTCAATTGTGCCAACCATGTAGAAGGCAGCTTCCGGCAGATCGTCATATTCACCTGCACAGATCGCCTTGAAGGAACGAACCGTATCGGTCACGGACACCAGCTTGCCGGGTGCACCGGTGAACACTTCTGCCACATGGAACGGCTGAGACAGGAAGCGCTGAATACGACGGGCACGGGCCACAATCAGCTTATCGTCTTCAGACAGTTCGTCCATGCCCAGAATTGCAATAATATCCTGCAAGGACTTGTAGGTCTGCAGAATACGCTGCACTTCACCAGCCACTGCATAATGCTCTTCGCCCACAATCTGCGGGTCCAGTGCGCGGGACGTGGAGTCCAGCGGGTCCACAGCCGGGTAAATGCCCATTTCAGCAATGGAGCGGTTCAGCACGGTTGTGGCATCCAGATGGGCAAAGGTTGCCGCAGGTGCCGGATCGGTCAAGTCATCGGCAGGCACATACACGGCCTGAACGGACGTAATGGAGCCTTTTTTGGTGGACGTAATACGTTCCTGCAGAGCACCCATTTCCGTTGCCAGCGTGGGCTGGTAGCCCACGGCGGAAGGAATACGGCCCAGCAGAGCGGACACTTCGGAACCAGCCTGCGTAAAGCGGAAAATATTATCGACGAAGAACAGAACGTCCTGGTTTTCTTCATCACGGAAATATTCCGCCATGGTCAGACCAGTCAGTGCAACGCGGGCACGCGCACCCGGCGGTTCGTTCATCTGGCCGAACACCAGCGCCACCTTGGACCCTTCGGTGGTGCCGTTTTCGCCCAGCTTGATCACGCCAGCATCCTGCATTTCGTAATACAGGTCGTTCCCTTCACGGGTACGTTCACCAACACCGGCAAATACGGACACACCACCGTGCGCCTTGGCGATGTTGTTGATCAGTTCCTGAATAATAACGGTCTTGCCAACACCTGCGCCACCGAACAGGCCGATCTTGCCACCCTTAAGGTAGGGGCAAAGCAGATCGACAACCTTGATCCCGGTCATCAGGATTTCAGAAGCAGCAGCCTGCTCGTCAAAAGCGGGGGCTTCGCGATGAATGGGGGCACGACGTACGGTCTGGACAGGACCCTGTTCGTCAATCGGCTCACCGATCACGTTCAGAATACGGCCAAGCGTTTCGGGGCCGACCGGCACGGAAATCTGTGCACCGGTGTCAACCACTTCCGTACCGCGGACCAGACCATCGGTCGTGTCCATGGCAATGCAACGCACTTCGTGTTCGCCGATTTCCTGCGCCACTTCAAGCACAAGAACCTGATCGCCCAGCTTAACATGCAGCGCGTTCAGAATTTTGGGCAGTTCACCTTCGAACTGCACGTCAACAACCGGCCCTTTAATGGTGGTAATGCGGCCAACAGCATTGGTCTTCGTGGCCGCAGGGGCCTGGGTCTGGGTTGTGGTATCCGACATGGGTCAGCTCCTGCGGGGCATACGATCGGGCTCAGACAGCCTGTGCGCCCGAAATGATTTCGATCAACTCGTTAGTAATATTGGTCTGGCGGGTCCGGTTATAGACCTGTGTCAGACTATCGATAGTGCGGCCTGCATTGCGCGTTGCGTTATCCATGGCCGTCATACGGGCGCCATTTTCACCCGCCACCGTTTCCAGCAGCGAAGCATAAATCTGAACCTGCAGGTTACGCGGCAGCAGCATGGCCAGCAGCGTTGCTTCATCAGGCTCAAACTCATACTGGGCCACGTCATTGGAAGCTTCAAGCGTATTGCCTGTTTCTTCCACAACCATGGGCACCAGTTGCTGGCATGTCGGCACCTGCGTCATCGCATTGCGAAACTTGTTGAACACAAGCGTGCAGACATCAATCTCGCCCGCTTCAAGCAGGGCATTGATTTTTTCACCCAGACCACTGGCAACGGAAAAAGGTATTTCCTTTGCACTTGTGCCGATCACATGATCAACAATCAGGTCCGCATGTTCGCGCATAAAAAAGTTCAAGGCGCGACGACCAACCGGAAGCAGGCGCACCGTTTTACCTTCGGACTGAAGGCGACGGATGGTCTGCACCGTAAGGCGATGCACGTTGGCGTTAAAGCCACCGCACAGGCCACGGTCACTGGTCATGGGGACAAGAAGATGCACCTTGTCCTGCCCGGTACCAGCCAAAAGAAGAGGCGCTCCGTCCTCTCCCCGGGTCGCACCGGCCAGTTCACCCAGCATACGGCGCATGGCTGCCGCATAAGGACGAGCAGCCTCTGCGCTGGCTTGCGCCCGCCGCAGCTTGGCGGCCGCCACCATTTTCATGGCGCTCGTGATCTTCCGTGTCGATTTGATACTTCCGATCCGGGCGCGTAGTTCCTTAAGGGAAGCCATGAGTGCTTCTGCTCCCTCAGCCGGCGAAGTTGCGGTTGAAGGCGGTCAGATATTCGGTCAGCCGCGCTTCAAGGTCCTTGGAGATGGCCTTTTCCTTGCTCAGCGTATCCAGAATGTCTTTACCCGCGCTCCGCACATCGCTCAGCACAGCACGTTCCCATGCTACAACCTTGTTGGCTGCAATGCCATCAAGGAAGCCACGGGTGCCAGCAAACAGCAGAACAACCTGCTCTTCAACCGACAGAGGCGAAGCCTGCGGCTGCTTCAGCAGTTCCACCAGACGGGCACCACGGGCAAGCATCTTCTGCGTTGCCGGGTCCAGATCGGATGCAAACTGGGAGAAGGCTGCCATTTCGCGGTACTGGGCCAGCTCAAGCTTGATCTTGCCTGCAACCTGCTTCATCGCCTTGATCTGCGCTGCCGAACCAACGCGGGAGACAGAACCACCCACGTTAACAGCCGGGCGGATGCCCTTGTAGAACAGATCGGTCTCAAGGAAGATCTGACCATCGGTGATGGAGATCACGTTGGTCGGAATGTATGCGGCAACGTCACCAGCCTGCGTTTCAATAACGGGCAGAGCCGTCAGAGAACCCGCACCATTGGCATCGGACATTTTGGCTGCACGTTCCAGAAGACGGGAATGAAGGTAGAACACGTCACCCGGATAAGCTTCACGGCCCGGCGGACGACGCAGCAGCAGGGACATCTGGCGGTAAGCCACAGCCTGCTTGGTCAGATCGTCATAGCAGATCAGGGCGTGCATGCCGTTATCGCGGAAGTATTCGCCCATTGCGCAGGCGGCATACGGTGCGAGGTACTGCAGCGGAGCCGGATCAGATGCGGTTGCGGCCACGACGATGGAATACTTCATCGCGCCTTTTTCTTCCAGCAGACGCACAAGCTGTGCAACCGTGGAACGCTTCTGGCCGATAGCAACGTAAATGCAGTAGAGGGACTTTTTGTCGTCGCCCTGCTCGTTCACGCCTTTCTGGGCCAGAATCGTGTCGGTCAGGATGGTGGTTTTACCAGTCTGACGGTCACCAATCACCAGTTCGCGCTGACCGCGACCGATCGGCACCAGAGCGTCAATGGCCTTGATCCCGGTCTGCATGGGTTCGCTGACCGACTGGCGGGGCATGATGCCCGGCGCCTTGACTTCCGCACGACGCAGCTCAACGTCGGTCAGAGGGCCTTTGTCGTCGATCGGGTTACCCAGACCGTCCACAACGCGGCCCAGCAGACCTTTACCAACCGGCACGCTGACAACCATGCCCGAACGGGTGACGCTGTCACCTTCACGGATATTGGTGTCATCACCGAAAATAACGATACCGACGTTGTCGCTTTCCAGGTTCAGGGCCATGCCCTTCTGGCCAGCGGATGGAAAGTCCACCAGCTCACCCGACATGACATTCTGCAGGCCAAATACGCGGGCAATACCGTCCCCTACGGACAGGACTGTGCCGGTTTCGACCACATCAGATTCCTTGTCAAACGAGGCAATCTGCTGCTTGAGGATATCCGAAATCTCTGCGGGACGGATTTCCATCACGCGGCTCCCTTCATGGCGTAATGCAAACGAAACAGGCGGGTTTTGAGGCTGGCGTCATACAGCTTGGCCCCTACGCGGACGACAAGACCGCCCAGCAGGGAGCTGTCAACACGCTCACGAATATTGATGCGGGAATAACCGGCCTCGGCCAGACGGGCCTGAAGCTGGGTCCGCTGCTCGGCCGTTAGCGCCACGGCGCTGCTGACCTCTGCCACAACTTCACCCCGGCGGGCCACGGCAAGCGCATCCAGTGCTGCAAGTATCCGACGCAGAACTGGCAGGCGACGGTTATCAGCCACCACACCCACAAAATTACGAAGAATCTGACCGAACCCCTGAGCCTCCAGCACGGCCAGAACGGCCTTGCGAGACACCAGAATATCCAGGCGCCTGTCTTCCAGAACAGTGCGCAGGGGCGCACTCTCATCAATCAGGCGCGCAAGTGCGCCGCCTTCATCAAGCACGGTGTCCAGCTGCTGCTGCTCGGCAGCCAGATCATAAAGCGCAATCGCGTAACGGCCTTCTAGACCGTTGGCCGCAAAAGCAACTGGTTGTGCTGTCGTTACGCCCGAGGCCACCACTCTTTGGTTCTTTCCTTCTGTGCGCGCCGGCATTCCACACTGACAACGATGCAACCCAGATCATCAGGCGATGAATCCAGATTTTGATGCACCTGTTGGCGCGGCCTCTAGCATGACCACAACGGCCACGCAACTAGCTGAACAACCCAATTTTAGTCATCCCGCCCAAGACAGCGGATTATGGCCGGACAAAAACCCCACCAACACCCCCACACACCAGAGGAGCGCCGGGTTCAAACAGAGCGAACACCCGCCACAACCGCCGCAGGCCGCCACACAAAATCCGCTACGTTCACGAAACGGTGAGACTGCTGCTATTTGAATTTTTGCCGGGAACCTTGGAGCGGACAGAGGGAATCGAACCCTCCTCGGTAGCTTGGAAGGCTACTGCATTACCACTATGCTATGCCCGCACTCCGAAGTGGGAATATTTATAATCCATCACCCACAGCCGCCGCAAGGCCCCCTGCATTTTTTTTACCGCCCGCCGCGCGACCGGTTACAATAATCTGCAACAGGCACTTGACTTTAGAGCCACAACATATTTTGTTCCGCCTCCTGTGATGCCCGCAAGATTGTGGCTGGTCAGACGAACGGGTTTCCGTTATAGGTCTTTCCCAGCCGTGGCGGACACGCTGCAGGGGTGTAGCTCAATTGGCTAGAGTGCCGGTCTCCAAAACCGGAGGTTGTGGGTTCGAGACCCTCCACCCCTGCCAGATTTTCTCGTGGTGTACGGAAGGTTCCGCTTTTCACCTGTAAAATGCGGCTTTATCGTACAATCTGAGTGGTGTTTTTGAAAGCCTGCCCTCATCTGCACAAGCAGTCGGGCGGAACAAGGAGAGTGTGCTTCGTGTCGTTCAGTCCCGGTAAGTTCCTGCATGATGTGCGTACCGAGGCGGAACGGGTCACATGGCCCACCCGCCGCGCAACGTTTGTCACCACCGGCGCCGTTTTGGCCATGGCAGGTCTGGCATCCATCTTCTTCTTCGTCGTTGACCAGTTGATCGGTCTCGGCGTGCGTCAACTTTTCGGGCTGGGAGGCTGAGGAAACGGCATGGCCAAGCGTTGGTATGTGGTCCACGTCTATTCGGGCTTCGAAAAGAAAATTGCTCAGCACATCCGCGAAGACGCGGCACAGAAGGGGCTGAGCGACCATATTGACGAAATTCTCGTCCCGTCCGAGGAAGTGATTGAAGTGCGCCGTGGCCAGAAGGTCAACGCCGAGCGCAAGTTCTTCCCCGGTTACGTGCTGATCAAGATGGAAATGACCGACGAGTCATGGCATCTGGTCAAGGATACGCCAAAGGTTACGGGTTTTCTGGGCACCAAAAACCGCCCTACCCCCATTTCCGCAGCAGAAGCAGAGCGGATCATTCGCCAGACAGAGGAAGGCGTGCAGCACCCCCGCTCCGCTGTTACCTTTGAAGTTGGCGAGCAGATTCGTGTGGCCGATGGCCCCTTCACCTCCTTCAATGGTGTTATTGAAGAAGTGGACGAGGAAAAGGGCCGCCTGAAGGTCAGTGTTTCGATCTTTGGCCGCTCCACTCCGGTGGATCTGGAGTTCAATCAGGTCGAAAAGCTGTAATTTTCAGCCTATCGCGCGATATTGCTTGAAAGGCGGCCCTTGGGCCGCCTTTTTTGTTGCTCCAACGCACCGTCCATCTGCCTTGCAAACACAACAAACCCATTCCGGCGTTTGGAACACTCGGGCTTGTTCCGGGTTGTACCCATGTCTGTTAGCCTGATGTGGTTTTGTTTTGCCAAGGAGTTACCATGCCTTCTGCCCCGACTCTGAGAGGAACAGCCCTTCTCAACAATGCCCTGTTGAACAAAGGTACCGCATTTACCGAGGCGGAGCGGCGGGAATACGGGCTGGAAGGGCTTTTGCCCACACAGGTGGAAACACTGGACCGGCAGGTAGAGCGAATCCACAGGCATTTGGAAGCCAAGCCAAGCAATCTGGAGCGCTACATTTACCTGAGCGGTCTGCGCGACCAGAACGAGACCCTGTTCTACCGGGTGCTCATGTCCAACCCCGCGCAGTTTGTGCCCATTGTTTATGCGCCCACTCTGGCTGCCGTATGCCAGCAGTTCAGCCACATCTACCGCCGCCCGCGCGGGATGTACATCAGTCTGGACATGCGTGGCCGAATCCGGGATGTGCTGCGCAACTGGCCCATGGATAACGTGCGATTCCTGTGTGTCACCACGGGTGGGCGTATTCTGGGGTTGGGTGACATTGGCGTAAACGGCATGGGCATTCCCATTGGCAAGCTGGATCTTTACACAGCCTGCGGAGCCGTACCGCCCGAAGTGCTGCTGCCCGTGCAACTGGATATTGGCACCACAAACAGCGCTCTGCGCGCGGACCCACTGTACCTCGGTCTGCGCCGCGAACCTCCGCCACTGGAGGAACTGGACGGGTTTGTGGAAGAGTTTGTTGAGGCGGTTAAAGATGTCTTCCCCAACTGCTGCCTGCATTTTGAGGACTGGAAGGGCACAGACGCCCTGCATTATCTGGAAAAATACCGCAACAAAGCCCTGTGCTATAATGACGACATTCAGGGGACTGCGGCTGTCACGCTGGCCGGGCTGATTACCGCGCTCAAAATCAAGAACGAAACGCTGGCTCAGCAACGCTTTCTGTTCCTTGGCGCTGGTTCCTCCGGGCTAGGCACAGCGGATATGCTGGTGTCCGCCTTGCAGCAGGAAGGCGTAAGCGAGCAGGACGCACGGGCGCGCATTACCCTTATGGATGTGGACGGGTTGCTTGAAACATCGCGCACCGACCTGACCCCGCAGCAAAAACGCTACGCCAGACCCATGCCCCCCTCGCGCGATCTGCTGGGCGTGATCAGATCGGTCAAACCCACCGTGCTGATCGGTGTTTCCACCTGCGGTGAAGCATTTACGCAGGACGTGGTGGAAGCAATGAGCACGCTCAATGAGCGGCCTATTATTTTCCCGCTCTCCCTGCCCCAGAAGAACGCGGAATGCACAGCCGAACAGGCTTATGAATGGTCCAAGGGTCAGGCGCTGTTTGCTGCGGGCCTTCAGTTCCCCGAGGTGGACCTGAATGGCCGGATTTTTTACCCCGGTCAGGCCAACAATTTTTATATCTTCCCCGCGCTGGGACTGGCCGTTTACGCCACCTGCCCGAAGCACATTACCGATGCCATGGTCATTGAGGCCGCCCGCGCACTGGCAGATCAGGTAGACCCGGCATCGCGCGACCGGGGCCGCCTGTTCCCGCCCCAGAGTGACATTCTGGACGTATCGGTTACGTCTGCTGCCCGCATTGCCGAGTTTATTTTTGATCAAGGTGCGGCCACGGTTGAACGCCCCAAGGATATTCGTGCGTGGATTGAAAGCCTGACCTACAGCCCGCATTACGCAGACTGAGCGCGTTTACACCCACCCCAAAAAAAGCCGGTGCATCACAAATGCACCGGCTTTTCTGTCGATTCGGCGTGTGGTCTTTACTCAGGTATCGGTTGGAGGTGCTGGCTCAAACCCGAAGACCTTGCCATAAAACGCCAGCTCCATTTCCCACGCCTGACGGATCGTGGCCTCCTTGCGAAAGCCATGCCCTTCACCGGGGAACTCATGCAACGTGCAGGAGGCCCCAGCGGCCCGTAGGGCCTGCGCCATGGCATGCGCCTGCGCCGGAGGCACAACCTTGTCTTCCGTCCCCTGCAACAGCAGCACCGGTGCTTTGATCTGGCTGGCAACGGACAGAGGGGAGCGCGCCACATACACACCTTCCGCCGCGGGCCATGGACCAACAAGACCATCCAGATACCGGGCCTCGAACTTATGTGTTTCCTGCGCCAGTGCGCGCAAGTCCGTCACGCCATACAGGCTGACACCTGCTGCAAACAGGTCGGATACCGCCAGCGCCAGCAAGACGGTCATACCACCCGCACTGGACCCACGAATGGCGATTCGCTTCGGGTCCACACGGCCTGTGGCAACCATATGCTGGCAGGCCGCAACACAATCCGCCACATCCACAACACCCCACTGGCCCTGCAACCGGTTCCGCCATGACCGCCCAAACCCCGTGGACCCGCCATAATTCACATCCAGCACGGCAAACCCGCGCGATGTCCACCACTGTACCTTAAAGGAAAAACCATCCTGCGCCCGCGCGGTCGGCCCGCCATGCACCAGAACGATCATGGGTGGTTTTTCCCCCTCTGGCACGCAGGCAGAGCGACTGGCTGGCGGGTAGAAAAAAGCATGGCCCGGCTGGCCAACCAGCCCATCCACAGCAAAGCGGACCGATTCGGGGCAGGATATATCCGCTTTGGGCAGATCCAGCACGGCGGCGCGGCAGAGGACCTGCTGCCCCCCCTGCGCGGCAGTACCAACCACCACGGCAGGCAGGGCATCCGCTGGGGCCTGAATCCATGCAAACCGACCATCCGCCAACGCAACAGGGCACTGGTCAGGATGCCCGGCAAAAGCCTGCACCTGACCCGAGGCCGCGCGCACAAAACACCGCCCCTCCCCATCACGCACACTCAGGACCACGCACCCGCCATCCGCCAGTGGCTGATAGCTGCTTTGCCCGAACACCCATGCAGGCTGGCCAATCTCCCCTTCAGGTAAGGCATACGCCACCAGATGGGGGGCTGGCTGGCGCACGACCTCCCACACCCTCCACAGTTCTGAACAATCGGAAATAACCAGCAAGCGGCCATCCGCCGTCCAACGTGGCTCCACCAGCGATTCGCCGCCAGCAGCCCCGGCCAGAACCTGCACATCATCCAGCCCGAGAATGGCTCCGTCCGCTCCGCGCGCAATGCGGCCCATGCACAAGCGCGTGGAGTCCCACGGCATGTTCGGGTGGTCCCACTCAATCCATGCCAGCAACGCCCCATCGGGCGAACAGGTGGGAGACATATAAAAGTCCGCACCACTTTGCAGTACCAGCCCCTCAGGCGCCACCGCCCCACCAAGAGCGACCAGAGCACCCTGTGGCTCACCCGCTTGTCTGTGGTCCTCGCGCACGGCCAGAACCGTAGTCCCTGCCGGATCAAACCGCAGGTCAGCAAACCGCAGACCGTCCGCACCTGCCAGCAACCGGGGCGTTGTATCCGCCCCAACCAAGAGCCAGACCTGCGCGGTGCGCCTGTCCGCATAAACAATGCCTTGGGGCGCCACCGCGTATGCGCCTCCCCCATATTCATGCACACGGGTGCCCACATCGGCCTGTACGGGCAGGACCTCGCTCACGCCCTCTGGCTCCGCCCAACGCATGAGGGCCGTGCGCCCCCCCTCCGCCGGACGGCGCTCCAGCCAGAATACACTCTGGCCTGTTGCGCGTACCTCCGAGAGGGTCAGACTTTTACCCGCCACCAGAGTGGCGGTAACAGGGGAGGGCCAGCTACCACACCGCATGGGCTGGAGCACTTGAGCATGAGCACTGTTCTGTTCCATCATGCTCCCAGTTTATCATGCAAAACACGTTGAACGGAAAGGCATGTGCCGCCGTGCATTCCATGCTAGGCACAGTCAATCGCTCTGGTTATTTTACTGTGGGCTTGACATGACAGGAGCGACTCTGCTCCTCCACACTCCTGATGATGTTGTCTCTGAATTGGATTGTCTGTTCTGTTACACGCTCTGGAATCCATTTTTTCGCTTGATTACCTGACAACCCTGTTCACCCGTTATGGTTACGGGGTGGTTGGCGTTGTTGTTATGCTCGAAAGCATGGGCCTGCCCCTGCCTGCGGAAAGTCTGCTGATTACAGGGGCGATCTTTTGCGCGACCACCCACAAGCTCCAGATCGAGGGCATTATTGTGGCTGGGGTTACGGGCGCGATTATGGGGGACAATCTGGGCTATCTGATTGGCCACCGTCTGGGCCTTGGTATTCTGCGCAAGCACGGCCCACGTTTTGGCCTGACCCCCGAGCGGCTGCTGCTGGGGCGGTATGTTTTTCTCAAACATGGTGGACCGGTTATTTTCTTTGGCCGCTTTGTGGCCATCCTGCGGATGTTTGTCGCCATTCTGGCCGGAGCGAACCGTATGCCCTGGCATACGTTCCTGTTCTATAACGCGCTTGGTGGCCTGTTCTGGGCAGGTGGATACACAACATGCGCCTATCTGCTAGGCAGCGAAATTGCCAAACTCTCCGGCTGGCTGGCCGTGGGTTTTGGGGCCGCAACTCTGGTGGTCATTGGCGTTTTGTTCATGTTCATCAAGCACAATGAAAAACGTCTGACGGAGGAAGCGATGTTGGCAGCAGAACAGGATGAGCAGCTCAAAGAGCCAATGGCATGAGGGGCCGCACCCCGTGGCGGGTTAACAACACACACCCGCACCTGCACGGGCGTGTTGCACTGGTAACCGGCGCCAATAGTGGGCTGGGGTTTGAGGCCGCATCAGGCCTTGCCCACCGTGGTGCAAAACTGATCCTGCCCGTTCGTAACCCCGAAAAAGGGCAAAACGCGCTCACCCGCCTGTTGGCAGCGTGCCCTGCGGCGGATGTAACCCTGCTTCCGCTCAATCTGGCATCCCTCCGCTCGGTCGCCGAGTGCGCTCAGGCCATTGCCGCCATAACGGACCGGATTGATATTCAGATCAACAATGCCGGGGTCATGGCGCCCACACGGCGCATGGAAACGCAGGATGGGTTTGAACTCCAGTTCGGGGTGAACCATCTGGGCCACTTTGCCCTCAGCGCGCATTTGCGCCCCCTGCTCGAAGCGGCCCCCGGTGGGGGGATTCTTGTCACCGTAGCCAGTCTGGCGGCAGGCAAAAACACCATCCACTTCAATGACCTGCAAGCCCGCCACCGCTACAGCCCGTTTGGGGCTTACCAGCAGAGCAAACTTGCCAACCTGTTGTTCGCACAGGAACTGGCCCGCAGGGCGGGGGAACAGGGGTGGAATATTCACTCCCGCGCAGCACACCCCGGATGGGCCGCCACATCCATTGTAGCCAACGGGCAGGCATCCACCCTACCCAGACCTTTGGGCATGATTGAGCAAACACTTGGTTCGGCCATATTGCGCGTTATTGGCCAGTCCGCCGCCAAAGGTGCGGAACCCCTGCTTTACGCGGCTCTCTCCCCCCATGCGCGGGATGGAGATTATTACGGCCCACAAGGTGTGGGCGAACGCCGTGGCCCACCCGGCCCGGCCATTGTACCGCCCACCGCGCGCAAGGCCAGCCTTGCCGCCCGCCTGTGGAATATTTCCGAACGGTTGACCAACACGGCCTGGTAAAGGCCGTGCAACCCCCACTACCCGTGTGAAGAGCGGCGCGCACGGCTCTGCTGGCGCAGAACGCGTTCGATCCAGTCATTCAGCTTACGGGTTGTGTCTTCCGCTTCTTCCCGGTCGGGGTAAATGGTGGGGAAGCGTAGCGCCAGCCAGCGCCATGCCACCAGCCGCTTGTGCCGTTTTTCGGCTCGTTCAAGCTCCTCCCGCCCGGCCCGTTCGGCTGCGGGGAGCGGGCCTGTACCCGGTGGCAGCACACGGCGGCCAGCGGCGTGGTCCGCAGCCCAGCCGACCAGACGCCTGATCCCGTTATCGCGGTCATCTACCGGGCACATGGCGTAGGACCAGCGGGTTGTCAGGTCCAGCCCCTCCACCCCTTCCAGCGCCGAGGCAATGGCAAAGGCCTGTTCCATATCCGACAGGCGGTAATTGGGGTCATCCTTGCGTAAAACGGCCCTGTGAATGCGTGAGAGCACACCATACAGGCTTTGCGAGCCAATTTCGGACGCAACGGCCTTAACAATATCCGCGTCCGGCTGCACGTAAGGGCGCAGGTCCTCTGGCATTTCGGCGTCCGCATCCAACTGGCGACGCACAAAGCTGGGGCTACCAGCCCCTGCCAGCACGGCCACAACGCCCGTCTCATGCTTGCCAAAGCGGCCAGCACGCCCGCCAATCTGCTTGACCTCCTGCACGGTCAGGTCGCGGGTCTGGCGACCATCGTATTTTTTGAGCGCTGCAAACACTACCCGTTTGATGGACAGGTTCAGCCCCATACCAATGGCATCGGTCGCGACCAGAATATCGGCCTGACCATTGTTGAAGCGCTGTGCCTCGGCCCGGCGCACTTCGGGGCTGAGGGCACCGTACACCACAGCCACACGCTTGCCGTGCTGCATAAGGGCTGCGCGCAGGTCCAGCACCTCCCTACGGGAGAAGGCAATAAGCGCATCCCCCGCACCAAGGTCGGCCAGCCGCACGGGCTGGCTGGCAGCCCTGAGGGGGCTTTTGCGCTCAAGCGAGATTTCGTCCAGCGGGTCACCACACAATTCGGCAATCCGGCGCACCATGGGAATGCAGTCTGGCGCTCCCAACACGTACAGGTGCCGTGCGGGTGCGCCCATAATGGCAGCAGTCCATGCCGCCCCACGGTCTGTATCAAACAGCATCTGGGCTTCATCAATCACAGCCACATCCACGGGGCTGTAGAAGGGGCACATTTCCACCGTTGCGGCCAAATGCCTGCTGCCCGGCACCTCAATGCGTTCTTCCCCGGTGGAGAGAGAGGCCTCGACTCCGCGGGCTGCCAGTGCCTCGCGGAACTCATGGGCCAGCAGGCGCAGAGGGGCGAGTGCAAGCCCGCTTTCGGCCTGCGCCAGCGCGTTGAGCGCTGTGTAGGACTTGCCGCTATTGGTTGGCCCTGTGACCAGTGTAATCTGGCGGTTAAGCGCACGCGCGGTGCGAAAATGGGCCGCGTACTTGTCCAGCGCCGCCACGCGGGCAATAACGGCATTGGCAACCTTGCGCCCCATATCCGGCGCGTGTTTGGGCTTGCCCGACCCGGTTGCAGGGCCGCGCTCATCCCTGCGCCATTCGGACAGGTTGGCGCGCAGGGCCACAAGGGCTGCGGGGTCAAACTCCCACCGTTCCCGCCCACCGGGTTCTTGCACCTTACGGGCCACTGGCAACCGATTCTCGGCAATCCAGCGCAGAGCTTCACGGTGCGAGCAGTGGAGGAGTCGGGGCACCTCGTTAAACGGAACAAGGCTACTCTCCCACGCCTTGAGCTGTTCTTCTTCCTGCTCACGCCGGTTCTGGGCGTTTTGTTCAATCCGGCTGACCGCGCGCTGGCGCTGGGCCTCCTCCTTGCGCGCCGTCTCCAGGAACGGGTCGCCTTCGGGCAGGTCAAAGGCAATAGCCACGGCCATAAGCAGCAGGTCGGTCTGGGCGGGGGAGGGCACACGCCCGATATCCACCAGATCGGCCTGAATGGCGGCAAATGCGGCATGGGGCGATGCCCCATACCCACGCAGGCGTGCCAGACTGACCGGAGCCAGAGCATGCTCCAGCGCATGATCATCCGCACTCGGGTCGGTAATCCCTCCGACCGCCTCTTCTATTTCCTCCCGCGTGATCCAGATTCGGCCACTGCGGCGCGTACGGTCCAGCAGGCGGGAAATCCATTTTTTACGCCGGATCTGGCACAATGCGGCCCGATAGACCTCGGCCGGGACCTCGCGCGCACCGGGTTCCAGTGCGCGGGCAATCCGGCGCAGGACCTCGGTTTCTTCCTTGGGTTCGGGCTGTAGACCCGTATGGGCCACGGCACGGGCAAGCGCTTCACGCGCGGGGGAGGCGGGGCTATCTGACGTCATACCCTACTTCTTGCGTCATCCCGCGCGGCGGAACAATGGCCCTTGCCCAATACTTCATGGAAAAATCAAACATTGCCCCCCAACATCGGGGGTGGGCGCGCAATATACGCTTGATATGGCCGCCACCTTGTGCCCATTGTGCCCGCCAATGGCGGTTTGTGGCTTCCAACCGAGGCTGTTCCTGCCCTGCTGTGTGAAGCAGGAACACGTCTTGTGACGAATTTGCACTGGCGTCCCACGCGCCTGCCCCTTAAAAACGCCGCCAAAGCACCAGGGTTGCCTTTTGCCTGTTGAAGCACTGCCCCCTTTGGGCAAAAGCGCGCCATCTATCTGATCTGCTATAAGCGGAGTACAAAGCGGTCCATGTCTGAAACCATTCTTGATAACGACGTTCTCCCCCGGATGTCTGCCTCTGAAGTACCGAGCAGCCTGCTGCCGGTAGAAGGGCAGGACGGTGTGTGGCACCTTGCTCCCCCTACCAAGGAGTATGGGCACCTCTACCCGGCCAAGGTGCTGACTGTGCACCACTGGACCGACCGCCTGTTCACCTTCACCACCACGCGTGACCCCGGCCTGCGGTTTGAAAACGGCCAGTTCGCCATGATCGGGATTGAAGTGGACGGCAAGCCTCTGCTGCGCGCCTACTCCATTGCCTCCCCCAATTATGCGGACGAAATGGAGTTCCTCTCCATTGCCGTGCCCGATGGCCCGCTGACCTCGCGCCTGCGCCACGTTAAAGTGGGTGATACGGTTCTGATCGGGCGCAAGCCCACCGGCACCTTGCTGCTGGACAACCTGCGCCCCGGCCGCAACCTGTATTTCCTGTCCACCGGCACGGGTCTGGCGCCCTTTATGAGCCTGATCAAGGACCCGGAGTGCTACGAGCGCTACGACCATGTTATCCTCAGCCACACCGTGCGTATTTCGGGCGAGCTGGCCTATGCCAACCACATCCGCCACGAACTGCCCAAGCACGAGTTCCTTGGCGAGGACATTTCGGGCAAGCTGCTCTACTACCCGGCCGTCACGCGTGAAGACTTTGCCGTGACCGACCGCATTACCAAGCTGATCGAAAGCGGCAAGATCTTTACAGATCTGAACATTCCCGCCCTCGACCCCGAGCATGACCGCGTGATGATCTGCGGTTCGCCCGAAATGCTGGCCGATACGGAAGCCCTGCTCCAGGCCCGCGGGTTTGATGAAGGCAATATGTCCACCCCCGGCGCGTACGTGGTGGAAAAAGCCTTTGCCGAACGGTAAGGATTGTCCCGCCTTACCGTAAAAAACCTTACCAGCACCAAAGGAGCCTGCCCCATGACGTATGATTTTGATCTTCTGGTCATTGGAGCTGGCTCCGGCGGTGTCCGCTGCGCCCGCATTGCCGCCAGCCATGGTGCGCGTGTGGGTGTAGTGGAAAGCCGCCACTGGGGCGGTACATGCGTCAATCTTGGCTGTGTGCCCAAAAAGCTTATGGTCATGGCCAGTGATTATGCCGATATGGTGGAAGACAGCCACGGCTTTGGCTGGTCCACCGCCCCCGGCACCCATAGCTGGCCAGACCTGATAGCCGCCAAAGACCGCGAAATTACGCGCCTGAATGGCATCTATGTTTCCATGCTGGAAAAAGCGGGGATTTCCCTCTTTACCGGCCATGCCGAATTTGTGGATGGGCATACGCTGCGGATTACCCCCTCCCCGCTTGCTCCCACGGAACAGCCCCGAACGGTCACGGCCGAACGGATTGTTATTGCAACTGGCTCCACCCCCACCAAGCTGGATATTCCGGGCGCTGAACTGGCCATTACCTCGGACGAAGCCTTTGCCCTGCCACAGCGCCCGCAACGCGTGGTCATGATTGGCAGCGGGTATATTGGCATTGAATTTGCCGGTATTTTTGCAGGCCTTGGGTCCAGGGTGGACCTTGTTTACCGCCGGGACCTCCCCCTGCGCGGGTTTGACCCGGACATGCGCACAGCACTGGCTGAGGCCATAGAGGCACGCGGCATTACCCAGCACCGCCACGCCAACCCCACCGCCATTACCCGCAATGGGCCAGAACTGGTTCTTACACTGGATAACGGGCAGAGCCTGAGCGCTGACTGTATTTTCATGGCCACGGGCCGCCGCCCCAAAATTGATTCGCTGGGGCTTGGCAACACATCCATTACAACCGCCGATAATGGCCGTATTCAGGTGGATGCCAACAGCCAGACCACACATCCCGGCATTTACGCCATTGGGGACGTAACCGACCGCATTAACCTGACCCCCGTAGCCATTGCGGAAGGGCATAATCTGGCCGACCGCCTGTATGGCAAGGCTCCGCCGCGCCAGTGGTGCTACGCCACCACGCCCAAGGCTGTCTTTTTCTCCCCCCCCGTTGCCACGGTGGGGCTGACGGAAGAAGAAGCCACGCAAAACGGTGCGGTGGATATTTACCTCACCCGCTTCAACCCCATGCGCTACACACTGGCAGGCCGCGTGCGCAGAACAGTGATGAAGCTGGTGGTGGACCAGCAAAGCCAGAAGGTCGTAGGCGTGCATATTCTGGGTGATGAAGCCCCCGAGATGTTGCAGGCCGTTGCCATTGCCGTAACGGCCGGGCTGACCAAGGCCGACTTTGACCGCACCATTGGCATTCACCCCACCTCGGCCGAGGAACTGGTGACCATGCGCACCCGCACACGCACCACCCCAAAAGCTGACAAGTAAGGACCAAAGCTCATGGCCGCATCCGCACAGAACGCCCCGCAAAAGGCCCATGATCTCGCACTCAAGAATGGCTCCGTTGTTCTGCCTGATGGCACGGTGGAAACAACAGTCTATGTGCGCAACGGCCAGATCAGCGCCATTGGCGGCACGGCCGATGCGGCGCGGGTAATCGACTGCACGGGCCTGACCATCCTGCCCGGCGTGATTGATACACAGGTCCATTTTCGTGAACCCGGTGCGGTGGAATACGAAGACCTTGAAACAGGCAGCCGCTCTGCCGTGCTGGGTGGGGTCACTGGCGTTTTTGAAATGCCGAACACCAAGCCCACCACCTCCACGCCAGAAGCCGTAGCCGACAAGCTGGCCCGTGCAAAAGGCCGGATGTGGTGCGAGCATGCATTTTATGTTGGAGCCACATCCGATAACGCCGAGCAATGCGGGGAACTGGAAAAACTGCCCGGCACGGCGGGTATTAAAGTGTTCATGGGGTCCTCCACCGGGAGCCTTCTGGTCTCGGACGACGCCATGCTCGAACGTGTCCTACGCTCCGGCCAGCGCCGGGTCGCCATCCATGCCGAGGACGAAGCACGGCTGATCGAACGCATGGGTGAACGCGTGGAGGGGGACCCCTCCTCCCACCCTGTCTGGCGGGATGATGAGACCGCATTGCGCGCCACCAAACGCGTTCTGCATCTGGCGCGCAAAACCGGGCGACGTGTGCATATCCTGCACATTACAACCCCTGCGGAGCTGGAACTGATCGCCCAGCACCGCGATATTGCCACGTGTGAACTCACCCCCCAACACCTCACCCTTGCGGCTGAGGACGCCTACCCACGTCTGGGCACCTTTGCCCAGATGAACCCGCCCATCCGCTCCGCGGCACACCGCGATGGCCTGTGGCACTGGGTTACGCAGGGCATGCCCGATGTGATCGGCTCCGACCACGCCCCCCATAGTCTGGCGAACAAGAGCAAACCCTACCCTGCCTCCCCCTCTGGCATGCCGGGCGTGCAGACCCTGCTCCCCCTTATGCTCAACCACGTGGCCCACCACCGCCTGAGCCTGCGCCGTCTGGTCGATCTGACATCCGCAGGCCCGCAGCGCCTGTTCGGTCTGGTGCGCAAGGGGCGCATTGCGGTCGGGTATGATGCGGACCTGACCATTGTGGACCTGAAAGCCCGCTGGACCATAGAGCAGGACTGGCTGGCATCGCGCTGCGGCTGGTCTCCCTTCACGGGTGAAACATTGACCGGCAGACCCATTGGCACCATTATTCGTGGGCAACAGGTTATGTGGGAAGGAACACTGGCAGACAAAGCGATGGGCGAGCCTTTCCGTTTTGATGCAACAGACCGGCCAGCCTGATTAAAACCATATTATAATCAAAGCATTTAGCCACATCAGTGTATTCAGCTCCTAGTCTGACAAACGGTATTTGATGGCACGCTGAATACAGGAAAAAGGACACGCACGAGCATGGCAAGGCGTTTCGACTCCAAGGGTGTTATTGCTATTATTGCAGCAATTGCTCTGCCGGTTCTGCTTGTGCTGGCAAGCGGCGCCATAGACCTTGGACGTTCGTACGTTGTAAAACAACGCCTGCAAACCGGCGTGGACGCCGCAGCATTGGTTGCACAGGTCAATGCCGCCAATGCAACACCGGAAACGGCCTGCCAGTCCACCGATGCCATGAACGCGGTGTTAAACTCCAACATTACAAGCAATGGCTTTTTAAGCACGTCCACGCCCACGCTTGTAAGTTGCTCTTATGATTCCGCGACGAAGAAAATAATGGTCACTGGCACGGTGAACCTGAAAAAAACCATTGGCTTTGCCCCCTCCAGCATTAGCGCCACAGGTTACGCCTCCATAGATGATGATCAGGATACATCACCATGGATGTACCAGTTCAAAACACAGAACAATAATTGCCAGTATAACCCTTATCTCGACACGCTTTCGCTGGTTTCCAGCGATAAAGCACTCATCATGAGTGGCCCGGTGCAGAACAACTGCGCCTCTTCCGACTGGACAAACACCACATCAATTGTTGCCAATGGTGGGGGCACAAGCATTAACACATTTAATGTTACGGGCACTGTAACCATGAACGGAACGCAGGGTGCAAGGTTGTGCCAGAACTCCTACTACCTTTGCGTCAGTAATAATACCAATATGCAAGGCACGATTATTGATAATATTCCAATCTACACAAGCGGAAAGCTATATTTAGCTGGCGGCACAGTCCTGAGCAGTGCGCTCACACCAGCAGAAGTCATTCATGTCGTTGGTGGGGGCATTACAAACGATACATCCTTGCCCGTAACCATTAGCAACCTCAATATTGCCAGCACCAACAATACCGCTTTCGATGTTAACAATGGCACCCTGAACATTACAAACGGAACGACCATTAATACTGGCAATTCGGCCAGCACTCCCGTGCTATCCAACTCGGGCACAGACAAAGCAACCGTCAATATTTCGGGCCAGTCCAGTGTCAGTGGTCAATTCCAGGTTCACGGGCCGCTCAATCTCACCCTTTCTGATGGTTCGTCTTTTCAAGGGAGCCTTATGCTCCCTTCAACATCGATAATAAAGTTGACCAATAAATCGACCGTCATGCTCTATAATCAGGGAACGACGGCAATAAGCGGTATGACGCTCTCTATTGATAATTCGACCTGGAC
Organism: Acetobacter zythi; assembly: GCF_963921165.1. Taxonomy (NCBI): domain Bacteria; kingdom Pseudomonadati; phylum Pseudomonadota; class Alphaproteobacteria; order Acetobacterales; family Acetobacteraceae; genus Acetobacter; species Acetobacter zythi. The sequence continues at coordinate 113,569 of NZ_CAWUEO010000044.1, forward strand.
TTATGATAACGTTAGCGCTGGGTGGACCATCTCAAATAGTACAATCTATCTGAGTAATGGTGCAAAAATGACCAGCGCTCCCCAGAACAATGTCTACGCCACCCTATCTGGTGGTTCGACCATGAACTTTGTCACAAGCTCTGTGATTACAGGTAGCACTTATAAACTGAGCGGCGGGAGTACTCTGGATATCTCAAGTCTTCCCAACTGGAATTCAAACCTGTACGTACAGCTATCGGATACAAGCAAAATTATCGTCAAGCAGACCACCTATTCAGGCCCCGGCTCAACCGGTAACTCTTTCAACTACACTTGCACCAGCCCCTCAGATTCTAGTGGGCCGCCAATCTGCACAAAGTAATAGCCGTAGTAGATATCTCTTTTACGCCATTTCCAGAATCTGACCTGCCCACGCCATACAGCCTGTGGCAGGTAAGCTCATGTTAGTTATTACTCAGTGTAGCTCCTGTAGGGAAAATGGAACTGCTCAGAAAATGAGTTGAACACCCAGCAACCACAACATAGGACGGCGTCAGAGAAGTGGCACTAACGCCCTGTGCGGCCGAACAGGAGCAGGCGGATGGCACCGTAAGGCTCAATTTGCCGTCTATGGTCACCATAACGCACAGCGTCGCGCCTTTTAGCGTTGTCATGTTAGACGATGTTGCATCATCCAAAACAGCCTGAACACTTTCTGATGAAACGGTGTTCTCTCGGGCCACAATCTGCCCGACATGATCTGTTAAGGCATTGATCTGATAGTATTCATTAAGCTCAGAGCCAAACTTGACAAGGCCGGTTAAGAGAGCAGCGGTCACAATAAAAAACAAGGCAGCCTCAATAACAACGCTGCCTTGCTTTTTTTTAAGACGCCGCCGAACAGTTTTGACTCTGTTCATCATGCACCAAAACCTTTTCCGTATGAGTCCAACCCGTGTCATGCACTATTGTGGATGCCCATGATGTTAAAAATGGCTGCTTGTAGCTAAACTGATAGGTCACAGTGTTGGCAATGGCCGCATCGGCTCCCAAAGACTGAATGATCACACCCGTGCTCACAATCATGCCTTCTGCCCCCTGACTGACGAGTGTCTGCAAAAACTCCTGCGTGGGCACACAGGAGGAGCCAGAATTATTCTGTCCATCATTTGTATAACCGGTTTCTAAAAACCGAGCGGCATTCTGGACACCATTTTGAAAAGCAAAGTCAGTAATAATCTGCCATCCCGTCTCCAGAAGAACAAACATCATCCCCAAACAGACAGGCAACACAATGGCTGTCTCGAGTGCGGCAACCCCTTTCCTGTCGGTTTTAGAGCGAACCATGCTTGGAACCCAATTGGCGGTAACTGTCCAAAACCTTTTCTGCCCGTGCCAAAGACATATCATGCTGCAACGTCTGCCGCGCTGCTGTGACGTTCCCGGACATAAACTGGGCATAGGCCAGATTGGCACGAATTTTGGGCGTTGCATCCGCCGATGCCGCCAGAGGCGACAACATGAACAGAGCCGAATCATACTGGCCGTTCAAAGCATAGGAAAAACCCAGATTGCTTTGCGCCGCAATCAGCAGCGGGTCTAGTTTCATGGCTGTGTAATACGCGGTCTGAGCCTGCTTGTGTTGGCCTGCATAATCATAGGCCACCCCAAGGTCGGTCCAGACCTGCGGATCACGCGGGAAGCGTTTGACCATATCCTGCAAGCGGCTTAGGGCACGGTCGGGCATGAGCTTCAGATCTATTCTGGCCAGCCCTTTCATGGCCTCAACAGAGTTGTGGTCTTTGGCTAACACGTCCTTAAAAAACAGAATGGCAGGCTGGTAGCGCCCCAAGTCGGCATTCGCACGGCCAAGCGCAAGCAGCGTGGGAATATCCTCCGGGTTTGACTGCACACGGTGCTGAAGCAGCTTGAGTGCCGCCATAGGCGCACCATTATCCATTTCAACATTCGCCGTTTTCAGGTCTTTTTGCTCAGCCTTACGGTCAGCCGAACAGCCAGCCAGTACGATGAGCAAACTTGCAATCAGCCCCGCCTGCGAACGCAAAATTATAGACATATTGGCACTCCAGACTGCGTCTCTACCGCTCTATTTATTTCATAAACTGTACTGCAACCGGCCCCAGCACGACAATAAACAGAACCGGCAGAATAAACACGATCATTGGCACTGTCATAAAAACCGGTAGCTGCGCCGCACGCGTCTGATAACGCAGCATAGCATCCTGTTTGACATCCGCAGATAAGGTTCTAAACGCCTCTGCCAGTGGGGTTCCTGTTTCCAACGACTGAATGAGGATGGAGGAGAGCTGCTTCATAACCGACAACCCCGTCCTTCTGGCCATTTGCCTGAACACCTCATAACGGTCAGATATAAGCTGCATATCCTGCACTGTCAGCCTAAACTCGTTCGCGACATCCTTATTCAGTTGTTGCATGTCCCTGGCAACGCGGATCATGCTAACCTCCATAGGCATACCCGACTCTGCGCAGATAATAAGCAGATCAAGCGCTTGCGGCATGCCTTTTTCCACGCCCTCCAAATACTTCTTATGCAAAGAGTTCAAAATAAAATCCGGAAGGACAATCCCCACAATAGGAAAGGCAATGGGGAGAACAATATGCGAGATTATTCCGGTGTCTTTGAAAAAGAAATAATAAAGAGAAATTACCAGACCAATACAAAAAAACAGAACCTTGGACCCCATAAAAATATAAAAAGCACCCCCACTAAATTCTGGTTTTTTTGAAATAGACCGCAACATCTCATCAACTGTTTTTTGCGGTATTACGTTGGCATTTATAATAAATTGACCAAATTTTGACAAAATATGATAAAAATCAAATTTATTTCCAGACTTCTTATCTTTAACAACACTATCACAAACGGCCTGAATTCTATTTTTCCTATATTGGAATTTTTTTGCGCTCTGGTTGTATAAAACCCCCAGAACGCCAAGGAAGAAAAATAATGCAAATCCAATGATAATCTGAACAGACACTTTTTCTACCTCAGCACTTTACTGATCAAAATCTTGATAGAGAGCAATCCAGTGCACCATAGCCCAACGGCAAGCGCCAAAACAAAATGACCTCTATCTGTGGTAAAGATCGGGTCAAAATAATTAGGACTTTGGAACTTCATAAATACTGCCACAGCAATGGGCAGACCCAAAAGTATATAACTTGTCATTTTTGCTTCGCTGGAAGCCGCAATAGCCTGCTTGCGGATATCCATGCGGCTGCGCAGGGTTTTTTCAAGGCTGGCCATAATATCCGCCATGGTTCCCCCACTTTCGGCCTGTAAATTGACCACAATGGCCACCAGTTTATATTCTTCCATCTCAATACGTTCACTCAGTTTGGTAAACGCACCCGGAACACTCGCCCCAACAGCAATATCCTGCATAATTTTACAAAATTCCGACGCGGTTGGCTCGCTCGCCTCCTTACTGACCAATTGCACCGCACGCGACAAAGGCATACCAACCCGCAAGTCCCGCACCAGCATCCCGATTGTCTCGGGCAGTTGGTCATAAAGCTTCTGGCGGTATCTTTTTCCAATCCATGTATAAAAAAAACGAAATCCAAATACCCAGACAAAAGGCCATGCCAAAAAAAGCATGTACTCCTGAATGTAGAATATAACGATAAACCCCATCAACAGAACAAAAACAGCAACAAAAAACACTGATCTGTTGTTTTTTATAGATGATTCAGCGACTTTGAAATTAAGTATGTTATGCAAAAAATAGTATAATACTTCATTTACTCTTTTTGAAAAAACATAAACACTAATTTCTTCCTCTTTAACAGGAAGTTTGACATAGGATGATAGTGTTTCTTTTATGCGTAATATTCTTTTTTCCTGAGCCTGCATTGTATAATATATAGATGCGCCGCCCACCAACCAGAATAGAAAAAAAATACCACCAAATAATTGGATGGAATTCATAGTCGCGCCTCAGAAAGAGCAGAGTTCCACAACCGATCCATATCGCAATATTGGAGTTTTTCAAAAAAACTGGGGCGGGTTCCCGAAACATTATAATGCGTTTTCAGGGCGCCATTTTCATCTTCCCCATCAAAAGCAATACGGAAGATATCATTCATAACAACAACATCATTTTCCAGACCAGCAACATCGCTCACCTGAACAATGCGGCGCACCCCGTCCCTCTGGCGTCCAATCTGCACAATCAGATCAACTGCCCCCACAATCTGGGTGCGGATTGCAGATAAAGGAAGGGACATGCTGCCCATTTGCACCATATTTTCAATACGGGTAATGGCATCTTTGGCGTTATTGGAGTGAATGGTCGACATGCTGCCATCATGGCCCGTGTTCATAGCCTGAAGCATGTCAAACGCTTCGGCTGAACGGACCTCCCCAATAATAATACGGTCCGGTCGCATACGCAGGGCGTTACGGACCAGATCCCTCTGGGACACCTCGCCGCGCCCTTCAAGGGAGGCCGGACGTGTTTCCATCCGCACAACATGAGGCTGCTGCAATTGTAGCTCTGCTGCATCCTCTACCGTAATAACGCGCTCTCCAAAATCAATAAAATGGGAAAGTGCATTCAGGAGCGTTGTTTTTCCCGAACCTGTGCCGCCTGATACAATAATATTCAGCCGAATACGTGCCGCAATTTCCAGAATTTTAGCCAGACTTGAAGAGCAGGACCCTGCCTCTACCATTTTTGCAAAATCTATTTTCTGTTTTGCAAATTTACGGATGGAAACATAGGGACCATCCAACGCCAAAGGTGGAAAAACGATATTAACACGGGATCCATCCTTAAGGCGGGCATCCACCATGGGACTGGATTCATCAACACGGCGCCCCATATCTGTCGCAATTCTTTGGCAAACAGACATAAGATGCCGCTGATCACGAAACCTGACAGGAGTAAGCGCGACTTTTCCTTTTCGTTCAACAAAAATCCGGCTGGGACCGTTAATCAGAATATCATTAATACTATCGTCTTCCAAAAGTGGCTGGATTGGCCCCAACCCCTTGATGTCATTCACAAGCTCGGATGTAATTTCTTTCTGTTCGCGGAGATTGAGATGAATCCGCTGATCCGTTGCAACCTGATCTACAACCCGTTCAATAGCACTTGCCAGCTGCTCGGCAGACAATGGCAAAATAAGTGCAGGGTCTAATTGCGTCAGACACGAACTACGCAATGTTAACCATTGCTCATTCGTCAGGGTCTGTTCAGTTGGTTCAGGTTCTACGGGTTCTTCCGGAACAACCGGAAGTTGCTCAACCTTGGTTTCAGCCTGAGTTTGCAGGAGTTGAAGCCGCTTCAAACGACCGACCCGGTCTCCATCATTGTCACTCGCCATGGACTTACTTCCGCCTGAACTTGGAGAAATAGGACGCTATACGACTCCGCCACCCATTATATTCATGCTGCCCGGGAATGTGCACGGAAAGCCCGGTCTGGGCGAGTTGGAGAATGGCATTGTAAAACTGTTTGTTCTGCGTGACCAATGGCTGGCCATTAATTTCGGCCTCACCAAACTCCTTGGGTAAATAAGGAATAACAACATCTGGCTGTAAATTCAGACTTTTACAAATCTCGTCCATGGACAGCGTTCCCGGCCGACCATAACTGTTCAACACAAAAATTGGACGGGTTGGTAGCGCCCCCTGTGGCAACGCAGCCATGGCGCGCAGCGTATCACGAATGGAAATAAGCGTTGGATCCAGCACAAAAATAAGCTGCTGTGCATCTTCCAGCAAAGCGAGATACATATCTCCATCTCGCCAGTTGGATTCAGCCATAATAAAATGAAATTTTGTACGAACAAACTCTATCAGAGCTTTGGAGGTAGACGGGGCAATACGGGGCCTGTTCAATATAGGCCCAACCGCTGCGAGTAGATGCAACCGCTCCGATATGTTTTGCGTGCTTCGTTCAATAAGCAAGCCATCCATACGATCTGGCGTTTCCAAAACTGCCTGCAAACCACTATTGTTTTCTGCATTCAGAAGAATGCCGAGTTTGCTGGCCTGCAAATTGAAATCAACAAGCAGCGTGTGCCTTTTCAGTTCTTCTGCAACACACCAGCCCAAATTGGCCAGAATGGTTGAAACGCCAACACCATCCCTGACCCCCGTCATCAGCACAAAACTACCGCCATTGGCTGCGGAACGAAATTTCTGCCCATGCAGGATAATACCGCCAAAAAAGCGGACAACAAGGTTCTGAACAAGCGGGTGGTACAGATACTCCGACACACCAAAACCATGCGTAATGGCACGATAAAAGTCGACGTCCTGCCTATCCCCCACAATCAGCAATGTAACACTTGGCGGCACAATTCCCGTAATATCGCGCACACTGGCAATGGGGTCGGACGAACCGCCAATATCAACAATAACGTAGGGTGGTGCTTCGTTTTTCTCCAAATAATCCATTGAGTGCTCAAGCGACATGCGGAGCACTTCACCTTCATCGGGGCATACGCTGTGGATGAAGTCGATAAACATGCTTTCGGTTTCTGCGCTTTGCACTAACGCAAGAACACGAATCTTGTTTTCTTCTGCTTCAGGCCTGTTCGGATTTTGGTTACGTGCTTCAGACACAGCGGTTAGTTCCCCGGCCCACCAGAATCTCCACCATCGCCACCTGCGCTACTTGCACTGTTACTTTGAACTTGCGCCACATTTGTATCTGGCAATTTACGTACTTTGTCGTCCCTCCAGCGCTGCACGGCAACGGCAGCGCGGTGGCCATCGCTCGGACCAAGATGCCGCCCTTCATACAGGTCAGACTTTCTCTCGACCTGAGCCGCGATATTCGCATCGTACACATGCAATGGACGCCAAGTATAAGGCTGCGTAAGCGGGTCCATGCTTGAGCAGGCAGACAGGGCGAAAGAGAGGCCAGACAATGCCAGCAGGCTAACGCTCTTGGTCATAAAGGCAAAAAACTGATTCATGTTGACTACTCCACCATGAAACCAGCATCGCCAGTATCCATTTTCTGCCAGCCCCGCTGTTTGCGGACATCCGTGCCACTTTGCCGCATAAGGAACACACGCTCCAGATCCGTTGGGGCGACCCATCCTTCGTCCGGGGTGTGCAGAGCACTAATATTATCAACCGGCTTAACCAGATACGGTGTGACAATAATCACAAGCTCGGATTCGTTTTTCTGAAAACTGTTGGATTTGAAAAGCGCACCCAAAATTGGAATATCGCCCAGCCATGGCAGGCCAGTCGTGTTCATTTTGGTACTATCGGACAACAGACCGGCAATAATAAAACTTTGCCCACTCCCCAGTTCCACAACGGTATCAGCCCGGCGCACGGTAATGGCAGGAATCTGCACGGAGTTTGTACCGTTCTGGTAAGTTACGGCACCTTCGCTGGAAAGAGCACTGACCTCGGGCCGCACATGCAGGTTAATCCGTCCATCGCCGAGAACTGTTGGAACAAACCCTAGCGAAACACCATACTGCTTGAACTGCACAGTTGTATTGCCGCCATAGCTGGACGTTGGAATGGGGTATTCCCCCCCCACCAGAAAGCTGGCAGGCTGGCCGCTAATGGCAGTCAGGTTTGGCTCGGCCAGACTACGGACCAGACCATCCTGAGCCAGCGCATCTATGACACTTTCCATAGTCACCGGCGTTTTACCGACATTGAATCGCGATGTAATGCCGATACTGCTCTGCAATGTGGTCGCTGCGGCAAGTGGGCTCTGTGTTGCTGCCGCCACGGCGACAGACGTACCCAGAGCGTTAACATTCTGCCACTCCACCCCAAGCTCACGCACCAATGTCCGGTCCATTTCCACAATGCGCACACGCAGGTTAACCTGAACGGAGCCTGGAATGGTCGTGTAGTCCGCCACATACCCATCCTTACCAGCAAGGGACTTGGCATGGTCGACCAGTTTCTGGGCGGTCTGCGGGTCAGGTGCCTGCCCCTCTATTCCTATGCCATCTGGCAACGGGACGAGAGAAACATCTGGCGTAGTGGCCCCATATTTCTGCTTCAGGAGGGCCGCGTTGTAATTGGAGGCCACAATATGCACCATATACCGTGCAATAACGTCCCCTTCAGTATTGGTTGCCTCTACGGTCGTATTCCCCGGCGCAATACCAAATACAAAAAAGCTACGGGGGCTTGCGGGCCGAACTTCCGCCACCTTTGGATCAGCCGAAAACAGGCTGGCAGCATTGGCTGGCAACTTGACAACACGCCCTGCGCCATTGGCCAAAACGATTTCCGACCGGGAGAGTTCCGTAACACCCGCAGCATGCGCGCTCGGCTGCAGCTCAGCCAGATTGGGGCTTACGCTCAATGTTATGGCCAGAGATGAAAAAATGACCTTCTTAAAACTGAACATTTATTGAGCCTGCTGTACCGTTATAAACCCGGACCGTTGCTCCACTCTCATTAACGGTTGCAACCTCACCAATCTGCTTGTCCTGAACAACAGATGCAAGCGTGTTCTCATCCCCCTGAGAAGACCGAATCGCCAAAGAAAGGTGCCCCATGTCTGCCGCCACGTTAATGGCAACTGCCTGCTCCGCTGTAACTTCCAGCGTAACGGTTGTGGGGAAGGTGGCTGGTCGGGGCTCCTTGGCTTTTTTGTCATTCCGCGGATCATGCGGCCCAAAGTCTTCGGGGAACAAGGACTGATCAACACCGATAACCCGTAGCCCCAATGCAATGCCACGGGCGCTCACGGACTGAGCGCCTGTTGATGCATGCATGGTTTGAGTTAGAATCAGGTCAACACGGTCGCCTGGCTGCACTAAGCCCCCCACACTACTGACGGGAGAAACCTGCACACTCACCGCGCGCATGTTGGGTTTAAGGGCGGCAGAAAGAAAACCCGGCGCATTCACCCGGACAATCTGGGAGGACCGCAAAATACCCCCCTGCGTGATCTCCTCCTGTGCAATCGCACCATCAACCCCATCCAGATCGGCAGGAGTAGCAAGCACGGCACCAGAAGGCACCTTGGGCACAGGAAACACCCGGGAGGCAATATTACTGTTTTTGCGCACAAAATCACCCGCATGGATGGTGCGTGTTGCCACCATAACCTGCTCTGTTGGAACAGGAGGCGGGCCAGCCGGTTTTTCAACAGGACGCATCAAAGCACGAAAAAACAGCAGACCGCCAATACCGCCAACGGCCAGAAACGCAATCAGCAATACCCGAGGATTCATAGAAAACCACCCTGCAGAGCAGCCACAACAAACCCCGCGGCTATGGCCACTGCATACGGCAGGGCAAAGCCCCTACGTATTCTCCAGCATTCAATGCGCAGGGTTCGTCCATACAAAGGCGTTGCAGGCACAGAGACAACCTTCCGTAAAACCAGATACAGAACTGCCAGAACCCCGCCCATAACCGCAATATCCAAAATATATTGTATCTGCCACAGCGGCGGGAACAGCAAGGAAGAAGACGCTATCAACTTTACATCCCCTCCCCCCATAAAACCAGCCAGCCATAACCCAAACGCACAACTAAAAATAACACAGGCCCCGACCAGCGCTCCCCACCCATGATAGGGTAACCGAACGAGGCCCATAAGCAAGAATACCACAGAAATCCAATCCGGTATCTCGCGCGCGCGGATGTCTGTCACCACGGCAAAAAAAAGGAGTGAAAGTGCCAAAATGAATAAAGACACTTTCACCCCATTTAGACTGTAACTTGAAACCTAAACTAAACAAGCTTGGCCATTACGCCAATGATCAGCTTGCAGGAATGTTCTGCGCAATCTTATCGAACTGGGTGTTCAGGTTCGTCCCGATAGATTTAACAGACGCAATAATCACACCAGCAATCAATGCCGCGATCAGGCCGTATTCAAGCGCCGTAACACCTTTACGGTCACCGGAAAGCGCACGGGCGCAGCGCGCAAAACTGATTTTGAAAAATTTCATTGCAAAGACTCCTTACTTGGCAAAATTTTTTGAAAATTGCCGTTTCGCTTAATAGCAAATGTAATTACTCCTCCGCAAATAATCAATCATGGTTAAGTATATTTAACCATAATTTTTTTTGCATAGACCCGCCCCCTCAAAAAAGGGATATTTACATCGATTCCCATGCATAACAATCTAATACATAAATCGAATATCTAACCATTATTTATTCTCACCTCCACGCTGCGGAGATCACCGGATTAAAAACAAGGTCATTGGGTGCAATTTTTTAAGTCTAATTTTGTGCCTATAAATCCATAAGACGACTATTAATTATAGTCTATTCTGGAAAATTTTTCCTTCACATACACAATCCCATACTTGTCTGTATAAAGACGCTTCCATTGTGGGTCGGCATCCAACACATTGACCAGTTTTTCTGTGGGCTCCAAATAAGCCCAACGCAGGTCGAACTCACGGGACCATGCCTGCAGCAAGGCCTTATCGCCCTTCATCAGGGCCAGATACTCTTTCATGAAGGCATTGCCATACATATCAGCCCGACCATCCATAATCGGTTTGATGTGCTCAAAAATTAGAAAACCTCCCATTCTGTATGAATTCAGAACGGGCAATTTGCGCAGTTCTTCGGGAACACGCGCCAAAGCGGCAAGAGGGGACGAGGGTCCATCAGGCAAAACAAACGGAAAAGCCGTGCGCAACTCTGTTAGCCCACCCACAACCCCCACCAGCGCCAGCCATTGCATGGCCGACACATGCCACACGCCGCCCACCCCTTGATGACCAGACGCCAGTTTACCCAAAGGAGACGCCAGAATTAAAGGCACAAACACTGCCGCCAGCAGCTCATAACGCACATGACGGACAGAAAGATATATAAAGCCCGCAACAAGCAGCCACCGCACAGGAGAAAGCCGCAACCGCCGGGTAATGGCAACATACACGAGCGCACAAAAGATCAGCACAAATGGCTCGGTCAGTTGCAAGTGCATGGGTGCCCATTCCCGTATTGATGTCAGTTGCGGCATCATCACCAACTGCACCGGAAAAAGCAGGCCACGCCAACCGTTGGGCGAGAAAGCTACAGCCACACAGGACAACGCAAAAAATCTTACCCAAGCACCCATGACATGCAGGCGCGTGTGCTTTGCCACCACTATGGCTTCCAAAGCAAAGGGGAAGATCAGGGACAAACCGATTGCAAAACTACCATGCAGATTTGTCCAGATCAGAAGAATGAACACACTTGGCCAAGGTGGGGGAGCATTCCCTTTTTCCCGGGCGCTCAGCAATAAAATGCTCCATATGACAAAGCACGGTAACGCCAGAATGTGTGGCCTTGCCAGTAAAGATGGGAGCGTCAGGACAAAACTGCTCGCAAACACAAGCGCAGTAGACAACAGACTGGCGCCTCTTTGTACAAAAAAGACCGCCATACTCCCCATGGCCAATGCATACGCCAGACCCGTCAGAATCAGCACGCCCCCCCAACCGGTCCAGCCATAGGCACACGCCATCAATACTTCTGCCAGCCATTCATGCGCCACCCAAGGCATGCCAGCAAAACTATAGGAAAAAGGGTCGGTCTGAGGCACGGCATGATGCTGCAAAATCCATTGCCCAGCAGCAACATGCAAAAAAGCGTCACCATCATCTAAAATATGAGGATCAATAAAAACAACAAGAGCATATGATATGAAGACGACCAAAAAAACACAAATAAATCGTGATTTTGTGTATATTTTGCTTATCATTTAATTTTCAATCTTCATCACAAACCAACAATACATCATTTGCTTCTGGAATAAACCAAAATTTTATCCAGACTGTATTGAAAAAACATTCTCTACCCAATGAAAACAGAGAGACACCACCCAAAAACATCATGCGCTTTAGCTGGAAAAAATGCCTCAACTGCCCGCAACAGGCGTCCCCCGTGACCAACAGCCATCGGCAGAAGACTTCAAGATAAGCCTATTAAACGCAACGTGGCCGGTTAAAAAAGCAGAAAAGCCCTTAACTGCGCGGATTTATGCACCTCAACACCACCATAAGGAAGAGGGAGCATGACATCTGCGCCTGTTGCACACCATTCCACTGTGCATTCCTGAAAAACGTTAAGCCCGCATGGTGTTTTTCCATTATCACCATCCCGGTTTTACAGGTAGAAACCAGCGCCTCTACTGTTCCGGGTGAGCTTATGGAAAGCTGGAATGTTTGAACGGATAACGGTCAACCATCATGCGCAGGGGAGCAAATTCCTTATTGGAGAACGTTTCCGAACGCACCCATGATCCGTCAGGCGACTCCACAAAAACCGTTGCATTCCAGTCGGCCGCACTAATGCCCGTCCATAGGGTAAGGGTCAGCACATCCTTGCCCTGAGCATCCTTGAGCAGCAGGTGCGAATCCCCCGATGAGGGCGGCGTACGGCTGAGTGGCCCCCAGCCAGACTTGTGGCTGGACAGCCATTTGTTCACATCCACCACTTCGTCCACCTCCAGCGGGCGCTGGTGGTGCATAGGCCCCACGTCAATGACACCGCTGGCAATCTGCGGAAACGAAACAGGCTTGAAGTTAGGCAAAGCAAAGGTCCAGATGACCACCGTGGTGCTGATGGTTAAAACCAGAAAACCAATGATAAACGCCGTTTCTTTCCGCATCATACTGCTCTTTCTTACCCTACTACTGCGGCAATCACGCGCGCTACGTCTTGGTTTGTCAGTTCCGAATGAATGGGCAGAGCCAGAATGCGCTGCGCCAGATCCTCCGAAACAGGCAGCACCGTCCCATCATGATGGTCCTTGTATGCGGGCTGCTTATGCAATGGCAAAGGATAGTAAATGGCCGAAGGCACACCCTGCTCCTTCAGACGTGCCTGAAGACCATCTCGTGCCGCCGTATCTGCCAGCAATATGGCGTAAATAGCCCATGCGCTCCGGCTGTCGGGCACACGGGCTGGCACCTGCACACATCCGGCAAGGCCTGCATCATACTGCGCGGCTATGGCGTTCCGCCGGGCCAGTTCATCTGTAAAGCTGTCCAGCTTGGCCAGCAGCACTGCGGCTTGCAGGGTATCCAGCCGACCGTTCATGCCTGTGCGCAAAACCTCGTACCGCGTGGTCCCTTCACCATGCGTGCGCAAGGAGCGGTACAGTGCCGCCCGCTCGGGGTCATCGGTCAGAATGGCGCCGCCATCTCCATATCCCCCCAGCGGTTTGGAGGGGAAAAAGGACAGGGTCGTGGCTGTAGCCTCACGCCCCAGTGGTTTGCCTGCCAGATCCGCCCCAAAGGACTGGGCGCAATCCGCCATGAGGAACAACGCTTCTTCCGCGGCAATAGCCCGCAGTTCCGGCCATGGCGCGGGCTGGCCGAACAGGTCCACACCCACAATGGCACGGGGCCGCAATTTGCCCGCAGAACGCACCGCCTGAATACGGCTGCGCAAATGCGCTGGATCAATCTGGAACGTATTGGGGTCCACATCCACAAAAACCGGAGTAGCCCCAAGCAGCAAAGGCACTTCCGCAGTGGCTGTATAGGTAAAAGCGGGCAGAAACACCGCATCGCCCCGGCCTATGCCTTCGGCCATCATAACAATCTGGAGCGCGTCCGTACCAGAGGACACACCCACGCACTCACGCGCGCCACACCATGCCGCCAGACGCTCCTCAAGCTCTCCAACCTCCGGCCCCATCACAAAACGGCAATGGGCCAGAACAGCATCCAGACGCTGCCGCAGCACAGGCTCCATCCGCTTTTGCTGGGCTGCAAGATCAAGAAACGCAATGGGCCTGATATCTGAACTGCTCATGGTGCCATCTGCTCCGTGCCGTCGGCCTTTATCTGTCCGTCCTTTACAGCACCGGAGACTTTTGCACCAGCCGGAGCCAGTTCCCGCACCTCTCCATGAGGATTATGGTCGAACTCGGGCACCAGTTGGCACAGGGTTTGCAAAACAGCAGACACGTCACTCTGGCGGGCTTGGGCGGTCATCTGCTCAACTGCTGCGCGCACCTCCGCCAGCTCCACCACGCGCGGCGTTGCCATGAACAACCCCGGCGAGTCGGTCGGAACAGAAAACTCACGCCCGTGGAACAGTTCCTCGTACAGTTTTTCTCCCGCACGCAGGCCGGTAAAGTGGATGGCCACATCCTCATCCGGTTTAAGGCCCGCAAGGCGCACCATTTGCCGAGCCAGATCAACAATTTTAACCGGCTCCCCCATATCCAGCACAAAAATACCGCCATGGCTGAGCAGAGTATCCATCTCCGTGCCCACAGCACAGGACGTGCCACGCACACAGGCCTGTAGAACAAGCCCCACAGCCTCGGACACGGTCATAAAATAACGGCGCATTTCCGGGTGGGTTACGGTCAGTGGCCCACCGCGCGCCAGTTGCCGCTGGAACAGGGGCACAACAGACCCGGTGGACCCCAGTACATTACCAAACCTGACCGTAATGCAGCGCATGCCCTCCGGCGGCCCCAAGGAACGGGCCTGAATATCCAGCGCCTGACAATACATTTCCGCCGCGCGTTTGGTCGCCCCCATAAGATTGAACGGATTGACCGCCTTGTCGGTGGAGATAACAACCATGGCCGCAGCCCCATGCCGGGCTGCGGCATCGGCCACCACGCGTGTTCCATGCACATTGGTCAGCACCCCCTCCGCCGGATTGGCCTCCACGATCGGCACATGCTTAAGTGCTGCCGCATGGAACACCAGATCTGGCCTGTGCTGCGCCATAATGGCGTTAATCCGCCCCTCGTCACGCACATCGGCCACAACCACCTTGCGTAAAATATCCGGGGCGCACTCTGCCAGTTCCAGATCTATCTGCCAGAGTGCAAATTCGCCGTGGTCGAGCAAAATAAGGCAGGCAGGCGCATGGCGGGCAATCTGGCGCACAAGCTCGGAGCCAATTGTGCCTCCCACCCCCGTAACCAGCACTGTTTTCTGGTTGATCAGGCGGTCCATGCCAGCATGGTCGAGTTGCACCTGCGGGCGATTGAGCAGGTCTTCGGGCTGGATGGGGCGCAGATGCACCTGATCCGCCGGGGCCATGTCCGTCATGGCAGGGGTTCTCAGCACCGCAACACCGTATTCAGCCGCCACATCCAGCACATGGCTTAGCGCACCGCCCCTGAATGTGGTGTTCGTCACCACCAGCGCTTCGGGCAGTTGCGCCCCATTGCGCAGCCGTTCCAGAACTGGGGTAATCTCTTCAATCTGCCCCAGAATTGGTACGTTACGAATCCGCTGGCCGGTTTGCTGCTCACCCAGCCCCACCAGCCCTGTAATGCGGATATCCGTGTCGTTGCTCCGCTCCAGCGCCCGGATGAACAGGTCCGCCTCTGCATCCGTACCAACCAGCAGAACCCGTTGCCCATTGGGCCGCCGTGCGTCAGGTCTGTGGGCAAGGCGATGAGACACCCTTACTCCGCCAAGCAAAACAAGCAGGACAAGCGCATCAACAAAAGGGAACGCAACACTGGGCAGGGGCAAACCCACCCACACCAACCCGACCGAAAGCAGCAGGGCACTGGCAACCGATGCGCCAGCAAGGCCCAACAGGTCCGACACACCCGAAAAGCGCCAGTATTGCTGCGGCAGCCTGAATGGCAGGCCGCTCACCACCAGCGAGACACCACCCCCACCAGCAAACCACAATGCATGGTGCAGGCCAGCATGAGGGGCCGCCAGCCAACGGGCCAGTAATGCCGCCAGTGCTGCCAGCGCGCCATCAAGCAGGATATTGAGAGCAATCCTGTTCAGCGGCCAAAATCTTGAATAATGATGCTGGAGCTGAGAACGTTGCGAGACCATGATCGTGCGCTTATAGCCCAGCGCCTGACATCCTAGAAGCAGCCTAACCGGACAACGCCCTCTTTCATGTCTTTTTTTTCCTCCGTTCTGGCTTTTTTATGCCTGCTCTGCGCGGCCCTGCTGTGTTCGGTGATCATACGATGCATGATCAAGCTGGCGGTTATGGACCACCCGGAACACCGCAGCGCCCATGCCACCCCCACACCCAAAGGGGGAGGAATCGGGGTTATGGCTGCATTCGGGCTATTTTTTCCTGCCTTACAAATACTGGCAGGTCAGCCAGTTCTGTCTTTTTCCTGCCTTATGGTGGCCTGTGCGCTCACGCTCCTCTGTGGGGTTTCATGGCTTGATGACCTCTACCAGTGGCCCCCCGGCATTAAATTTGCAGCGCAGGCTCTTGCCGCCTGTCTGGTCGTGTACGGCGGTATGGGTCTGGTCTGGCCAACACCACTGGCGGGGGCGGTGCTCTCCATCCTCTGGTTGGTTTTTGTGACCAACGCCGTCAACTTCATGGACGGGCTGAACGGGCTTATTGCCGGGTGTCTGGCCTGCGCGGCTATGGTTGTGGCCCTTGCCGCACCATTTTTTGGTGTACCCGCCCTACAATGGCCAGCCCTGCTGCTGCTCACCTGCCTTGTGGGCTTTCTGCCCTTTAACTTTCCCCATGCCCGGATTTTTCTGGGCGATGTGGGCAGTCAGGGGTGCGGCCTGCTTGCCGGGGCCACAGCTTTGTATATTGCCAACCATACCACCCAGCCCCGTGGGTGGGTGCTCGGGCCAGCGCTGCTCTTGCCGCTGATATATGATGTTGTGTTTACACTGATCCGCCGCTGGCGCGCCGGGCAGGCTCTGACCCAAGCGCATAGGGGGCATCTTTACCAGATCCTCCACCGCAGCACCGTGCCCGTGCCTGTTGTATCCATGCTCACATGGTGCCTGACCCTGTGGGGCGGTGGCGTGGCCTGCCTTGTTGCCCCCACAACTGGTTTTTGGGGCGGTGTGGCTGGGGTAAGCCTGCTTGTGCTCCCCCAGTTGGCATGGACCGCATGGGGCGTGGTCCGCGCGCGCCAATACGCGATTGGCGTATGGTAGACCACGCCACCTGACAGCTTGTTATTTGAGGGTCAGCGTCAGCCCCTGTGCGGAACCAGCCAGCCTTGCACCCTGGGAGATGGTTTCAATCTTGATCCGCACGCCGTTCTTGTTTTCCAGCACGGCACCACCCAGACCCTGACCCAGCGTGGCCTCACCATGGGCGGCGGCATAGGTACCATCAAAATCCTTCAGGCGGTGCAGGTTATAAACCGTTCCTGTGCCCTCGATCTTGGAAAAACCAACTGCGGCAATTGTGCCGCCGGTAATGGAGAAGGCATGCACCTTGCCGCCATAAGTCAGCTTTCCCTCACCCCACGTATATCCCAGCCCGATATCGGCCGATTTGGCGGTCAGGGTCAGCTTTGCGGTGGGTGCCCCCATGGCATCAGCAGCATGTGCGGCTGATACGCCAGCAAAAGACACGGCCAAAGCAGCAACAGCAAAAACAGAAGAAAAACGCATGGGAGGGCTTCCTTTAACAGATGTGTCCAGAAGAATACCCAATACCTGACGGTATGAAAGCATCTGACACGGGTAGAAAGCCAACGCCCCCAAAGCAGAAAGGTTGCCGGTTACAACCCATGACCACCCTAAAGTGAGTCACAGGCCGTAACACGACAACCTTTGTATTATGTTTGACTGATTACCGGCTGATCAGGCGGCAGCAACACGGCGCAGGCGGCGCACTGTTGCCACTTTTTCTTCCTGCTGGGTGTTCTGGCCCGCGTCACGCACGGTCGTACCCATAATGGAGCGGATTTCCTTCAGGTAGGATGCGCCTTTGGGGGTACGCTGCACCAGAACGGACCGGCGATCCAGCGGGTCCACCTTGCGGCGTGCCAGATCCAGTTCAGTCAGACGGTCAAGCGCACGGGTAATGGCGGGCTTGGACACGTTCAGGCTTGCCGCCAGACCGCGCACCGTATGCCCGCTCTCATCCAGATAGCAGGTCAGGAACACAGCGAGCTGACGGGCGGACAGGTCCGGCCCTTCTCCACGCACCAGTGCAACAATGGTATCCCGCAGGGTCTTGACCAGATCCTCTGCCTTTTCTGCGGCCTGCGCCATGACGTTCAACTTCCTTTTCTGCCGGGACCAAGAGCCTTGGCCCACCCGGCTGTGTTTTTCCGGCCCGTATGCAAACCGGAATGAATCTGATGCGCTTTATATAGACACCGAAACGATTTTTTAAAGCACTGTCACAAAAAATTCTTACGCCTTATCGGCCTGTAAAAACCCTAACTCTTTTCCGCGCGATTCGTTCCACAAAGAGAACATATTACACGAAAAAGTGCTCGAATTCCGGGAGTATCTCCCCCTTCTGGCCGCCCCGGCCTGCTGGAATCATTCCACGCATAACTGTCGATATGCACCCAACGCTGGTCTGGTTTTACAAAATGTTCCAAAAACAGACCCGCCGTAATGGCCCCTGCCATGGGGCGGGAGGCAATGTTGTTCAGGTCCGCCACAGGGCTTTTCAGCCAGCCCGCATAACCCTGCCAAAGCGGCAGACGCCACAGGGGGTCGGCCTCATACTCCGCGGCTTCGGCAAACAGCATGGCCGTGGAATCGTTATTGCAGAACAGGGCGGGCAGGTCCGGCCCCAGCGCCACACGGGCAGCCCCTGTAAGGGTTGCTACATCGACCAGCAGGTCTGGCTGGCTCTCGCCTGCCTCATGCAGCAGGTCACTCAGCACCAGACGCCCTTCGGCATCCGTATTGCCAATTTCCACCGTCAGCCCCGCACGGCTGCGAATAACATCCAACGGCCGCATGGCATGGCCGGATACGCTGTTTTCCACACAGCCCAGCCGCAACTCCAACTTGACCGGCAGGTCCTGCGCCATAACCAGATGCGCCAGCGCCAGCACGGTGGCAGCACCGCCCATGTCCTTTTTCATCCGCAGCATGCCGCTTGAGGGTTTGATGTCATACCCCCCGCTATCAAAGCACACCCCTTTGCCAACAAGGGAGATCAGAGGCGCATCCTTGCCTGCGTGTGTGCCGCTCCAGCGGGCGACAACCACCCTTGGGGCACGCTCGGAGCCATTGCCAACATGCGCCAGCAATGGATAGGCCTCATCCAGTGCGGCCCCCTTGAGCACCTCAACCTCAGCCCCCAGCGGGCGCAGGGCCGCCTTGGCCTCCCGCGCCAGTTCGGATGGACCCAGCAGGTTGGCGGGGGTGTTGATCAGGTCGCGCGCAAAGCAGATGGACCGCGCCATTTGTGCGGCCAGCCCTTTACGCTCCGCCGCCGTCACCACAAGCCGGGGACCTTCCGCCGGGCTGCCGCCAGTTTTCAGGCTGTAGCGGTATGCACCCAGACAAAAGCCCAGAATAACATCATCCCGCGCCACGTCCTCGGGCACCTGCACGGTCCAGTCCCCTTCGGGCAGGTCCAGAGCCAGCTTGCCAAATACAAACGGGTCACGCGGGGCTTCTTTTGCAGGCAGCCCAAACAGAGCCTGCACCTTGCCCTCGGGGCCGGGCACCAGCACAAGCTGGCCCACACGCGCGGCAAAGCCGCAGCTTTCGGCAAAGGCAACCGCAGGCTCGCCTGCCAATGCCACCCACGTCTCTCGCTCACACGCACGTACGGCATGGACGGTGCAAAGAGTCTTCCGCCTGCGCGCAACGGTCAGGCAGTCCAGATCATGAATAGGCATGGCATTCCTCCTTCTGCCCGCACCCTGCGCCTCCCTTTTCCATCATGCAACGGGGGAGGTTATACGCATTGCCGACTTGCTTTTCAGGCCCGGGCATCGGACCATGGCGGCATGAAGGTTTCCACCCGCCAGATGGCACCTGCCCTGCACGCCACCCACTTTGCGGATCAGGCTCCGGTCCGGGCCATTCTCGGCCCGACCAACACCGGGAAGACGCATCTGGCACTGGAGCGGATGCTGGCGCACTCCTCTGGCATTATCGGCTTTCCCCTAAGGCTTCTGGCGCGCGAGAACTACGACCGCATGGTGCGCCTTAAAGGTGTGCGCTCGGTGGCGTTGATTACGGGGGAGGAAAAAATCATTCCTCCACAGGCCCGCTGGTTCTCCTGCACGGTTGAGGCCATGCCCATGAACCGCCCGGTGGATTTTGTGGCCGTGGACGAAATCCAGCTTTGTGCAGACCCAGAACGCGGCCATATTTTTACCGACCGTCTGCTCAACGCCCGCGGCCTGTCCGAAACCCTGTTCCTTGGGGCCGACACCATTGCCCCCCTCATGCGCAGCCTGATCCGCGATGTGGAAATTGATACCCGCCCCCGCCTGTCCAGCCTGAACTACACAGGGCATACGCGCCTGTCGCGCCTGCCGCCACGCACGGCCATTGTGGCGTTCTCCATGGCTGATGTGTACGCCATTGCCGAACTGATCCGGCGCAAGCGTGGCGGATGCGCCGTGGTTATGGGCCAGCTCTCCCCACGCACCCGTAATGCGCAGGTCGCACTCTACCAGAACCGCGAGGTGGACTATCTGGTCGCGACCGATGCCATTGGCATGGGCCTGAACATGAATATCGACCATGTCGCCTTTGCTGGCCTGTCCAAATTTGACGGGCAACGCCACCGCATGCTGGCCCCGGCCGAAATTGCCCAGATTGCCGGGCGCGCGGGCCGTGGCGCGCGGGATGGCACCTTTGGCACAACCGGAGAGTGCCCCCCCCTGCCAGACGCCATGGCCGAGGCGGTGGAAACCCACAAATTTGAACCCCTTTCCTTTTTGTGGTGGCGCAGCAGCAAGCTCGATTTTACCTCCCCACAGGCCCTACATGCCAGCCTGTGCCAGAAGACCCCACACCCCAGCCTACGCCCGGCCGAGCCTGCCGCCGACATGCAAACACTCAGCGCGCTCATGCAGACCCCTGCCGTGCGCACACTGGCTACAACCGCGCAGAACACACGCCTGTTGTGGGAAATCTGCCAGATCCCGGATTTTCGGAAACTGGGGCTGGACAGCCACATCCGCCTGTGTGGCCAGCTTTTTAGCATTCTCGCCAAGGATGGGCGTCTGCCCTCCTCCTGGCTCAAAGGACGCCTTGCCAGTCTGGAACACACAGGAGGCGAGATAGAAGACCTGATGCACCGCCTGATGGGCATTCGCACATGGTCCTACGTTGCCGCCCACCCCGAATGGGTCGAAAACGCCGAACACTGGCAGCGCCACACCCGTATGCTCGAAGACAGCCTGTCCGATGCCCTGCACGAACGGCTGGCCAGCCGCTTTGTGGACCGGCGCGCCGCCAGTCTGGCCCGCAGACTGGAAGAAGCCGATGGCGCCCCCCTGCTGTGCGCCATTAACAAATCCGGCCAGGTGCGCGTGGAAGGGCATGATGTGGGGCATATGCGCGGCTTTGCCTTTATTCCCGACCCCGAAGCCGCCCGTTCCGATCAGGCTCTTATTCTCAAAGCGGCACGGCGCGCAGCACGGAGCGAGATCCCCCGGCTTGTCGCCCGTTTTTTGCAAGCCCCGGAAAGCGAAATAACGCTGGATCCTTCAACAGGTCACATCCTGTGGCGAGATGAGCAGATTGCCCACTTACGCAAAGGCCCATCGGTGCTGCACCCGATTATCCATATTGACGATGCCGAATTTCTGGAAACCACCCACAAAGCCAGAATACGTGAACGGCTGGCACAGTTCCTGACCGCCTTGCGTGCACACAGCCTTGCCCCCCTGTTCCGCGCGGAACAGGCCGTTGCCCAGCACCCCCTGCTCCGGGGTATTGTGCATGCGGTTATGGAAAACGGCGGGGTTGCTACCCTGCCAGCACCACCATCCCTCCCCCCGGCGGAGGCTACACTCCTCAGGCGGCAGGCCATACGGCTGCATGGCACTCTCGCCTTTTGTACGCCGCTGTTCAAACCCCAAGCCATGGCGCTCCGCAGCCTGCTGTTACGCACCTACACAGGCCAAACGCTAACGCAGCTTCCCCCCCAAGGCGCGGTCTCCATGCGCCTGAGCGCGCCCGTGCCACCACTTGAACAGGAACTACTGTGCAGTCTTGGCTGGCTGGTCAGCCACGGCACTCTGGTTCGACTCGATATTGCTGCCAGTATCGTGCAGGACATGCGCGCTTTATGTGCCCGCACCCCCAAACCCTTGCCTCAGGCTCTGGCATCCCGCCTTGGCGTAAGCAAAAAAGACCTGCCCTCTGTGCTCAAAGGGTTAGGAATCCGTCTGCAACCCCCGGCTGCCCTGCCCCCGCGCCATGCTGGGCCGCCTGCTCCTTTTATGGTTTTGCCAACACGGCGCACAGAAAAAAGAAAACAGCACCCCAAACGCCCAGATTACGCCAAACATCGGCAAAGTGCCCAAAACAACAGTCCTTTTGCCATTTTGAGCACCCTGCGCAGCCAAATGTAGGAGCAGCCCTGCTCCAACAGAAGTGCCCCCTTTCGTGCAAGCGGGTTGCCATCGTGCAAAAACCCCATCATATCTGCGCCATCCTTGGTGGCACGACCGGCTGGTCGGCCATCTGACCCCACGCGGCGAGCCCCACTCGACCGCCAGATAATTTCGGAGATGGCAATGACCTACGTGGTCACTGAAAACTGCATCCGCTGCAAATTCATGGACTGTGTGGAAGTCTGCCCCGTTGACTGCTTCTACGCCGGTGAAAATTTTCTGGTTATCAACCCCGACGAGTGCATTGACTGCGGCGTATGCGAACCTGAATGCCCGGCCGAAGCCATTTTCCCCGATAGCGATGACCGGTCAGCAGCGTGGGCAGAAATCAACACAAAATATGCAAGCCAGTGGCCCAACATTACGCGTAAGGGCACAGCACCGGCCGATGCGCAGGAGTGGAAAGACAAGCCCAACAAGGCTGAACTGCTCTCCCCCGAGCCGCACAAGGACTGAACCTGCCTCCACAGGTTCCATAATAAAAAAGGCACCGGAAACCCCGGTGCCTTTTTTATTGCCTGCCCTCTCCCGGCCAGTCAGATGCGCACAATCTGCCCCAATGCCGGTTGGAGAAGCTCAGACAGAACAAACAAAAAACCCCGGAGCCAAAGCCCCGGGGTTTTTTGCTGCTGACCGCAGCCCCAGCCAAAGCCGGAGCCGCAAAGCCTTACATGATATCAGCGAGACATCATGTTCATGGACGTGTTGGCCATCACAAAGACCGTGCCAACAATGAGGATGGACACGAATGCAACGGTGAAAACAAACGCAATGTTGTTCCAACGCGCTTCAGAACCACCACCCATGTGCAGGAAGTAGTGCAGATGCACCAGAACCTGAACAAGTGCCAGAACAGAAAGCACCGCCAGCGTGCCGGTTGGCGCAAGGCTGTGGCTCATGACCACACCAAACGACAGAACCGTCAGGATAACAGCAAGAACAAAGCCGATAAGGTACGAAGATACGCTACCGTGGCTCTCGCCCGAGGAGGATGTGTTCGGATTGCTCATCAGATCATGCTCGCCAGATAGACATAGGTGAAAACACAGATCCAGACGATATCCAGGAAGTGCCAGAACAGGCTCAGGCAGGTGAGCTTGTTCATCATGCGTTCCGGAATTTCAGTTGTCCCCATCAGCTGAACCATCAGGGTAACAATCCAGATCAGACCACACGTCACGTGCAGACCGTGGGTGGAAACCAGCGTGAAGAACGCAGACAGGAATGCACTGCGGTCGGGGCCGGCACCATCCGCGATCATGTGCGCAAATTCACGCACTTCCAGACCAACGAACCCAAGACCAAGAAGGAATGTGACGCCAAGCCACATGATTACCTTGCTGATCTGGGTCTTATGGGCGGCAATCATGCCAAACCCATAAGTGATGGAGGAGAGAAGCAGGAGGGCTGTTTCCAGCCCAAGCCCACCAAACTCAAACAGTTCGTGTGGGGTTGGCCCACCATTGAACTGGTTACGCAGGACTGCAAACGTGGCGAACAGAGAGCCAAAGATAATGCAGTCCGTCATCAGATAGACCCAGAACCCGAACACCACCGTATTTTCGTGGTGATGCTCGTCGTGGCCTGCGGTCGGAACAGTTGTGTTCTGTGCCATTATTCTGCTGCCTGTGCCATCAGTTTACGGGTGTGCTCGTTTTCGATCCGGGCAACCTCTTCGGCAGGGATATAGTAATCAATATCCTTGTTAGCGCTGCGTGCGATAATCGTAGCGATCACGCCCACAAGGCCAATGGCTGCCAGCCACCAGATGTACCACACAGCGGCAAAACCGAAGATCAGGGCAAATGCACCAGCGGAAATACCAGAAGCCGTGTTTTTCGGCATATGGATTGCTTCGTACTGAGCGCCAGCCTGACGGGTATCAATGCCGTTTTCCTTGTCATGCATGTAGGCATCAAGCGTGCTGACATGCGGGACAATGGCGTAGTTATACACCGGCGGGGGAGAAGAAGTGGACCATTCCAGCGTACGGCCGTTCCAAGGATCGCCCGTGAAGTCGCGGTTTTCGGGTTTGTTGCAATCGCGGATGGAGACAAAAATCTGCATCAGCTGGCAAACAACACCAAACAGGATCAGCACTGCGCCAACTTCGGCGATCAGCATCCAAGGATGCCAGGCCGGGTTGTCATAGTGGTTCATACGACGCGTCATGCCTTCGAAACCGAGGACATACAGCGGCATAAAGGCAAAGAAGAAGCCAACGAGCCAGAACCAGAAGGCGCGGATGCCCCAGGCTTCGTTCATTTTGAAGCCAAGAACCTTCGGAGCCCAGAAGTTCATGCCACAGACGTAACCAAAGTACACACCACCGATAATCACGTTATGGAAGTGGGCAATCAGGAACAGGCTGTTATGCAGCACAAAGTCGGAACCGGGGATGGCCATCATAACACCGGTCATACCACCGATGGTGAACACCACCATGAAGCCAACAGCCCAATACATGCAAGCATGGTACTGGATGCGACCCTTATACATGGTGAACAGCCAGTTAAAGAGCTTAACACCGGTCGGGATGGAGATGATCATGGTTGCGATGCCGAAGAAGGCATTCACGTCCGGACCAGCGCCCATGGTGAAGAAGTGATGCACCCACACAAGGAAGGACAGCACCATAATGGAGCAGGTTGCATAGACCATGGTCTTGTAACCGAAGAGCGGCTTGCCGGAGAAGGCAGGCACAACTTCGGAGAACACACCAAAGGCAGGCAGAACAAGAATGTAAACTTCCGGATGACCCCAAGCCCAAATCAGGTTCAGGTAGAGCATCTGGTTGCCGCCACCATCATTGGTGAAGAAGTGCATACCGAAGTAACGGTCCAGACCCAGAAGGGCCACGGCAACCGTCAGCACGGGGAAGGTCGCCATGATCAGGATGGAAGAGCAGAAAGCCGTCCATGTGAACACGGGCATCTTCAGCCAGGTCATGCCTGGAGCGCGCATCTTAACGATGGTTACGAAGAAGTTTACGCCAGTCAGCAGCGTGCCAACACCAGAGATCTGGATTGCCCAGATATAGTAGTCAACACCCACGCCCGGGCTGAACTGCATTTCGGACAGCGGGGGATAAGCCAGCCAGCCGCACTGCGAGAACTCACCAATGAACAGGGACACGTTCACAAGCATGAACGCAACTGCCGTCATCCAGAAGCTCAGGTTGTTCAGGAACGGGTAAGCCACGTCACGTGCGCCAATCTGGAGCGGCACAATGAAGTTGAACAGACCGGTCATGAACGCCATGGCCAGGAAGAAGATCATGATCGTCCCGTGAGCGGAGAAGATCTGGTCATAGTGATGCGGGGGCAGGTAACCGGGGTTACCGGCATAAGCCAGCGCGAGCTGGGTACGCATCATAATGGCATCCGCAAAACCGCGGGCCAGAGCAACCAGCGCCAGTACAATGTACATGACAGCCAGACGCTTGTGATCGACAGAGGTAAACCACTCTTTCCAGAGGTAGCCCCACTTGCCGTAATAGGTAATCAGTCCCAGTACCGCGACACCGACAATGAGAACGCCGATGAACGTACCTACTAGGATCGGCACATCCAACGGGATGGCCGAAAGCGATAGTCTCCCTAGCATAGATCCTATTCCTTCATATTCATGTCGGACATCGCGGACTGCTGCACCTGAATCATTTTGCCAGTGCTTTTGTCCATGACCATGCCGTTGTTGTATTTGGCAACGATCGTGTTGAACATGCCGGGTTCAACATGCGCGAAATATTCGACGGGGTTCGCTTCGCTTGGTGCAGCCAGTTTAGGATAGGTCTGGCTATCCAGCTGTTCGGAAGATGCACGCACCTTTTCGACCCAGGCATTGAACTCATCATTGCTCATCGCCAGAGCATGGAACCGCATATCCGAGAAACCACGCCCACTGTAGTTGGCGGATTCACCCATGTAATCGCCCGGCTCGCTTGCCAGCAGATGAAGCTGGGTCTGCATGCCTGCCATTGCATAAATCATGGAACCAAGACGCGGGATGAAGAACGAGTTCATCACGGAATCAGAGGTGATGTCGAAATCAACAGGCGTGTTGACCGGCATAGCCAGCTGATTAACTGTTGCAATTCCCTGTTCGGGATAAATGAACAGCCACTTCCAATCCTGTGCCACAACCTGAACATGCAGCGGCTTGGTATTGGCTTCTGCCTCAAGCGGCTTATAGGGGTCCAGAGAATGACAGGTCTGGTAGGTGATCACTGCCAGAAACAGAATAATCAGAGACGGAACGCCCCAGATCACCACTTCAATCTTGTTGGAATGGCTCCATTTCGGCAGATATTCGGCACTTGTGTTGGACTGGCGATACTGCCAGGCAAACCAAAGTGTCAGAATAATGGTCGGAACCACTACGATCAGCATTGCGATCACAGAGGTGGTAATAAGAGTTTTAACCCCCTCTCCCACCGGGCCTTTCGGGTCCAGAACGTCTAGTTCGCACCCGGCAAGCAGCAACGCTGACGATAGGCCGCCCAATCGCGCCGTTCTCGCCAGTAACTTGTTTTTCATCGCACGCCTCTTGGTT
This sequence comes from Acetobacter zythi, assembly GCF_963921165.1. Lineage (NCBI taxonomy): Bacteria > Pseudomonadati > Pseudomonadota > Alphaproteobacteria > Acetobacterales > Acetobacteraceae > Acetobacter > Acetobacter zythi. The sequence continues at coordinate 140,382 of NZ_CAWUEO010000044.1, forward strand.
CTGACATCAACTTAGCCTCACAAAGACTTTTGCCCTGCTGCCACAGAAGCCTGACAACAGCAAGAAAAACCGCGTCCCGGCAAGGGGAGCCCTTTCTGTTCCGCACCAGCAACACATTCTGGCCATCCAAGATGAATACCCCGAATATGTTGCTTACGGCGCAGCCCCCAAACTCGGCGGAAACGCATTGCGACTACTTTATTCCCTACGCGAGGATTCTCAAACGTCAGAAAAGTTCCATCTGCCTTTCGTCACAATCAGTTAGCCGCTGTGAGCATGGCTTTTGCCTACTTTTGAGGCGTCTGGATGGTGCAAATCGCACATCACGGAATGTTACAATATATTTCTAAAAATTCAATAATGGCAAAATTTAGTCTGAAATTTCATATTGTTAGAGACCACACAAAATCTCACATCCCTGTTACAACTTAAAGAATTGAAATCAGGACCATTTTTGCACCCATTCTTGTTTTTCATGCCATCATTCGGACCAAGCATAACTGCCCATACAAAAAAACCCGGCCATAACAGGCCGGGCTTTCCTTGAACGCGAGCAGAGTGCTGCGGAGGACTCTGCCTTCCGCTCTTAATCGCTGGAGTTACGGACACCCATGAACTGCAACAGAAACTGGAAGAGGTTGATGAAGTTCAGGTAGAGGCTCAACGCATCATAGACGCTGCGCTTGGCCGTCATTTCCGGGCCTTCATACGCGGCGAGCTGCGGGTAGGTGACCCGAATCCGCTGGGCGTCAAAAGCACTGAACGCGGTGAAGATAAGCACACCCACAATGCTATAAAGATAATACACCGTAGGGCTTTTGAGGAAGAGATTGACCAGACCGGCGATCATCAGACCGAAAAGCCCCATCATCAGGAACGATCCGAACTGCATCAGGTTCGCTTTGGTAACATAACCCCACAGCGAGGTCGCACCGAACATGCAGGCAGTCACCAAGAACACGCGCACAATGGAAGCACCCGTGTAAATGACGAACACACTGGCCAGACTGGCCCCCATGGCGGCACAGAACGCCCAGAACAGGGCCTGCGCCCCCTGAAGCGACAGACGGTTGATCCCAAACGACATGACCAGCACAAACGCCAGCGGAGACAGCATAGCCAGATCACCCAGCAGGGTGGGGCGTGGCAGCGGACCCGCGGCAGTCTGAAAGACCTGAAAGAACAGGCTGCTCAATCCGGTATTGGCAATAGCGTAAGCCACAATTCCGGTCAGCAGGAGGCCAGACGCCATCCAGTTATAAACACGCAGCATGTAACTGCGCAGTCCAGCGTCCAGACTGGCCTGATCGTTCCAGCCTGACGCTGATGCGGGGGAACGGTAGTCGCGACTAAACGACATGGTTTTCTACTCTCCTTATCCAGACAAGTCTGGCTTTGCTTTATACTTGTGGCTGCCCTGCCTTTCCGTCAAGGGTATGACACGTCATATAATAGAGGCCTACCAACAATCTGTTTGGTCTGCGGCTCTCCACACCCCGCCTCCAGTCATAAGGCCCGGATATGCACCTTATCGCCGGTCTTTCCCTTCCAATGGACATGCGCCTTTTTCTGCACGGTTTTCAGGATTTTTTTCCGTCAAAGGAATGGAAATCCGTGCCTGTGCTTTATCTGCCGCTGGTAGCCTTCGGGCACATACCACCCCCCGTATGGGAGGAGCTGGACCAAACCCTGTATACGCTCCGCCTGCCTGCCCCGGTCACGCTGAAGCATACGGGTTTTACCGTGAGTCTGAAACGGAACCGAATCATGCTGGAGGCCACGGTAGAAGCCTCTGTTATAGATCACCTTTCCGTGAAAATCAGGAACAGGGCACGGCTGGCCGGCGTGCCCTCAACCCGCACCCTGCTCCCCTCGGGTATCGCTCTGGCAGACGTGACAGATGTGGACCCAAATGTGTGTAATTTATGGCTTGCAACCCACCGCCATCTCTTTGCCCAGATAGAAGAAGTTTACGAATTCACCGTGTTCAAGACTGGGAAAAACCGCGAAAACACCTTTTTGGAAATCATGGCGGACTATCAGTTTACAGATATGTTCTCTCACCCCTCCAATTTGTTATAACATAGTTTTTCGGGTGTACTGCCGTTCCTCTCACATGCACCGGAACTGATCTTTCTTGCGCCTGTTCCCACCAAGGAACGAATATGTGGGGATGCAGCTATTCTCTCGGCGTGATTGACATCCAGCGCCCGCCTTGGCTGATGTGTGAGAAACCGGATTTCCGGCTCTATTTTTCCTCATCTTGATACACAGTCGAGGACATGAACGCATGACCCGCCCCGCCTCCGCCAAGAGACGTTCGCTGCTAGGAATTCTCGCGGCTGGAACAATCTGTGCCGCTGCCCTACCTTACGCAGCAGCCCCTGCCCGCGCCGACAGTCAGGGTGACACGGGACAAGCCATCATCCACGCCGATGAGCACCCCGAAAACTGGCTGTCCTATGGACGCACCTATTCTGAGCAGCGCTACAGCCCGCTGGATCAGATCAACCGCTCCAATGTTGGTAACCTGAAGCTGGCCTGGTACTTCAACCTGGACAGCAACCGCGGTCAGGAAGGCACGCCTCTGATTGTGGACGGCATTATGTATGCCACGACCAACTGGTCCAAAATGAAGGCCCTTGATGCGGCCACCGGTAAACTGTTGTGGGAATATGACCCCAAAGTGCCGGGCAACATTGCCGACAAAGGCTGCTGCGATACGGTTAACCGTGGCGCAGGCTACTGGAACGGCAAGGTCTACTTTGGCACGTTCGACGGCCGCCTGATTGCGCTGGACGCCAAGACCGGCAAAAAAGCGTGGGAAATCAACACCATTCCCGCCGATGCCTCCTTGGGCAAACAGCGCTCTTACACCGTTGACGGTGGCGTCCGCATTGCCAAGGGTCTGGTGCTGATCGGTAACGGTGGCGCAGAATTTGGCGCACGCGGCTTTGTCTCCGCCTTTGATGCGGAAACCGGCAAGCTGAAATGGCGCTTCTACACGGTTCCAAACAACAAGAACGAACCCGACCACGCTGCATCGGATAATGTTCTGATGACCAAAGCATACCGGACATGGGGCCCCAACGGGGCTTGGGTCCGTCAGGGCGGTGGTGGCACCGTATGGGATTCCATCGTTTATGACCCCGTGTCCGATCTGGTCTATCTGGCTGTCGGTAACGGTTCGCCCTGGAACTACAAATACCGCTCCGAAGGGATCGGCAACAACCTGTTCCTGGGCAGCATTGTGGCCGTCAAACCCGAAACGGGCGAATATGTCTGGCACTTCCAGGCAACCACCATGGATCAGTGGGACTACACCTCTGTCCAGCAGGTCATGACCCTTGATGTGCCGATCAATGGTGAAATGCGCCACGTTGTGGTGCAGGCGCCCAAGAACGGCTTCTTCTACATGCTGGACGCCAAGACGGGTGAATTCCTGGCTGGCAAGAACTACGTGTACGAAAACTGGGCCAGTGGCCTTGACCCGCTGACCGGCCGTCCGATCTACAAGCCCGAAGGTCTGTGGACCCTGAATGGCAACTTCTGGTACGGTATTCCCGGCCCGCTGGGTGCCCATAACTTCATGGCCATGGCGTACAGCCCCAAGACCCATCTGGTCTACCTGCCCGCACACCAGATTCCATTTGGTTACCAGAATCAGGTTGGCGGCTTTAAGGCGCACCCGGATGCATGGAACCTCGGTCTGGACATGACCAAGACCGGCCTGCCTGACTCGGCCGAAGCCCGCTCTGCTTACCTGAAAGACCTCAAGGGCGAACTGCTCGCATGGGATCCCGTTAAAATGGAAACCGTGTGGAAGATCGACCACAAAGGCCCATGGAACGGTGGCGTTCTGGCAACAGGTGGTGACCTGCTGTTCCAGGGGCTGGCCAATGGCGAATTCCATGCCTATGACGCAACCAACGGTGCCGACCTTTACAAGTTTGACGCACAGAGCGGCATTATTGCTCCGCCTGTGACCTACAGCGTAAACGGCAAGCAGTATGTTGCGGTTGAAGTGGGCTGGGGTGGTATCTACCCGATTTCCATGGGGGCCATGGGCCGTACGTCTGGCTGGACCGTCAACCACTCCTATGTGGCCGTGTTCTCGCTCGATGGTAAAGCCCAGCTGCCTGCCATGAACGAACTGGGCTTCCTGCCCGTCAAGCCGCCTGCGGAATATGACACCAAGGAAGCCGCCAAAGGCTACTTCCAGTACCAGACCTACTGCCAGACATGCCACGGCGATAACGGTGAAGGCTCTGGCGTGCTGCCTGACCTGCGCTGGTCCGGCGCCATCCGACATGACGATGCGTTCTACAACGTTGTTGGTCGCGGCGCACTGACCGCTTACGGCATGGACCGTTTTGACACGAGCATGAAGCCTGAGGAAATCGAGTCCATTCGTCAGTACCTCATCAAGAGGGCGAACGAGACCTATCAGCGCGAAGTGGATGCCCGAAAGAACGATCAGGGAGTTCCTCAGACCCCGGTCGTGGGCATTACGCCCCAATAAAGCGGCAGTCATAACGTCATTCGGTACACAAGCGATACAGTGGTAAAAATGATGATGAACAGACTAAAAGCCGCTCTTGGAGCGGTCACTGTCGGGCTTCTGGCAGGAACCTCCCTGGCACACGCGCAGGGAGCGGATGAAGACCTGATCAAAAAGGGCGAATATGTCGCCCGTCTTGGTGACTGTGTGGCTTGCCACACAGCACTGAACGGTCAGAAATTTGCAGGTGGGCTGGCTATCAAAACCCCCATCGGCATGATTTATTCGACCAACATCACGCCTGACCCCACCTACGGGATCGGCACCTACACGTTGCAGGAGTTTGATGAAGCCGTGCGCCATGGCATCCGCAAGGATGGCAGCACGCTTTATCCGGCCATGCCTTACCCGGCATTTGCACGCCTGACGCAGGACGACGTCAAGTCGCTCTACGCATACTTCATGCATGGTGTGCAGCCTGTAGCGCAGAAGAACCGTGAGGTCGGCATTAGCTGGCCCATGTCCATGCGTTGGCCGCTGGCGATCTGGCGCTCCATGTTTGCACCCACGCCCAAGGACTTTACGCCTGCTCCGGGCACGGATGCGGACATTGCCCGTGGTGAATACATTGTAACGGGTCCGGGGCATTGCGGCATGTGCCATACGCCCCGCGGCTTTGCCATGCAGGAAAAGGCGCTCGATGCTTCGGGTGGGCCTGACTTCCTTGGTGGTGGTGCTCCGATCGACAACTGGATTGCGCCCACACTGCGCAACGATCCGGTTGTAGGCCTGGGCCGCTGGTCTGAAGATGACATCTACCTGTTCCTTAAGTCCGGCCGTACCGACCACTCCGCCGTCTTTGGTGGCATGGCCGACGTGGTTGGCTGGAGCACCCAGTACTTTACGGACTCCGACCTGCACGCCATTGCGAAGTACCTGAAAGCCCTACCGCCGGTTGCACCGTCCCGGGGTGATTACACGTACGATCCGTCCACGGCTCAGGCTCTGGATTCAGGCAACACTGCCAATAACCCCGGCGCTCGGGTTTATGTTGATCAGTGCGCAGCCTGCCATCGTAATGATGGGGGTGGTGTAGCCCGTATGTTCCCGCCGCTGGCTGGTAATCCGGTGGTTGTTGGTGACGACCCGACCTCCATTGCCCATATTGTTATGGCCGGTGGTGTTCTGCCGCCCACCAACTGGGCACCTTCTGCCGTTGCCATGCCGGACTACAAGAGCATTCTGTCCGACCAGCAGATGGCTGATGTGGTCAACTTTGTCCGCTCCGCATGGGGCAACAAGGCTCCGGCCAATGCGACCGCTGCTGACGTTCAGAAACTCCGTCTGGACCACGCTCCGATCCCGACGACCGGCTGGGCTGACCCCACGTCCGCCACGTCAACATGGGGCCTGTTCATGCCGCAGCCTTACGGCTCTGGCTGGACCTTTGCTCCGCAGACCCATAACGGGGTGGACGCAGAACAGTAAGGTCTTCCAGACCTTACCTCTGCCGCTCACTTAGCGGGCAAGACTACAAAACACCGCAGTGGCAACACTGCGGTGTTTTTTTATGGCTTATTCCCCAAGAACTTCCTGAGCGCCCAAATTCGTAAATTGAATGATTGAATAGCGGTATTTTTCATACCTCAGAAACGTAGAGGCAACTCTTAAGCAGTATTCAAACGAAAGCATGATACTCCATCATAGCAATACAGATGCTACCGTTACCGCTCCAATCATATGACCTCGCCTACAACTGTTTCATATGAACAAAAGAAACGGCATGGCCAGTCACCATCCTTTTTTGATGGCAGAAAGCTGGTGCGATAGGCGCGTAAAATTATCTCCCCCAATGCTCACCGGCTCCATGCACAAGTAGCCAAAAACAAAACATGAAAACTCTTTATAAAGACAAAAGCATTGCTTACCCGTCCTTCTGAATAAGGCGGAAGGTCGAGCGCTTTATGCCCTTACGCTTAATAATTTCTGGGAAAAAATTCAGCTATATACCGGCTTTGGTCAGTCGGAATGACCAGCCACCCATACGCTCTCTACGGCCTGCCCACATAGAAATGGCCTCTCAAAAATTTCCGTTTCTGGAAACTTCCGGAGGCCATATCAACCCATTATTTTATTTCACATTACATGAAAATACAGTGGGTTTTCTCACAATAACGCCGAGTGAGCATTCCATACATTGCCCACTCGGAATGGGCCAGAAAACAAACAGTTTTCCGTTTTACACAGCTTTATCATTTTTGAAATGTGCTGGAAAAACCAAGGGTTCCTGATGCAGAACATGCTTGCCAATAACACGGCGCGCCAACACCTCTGGATCATGCGAAGACAGCGTCCGGACATCCCGCCAGTATTGATCAAAGTCCGCCTCCCGCCCGGTGGATCGGCCACCCAGCAGTTCAAAAACGCGGGGCGTAACATGCAGCGCAGTGCGCGCGGCAAACGTGCGGAGCGAGAGTGTTTCCAATGCTATGGCTCCATAGTCTTCATCCGTTAAGGTCGACCGCTGCTCCCATTTGTCCTGCACAAAAGCGATTGTCCGATCAAAATACGCCTGCGCAGCCTGAACCTGCACCCAGTATTCCGCAAATTCGGCCTGAATGAACGGGTCATCGGCTGAAACACTCACACCACCAAAGCTGCCCTGCCGCCGCCCACGCAGAACCCACTCACGCACCTGTTCCAGAGCCCCCAGAGTACGACCGATAAAAACAGCCGTATAAAAAATGGCGCCAAAACTGGCCCACAAAGGGAGTGGCCCAGTCTGGGCAGGGCTATGGCCCCAATGCAGGACTTCCTGCGGCAAAATACGCACATTATGGAACGTAATAGTGCCAGAATCCGTGCCACGCAGGCCTATCGGGTCCCAGTCATTATGGAATTCCAGCCCTTCGCGCGCTGTGGGAATAACTGCGTAAATATAGCGATCCTGATCGGGATGGATGGCCAGCAATGTTGTAATTTCGGCAAGGGGCGCACCTGTATTCCATTTTTTGGTCCCGGTAATGGTAAATCCCCCATCGGGATGATGCTGCGCCACAAACTCCTTATTTACATATTGCGTCACATTCCCCCAAAAAAAGCGATTATCCGCAGCATGGCGTACAATCCCGTCGTTCGCACCTGTGTAATCGGTCAGGAGCGGCACAAGGGAATTATAGTAATTAAACCCGAGCAGGGCAGCAGTTGAGCCATCAACCTTAGCAATTTCCAGCACGCTTTGCGCCGCATCCCGGAGCGACCCGCCACCGCCACCGAGCGCTTTGGGATAAAGCAGGCTGACAAGCCCGCTCTCCCGCAGGCGGCGGATCTGCTCCACTGGCCTTATACCGTCCAGATCGCGCTGAACGGCTCCTTGCGCAAACTCCTGTGCAAGCTGTTGCGCCGCCTTAACCCAGTCCTGCGGATAAGCTTCTACCTTCTGAGGGCGCGTTGCACGAACAAGGTCATTACGTGGGGCAGGAAAAGTTGTGTTTTTTTCGATAAAAGTCATGATATCAGCCTTTCCGTGAACTGTTTTTGGAGTAGATGATAAGCCATATCCAGAAAATGGATGATGCTGCGTAAAAAGCCGGACCAATAAGAATGGCCAGCGCCAGACCCGCATGATCGGAAATCAGCCCCAGCAGCCACGGAGCAAAAAGACCGGAGGCTCCGCCAGCCACCATGGCGCCAAAAGAACCAGAAATAGTGCGCAGGGCCGGAGGAACAGTCTCCACCAGCAAAGTGGTCAGACTTCCGGCCGTTGCCCCAAAAGAGGCGATCGCCAGTAAGGAAAACACCTCGCAGACCCGCAGGGAGGAAGACGTAAATGCGATGGCAAACAAAACAGATGCCAGCAGAGCACTCACAGCAAGCGATGCGGCAATCCCCCCCGTGCGACCGGCAAGGTAACGCCCCGTCAGCCACCCCCCCACTGGTCCAGCCGGGAGCGTGAGCATAAGGGCCGAAAAAGCAAAGCCCGTAGCATGCAGGTTATCCAGACCATGCACACGGTGCAAAAACGCGGGAAGCCACATCTGGGCCGTAATGGTCCCGGAAAAAAACAGGCTGAGCGCGATCAGATGAATGGTATAGGGCGCAATACGGAAAACAGAAAAATGCTCTTTCCAGCTTATATTGTTCTCTACAGCACCAACATGACCATCAGACTGGCCCGGAGTTGGTTCGGGCACAAACAGCAGCAGAACCCCCAGAACAAGACCGGGCAGACCTGTTAGAAAAAATGCCTGATGCCAGTTGGAATGTGCTGCAATCCATCCGCCAATACCAAATGCCAGCGCGGAACCAAGCTTGTTGCGCAACATAAAGAGCGAAAAAACAAAGTTCCGTTCTTTTTTATTATAAAGATCAGCCAGCCAGCCCGGAACAATGCCCTGATAGGCTGCCATGCCAAAGCTGGTGAGTGTGCGCCACAAAACCAGCGTAGCCAGCCCGGTCGATAACGCACTACCCGCTGAAGCAAGGCTCCAGAGCACAATAGAGGCGATCAGCACGGAACGACGGCTAAACCGTGCCGCCAGCACAGCAAAGAGCGGTGCCCCCACAATACCAGCCAGTGTGGAGGCAGAAGACACACTCCCAAAAGCCGCATCCGAAAGATGAAGATCAGCCTTGATCGGGGTCAGCAGGCCGGAAAGAACCATGTTATCCATGGCGCAGACCGTACCCGTAGCCAGCAACAGAACCAGCGCAGGATGGCGCGAGGCAACTGTTGCCCCAACACCTGGCGTGGCTGTCATACGCGGGCTGACCGGAGGAAGAGTTGTTGCAGTGGATGACATGGCCGTATCCTCATGCTGGCTGAGCGTGCGCAAAAACCACAGATTTTTCGGGTGTGCGTCGCGCAAGAGCCGTAGCGTCCGCCAGAATTGAACGATCAACCCAGCTTTCCAGATCAAAGTCTTTTTGGATCAGCCCCTGCTGCAACAAAAAGCTTTTTTGTACGTTCAGTGCTTCAAGGTAATCATCATTCAGATCAAGCCGGATACCCTGAGCAATGTTCTCGTACACCGCGGCAAGATTTTCAGGCGCCTGCCCCAGATCGGATGCCAGAGCACGCAGCGCCTCAAGCGGTTGGGTTGCAGCCCTGTCCGCCGTGCGGACAAGTGTTGCCACAATACGAACCAGAAGGTCGCGCTGCTCCTCGATCAGTGCCGTGCTGACGACCAGCCCCCGCAAAACTGACGGATGCACGCGGGAGACAAGGTCCGGCGCCAGCCGGGTATCATACACCACGTTCAGGCGTGGGTAGAGCCCGCCATCGGGGGGGATAGAAGCTGCCGCCGCGTCCACCACACCCTCTTGCAGCGCAGCCAGAGCGGAACGAAAGCCTGCCAGCAAAAAACTCTCCCGCCCACCGCGCGGTGGAAACGCGCGGGGGATACGCACCAGTTCAACATCATCCAGCCCCAGCCCGGCGGTCGCCAGAGTTGTCTGATAGATTTTAAGCTGCTGCGCAATCATCAGGTCAAACGGGCTGTCCGGGTTATAAAACACCGCAAGCCGCTTGCCCTTGAGTGTACCCGGTGCCGTAAGCGCGGAAGAATGCAGGGACAGAACCGGATAACGGCCATCCAGAAAAGCCAGACCGACAACCTTGCAGTCTACACCATGGCTTTTTTTCCATATGGCGGGAGCATGTCCGGCATTACGGAGCCAGAAGCGGTCCTTATGGTCATATTCCGTTTTTGGAGAAAACCCTACGGACTGAAACGTAATTTCAACATCCTTTTCCTCCGCAAACTCGGTGCGTAAAGTGCCCCATGCCTCTGCCAGCGCACTAATGGTCGGGACTGACGGGCAACGGGTATAATGGATAACCGGACGGGTCATGACCTCTTACTCCTGATGAGCAACATGCACGCCGTGGCGTGCCAGAAGCTGCTGTGCATTGTTGGAAAGAACCGCTCTCTGGCTATCGGGGTCCGCTGCCGTGGCCGCGCGCACGCGCTCCAGCGTTGGCTGAATATCGGGCACGGGAGCATAGTCGGAGCCAAATACAATGCGTTCAGACCCCAGAACACGCACAGCAGCAGCAACAGCGGCCGTGCCGCTCCCTGCGGCCCCCGTATCCAGCCATATCTGTTGAAAATGCTCGCGTAATGGTCCGGCCTGCACACGGGGCGAGACCTCGGCCTGTTCCGCCGCCAGCGCACCTAACGCCGTACCACCGAGCATGGCGATCTGGATTGTAACATCGGGGAACGGGGCCAGAAAATCTGTAAACGCCAAGGTTGCAACGGCCGAAGCAAAGCAGAACCCGTTATCTATAACCCAGCGCAGGGCTTCATTATCATCATGCAGAATATCAGGCGGCTGGCCATGCACCTTGGGGCTGGCAAACCCTGTATGCAGGTAGATATGGCTACGGTGCGCCTGCGCAACTTCAAAAATACCCCGGAAGGCCTCTGCCGAACGCCGGGAGAAAAACCCGTTAACTGGCAATACACCACCAATGAGACCCAGTTTTTCGTGCCCGCGCTCCAGTTCTTTGGCCGACCAGACCAGATTATCCGTGCTCAGGGCTGCAACAGCACTAAAGCGGGCCGGATGCTGTGCCACAAGGGCTGCCGTATCGTTATTCCACTGGGTCCACAAATCCTGTGTAGCGGCAAAAGGGAGGGCCGCATCGACCCCCAGTGTTGTTGGCCAAGATAAAAGCTGGTGTGCAACACCCACTTTATCCAGATGCGCCAGCCGGGTTTGCAGGTCATACCACTGTGGCCCAAGGGGGAAGGCGCCCCCCTTGCCCGCACCAGCCCCCGTGCGCCAAATGGCGAGTTCCTCACCTTGGCGTCCAATGCGCGGCGCATCCTGACGACGGCCCAGAATATCCAGCGTAGACGGTGCAAACCAGTGGGAGTGCAGGTCAATTACAGTTTTGCGAGTAGTCATGGCGCACCGTCCTCAAAAAAAGTCTACACGCGCAGAAAGCAGGAACATGCGAGGATTACTGTACTGGTAAGTAAAACGCTGACTTGTCGCAGAATAAGGCAGAACCTGCACCAGATAGCGGTTGCCTGTAATGTTGGTTATAACACCACTCAGTTCCCACCGGCTGTTGCCCGGACGGAAGGATGCATGAACATCCCCCTGCCACACAGCAGATTGCTGAAGCGCAGATGCTTTTTCGTTCGAAACGAGGTAGTAATAATGCCCCGTATAGTTCCAGTGTGTGCCAACGCTGCCTTTGCCAATACCGGTGCGGAAGTTCCAGTCGACCGAGACATTGGCGGTCTGGTGTGGCGCACGGGCGAACTCGTTCCCTTTCAGGCTGGTGGCACCCGTGGGAGCCGTAAACTCTGTAAACTTTGTTCTGAGAACACCCACATTCCCTGAAATTGTCAGGTCATCAACGGGTCGGGCCTGAAAGGAGAACTCCCCACCCAAAGTGCGCCCCGATGCTGCATTGGTGAGCGAAATAATAGTTGATTTTGTAGCCGCGTCCGTTGCTGTCCATGACGTTTGAATATTGTCATACTCGGAATAAAAACCATCGGCACTCAGGGTCAGGCGGTGGTTGAACCAGCTCCCTTTGTATCCCCCCTCATAAGAAATCAGGGTTTCGGGGTTAACGGCCCCTGCCTTCTGCAATGGCGTGCCACCACGATTGACCGGATTAGGGGTAATCTGGGTATTGAACAGACCAGAGCGGTAGCCATCGGCAATACGTGCGTAAAGCATATGGTTTTTACCAATCAGGAACTGTGGCTCCACGTCAAAGCTGACATTCGACCAGCTTCTTCCACCATGGTAACTGTCAATCCCGGCAATGGGAGAAAGGATGTTTTGCGCATTCCACCAGTTGGTCGCATTCCCCGCGAACGAGACAGGAGAGGTTGCCTGAACACTGTCCAGATCAAGCCGCAGGTGGTCATGTGTCCACCTTACACCACCAGCGACCTGAAACCACGGCACAATATGAATGGTTGTGTTGCCAAACAGGGCAAAACTATCTGTTGTCTGGCGGTACTGCGTGGATGCAAAGGCAGGCTGACCAATAATGGCAGGCGTTGTGGGCGCACCAGGCGGCAGCGTGGCCGTTGCATAATGGTCGTTCAGGGTTTCATGAAAATAATAGGCCCCGGCAATCCATGCGATCCGCTGGTGTGGGTCCGATGCAAGGCGGAACTCCTGACTGACCTGTGTGGGATGGAGTTTGTCATAGTTCCTGCTGTATTCAAGCGGTGTATAATCCCCATCCCCAGTCTGGCGGCGCTGTGCGTTTTCAAACGCCGTAATGGATGTAAAGGTCAGCCCATGGCCCGGATACCATGTTGTGTGGAGGGACACCCCTTCGGACACAAGCGCCTGCCGCCCGTTCACATTGGAGTTTGTCCAGTCCCGGCTACCAGTCTGGAGCGGTGAATAGACCGATTTTCCCGGAGCGCTATAATACGGCACGTTCGAACTTTGCATGTCACGCACATGCGTGTTGAGCAAAAACTCCAGATCATCCGAAGGCCGCCAAAGCGTTTGGAACCGGGCGGCAAAGTCGCCAAAGTTGCCAACATTCTTGCCTGTACTGGAATTTTTTGCCCAACCATCGGAATTTTCCTGACGAACAGACAGGCGTGTGGTCAGCGTATCCGCTATGATGGGGGTATTGAACACAAGCTCACCCCGTTTTTGACCATAATCGCCAAAATCGACCTGTGCGTGGCCTTCTTTTTTGAATTCTGGCTTGCGGGACGTAAACTGTATGGCCCCTGCTGTTGCGTTTTTGCCCCACAACGTTCCCTGCGGACCATTGAGAATGGCAACCTGCGCCTGATCAAAGAGCGGGAAACCCTGAAAGGTCAGGCTGTTCAGATAAACATCGTCTGCGTAAACAGCCACAGCACCAATGGCATTGTTCGCAACGTTTCCGTTACCAACACCACGAATGTAATAGCGTGGGCGCAGCCGACCATCAAAATTATAGCCCAGCACGTTAGGGGCAAAAGCCGCCACATCGACTGCACTATCCATATGCTGGCGGGCGATTGTGGTCGCGCTGATAGCCGTAACCGTTGCAGCAACTTTCTGAATATCCTGTGTGCGTCTGTTGGCCGTGACCATAACGGTCTCCAACCCACCCGATGCACTTGGACGAACCGCCCTGTCGGCCTTGACCGCCTTATCTGGCACCGGCGCGACTTTGGCGCGTGCAGGTTTGCTCTGGCTTTCGGCCCGGGCGGAAGACGTGGCGGACGCCACAAGACCTGATGCCAGAATCAGGGATGGCAAAGCAGCGCATGCAAGCCGGTTCCGCGTGGACAGGCAGGCCATAGCTCGCCCCGGCAGGGAGAGGAAGGACCGGGAAACCGGAGATGAAGGAGGATAGATCATGTTCCACGCCGCGTTGTTTTTAACCATTTACTATTTGAGTTAGTATTATTTCGTTGCATTTTACGACAGTGGCGGTTTTTATAATTTTTATGGGTACGGTTTTAACTTAATTAAATAGTGTAATAGGCGTAGGAAGAGGCTCCCCATGTTTGTGCCCCAACTTGACCGCAACGCCCGCGAGGGGCTGCAAAAGCAGATTATGCGGCAGATTATTGCCGCCATTGCCTCTGGCATGCTCCGCCCCAACACCCCCCTGCCCGGCATCAGGGAGGCCTCCATACGCTGGGGGGTGTCGCGCAACACGGTCGTGCTTGTTTTTGATAATCTGGAAACGGAAGGGTATTTACAAACACGCCCGTCACGCGGGACATTTATCCACCCTACACCACCTTGCAGCACAAGTTCCGTAGCCCTGCTCGGCAACGAACGGGGGGGGGCGGCGGCATCTCTTGGTGTGCCATCATGGCCCGGTCAGGCGTTTATCGGGGACCCCGCACAAGACAGCAGAGCACCAGATGGGATTTTTAACCTCGGATTCGGTAGTGATATGCCGCTCTACCGTTTTCCCGCGTGGCAAAAAACAATCGAACGCCTGCTCCTGCGCGACAACTGGAAACGGGGGGGAGAGTTCCAACCCAATGCGGGGCTACCCTTCCTACGCGCCACGCTTGCGCGGTGGCTGCATTTACGCCACGGCGTAGCCATTGATCCGCAACAGATCATTATTATTACAGGGCTACAGCAAGCCCATTCCATTATTGCGCATGCCCTGCTCAAAACGGGCGATAATGTTATTCTGGAAGACCCATGCTACCCGGGCAAACGCCAGTTATACGAAAAACTGGGCATGCACGTGGTCAATGGCGCAATTGACCGTAAGGGATTGAAGCTGGCTGATCTGGCCCCCGAACAGGCCCGCTTGCTGTGCGTTAATCCGGGCTGCCACATTCCGACCAACGTCACGCTTTCGCACCCACGCCGCAGGCATATTGCAACGCTGGCCATGCAGGACCGCTGCCTTGTGCTTGAGGAGTCGATGTATGATCTGCTCTCGTTTGAAAAAAAGCCCCTCCCCTCGCTCCTGTCCCTGACCGGGGGGCGTAACCTGCTCCATGCCGGGCTGTTTGCCCCCAGCCTTGGTGGCGGGCTTATGCTTGGTTATCTGGTTGTGCCATGGGCCTTTTTGCCTGCGGTGCTGGAGGCCAAGCTGCTGACCGGTAACGGCCTGCCGTGGCTAGAGCAGGAGGCTCTGGCCCGCATGATTGATTCGGGCGAACTGGACAATGCCTTGCGGCGCACAAGGGTGGTCATGATGCGGCGCAGGGAGGTTTTTATGGCCTCGCTGGAGCGGTTTTTGGGCCGTATGGAATTCTGTGGCACAGAACATGCTCCCCGCCTGAGCTGGTTCCTGCCCGGCGCATTTGGCAAGGTGGACGCCTTTCTGGCTCGGGCGGAACAAGCGGGAATCCGCTTCCCCGGCAATTATGCCGCCGCTGGCACACGGTCCAGCCCGGGCCTGCCCGAACTCCATAATCTGGTCTCCCACGGTTATGGGGAACTCGCGGAGGAGGACATTCCAGCCCTTTTTTCAAGGCTTGCCGACCACACATTAAAGTAAGCCGGGCACACCCCGGCGCCACAACACTGCCCGAACAAGGACACCCCTTGGTACACACACCACAAGACCACCCGTTACAGACCCTGCTCCAGCAGGTCCGGGCCTGTACGGCCTGCGCCCATACCCTGCCACTGGGACCACGGCCGGTCCTGCATGTTTCCCCCCGCGCGCGGCTGCTGATTGCAAGCCAGGCCCCCGGCACCAAAGTGCATGAAACAGGGCAGTCTTTTAACGATGCCTCGGGCGATCGCCTGCGGGCGTGGCTGGGCATGGACCGCGACCTTTTTTACGATACGGAAAAAGTGGCCATTGTACCCATGGGACTCTGTTACCCCGGTGTGCTGCCCAAAGGCGGAGACCAGCCCCCAAGGCCAGAATGCGCGCCATTATGGCGGCAGCAGATTCTGGCGCATCTGCCCAATATACAACTGACCCTTCTGGTCGGGTCCTATGCGCAAAACCATGTGCTGGGCAAAGGCCGGGTGTTTGAGCGTGTGGAGCAGTTTGAACAGTTCCTGCCCACCTATTTTCCCCTACCGCACCCTTCATGGCGCACAGGCATGTGGGAGCGGCGCACCCCGGCATTCGGGGCGACGATCATCCCCGCCTTACGGCGCGAGGTTGCCCGTGCCATAGGCGGCTGAGCCTGCACCGCTCAGGTTATCAGAAGCAGGCGTATGTCATTCACATTGGTCAATGTCGGGCCGGTCATGACCAGATCATCCACCGCTGCGAAAAAACTGTAACTATCGTGGTTGTGCAGGAACGGTTCGGGCAGGCAACCCACCTGCGCCGCACGGGCCAGCGTATCGGGGGCAAAAATGGCGCCTGCGGCATCATCCGTGCCATCTATGCCATCACTATCCCCCGCCAGCCCCCATATGCCGCTCTCCCCACCCAGAAAGTGGGCACAGGAGAGCAAAAACTCCGTATTCCGCCCGCCTTTGCCCGCCCCTTCACCCGCGCGGATGGTGACCGTTGTTTCCCCCCCCGCTCAACAACACGGCAGGGGGGCGCACAGGCAGGCCGTGCAAATGCACCGAGCGCGCCATGCCGCCAAGCAGAATGCCCGCGACCTGACTTTCCCCCTCCAGCGCATCGCCCAGAACAAGCGGTGTAACACCGTGTTGCCGCGCAACATCGGCTGCGGCCATAAGCGCCATTAACGGGGTAGCAATCAGCACCACGCGGTTGCGTGGGTCTGCCACGGGCCTGTGCGCCTGCTGCTCAGCCACAGCCTGTTCCAGCACACCACGCACGGTGGGAGACAGGTCCAGCCCATACCGTTCCACAATCCGCAGCGCGTCCGCCGCAGTGCCTGAAGGTGGCACGGTTGGCCCACTGGCAATGACCGATGGATCATCCCCCGGCACGTCACTGATCACCAGTGTCAGCACCTGTGCGGGGCTTGCCGCCTGCGCCAAGCGCCCGCCCTTAATGGCGGACAAATACCGCCGCACACTATTCATTTCCGTAATGGTTGCGCCAGAATGCAGTAATTGCCGACCGACAAGACGCTTGTCTTCCAGCGTCAGCCCCGGTGCGGGCAAAGCCAGAAGGGACGACCCCCCGCCCGAGACAAGGGCAATGACCAGATCATCCGGCCCAAGCCCGGCAACAGCATGCATGATGGCCCACGCAGCGGCCTCACTCCGGGCATCGGGGACGGGGTGGGCGGCTTCCAGAATACGCACATGCCGGGTGGGAGCAGTATGCCCATCTCGCGTGACCACCACGCCTTCGAGCGGCACATCTGGCCATGCGGCCTCCAGTGCGGCCGCCATGGCTGCCGAGGCCTTGCCTGCCCCAACCACAACACAACGCCCTTTGGGTTTGGGGGGGAGGTGGTCAGCCAGCACCACAAACGGGTCGGCGCTGGCTACGGCTGCATCAAACATGGAGCGCAACACCATTCTGGCCCGCGCGTTATCCCATGCAATTCCTGCATCTGGCATAATGTTTCTCCCTTACGCGTTTGCGCACCTGCCGCCACCCGGTCCCTTCCCCGAATGTGACCAGCATCTGGCATACTCTGCGTTCAGGTAAACGCCTTGTCCAGATATGGGGAAGACGCATCAAAGAACGCCTGATTTTCTTTAAGTTCCGTTGCAATCACATGCAGGCTAGCCAGCACACGCAGCATTTCCTCCCGCACGGACAGGTTGGTTTCGGCCTGCTCCATGCGGGAGAGGTACTCTACCGCCAGAGTGGCCGCACGGGCTGTACGCCCATACTGGCCACCATACCGGCCCGAAAACTGCTGCATACGGTTCATCATCGCCTGTGTGGCGTGCCGGGCATCGTCTGGCAGAATGTTCCGCCCCAGAATAACCCGCAGGCGCAACAGATTAAGCTCTATGGTCATGCCCGACAGAACGCCGCTTACGTAGCGGTCACGCACATAGGTGTTCCCGTCATCCGTGGTCATGGAAGACAGGCGGACAAAGCCATCCACCCCACGGCCGATAATTTCCGTCATGGGAGGGGCCGCGCGGTGCTGGGCCAGCCTGCGCAGGCGGCGCAGAATGCTCACGCGCAGGTCCCAACGCAGACCATCGGGGTCAAACGGCAGGAACAGCCGGTACATCCACATGGAAAAAACCATGGCCAGAAACAACGGCAGGGCCGTGTTAAAATACAGGATTTCGTCCATCCGGCCTTCATTCATCGGGCCGATAAGAATAGGCAGGAACAGGTTGTACGCAACGGCCGCCAGTATAAGCGGTGGCCACGCAAAGGCCAGCCCCCCCACCAGCATGGGCACTGCCAGACAAAGGGCCAGTGTTTCATAAATAGTTGGTTGGGCCATAACCCACAGGTCCAAAAGCCCGCTCATGCCCACAACAAAAATCGTGCCGTGCAAAAACGCCTGCGTGGCCAGTGCTGGCTGCTCCAGCGTGGAGAACAGGGCACAGACAATGGAGACAAACATCATAAATGTCAGCCCATCCGTCCAGCCTGTGGTGATCCAGATAAGGCCGGAGCAAAAAATGGTAACCGACGCCCGCAGACTATTGGTAAAGGCCATGCGCCAGTCCCGGTAACTCCGCATGGGGTAGCGAAAATGGTCATGGGGTTCGGGGTTACGGCTCATCTCAAACTGTTCGATGGCCTGTTGCAACTCATCCAGAATGGCACCCAGCTTGTGCAGTAACTGCCCCTCGCGCGACAGGCTGCTCTCCTGCGCCGCATCAATGGGCGGATGGGTGGCTGCAATCATTTCCTGTTCAAGGCAGGTGGCCGCAAGCTGGGTACAGGTCGCACGCAGGGCCACCAGATCCCGCAGGACCGGGGCTACTGGCAGTTCGTCAGACAGGCGTTGGGGAATGGTCTGTAAAAAACTAGCCACCTGCCTTGCAACCTGCAGGTAATCCTTGCCCTGACTTTCGGGCATGGACAAAAGCGCACCAAGGTCCAACCCGCGCGACATCAGCACCGCTATGGCGGCAAGGGCGGCACGGGCATGGTCCCCCTCGTGCTGGTGCTCGCCCATTTCCACTTCAGCAAACTCGACCTGATCGCTCAGGCCCACAATGGTTGTGAACACGCCGGGGGAATTGGCCACCGCGCGGCGGTCCCCCCCAAGCAGGCGCACAAGCGCCGGTACCGCGCCATCAAGAGCTTGCACAAAATTGGTGGCGAGCCTGTTTCTGGCCCGCAGGCCAAGCCTGTACTGGAACAGGGAGGATATGGTGGTTTCCACCACAATACCCAACGTAATGTAGGTGGCGCGCGCCATGGCGATATGGAAAATCTGGTCCGGGGCCGCAGCCCCATCCAGCGCAATAATGGCGTAGGTAAAACCGGAAGCCCGCATGCCATGAATGCGGTAGTTGGTCATGGTGGCTGGGCCGGGCAGCAGGGTACCCACAAAGCAGAAGCCGCCAATACCCACAGCCAGCCAGAAAATATAGAGCAGCGGAGACTGCGGCATGCTGCCAACAAGGACAAGGGCACAGATTGTGCCCACCACCATGCCAAACATATGCCACCGCGCCTTGGCGATGGATTTGCCACGCGTACCCTGCGCAACCATCCATACGGTCAGGGCCGCCCATTGCGGGCTGCCAAGCTCCCACCACAGGGCAATGCCAAGGGCTATGAGGGAAGACAGCGTTGTGCGGAGCGCGTAGCCAAAAGACAGAAGGTTGGGTGAATACAGCCAGCGCAGTTTGCTCAGATCACGCGGGGGGCCACCCCCCTCCAGCGCCTGCCGGACAATGGTCCTGAAGGCCTGACAGAACTGGCCAAACGAAAACGCCGCAGCCTTCATGCCGCGTTCTGCCGGTCAGGACTGATCAGAAAGACTGCCATCTGCTTCTTCTTACCCCAAAGAAGCCCAAAAGCGTATTCACACCTCGTCTGTCCTGTCCTGCACCCAGTATTCCGCGCAGGACGGGGCACAAACGAAAACCGTTTGTACGCTTTTAGTCTTCGTAGGACAGCAGGCTTGTCACGGTCGTGTCCAGCTTGCTGCGCCCGCCAAGGCCTGTCAGTTCAACCAGAACGGATGCGCCAACCACCTCGGCTCCAGCCTTGCGCAGCAGTTCAATGGAGGCGGCAAGTGTGCCACCTGTTGCCAGCAGGTCATCCATAACCACAACGCGCTGGCCGGGTTTGACCGCATCGGCCTGAATTTCGAGCGTATCGGAACCGTATTCCAGCTCGTATGTGTGCGAGATTGTTTTGCCCGGCAGCTTACCGCTCTTACGCAGCATCAGCATACCGCAGCCCATACGGTCTGCAATGGGGGCGGCCGTCAAAAACCCGCGTGATTCCACAGCCGCCAGCAGGTCCGGCTGCAAGGGCGCGATCTGGCGGGTCAGGCGGCCCATCGCAATCTGCCATGCATCGGGGTTTCGCATCAGGGTTGAAATATCGTAAAATAAAATGCCCGGCTTGGGAAAATCGGGAATGTGACGGATGTAATCCTTAAGGTTGATATCCTGACGTCCCGTCATGGTATTTGACAATCCTTCATCCATGCGCCCAACGCTGTGGAAGCGCGTTCATCCTGCCTTATTCCCATAGGTCAAGCACCGCTGGCGAACGTTCTGTGGCAAACCGGCACCCGCTCTATCCCGCACGGGAGCGTTCCGCAAGGGAAGATCTGGCTGGTCAGACCCCCGCCCGCGCACCCAGCGCTGCGGTTACGGCCTCTATCAACCCATCGCGGCGGAAAGGTTTGGCCAGCAGGCGCACATTGGGAACACTCCCCTCCGGCGGCGGGGAATCGGCCGTCAGATCGCCCGACATGTACACCACGGCCAGCGCAGGGTACCGCTCGACCAGCACGCGGGAGAGGGTCACCCCATCCAGCGGGCCGGGAAGCTGGATATCTGTCACCAGCAGGTCCAGTTCCCCATCAACCCCGGCGGCTGTATCAAACGCCTGTTCGCCATCTCCCGCTTCCAGCACCTTGTGGCCAGCCATGCTGAGAATGGTCACCACAATATCGCGAATGGCGGCGTCATCCTCCACCACAAGCACCTGCAGGCTGCGCGCCTGCGCCTGTGGTGGGGCACTGGTTGGGCGGGTTAACGCGGGCATAACGTCCACCACAGAGCCATCTGCCCCGGCACTGGCCGGTATGGCGCGCGGCAACCACAACGAAACCTCTGTCCCGCTACCATGCCCCGTTGCCACCACAACGCGGCCATTCACCTGCTGGGAAAAAGCCAGAACCATGGCCATGCCAAGGCCCGTACCCGCTCCCTCGCGCTTGGTGGTAAAAAATGGCTCAAACAGGCGGTCCATAACCTCCCGCGTCATACCAAAACCACTATCCACCACATCCAGCCGGACCCAGTCGCCCGCAGGCAGGGGGGATGGGTCGGACACAACCCGAATACTGCGCCCCTCCTCCACCGGCAGCCCCATCAGATCGGCATTGACGGAGAACGTGACATTCCGCGCCGTAATGCGCAGCCGCCCGCCAGAGGGCATGGCGTCACGCGCATTGATGGCCAGATTGAGCACCGCACTTTCCAGTTGGGCGGGGTCCGCGCGTACGGGCCAGACATCGGCCACAACGCCACATTCCACCACAATGCGCGGGCCGATCACACGCCCGAGCAGGCCACCCAAAAAGGAAAACAGGTCAGACAGACGCAACGAATCGGGCGCACCACGCTGGCGGCGCATGAAGGAGAGGAGCTGCCCGGTCAGAGCCTCCGAGCGGTGGCCCGCATGGGTGGCGGCGGACAGATATTCCTGCCGCTGCTCCACCTGATCGGGCTGGTCATATTCCGATGCGAGTTCCAGATTGCCCAGAATAACCGTAAGCAGGTTTTTGAAGTCATGGGCAATGCCCGCGGTCAACTGGCCCAGCGCGCGTAGTTTCTGCGCCTCGCCCAAAGCGCGTTCACTGCGCAGGCGCATGGTAATGTCGGCCGCAGTCAGCACAAATCCACGCCGTTCGGCCGCACCATCGGGGGCAAAGAACAGCGTGCGGCACAGTTCCAGATCCGCGCCGTTACCACCTTTGCATTCCACAACAACCGGAGGCGCCAGCTCCCCTTTGGACAGGCTGCTCTCAATATGTTCAAACGGCTCCAGCAGGGGCACGCCATCCACCACCAGCATGCCGCTCAGGGCATTATAGGACAGGCCCGTGCGCAAAAAATCCTTGCCCAGACCAAGCACCGTGGCCAGTTGTTCGTTCCAGTGCCACAGACACCCATCCGCACCAAACACGGCAACGCCAAGGCTCAGGCTGTCCAGTGTGGCCCGCAGCCGCAAAGCCAGATCGCGCGATGAGGCCTCGGCCCGTGCTGCGGCCAGCGATGAGCGGTCCAGCACCCAGCCAGCAGAGATCATGCTGAGCACACCGGTCAGAATACCCAAAAGTGCCAGCCTGCGCTGCCAGCTTGTATTGCGCAGCATGTTGGCAACGCGGTCCGCCTGATCAAGCGTGCTGGCACGGCTTAAAACAGACAGGTTCTGGTCCAGTGTGGCCAGCAGGGCCGCACCACCCTGCGGCATGGCCTCGGCCGATCTGGGCCATGCGCTAATGGTCTGGAGCTGCTTTTCCACAACCCCCAGCACTTCCTTGCGGCCACCGCCCTCACGCAGTTGCACGGAGCGAAAACCCTCAAACCCAGCACGGGCATCGGAAAGCTGGGTAATGGCCTGTAAGTAACACTCGCCATCGGCGGGGTCGTGTTCAGCCTCAAAGGCATAATGGCAGATCCGGGCATTGCTGGTGGCATGGTGCACACCACGCAAATAACTGCCCGCCGCAGTACTCTGGCGGTCCAGATTGCCGTGGCGGGCCATATCATTGCCCAGTTCTATGCCAATGCCCCCAAAGGTTACAATCAGCACGCCAGCCCCGATAAGAGCCAGAATATGAGCCCGTCTTGCTGGATGCCGTAGCATGTCAGGCATGCCCCCCATTCTGTGTGTACCGCCACCCCCATGGGCATGGCACCTTGATCATAACCGGGCAAGGCATGGCTGCCCATGCAGGATCAGGCAACATCCCGCGTAGCAGGGCGGAACATATGCATACCCAGCATCATAAGCGCACCAAAGCCCATACATCCAGCCATTGGTAACGCAGATGTGGCCGCGAACTGCCCCACCACAACCCCTGCCAGCGCACCCAGCACGTATTGCAACGTGCCAGCCAGAGCCGATGCAGCCCCCGCCTGGGAAGGATGGTCGGCCAGAGCCATCATCATCGCATTGGGAAAAATGACCCCCGTGGGGGCAAGTGCGAGCACCATGGCGCCAATCACCAGCCAGACCTCATACTGCCTGTACGCCACAGGCGCGTACCAGCCACCCCATACACTCACCCCCACCATAAGGAGCGTACCCAGAACCGACATGGCCACAGCGCCATACAGAAGGCGGGCCGGGTCCACCCGCCCGACCAGCAGGCCATTCACCTGCGACGCCCCGATCATGAACACGGACATAACCCCAAACAGCATGGAAAAACGCAGGGGCGAAAAATGGAATAGCTGCACAAATACAAACGGCGCCGCAGTCAGGTAACTAAAGGACATAAAGGTCGAGAATGCCGTGATCATGGCATAAATGCTGTACCCTCTATCCCCCAGCAGCCCCACATAGCGGGTTATCAGCGTCATGGCGGAAAGGCTCTGGCGCTTTTTGTACGGCAGCGTTTCGGGCAGAACCCACAGCACAAGGGCCACGCACACCACGCCATAGACCGCCGACGCCCAGAAAATAATCCGCCACGAGACAAATTCCACCACCAGACCACCCAGCATAGGGGCCAGAATGGGCACCACCCCCATGACCATGATCAGGCGGGACATCATACGCGCACCCGCCGCCCGGTCAGACACCACGTCACGCACACAGGCGGTTGGCACAACCAGACTGGCCGACGCCCCAATGGAGGCCACAAACCGGGCTGCGGAAAATGTGGTCACATCGGGTGCAAACGCACACACGGCAGATGCCACGGCATACAGCGCATTGCCCACCAGCAGCGGCATGCGCCTGCCGTACCTGTCCGCCAGTGGCCCCACACTCAACTGCCCTATGGCAAGGCCCACAAACCAAATGGCCAGCGTAAACTGCACATTGCCCGCACTGGTGTGAAAACTCTGCTCCATGGCAGGGAAGGCTGGCAGATAGATATCGGTCGAGATCGGGCCAACAGCGGTGAGAAACCCCAACAGAAGGGAAAGCCAGCCCGGCACCCCGTTTGCAAAAACAGGCTGTGCCGTATCCCGCGCCGTGGTGGTGGAAGGAGAAGAAGAGATCATACCCGGCCCTCCGGGTATGGCGTGTTCGGTAAGTGCCGCAAAAAACTTATCCCACTGTGGAAAAATAATTGGGGAGCAGGGTCGGGTACCAAGGCGGGCAGGCCACAAAGACCCCCCATGCAAAAAAAGCGCCGAGCCTAAGCCTGTGTGCTGGCCCCGGCAATGCGGGCATGCCGCCACAGCCACAGGCCCAGCACGGCAGACAGGGCAAACAGCCCGGCCCCGGCACCATACTGCCAGAACGCCCCCACCTGCACGCCTGCCCCAAGCAGCACCGCCACGGCGTTCTGGGGGAGTGCGCCCAACAGGGTTGCCGCAACAAATGGCCACACCGCCATGCCAGACACGCCCCCAAGCAGGTTGAGCAGCAGGGCCGAACCAACCGGCAGAAGGCGCAATGTAAGAATGCTCAGGAAGGGCTTGTGGGTTAAAAACGCATCCAGCTTTTCAAACCGTGGCCCAAGGCGCGCCTGCGCCCATGAACGACCACCCCAGCGGGCCCATAAAAAACCGGCCACACACCCTAATGTAGAAGCTATGGTGATCATGGCAAGCCCTTCGGCCACGCCATAAGTCAGCCCCGCGGCAAAACCGGCCACCTGCCGGGGCAACCCAAAAGCGCACCAGACGCAAGCCCCCAGCACAAACACCAGCCGCCCCGTAAGGCCCGTGCGCAGCATATCCGTACTGTCCAGCACATGCTCCAAAGCGGGCACATGCCGCAGCCCGACAGCGCCCACCACCAGAATAAGCAGCATAAGCAAAGGTTTGAACACGACCCGAACGGGCTGCTCCGGTGCTGGAGGGGCTGGTTCCATCCCTTGGGCGCTAGCATCTTCTTGCCGCGGCCCGCAAGCTGGCTGTAAACCCTAACCATAAAGTTTAACCTCAGCGCAAAAGAGTGCCATGCCCACCACGCCCCAGCGCCAGCAAGACATGACGCCTGCCCACCGCCGCCTGATTTCTGGCTGGCTGTTCCTCCTGTGTTTCATGTTGCTGGGCATGATCGCCATTGGCGGCGTAACCCGCCTGACCGGCTCTGGCCTGTCCATTATGGACTGGCAGCCCGTAAGCGGCATAATCCCCCCCCTGTCCCACGCGGAGTGGGAGCGCCTGTTTGCGCTGTACCAGACCATTCCCCAGTACCACCTCCAGCATGAAGGATTCGGGCTGGAAGGATTCCAGAAAATCTTCTGGGCGGAGTGGACCCACCGCTTCTGGGGCCGCCTTATGGGGCTTGTGCTACTTGCCCCTCTGGTCTGGTTTGTGATCCGTGGCATGATCACCCGCCGCCTTGCCGTGCGGCTGTTCGTCTTTTTTGTGCTGGGCGCGCTACAGGGGGCCATTGGCTGGTTTATGGTCGCCTCGGGCTTTCGGGCCAACAGCACAGCGGTTGAACCTGTACGACTCGTGCTGCACCTGAGTGCGGCCCTGCTGCTGTATGGGGCCATTCTGTGGACCGCTTTTTCCATCCGCTGGCCACAGCCCCAGCCCACGGCTTTGACACCCGGCGTCAGGCTGACCCGGCGGCTGGCGTGCCTGAGCATCGGGCTTTTGTGCACCACCATTATTGCAGGCGGCTTTACGGCAGGCACGCATGCGGGCTTTTTGTTCAACACCTTCCCGCTTATGGATGGTCACCTTATTCCCGCCGACTACGCCCAGCTTTCCCCCCTGTGGATGAACTGGGTCATCAACAAGGCCGCCATCCAGTTTGACCACCGGCTGCTGGCCACCCTGACCGCGCTCAGCATTGGTGCCGTGCTGCTGGCCGGGCTGCGGCGGGGTGCGGGCCTTGGCCCACAGGCACAGAACGGCATAATCCTGCTCGGCTGGGCTGTGCTGGTGCAGTACGCACTGGGTGTGACCACACTTTTGCTGGTTGTGCCTGTCTGGGCGGGGGCCATCCACCAGACCTTTGCTGCCGTGCTGCTGGGGGTCATGCTGTATGTGCTGCACACCCTGCGCCGTGGCAGGCCCCAGGGCTGAAGCGGAGGCCATGAATTCCCCCGCCGGTTATTTTCCTGTTGCGCTGATAAAACATGACGGTATTCTACGCGGCATGATTTCCGACCGGTTCACGTCCGATTCCCTGACGACCCGCGTAACAGCGGTTCAGGGCGGCGTGGCTTTTCGTCTGGACCTTCTCCTTCGACTTATCAGCCCCTGAGCGATCCGGGTGGCCTTGTGCTGCCGCGCCCAGGGGATTTTGCAAGTGAGAGCGCCTGTGTGCAGCACAGGCAAATTATAAGGCGTGACATGCCTTTGGCAGCGCCAGACCAGAGTAAATTCAGGAACATTTTCATGTCTGCTGATTCTTCCAGCTTCAACCATCCATCTTTTGGCCGCATGACGGCTGACCGTGTCATTATTTTTGACACCACACTGCGTGATGGCGAGCAGTCCCCCGGTTTTTCCATGAATCTGGCCGAAAAACTGCGCATGGCCGAAGCCCTGGCAACACTGGGCGTGGATGTGATTGAAGCGGGCTTTCCCGTGGCTTCCAAGGGCGACTTTGAATCCGTGAACGAGATCGCCCGCCACACCAAGGGTGCGGTGATCTGCGCGCTGGCCCGTAGTGGGGGTGCGAAGGACATTGCCGCCGCAGGCGAGGCACTGGCCCCGGCGGAGCGCAAGCGTATCCACAACTTTATCTCCACCTCGCCCCTGCACATGAAGTACAAGCTGCGCATGGAGCCGCAGACCGTTCTGGACCTGATCACTTCAGGCAACACGGCCGCGCGCAACCTGACGGATGACGTGGAATGGTCCGCCGAGGACGGCTCCCGCACCGACCCAGACTTTTTGTGCCGCTGCGTGGAGGCGGCCATCAAGGCCGGGGCCACCACCATCAACATCCCCGACACGGTCGGTTACGCAACACCGGAAGACATGGAAAAAATCTTTTCCATGGTGCGCACGCGCGTTCCCGGCGCCGATCAGGTCATTCTGTCCGCCCACAACCATAACGATCTGGGGCTGGGTGTGGCGAACACGCTGGCATCCCTGCGTGGTGGGGCGCGGCAGGTAGAATGCACCATTAACGGTATTGGCGAGCGCGCAGGGAATGCCGCTTTGGAAGAAATTGTGATGGCGCTGCGCACACGCCATGACCAATACCCCTTTAACACCAAAATCCAGACCACCGACCTGCTCAAGGTCTCGCGCATGCTGGCCACCATCACCAGCTTTGACGTGCAGCCCAACAAAGCCATTGTAGGCCGCAACGCCTTTGCGCACGAAAGTGGCATTCATCAGGACGGGGTGCTCAAGAACGCCGCGACCTATGAGATCATGACCCCCGAAAGCGTGGGCTGGAGCCGGTCCTCGCTGGTCATGGGCAAACATTCCGGCCGCGCGGCCTTCCGCGATAAGCTGAAAGCACTGGGTTATGCGGACATGGACGATGCCCGCCTGAACGAAGCGTTCTCGCGCTTCAAGGATCTGGCTGACCGCAAGAAGGTCGTCTACGATGACGATATTGTCGCACTGGTGGATGACGAAGCCCGTGACCACGACCATATCCGTTTTGCGGCACTGGACCTGACCTCATCCTCAGGCAAGCCCTCCGCCGCCGCACTGACCATTCAGGTCGATGGTGCGGACGTGCAAGCCAATGCCACGGGCAACGGGCCGGTGGACGCCGCCTTTAATGCGCTGCGTCTGGCCTTCCCGCACGAGGCGCGGCTGG
The DNA here is from genome assembly GCF_963921165.1 of Acetobacter zythi. Taxonomy (NCBI): domain Bacteria; kingdom Pseudomonadati; phylum Pseudomonadota; class Alphaproteobacteria; order Acetobacterales; family Acetobacteraceae; genus Acetobacter; species Acetobacter zythi. The sequence continues at coordinate 168,290 of NZ_CAWUEO010000044.1, forward strand.
CCCTGTTCAGCGTTGGCGCGGTTACGGAAGGCACGGATGCACAGGCCCGCACCACGGTCCGGCTGGAAGAAGACGGCAAGCTGGTGGACGGACAGGGTGCGGATGCGGACACAGTTGTTTCCGCCGTGCGCGCCTATGTGCATGCCCTGAACAAGCTGCTGGTCAAACGCGCCCGCACCGCACCCGAGGCCCTGACCGCCTGATCAGGCGCCTATTGGGGGCCTAAGCCCCCAAATAACGAGGCAGATACCCCCCTGCATACGAAATTATGCGGAAGTTTATGGCCACAGGGCTTGTCTGCCTCGCTATGCCCCGTTAATCCGTGCAAACATATTGACCAAAGCGACCGTTGGGGTCCGTTTTGTTGACCTGCCCCTACCACACAGTCGCGTAGTGCCGCTTCAACCAGGAGTCCTGGATGTTCTCTCGTCTGCTCGGTCTTATGTCTGCGGACATGGCCATCGATCTCGGTACTGCCAACACCCTTGTGTATGTCAAAGGGCGTGGCATTGTACTGAACGAACCCTCGGTTGTAGCGATTGCAGACATACGCGGCAAAAAGCAGCTTCTGGCCGTGGGGGAAGAAGCCAAGCAGATGGTCGGGCGGACTCCGGGCAACATTGCCGCCATCCGCCCCATGCGTGATGGGGTTATTGCCGACTTTGACGTGGCGGAAGAAATGATCAAACATTTCATTCGTAAAGTGCATAACCGCCGCGCCTTCGCCAGCCCGCAGATTATTGTGTGCGTGCCCTCCGGCTCCACAGCCGTTGAGCGCCGCGCCATTCAGGAAAGTGCGGAAAGTGCTGGTGCGCGCCGGGTCTTCCTGATTGAGGAACCCATGGCCGCCGCCATTGGCGCGGGCCTGCCCGTGACCGAACCTTCTGGCAGCATGATTGTCGATATTGGCGGTGGCACCACGGAAGTGGCGGTTATCTCCCTTGGTGGCATTGTTTATGCCCGCTCGGTGCGTGTTGGTGGGGATAAAATGGATGAAGCCATTATTTCCTACATCCGCCGGGCCTATAATCTGCTGATCGGTGAAAGCTCGGCAGAGCGGATCAAAATCAACCTTGGCGCGGCCCTCCCCCCCGATGACCCCGAAGACAGTGGCCCCTGGCTGGACGTTAAAGGCCGCGACCTGATTAACGGCGTCCCGCGCGAGGTTCAGGTCTCTCAGGCCCAGATTGCCGAAAGCCTGATGGAGCCGATCAGCCAGATTGTCGATGCGGTCAAAACCGCACTGGAAAACACCCCGCCGGAACTGGCGGCCGATATTGTGGACAAAGGCATTGTCCTGACCGGCGGCGGCGCATTACTGTACCGTATGGGCGATGTGCTGCGTCTGGCAACCGGGTTGCCGGTAACCGTGGCCGAAGACGCCCTATCCTGCGTGGCGCTGGGTACGGGCCGCGCACTGGAAGAAATGAAGCGTCTGCGCAACGTGCTGACCACCATGTACTAACGCCCCGGTTCAGCACCACGGCCCGTTATGCTGTGTGTGACTGAAGCTGGTTTTTTATGCCGTCAGATATAAGGGCATCCGGTTTTCCATGGTCCCGGTTTCCATTCAGGTAAGACAGGCCTTGAGCAAACTGGTGTTGCCGGTTCTGCTGCTCATGTCTGTCGGGATCATTATTGCCGGGCAGGCCGACCGCCCCTTGGCGGACCGGGCGCGCATGCGCGTGGCCGATGTGCTGGCCCCCCTGTGGAGCCTGCTCTCCCGCACCCAGACCGATAGCGAACGCCTTGTGCATGGCCTGAAGGAAGCGCGTAATCTGGCGGAGGAAAACCACCGCCTGAGCGCTGAAAACGCCAATCTGCGCCGGTGGTACGAAGTTGCGGTCTCCCTTGCGCGGGAGAATGATACCCTTAAAACCGAACTGCACTGGGTGCCCGAACCCACGCCCGCCTTTGTAACGGGCCGGGTTGTGGCCGATAGCGGGGGCATATACGCGCGCGCCGTGCTGCTGGTGGCGGGCACCACCAGTGGTGTGCAGACGGGTAATATTGCACTGGCCTCCAGCGGGCTGGCTGGGCGCGTAACCGAAGTGGGCGCGCATGCCGCACGTATCCTGCTGATTACCGATATTGCCAGCCGCCTGCCGGTAGAACTGGAATCCAGCCATGCGGCGGCCATTATGGTGGGGGATAACTCCCCCCTGCCCCGCCTGCTCTATTATTCGCAAGACACCCGCCCCATAGAGGGCGAGCGGGTTGTGACCTCCGATCAGGCCGGGGCTTTTCCATCGGGCATTCCCATTGGCAGCGTGCATTACCTGCACCCCGGCCAGCCTGTGGTGCAGCCCTTTGCCCGGCTGGACAGGCTGACCATGCTGCGCGTGTTCGACTTTGGCCAATCCGAGATTGAACCGCCCGAAGCCCCCGGCCATGTGCCGCTAACCCGCCCGCACCGCGCGCTAACGCTGCCGTTCAAAACCTTGCTCGGCCCCGGGCAGGAGGGATAACGCCATGTCCGACCCCCATCAGCCACGCTGGGAGCATGACGCCGAAACCCAACTGACCTCCCGCCAGCGACTCGACCGCACCGCGCGGCATCTTCTGCCGTCTGTTTTTACTGCACTGGTCATTATTTTTTTCTCCGCCCCCGTAACCATTCCCGGGGCTGCGGAGTTGCTCCCTGCTATTGTTATCAACACAATTTTTTTCTGGTCCGTATGGCGGCCATCGGGCATGCCCTCGCTGGCTGTGTTCCTGCTTGGGCTTTTTATGGACCTTGTGGGGTTTACACCGCTGGGGGTCAGCGCCTTTATTCTATTGCTGGTGCATGGCATTGGCAGTTACGCCCGTTTTGGTCTCATGCGGATGAATTTTTTAGTAGTATGGTGCCTGTTCGGACTGGTAGGAGCGGCTGCCGCAGCGTTGCAGTGGGCGCTGGCCTGCCTGTTCCGGCTCCATCTGCTTGATCCGGCACCCGCCTTTTTTGAAGCCTTGCTCTGCATAGGGGTCTATCCGTTGCTTTCCGCCACTTTCTCGTGGTTCCTGCACATTCTGGACGAGAAGGACACGCCATGATCACATGGGAGGTGCTCCCATGTGGCTAAAGCGGCGTAAACGCGACAACCGCCGCTTGATGCCGATCCGTGATCAGAAGGATCCGGCACGCGGTGTTTTTACCCGCCGTGCCCTGCTGTGCATGGCCGTACAGGCTGGCGCCATGGGCGAACTGGCGCGCCGCCTGTACCATATCCAGATCAATGATGGCGACCACTACGCCCGTATGGCGGCCAACAACCGCGTAAGCAAGCGCCTGCTTGCCCCCCCGCGCGGCCGTATTGTGGACCGCTACGGCATAGCCCTTGCCAACAACAAGGAAAACTGGCGCGCACTCCTTATGCCGGAGGAAACGACCGACGTTCCCGGCACCATAGAGCGCTTTTCCACCCTTATTCCCCTAGATGAGCGCGACCGGAACCGCATAGCGCGCGAAATGCGCCACCAGCGCCGGTTTGTACCCGTTATGCTGCGTGACTTCCTCTCGTGGGATGAAATGGCGCGGATCGAACTGAACGCGCCCTCCCTGCCCGGTGTGCTCATTGATGTGGGCACACGCCGCGTGTACCCCGAAGGGGAACTGCTGGCCCATATTATCGGCTACGTTGCCCCCCCTAACGAGAACGATGTGGCGCACTCCACCTTGCTGGCCCTGCCGGGCATGCGGGTCGGCCGGGCTGGCATAGAGCAGAATCAGGACGAAAAACTGCGCGGCACCGCCGGTTCGGTGGAGATGGAGGTCAACGCCGTCGGGCGCGTTATTTCCGAACTCAACCGCGAGGAAGGTGTGCCGGGGGAAGAAATTTCCCTGACCATAGACCGTGGGCTGCAACAAAGGGTGCTCAACCACATTGGGGACCAGACCGCCTCCGCCGTGGTCATGGACTGCCATAATGGCGAGGTGCTGGCCATGGTCAGCACCCCTTCGTTCGATCCATCCCTGTTTGATAGCGGCGTCAGCCACGCGCAGTGGATTGAATGGACAAACAACCAGCACACCCCCCTGATCAACAAGGCGGTGGCCGGGGTTTATCCCCCCGGCTCCACCTTCAAGCCCGCTGTGGCCATGGCCGCGCTGGAATCGGGGTTGATCTCCCCCACGGACCGGGTTTTCTGCCCCGGCCACCTGGATGTGGGGGGGACGCGCTTTCATTGCTGGTCGCGCTGGGGGCACGGGTCTGTAGACCTGCATCTGGCGCTCAAATACTCCTGCGACGTGTATTTTTACGAAATTGCCCGCCGCATTGGCATGGACCGTATTGCCGAGACCGCGCACCGCATGGGCCTTGGCGTACCGCTCGATATTGAACTGCCCCACACCCGCACCGGGCTGATCCCCACCCCGGCATGGCGGCAGGCCCACCACCACCACTGGAACGGGGGGGACACCATTGTCAGCGGGATCGGGCAGGGGTTCATACAGGTTACCCCCCTGCAACTGGCGACCTACACCGCCCGCATGGCAACCGGCCGGGCCGTGCAACCCCACCTGATGCGCGCCATCAATGGCGAGGTCAGCCCCATGGCCAACGCCGAGCACTGGCCAAGCCTGAACATGCCCGAAAAATATCTCGAAGCCCTGCGCGCGGGCATGTTTGCCGTGGTGAACGAACCCCACGGCACAGCCCCCAAGGCTCAGCTTGACCTGCCGGGCATGACCATGGCGGGCAAAACCGGCTCGGCTCAGGTGCGCCACGTCTCACGCGCATTGCGTGAGGGCGGGCACTTCAACTCCGCCAACCTGCCGTGGGAGTACCGCCCCCATGCGCTGTTCATCTGCTTTGCTCCATACGACGCACCACGCTACGCTGTTTCGGTCGTCATCGAGCATGGCAATACCGGGGCAGACGCGGCGGCTCCACTGGCACGCAACATCATGCGCGATACCCTCCTGCGTGACCCGTCCAACCACACCACCCCCCCGCCCGAAAGCGTGGCCACTGTGGACGACAGCTTTGAATAACCCCATCAGGTTCCATAAGCGCCTGTTGCGGGCCGAACCCAGCTTTAGGCTTATGGCCAAGCTGTGGCGGATCAGCTGGCTGTATGTCCTGCTTATTTGTGCTCTGGCCGGTATTGGCTACGTCACGCTCTATTCCGCTGCTGGTGGGGTGCCCTACCCGTTTGCGGCTCCGCAGGCTGCGCGTTTTGCGGTGGGGCTGGTGCTGATGGTCACCATTGCCATGCTGCCCCCCCACCTGCTTATGCGCGCATCATGGGGCATGTACGCACTCTCGCTCGTGCTGCTGGTGGCGGTGCTGCACATGGGCCATGTTGGCAAGGGTGCTGAACGCTGGCTTATGATCGGAGGGCTACAGGTCCAGCCATCCGAATTTGCCAAGATTGCCCTTGTGGCCGTGCTGGCCACATGGTTCTCGCGCATGGACTATGCCCGCATGGGCAATCCGCTTTGGCTTATTCCCCCCGCCTTTATGGTGCTGGTGCCCGTGGGGCTGGTGCTCAAGGAACCCAATCTGGGCACGGCGGTTATTATTGGCGGTATTGGCGCATCGCTGTTTTTTACGGCGGGTATGCGCCTGTGGCAGATTGTTCTGCTTATTCTGCCCGTGCCCTCCCTTGTCCAGTTTGCCTACGCGCACCTGCATGACTACCAGAAAGCCCGCATTACCACCTTCCTCCACCCCGAGAACGATCCACTGGGAGCGGGTTACAACATTATCCAGTCCAAGATCGCTTTAGGGTCGGGGGGTATGTGGGGGCAGGGTTACCTGCACGGATCACAGGGGCAGCTCAACTTCCTGCCCGAAAAACAGACCGATTTCATTTTTACCATGATCGCCGAAGAATGGGGCTTTATTGGTGCCGCCGCCGTGATTGCCCTGCTGGTGCTGCTGATTATGGGCGGCATGATCATGGCCATACGCTGCCGCAACCGCTTTGGCCGGTTGATCGCCCTTGGCATCAGCATGAACTTTTTCTTTTACTGTCTGGTCAATCTTTCCATGGTCATGGGGGCAATTCCTGTTGGCGGGGTGCCGCTGCCGCTGGTTTCCTACGGTGGGTCGGCCATGCTGAATGTTATGCTGGGGTTCGGACTCCTGCTTTCAACCTGGGTCCATCGGGACACACGGCTGGACGAAAGCAGCGGCCATACCGCCTAACACCCGCGATAATGCTTGTGTTTTTGGTTTGATCTGCTCTTGACTTGATGGGGTTGCACTTTTAGCTTGCAGGTTAAAGGTAACACTTAGTACTGTTTTTTCACCTTCATTTCTCCATCCTGTTTTCTCCACAAAGCGGCCTGTAACTCAAGCTCCCCAACCGGGTTGGCAATGGCGTACCCTTCCAGACCCGGCAAAGCTTGCCAAAGCCTGATATGTGCGGAAGACCCTTCAACACACAGGGCCACACCAAAGTGACAACACACACTTTTTCTCTTCGTCCGGTCCTGCTCTGCACGGTTGCCCTGCTTGCTCTGGAAGGCTGTAAACGCCAGCAGAGCGCACCGCACATGCCGCCGCAGGCTGTGGGCGTTGTAACCTTGCAACCCCAGCCCGTAAGCGTACACACAAGCCTGCCCGGCCGCACGGATGCGTTTGAAATTGCTCAGGTGCGCCCGCAGGTTACCGGTGTGGTGCTCAAACGTCTGTTTATTGAAGGCTCGGACGTAGTGGCTGGCCAGCAGCTCTACCAGATCGACCCCGCCCGCTACAAAGCCGTGTACGACACCGCCCGTGGGCAACTGGCCCAGGCCATGGCCATAGATGGCACAGCCAAGGCCAAGGTCCGGCGCTACAAAAAGCTGGTGCGTGAACACGCCGTAAGCCAGCAGGACTACGATGATGCCGTAGCCGCAGAAAAACAGGCCCGTGGTCAGATACAAAGCGCGCAGGGGCAAGTGGAAAGTGCTCAGGTCAACCTTGGTTACACCAAAATGTATGCCCCAATTTCGGGGCGTATTGGCCGCACGCTCATTACTGTTGGGGCGCTTGTAACTGCCGAACAGACCTCCAACACGGCCATTATCACCCGGCTTGACCCGATTTATGTGGACGTGAACCTGCCCGCCATTACCCTTTTGCGCCTCAAGCGCGAACTGGCGGAAGGACGGATCAAACGGCAAGAAAACGGCGAAGTGCCCGTGATCCTGACGCTTGAGGACGGCTCGCCCTACGAATTCAAGGGCCACATGGCGCTGGCCGAAGTGAACGTGGATACAACAACCTCCACTGTTATTGTGCGCGCGATCATGCCCAACCCGCAAAAGCTGCTGCTGCCGGGCATGTACGTCCATGCCCAGTTGGACGAGGGGATTGACCCCAACGCCCTGCTGGTGCCGCAAGAATCGGTAAGCCGTAACACCCATGGCGACCCGCAGGTATGGATTGTCCAGCCCGACAATACCGTTGCCCTGCGCCAGATCCAGATTGGCATGGCCATTGGCACAAACTGGCTGGTGACCGATGGCCTGAAGGCCGGTGAACGTGTGGTGGTGAGCGGCACGCAAAAAATAACCCCCGGAGCCAAAGTCTCGGTCATGGACAGCAAACCCAAGACCGACCCCACACCCAGCTCCGCGGCACAGCCTGCGCAAAAAGGGCAGTAAATCCATGTCGCTCTCGCGGTTTTTTATCAACCGACCCATTTTTGCGTGGGTGATCAGCCTGATCATCATGCTGTTTGGCGGCCTGTCCATCCTGCGGTTGCCTATTGCGCAGTACCCCAGCATTGCCCCGCCCCAGATCGCCATTACCGTAACCTACCCCGGCGCCTCCGCCGATACGGTGAACGATACGGTTGTGCGCCCCATACTCCAGCAGATGTTCGGGCTGGATCATCTGGAATATATTTCGGCCCAGTCCTACGCCTCCGGGCAGATGGAAATTGACCTGACCTTTGAACAGGGCACAAACCCTGACATTGCTCAGGTGCAGGTGCAGAACAAACTCCAGCTTGCCCAGCCCAAACTGCCACAGGAAGTGACCGCCCAAGGGCTGAGCATTACCAAAGCCGTTAAAAACTTCATGCTGGTGTTGGCGTTTATCTCCACCAACAACTCCATGACCGGCTCCGACATTGCTGATTATGTGGCTTCCAACATTTCCGACCCGCTCAGCCGCGTAACCGGGGTGGGTGACCACACGCTCTTCGGCTCCGAATACGCCATGCGGATCTGGATGGACCCCAACAAGCTGTTCAACTACGGCCTGACCGTGCGGGACGTGGAAGCCGCTGTACAGACCCAGAACATTCAGGTCTCATCCGGCGAACTCGGGGGGCTGCCCGCACGCAAGGACATCCGTCTGGACGCCACGATCATTGGTCCGACCCGCCTGACATCGGCTGGCGAGTTTGAAAAAATTCTGCTCAGGGTCCAGCCCGATGGCTCGCAGGTCCGCATCAAGGATGTGGCGCGGGTGGAGCTGGGGCCACAGACCTACAACACCTCCTCCTTTTACAACAACCACCCCGCATCGGGCATGGCGCTCAAGCTAGCACCCGGTGCGAACCAGATTTCGACCGAAGCGGCCGTCCGCGCCAAAATTGATGAACTGGAAAAGTTTTTTCCACCGGGCCTGAAAACCGTTTACCCGCTGGATACGGAACCCTTCATCACCCTTTCCATTGAGGAAGTGGTTATTACCCTGCTCGAAGCCATCGGTCTGGTCTTTCTGGTCATGCTGGTGTTCTTGCAGAACTTCCGCGCCACCCTTATTCCCACCATTGCGGTGCCGGTGGTGCTGCTGGGCACCTTTGGTCTGCTCAACATCTTTGGTTTTTCCATCAACACGCTCACCATGCTGGCCATGGTGCTGGCCGTGGGCCTTCTGGTGGATGACGCCATTGTGGTGGTGGAAAACGTGGAACGCGTGATGTCGGAGAAAAAACTCTCCCCCATCGAGGCTGCCCGCGTCTCCATGGATGAAATTTCCGGCGCGCTGGTTGGTATTGTGCTTGTGCTGACCGCCGTGTTTTTGCCCATGGCGGCTTTTTCCGGCTCGGTCGGGGTTATTTACCGCCAGTTCTCCATTACCATTGTCTCTGCCATGTGGCTGTCCGTACTGGTTGCCATGGTGCTAACACCCGCCTTGTGCGCCACCATGCTCAAACCCGGTACGCATGTTAAAACAACAGGCCCTGCCGGATGGTTCAACCGAAACTTTGAACGCCTGACAAATGGTTACCTGAATGGCGTTCGCAGGCTCATTTCCTCCACTGTTTTGTCCATTACCTGTTTTGTGCTGATCAGTGCGCTGGCGGGCTACCTGTTTACCCGCCTGCCCAACGGCTTTTTGCCTGACGAAGATCAGGGGCTTATTTTTGGTCAGGTCACACTGCCCCCCAACACACCCATGGAGCAGACCGCAAAACTCAACCGCGAAATTACGGATTACATCCTCAAATCCGAAAGCGGGCTTGTGGAATCTGTTTACGCCATCAACGGGTTTAACTTTGCCGGGCAGGGGCAGAACTCGGGTGCGTTCTTTATCCGTCTGACAGACTGGAAAAACCGCCCCCTTGCGACGCAAACATCTGCCGCCATCGCACGGCGGATCATGATGCATTACTGGTTTGACCCGCGCGCCCAGATTTTTGCCATCAACCCACCAGCCGTGCTCGAACTGGGGAACGCCACCGGGTTTGACCTTGAACTGGAAGACCGCGGCCACCTTGGCCACCAGCAACTACTGGCCGCCCGGAACATGGTGCTGGGCCTTGCCAGCAAAGACCCACGCCTGCTGGCCGTGCGCCCCAACGGGATGGAAGACGCATCGCAATACCATCTTGATATCGACCGCGAAAAAGCAAATGCGCTGGGCATTACGATTGATGACATCAACACCACCATCGAAGGGGCGCTGGGGTCGATCTACGTCAACCAGTTCACCCGTAATGACCGCGTAAAACAGGTTTATATTCAGGGCGACATGGATTCGCGCATGCTGCCGCAGGACCTGAACAAATGGTACATCCGCACCAACACCAACACTATGGCGCCACTGGATGCCTTTATCCGTGGTTACTGGCTGACCGGCCCGCAAAAGGTTGAGGATTACAACGGCTTTAACGCTTTTGAAATTCTGGGCCAGCCTGCTGCTGGGTACAGTTCGGGGGACTCCATTGCCGCCATCAAGGATATTTTGAAAAAACTGCCTGAAGGCATAGGCTTTGAATGGACCGGCCTGTCGTTTGAGGAAATTTCCTCCGGTTCCTCCACCGGCCCGCTCTACGCACTGGCCAGTCTGGTTATTCTTTTGTGCCTTGCCGCACTTTACGAAAGCTGGGCCATTCCGTTTGCGGTCATGCTGGTCATCCCACTGGGTATTCTCGGCTCTATTGCCGCAACCTTGTGGCGGGATATGAACAACGATGTGTACTTTCAGGTTGGTCTGCTAACCACCGTTGGTCTGGCTGTTAAAAACGCCATTCTGATTGTGGAGTTTGCCAAAGCCGCCTTTGAACGTGGGGAATCTCTGGAAGAGGCCGTTCTGACCGCATCGCGCGAGCGCCTGCGCCCTATTCTGATGACATCCATCGCCTTTGTTGTGGGTGTGTTCCCGCTCGCCATTGCCACGGGTGCCGGTTCCGCCTCCCGCGTGGCCATTGGCACTGCCGTAGTCGGGGGTATGGCCACCGCAACACTTCTGGCCATCTACTTTGTGCCTGTCTTTTTTGTTCTGGTGCTCCGTGTGTTTCACGTTAAACGCATCAGCGAACGCAAGCAGGCCGCACCACCCGCCCAGACCGCAACCGGGAACGAATAAGATATGGCTCCTCAGTCCTTTTTCCGTCGCTCCCCGCGGCTCCGCGTGATTGTTATGGCGGTTGCGGCAACACAGGCCCTGTCCGCTTGCACCATGATCCCCAAATACACGCGGCCCAAACCCCCGCTGGCCACCACATGGCCCGGTTATGCCCATACGGGGGATGCCCTTTTGCCAAAAGTGGCGGCCGATATTGGCTGGCGTGAATTTTTTGTAGACCCGCGCCTGCAAGCGCTCATTGGCATTGCCCTGCGTGAAAACCGGGACCTGCGCACATCTGCGGCCAATATTGCCACGGCACAAGGCGAGTATGATGTGCAGCATGCGGGCCTGTTCCCCACCATTTCCGCCACAGGTGGGCCTATGTATCAGGCGCCATCCGATGCAGCGGGGCTGAGCTTTGCTCCGGGGCTGGATACCGACCAGACCGGCTCCGGCATGGCCCGCAACCCCTTCCGCTACTATTCCGGCGGTATTGGTTTTTCCTCCTACGAGATTGATCTGTTCGGGCGCATCCGCTCCTTGACCAAGGAAGCCGCCGAACGTGCCCTGTACCAGCAGGAAAACATGCGCGGCATGGTGATCAGCATCGTCTCACAGGTAGCCATGGCCTACATTACCTGGCTGGGAGATAGAGACACGCAGGCACTGGCCGAGCGCACTCTGGCCAGCCAGCAAGGCAGCCTGAAGCTGACGCAGGACAAATATGACCACGGCGAAGAAAACCTGCTGACCGTACGTCAGCTGGAAACACAGGTGCAGCAGAGTGCGACCATGCTCACGGATGCCCGTCGCAAGGTCGAGCAGGACGAAAACCTGATAACCCTGCTGATTGGCGCCCCCATTCCACAAAACCTGCCTGCCCCGCTGCCTTTGGGCAAACAATCCGTTCTGGCGGACCTGCCTGCGGGCCTGCCATCGGACCTGCTGACCCGCAGACCCGATATTGTAGCCGCCGAACACGACCTTCTGGCCTCGCAAGCCAGTATTGGGGCCGCACGTGCCGCGTTCTTCCCCCGCCTTACACTCACCGCAACAGACGGCGTTTCCAGCTTGCAGTTCCACAGATTGTTCACCGCTGCGGCAACCACATGGGGGCTTAACCCCAGCCTGCAGATCCCGCTATGGACATGGGGTATGAACAGCGGCAACCTCAAGGTGGCCAAGGCAACCCGCAACGGTAAAATTGCCGCCTATGAAAAAACCGTGCAGACCGCCTTCCGCGAGGTGGCAGACGCCCTTGCCGCACGCAAAGCCTATCTGGACGAAAAAAAGCAGATGGATAGTCTGGTTTTTGCAGCCGGAGACGCCTACAGACTGGCAAAACTGCGTTACGAAACCGGGACAGATTCCTACCTGACCACTCTGGATTCACAGCGCTATTACCTACAGGCCCAGCAGTCCCAGATTACGGTTGCAGTTGCAAAATACCAAAACCTTGTGACCATTTACCGGGCTATGGGGGGTGGCTGGCAGGAAACTTCCTCCATGCCAGCACCACAGGCAATACAAAACACCAAGCCTACCCCCAAAAAAGCGGGATAAACAAAGACCGCAACTACAAAAAAGGCCGCTTTTCAGCGGCCTTTTTTATAACACAACAGTTTTTACGCTTAGTGCGTAGCTGTAGCCTGCCCCAACCGGAGCACCCATAGCTGGGCAATATCATAAGCCCCATTATCCCCTGCAACGCTCTTGAGGGTCTGGATGGCCTCTGCCTTGTTGCCTGCCTGCATCTGGGCCAGACCAAGGTGCAGGCGGGCAATGTTGGGGTCTGTTACCCCTTTGGCAATAGCCTGCTGCATAAGCGCCAGTCCTTTGGCCCCCTGCCCGAACGTGACGTAATTATACCCCACATTCAGCAATTCATTCCCCGATGTCTGGGTTAGAGCTGCCTGTTCATCGGCTGCAATAGACGCTTTTTTGGCGGCAACGGTTTTCTCAACCATCGCCTTCAGGCGTGCCTGTCGGGCGGCTTCCGTGCCCTGACCAAGCACACCCTGCTGGTACCCCTGATTCATCAGGTCCAGCGCAAGCTGGGGCATGTGCCCCTGCATGGCAATCTCGGTCATGTCCATAAAGTCCCGCGCGGTGGACACATCCCCCACAGCCAGACGGATACGGTACACATCAAGCTGCAAAGCGGCCGGGATTTTTGTATTCACAACCAGTTCGTGCAGCAAAAGCGCCCAGTATTCTTTTTTGGGGTAATACGTTGCCAGCAGTACATAGGCATGTGTGGCGGTTGTGGAATCCTTAAGGGCTGTTGCACTTGCCGCCAGCATCTGCAACTGGGATTCAACCGGCTTTTGCCCTGCCTTGATCGTTCTTGCCAGAATGGGCGTTAGAACATGCACTGTGCTGGCATAGTCTTTTTGCAAATAATACGCCTGTGCCAGCAATGTTTCCATTGCAGGGCTTGGCCCCGCTTCCTTAAGGTAACGCTGGATAGCCACAGCCGCCTTGGGGTAATCCTTGGCGTTATAGGCCATGGTCCCTTCGGACATCAGCATCTGGTTTTTCAGGTTGCGCGGAGTACGGGGGGAGGCGATCAGTTTTTCATACGCGGCAGTAGCCTGTGCCACATTCCCCGCCTGCGAGGCCACAGCGGCGCGCATCTGGGCAATGGTATAGTCCTCATATGCGCTTTTATCAGCAACCGCGTCTGCCTCGTTTACGGCATCCATGGCCTTGGCGTAATTATGCGCGGCCAGAGCGCTCTGGGCCTGCTGCAAGGCCACGCCAACAGGCTGGCCCAACGTGTCCGCCGCATACACCGCCGGAATGGCGAGAGAGACAACGGTCGCGGAACACATAAGGCCCCGCACAAAACGCATGGTCATGATCTTCTTCACTCCCTTACTGATCGACGAACTGTTCCTGCCCGACGATGCCCATCTGTGTCACACCGAGGCGTTGTGCATCGGCCATGACATGGACGACA
>NZ_CAWUEO010000045.1:0-147544 GCF_963921165.1 Acetobacter zythi
CTTTGACGGAATAACCGGTGTGATCCCCCGCTCTTCAAGCTTTTCGATGAGGGGATCGGCATCATAAGCCTTGTCGGCGATGAAGACCACGGGATCGACTTCATCGAGCAATGGCTCTGCTTCTGTGATGTCGGCCCTTTGTCCGGGCGTCAGGGAAAGAGCCGCAGCCTTTCCCGCGGCATCGACAATGGCATGGATTTTCGTGGTCAGTCCGCCACGGGACCGCCCGGTGGCCTGATCCATACCCCTTTTTTACGGGCGCCCGCGCTATGCTGGTGAGCACGGACAATGGTGCTGTCGATCATCATGTATTCGTTGTCATGGTCAGCAGCCAGATGCCGGAAAATCCGCTCGATCACGCCGCCTTCGCACCAGCGACGCAGCCGCCGGTGCACGTTCTTCCAGTCCCCGAACCGGGCAGGCAGATCACGCCAGGGAATGCCTGCACGGTAACGATACAGCACGGCTTCGATAAACAGACGGTTATCCGCAGCCGTCCCACCGACATGACCATCGCGACCCGGGAGAAGATCTCTTATCCGCTCCCACTGACCATCGCTCAGACCATACCGTCGCATTCACACTCTCCCCGTTCCAGAAACAGGAAGAAAACATCACAAATCAAACGGGAGTACAAGCTTCATAATCCCCCCGTTTAACTGACGACACGCCCTAGAACTCCGACCAGCCATCCGCCCCGCTGCTTTCCAACTGGCGCACAGGGGCTGGTTTGCCGGGCGCAATGGCCGCAGGACGGCGTGGCGCAGAGGAACCCGGAGCAGAAAGCGCTGCACGCGCCTTGCCACCACCGGGTCCGGCAAGGGCCGGGCCTGCGCCGGGCAGGGTAAAGTGGCCCACCACGTTCACAAGGTTGGCGGCCTCGGTCTTCAGGTTATGGGCCGCAGCGGCCGTCTGCTCCACCATGGCGGCGTTCTGCTGGGTTGTGGCGTCAATATGGGTGGCGGCGGTATTAACCTCACCCAAGCTGCCCACCTGTTCACGCGCAACACTGGCTATGTTGGCCACATGGCCGGTAATGGCCTCCACCTGCCCGGCTACCAGCCTGAGTTCCTTGTCGGTCTGTTCCACAAGGCGCACGCCCTCGGTCACCTGTTTGGTGGAAATTTCGATCAGGCTCCGAATATCGCGCGAAGACGTGGAGGACCGCTGCGCCAGTGCCCGGATTTCGGTCGCAACCACGGCAAAGCCACGCCCGGCATCGCCCGCACGGGCGGCTTCCACACCTGCGTTCAGGGCCAGCAGATTGGTCTGGAAGGCAATGTCGTCAATAATGCCAATAATGGCGGACATTTTGGCCGACGATGTTGCAATTTCCTGAATGGCGGACATGGCGGTCAGCATGACCTTGGTGGAACGCTGCACGGCGGCATGGGCACTCTGGGCTGCATCGCGCGCTTCCTGCGCGGCTTCGGACTGGTCGTCCACGCCGTTTTTAACACTGGTAATAGAGGCGGCCATCTGCCCCATGGCGGCAGCCTGCCGCTCGGTCCGCTGGGCAAAATCCTGCGAGGCCTCGGCAATTTCCATGGACCCACCCTGAATAAGGGCGGATGCGGCGGCCACTTCTTCCATAGCTTCCGCCAAGGAAGACACAGCCTCGTTAAAATCGCGGCGCAGAGCATCGAACTCCGGCGCAAAAGGAGATGTAAACTGGAACGCCAGATTACGATCAGCCAGTGTGCGCAGGCCCTTGCCCAGTTCCACAATCAGGCCATTCTGCTCCACCGCCCGCTCTTGCGTAAGGGTGCTCAGGCGCTGCTGCTCGGCTGCACTGTCCTGTGCGATCTGTTGCAGGTCAAGCTGCTTGACCAGTGCTGTGCGGAACGTGGTCAGCGCTTTGGCAAGGCGGCCCGCGCAGTCGCTCCAATCCACGTAGGGGATTTTTTCATCCAGCTTGCCAGCGGCAATCCGCTCGGTCAGGGCTGTAATGGTCTCAAACGGAACCGCGGCACGGCTGATCAGCACCCAGCGGGCCAAAAACACCATAAGCGAGCTAACCGCAAAGCCACCCAAGCCCAGATAACGCTGCACAGTCAGCGGCAGGTCCAGTTCGGAACTGACCAGTTGCACCAGAATTTGTAAAATCATGTAGGCTTGCAGGCAGGCCATAACGATGGAAATTTTCCGCCTGAGCGGTGCTTTTTCGGTAAACCATACCAACATAATTGTTCCGCCTTACTGCCAGTTATTGGCGTAAGGCATAGCCGGTTTTACCCCCGGTCCGTCAATTTAATGTTAAGACATATGTCAGGTTTATTTCAACCCCGACAAAAAAGGGCCACGAATACATGGCCCACCCCGCCACACAGGGCGCATTCGCCAGAGCATATGGGGGGGCATGGCAGCGCCACACCCCGCCAGAAATTACGACCCGGTCGAGGAGGTCGACTCATCATCATCATCCGACGTTGTAGAGGATGTTGATGACGAGGATGTGGTGGAAGCCTTGGACACATTAACCAGCTTGCTCATGGGTATGGTGGCCGCACCCATCTGCACTTCCATATCGTCCGTACCGGTCTGGATACCGGTAATGGTGCCGGTCACCGTAAAGGACACATCGGACGTGTTGCCCGACGAATCCATGGTCTTGACCGCAACGCTGTAAGCGCCATCGGACAGCTTGTTGCCGCTGTTGTCCGTGCCGTCCCATGTCCAGGTGTTGGTGCCGCTGCTGGCGGTAACCAGATCGTCTTTGACAATGGTGCCAGCCGAGTTGGACACGGCAATGGCCACGGTCTGCCCGGACGTACCCTGATAGTTGAGTGTGGCGGAGCTGTCCTGCAATGGCAGGGTGGTTGTGGTGGCCGTGGCCTTGGACCCCACAAGCGCGCTGTCCGCACTGAGCTGCCCGCTCTCGTTGAGCGAAATAAGCGAGGACAGCTTGGAGTTGGTCTGCACCTGCTGTTCCACCCCGGCAAACTGCACCAGTTCGCTGGTGAACGAGTCACTGCTCATGGGGCTGCTGGGGTCCTGATGCTGGAGCTGCGTGGTCAGCAGGGTCAGGAACGTGGTGTAGTTATTCGCCAAAGAGGACAGCGCAGCCGTGCTCGATGTGGACGATGTGGAAGAAGAGGACGAACCAGACGTAGCCGCAGAGCTTTTGGCCGTCGATTCGGCTGCCGAGAGCAGGGTGTACTCGTTGGTTGTCAGAGATGTCGTGGACATGCGCCCGCTTCCTTCCTGTGTGCCTGTAATACGCCCGGGTCAGGCGGTAATGTTAACCCCACGTCCATCATAAGTGCGCGTAGCAGAGGCGGCTGTACTCCCGTCCTGCGCTGCGGTATCCGCCACATTCTGCCCAGCGGATGCGGCACTGGCGGTCCATGCGTTACCGCCGGTCTGCTGGCCACTATCCTGCCCCGCACTGGTGTTTGCGCCCCCAAAGGCGCTACCGCTGCCGGTCCCCTGCTGGGAGGTGCTGTTGCCCGCATCACTCGGGCTGACAACATCAATCTTGATCTGCCCCACGTTTACACCCGCCGCATCCAATGCTGCAACAAGCTCGTGCCGTGTGTTGGCCAAATGGTGCGCGGTTGCGGCGTCCTCGCTTTGCAGAACAACACCTGTGGTCACGCCATCTGTCCCCTGCACGCGCACATGCACGGGCGTGGAATCGGCGGTCATGACGGTAACGGACACACCCGTATCCGCACTTGTGGCACTCGCGAGGGAGAACAGGCCCGTACTCTCCCCATCTTCCGCCGCAGGGGTTGCCGTAGCCCCGGCCTGCGCGGGGGTTGCAGCCGCCTGAGTGGTGCTACCCCCACCCAGAGCCGATCCCAACGTGGAAGCAAAGGACGATGCGCCCTGTGCCGCATTTTGCGCCAGCGTGCTGGTCTGGGTCGCGCCATCGGCCAGCAGGGCCTGCTCTTCCGCCCCACTCCCCTGACCTGACTGGTCGGACAAACCGGACTGATTCTGGCCCACGGCCTCCTGCACACTGCTCCCCAGCGCTACCATGGCAGTGGTGGCATCGGGTGCGGCGGTGCTCTGCCCGTCCGTGTTCAGGGAAAGTGCGGCAATGCTGTCTGTCGCCTGAGCGCTCTGCTGGCCAGACTGGCTAACACTCACAGTGCTAATGGACGCCGCAACCTGCTGGAGCGTTAACGCGACCTGCTGCGCGGTATCCGCCGCTGTTGTGCCCGATGTTGCCTGCACGGCAGAGGACTGGCTAACCGCGTTACGGGTGGCAAGGCTGGCGGGGCTGGCAACGGCGCTGGCCGCCACAGCAGAACTGCCCCCAGAACCTGCCAGCGTACCCTGCGCCACAGTGCTGGACGGGGTTGTGGCCACACCCGCCTGCGTAACGCTGCCCGTAGCCCCCAGAAGGCTGCTGGCCCAGCCAGCCCCCCCGGTTACAGGCTGGGCTATGGCAGAAGCAAGCCCCGACCCAATGCCGGACAACCCGGCGGTAAGGGAGACCGAAGCCCCCTGCCCCGCCACAGCGCCCAGACCCAGCGATGCAAACAGGTCAGCCGCAGTGCTGGCCGTGTTCTGCAACGCGGCGGTAGCAGGCAGGCCGCCCGCGTTCTGCCCGGTCGAGGCCTGTATGGTGGCGGCCAGCGTGGAGGCCGCCGCCAGTGCGGTATCGTCCTGCGTGGTATTGGCGGCGGCGGCATTGTCCGCGCTGCTCTGGGTGGCATCCCCTGTTGTGCCTGTGGTCTGCCCCGGCACGGTTGCGGCACCCTGCATGGCCATCTGCATAAGGGTTTGCGCCATATCCCACAGTGTTGTGTCCTGCGCGGTCTGGTCCGTGGCGGCTACAGATGTGGTGGCGCTGGTGTCCGCTGCACTGGTGGAGGCGGTTGTATCCGCATCATCACTGCTGTCGGACTGGGTGGTGGACTGGGTGCTTGCGGTGTTCCGGGTCGTATCAGACTGCGCCCTGGCGGACTGATGCGTGGTTGCCGCACCGGTTTTGCTGGAAACCCCATTGCCCGTTTTGCTGGTTTTGGCGTGGTGCGTGGTGGGGTTGGGGGTTGTATCCGTGTCGGGCTGGCTGGCCGTGCTGCTGGCGTTCTGGGTTGTGGCGTCATCATCCGCAGTCGTGGTGGTGGACTGCTGTGTGGTGGCGGCACGGGCCTGCGTGGTGGTGGCAGGGGCGGACATGCTTTTGAGCACGGCGGCAAAGCCACTGTTCTGCGTGGTGGTGGAGGTGGAAACCCCCGTGGTGCTGCGTGACGTAAGGGCGGTCAACAGGGAGGACAGAGGCGTTTCCTGTGCGTTTTCGCTCAGGTTCGAAGCACTTGTAGATTTAATACCCATTACGTCCTCCATCCCGCCAGCGGGGTGACCGCCGACATTATCCTACGCTCAGGCTGCGGCTGCCGCACCCGGATTACTGGCCTCGGACAGGGCAGAATCAAGCTCGGCAAAGGTTGGCATAAACGCATGCGGAATGTCCTTACGCCCG
Organism: Acetobacter zythi; assembly: GCF_963921165.1. NCBI lineage: Bacteria > Pseudomonadati > Pseudomonadota > Alphaproteobacteria > Acetobacterales > Acetobacteraceae > Acetobacter > Acetobacter zythi. The sequence goes on from NZ_CAWUEO010000045.1 coordinate 5,438, forward strand.
ATTTCCGCGCAGATCTGCGGCGGGTTGCCTTGCAGATGCGCCACAAACACCGTGCGGATCAGGTCCTGGTAGCGTGCGTCCTGCATGACCACATCGCGCATCCTAGACGAAAGTGGGGCCACAACGCCATAAGACAAAAGCACACCCAGAAAGGTCCCGACAAGCGCGCCTGCAATCATCTCGCCCAGAATGACCGGCGGCTTGCTAATGGAGGCCATGGTTTTGATAACCCCAAGCACGGCGGCCACAATGCCAAGGGCTGGCAGGGCGTCGGCAATGCTTTGCAGGCTTTCGGAGGTATGCAGCTCCTCGCTCAGGTTCTTTTTAAGCTCGCGGCCCATAACCTCGTCCAGCTGGTAGGCGTCATCCATGTTCAGGCTGACCAGACGCAGGTAATCGCAAATGAGCGCGCGGGTTGGCACATCGTCACGCACATTGGGAGAGAGCGCGAAAATGCTGCTGTCGTTCGGGTTTTCAATGTGCTCTTCAAGCGCCATGTTCCCCTTGGCCTGCGCCAGCCGCATAAAGCGGAACAGCGTGACCAGAAGCTCCGTATAGGCCGCCTTGTTGTAGCGCGGGCCTTTGATGGTGCGACGCAGATAGTGCGGGAACTCCTTGAGCACGTCCTTGGAATTGGACATGACAAAAATACCCACCGCAGCCCCAAGAATGGTCAGCAGCTCGAACGGCATGGACATGATGAGCGGGGCCAAAGCCCCCCCCGATGCCACGAACGAACCAAATACGCAGAGCAGCGCAAAAATGAGCCCCCCGATGAACAGCATTTAACGGTCTCCACTTCCATCTACTTGCACTACGCGGGCAGCACCTGCGTGGCGTACAATCATCATCGTATTACGGGCGGGCTACTGCGGCGCGGGTGTCCACGTATCCTGCGAGGGTTGAAAAGGCTGGTCCACCGGGGCGGCGGGGGCCACGGTCTGGGGTGTTCTGGGCCGTGTAACCGTGCGCACGCGCACACCCCGTGTCCGCCGCGCGGCAGGGGCTGGCGCTTCAGCCGCAGGCTGGGCTGCGGGGGCGGGGGCCGGGGTAGCAGCCGGGGTGGCGGCGCCACTGGCCGCAGGCTGGGCAGGGCCTGCTGCGGGCGGGGTTGATGGAGCCGCAGGAGCCGCCGCCTGCCCCGCAGGGGCCGTAGCCGCAGGCGCACCAGCAGGCAGCGGCACAATGGCCCCACCACCGGCCTGATCGGGGTTTACAAAGCGGCGGTGCAGAATAAGCACCACGCGCCGGTTGGCCGCCGAATCCGGCTCTGCCGGCACCGCCAGATCCCGGTCCGCACGACCCGAAACGCTCAGAATATTACGATCAGGGTAACCCGCCCTGACCAGCACCTCACGCGCGCCATCGGCCCGCTGGGCGGACAGGGTCCAGTTGGACATGCCAACGCCGCGCTTGGTGGTGCGGTACTGGTCGGCATCGGTATACCCCACAATGGAGAGCTGCTCGGGCATGGGGGCCAGCCACGCGCCAATCTGCTCCAGCATTTTGCGCCCTGCGGCATTGGGGGTGGCGGAGGCCGTGTCGAACATGGGGGTGTTGTTGGCGTCACGCAGTTCAATACGGATATCATCACGCCCGAAGGAGACGGTCATGTTCTTGGCCGCGTCCTGCGTATCGGGGTTCTGCGCCACGGACTGTTCCAGCCCCTGCACCATATTGTCTATTTTGGTCTGTTCGGCGGCAGCGGCCACGGGGTTGTCCACACCAATGGTGCCAATACTTTTGCCCCCCCCACTCTCCGGTCCGCCAACGGGAATAATAGCGGGGGATGCAGGGGTCAGGTGCGCCTTAAGCCCACGGGTAATGTTGTCGGGTGACCCACCCTCTTCCGAGCGCCGGGCCGCATCCTTGGCGCCGGGCTGTTCGCCGCCGTCATCATCGGGGGCGTCTCCATCCTTGACCTTGCGCAAGGTGGTCCCTGCCGTAAGGGGGGAGGGAGATGTTTCGAGCATACCGTTGGAGGAGCCAAGGCGGGTGTCTTTTTCCGCCATGGGGTTAAAGAACTGCGCAATCCCTTTGCGCTGCTCCTCCGTTGTTGCGTTGAGCAGCCACATGACCAGAAAGAAGGCCATCATGGCCGTCATGAAGTCGGCGTACGCAATTTTCCATGCGCCACCGTGATGACCATGCTCGCCGGAATCCCCACCACGTTTGATAATGATGGGGCGTTTTTTGTTATCTGGCATGTGGTGCTACTGCGACCTTAGGCGCCCTTGTGGTGAACCATGCCAACACGGCAGCCCGGCTTGCCATGGAACGCGGCGCGGCCTGCATGTGTCAGATTGATGGAGGTATCCAGCCAGACTTCGCCCCCAATTTCGCGCCAGCGGCGGCAGAAGGTAAAGTCTTCGCTCTGGTAGGTTCCGGTTTCGGGGTCAATGCTACCATCAAACAGAGCGTGGGCGGTGCTGCCCGTCTCCCCGTTGGCGGCGTCTATGCGGGTATAGGCGGTTTCGGGGTAGGCTTTGACCATACGCTCCAGTGCGGTGCGGCTGATGAGCATGAACCCCGTACCCGCGTAATGCGTTTGCACCATGGGTCCTTTTTCAATCTGGTGGTGCATGGCCTCGGTTTCGCCCACATAGCGCAGGGAGGCGGTGTCCTGCGGTTCACCACGCAGCATGTTTTCCTGCGTGGTTTTGTCCCAGAAGTACTCGCGGATCGGGTAGGCCCCGGCCACCACGTCCTTGCCTGCGGCCAGCAGGCGGGCGGGGGCTTCGGCCGGAAAGCCAATATCGGCATCAATGAACAGCAGATGCGTTGCATCAGACAGCGTGAGGAATTTATGTGTCAGGGTATTGCGCGCGCGGCTGATCATGGCGTCGTCCCCCAACAGGGAGAGGGTCATGGGGACCTGAAGCACTCCGGCGCATGCAATAATGGATTCCATATACTCCTGCGTAACCATCCCACCAAAACAGGGGGTCGCAATAAAAATTTTTGCGGGTTGCTGCGCTGTCTGTTGCATACGTTTTCCTAATCACTCACGAGTGTGGGGAGAAACGGGTCGCATCTCACGATCACTGTCAGCCCCTTATGATCTGTAAGCGATAGCGGGCGCACTCTGCTTTCTCAAGGATCAAACATAAGAAAAGAGCCATTTGCCATCGTTTTTTCATGGCTTTGCCGTTTATTCCGACCAAACGGTGGAACTTGCCCGAACTTACAAAAAAAACGGGCGCGCACGCCGGGCCAGATCGTCCAGTTCGGCCTGTTCGCGCCGGAGCTGTAGAACACGCTCCTCCTCCTCGCGCTTATCAAGCAGGGTCTGCGCGGCCTTGAAGGCGGCGTTGGCCTGTATCAGCTCCTCCCGCACACGTATGGAATCGTTGCGGGTCTTGCGTACCATATCCTCCGCCCGCGCCACGTTTTCCTGCGCAACCGGCAGCCACAGGCGAAAGGTCTCGCGCCCGGCATCGCCCTCGGCCTCGTCACGTTCGACTTCAATCTGGGTCAACTGCCGCTCAAGCTCGGTCAGGGCCGCGTTTTCGGCCGCCAGCGCGCGGGACATGCCTGCGCGGGCCTCGTCCACCTCTTTTTTGCGCACACGGATAAGCGCCTTAAGGGAGCGGATTCGCGCGCTGCTCATGGGTCTTCAGTTACGATAGCGCGCCGCGCAGGGCATCAAAACTTTCGGGCAGGGTTGCGCGTTCCCCCTTGCGCTGTTTGAGCATGTCCTCCACCGCTGGCGCCACACGAATGGCCTCGTCCACGCGCTGGTCGTTGCCGGGGCGGTACGCGCCAAGGCGCACCATGTCCTGCATCTCGTCCCATGTGGACAGGCAGGAGCGCGCCTGCAGCACAAGCTGGTTCTCCTCCTCCGTCAGGCATCCCGGCACTGTGCGCGAGAGGGAGCGCAGCACATTGACCGCAGGGTAACGCCCCGATTCCGCAATGCGCCGTTCCAGCACCACATGCCCGTCCAGAATACCGCGCACGGCATCGGCCACGGGTTCGTTCTGGTCGTCCCCTTCCACCAGCACGGAGAACATGGCCGTCATCTGCCCTGCATGGCCGTTCTGGTCCATCAGCCCCGGACCTGCGCGTTCGAGCAGGCGGGGCAGTTCGGCAAACACACTGGGCGGGTAGCCGCGCGTGGCCGGTGGCTCGCCCGAGGACAGGCCAATCTCACGCAATGCCTGACAAAAGCGGGTTACGCTGTCCATCAGCATCAGCACCGATTTGCCCTGATCGCGGAAGTGCTCGGCCACGGCCATGGCGGCATAGGCGGCCTCGCGCCGCATAAGGGGGGATGTGTCGGACGTGGCGACCACCACAACGGACTTGGCCAGCCCCTCCGGCCCCAGATCATCCTCCACAAACTCGCGCACTTCGCGCCCACGTTCGCCCACCAGCGCAATAACCGCCACATCGCAGGCCGTATCGCGCGCCAGCATGCCCATAAGGGTGGATTTACCCACGCCCGAGCCTGCAAACAGGCCAAGGCGCTGGCCCTCGCGGCAGGTGGTAAACAGGTTGAGTGCGCGCACCCCAAGGTCTATGCGCGGGCCAAGGCGGCCACGCATGGCGGCCTCGGGCGGGGAGGCATGGAGCCGCTGGGCCGTACCTTCGGACGGAAGCGGGCCTTTGCCATCCATCGGGCGGCCCATGGGGTCCACAACCCGGCCCTGCCACCCGGCATTGACAATAAGCGTACCCCCCGCCCGGCGGCGGCGCTGTTCCTGATCATACAGCCGGAAGGTGGCGCGGCAGCCCGACCCAATACCCTCCAGCGAGCCAAAGGGCATGGCAATGGCAATATCCTGCGCAAAGGCCACAATTTCGGCCTGCGTCTGCCGCCCATCCAGCCCGTAAATGGTCACGCGGTCGCCAACACCCGTAAAGTCACGCAGCCCGCTGAGCGAGACTGACAGGCCCGAAAGCCCGGTAACCCGCCCCTCCAGCACACCCACCGGTACATCATGCCGGGGGCCAGCAATGGCGCCACGCACCGCGTCCAGCACACCGGAAAGGGCGGATACGGATACCTCGACAGGCGAAGGGGAATGCGGGTCCGAACTCACGTCAACAACAAACCTGATGCGGGGTTATGCTGCCCCACCCCCGTCATGCGGGTGGGGCCACCTTGCCTAGAACAGGCCGGAATAAAGATCGCCCGAGGAATCGCTACTGCTCCCGAACAGGGCCAGAATCCCATCGTCGCTGTCATCCCCACCAAACAGGTCAAGCAGGCTTGCGGGGGTATCGGGCGTTTGCGGGTTGATCTGCAACATGGCCAGATACTGCTCCGCGTACTGCTGGATCTGCTTGGGCGTGGACAGCTTGGTCAGGTCCACTTTTTTGGACAGCAGGCGCACCTGCTGGTCGTAGTCCAGCGCGCCAAACTGGTCCGGGTCATAGCCCGAGACGGTCTCCACCACCTTGAGCAGGGTCGTATCCGACATAAGCTGAGACAGGGAGGTAATGCTGCTCATGGTGCGGGTAAAATACAGGGCGTTGCCCACACCGTTATCGCTCAGGCTCTTGCTGCTTTCGTACTGCCGCAGCTGGTAATCATCCACAATGCTCTTGATCTTGTCCGACGTGAACGGTGTTGCACTCACGCTGCCGCCGCTTTTGCCCCAGACCTCAAAGGCTGTAGCAAAAGTCTGCCACGTTGAATTGCCCGATGCCTTGGCCACCGATGTGGTGGATGTGGGGTCCTGCGTGAGCAGGCTGTTGATCAGCGTCTGTTCATTACTGGCCGCATCGACCCCATAGGCTCCAGTAACAACCTGAAGGACAGCACTATTGGACAGCAGCCCACTGGCCGTTGTGATGGACGAGGCCTGAGCCGCAAAAGTACTCAGCCCGGACTGCACCAGCGACCCCATGCTGGACTGGAAGGCCGTAGAGATGGACGTAATAAGGGTGGAGGACATGATGCTGCCCTGACCACCATTCTGCCCCCATGCCTTAAAGGCTTCCGCAAAAGCCAGCCACGACGAATTGCCCGATGTCTGCGCCAGCGATGTGGAGGATGTGGGGTCCTGTGTGAGCAGGGTTTTCACCACCTCGGTATCACTCGCCAGCCCGCCAAGGCCATAGGCCCCCAGCACAACCTGCAGGGCCGTACCGTCATTGAGCAGATCATCCACCGAATCCATACCCACCGCGTCGCTTTTGAACGTGGTGATGGCGGCGGCTGTTTCGCTCCCGATTTCGGCGGAATATTTGCTGGAAATGGTGCTGATGAGAGAGGACGTGAACGGCGTGGACGTGGCCGTACCATTCCCCTGCCCCAGCGCCTTGAGCGCGGTTGCAAAGTCCTTCCATGCCGTGCTGCCCGAAGCCTGCGCCAGCGATGTGGAGGATGTGGGGTCCTGCGACAGCAGGGTCTGGAGAATGGAGGCGTTATCCGTGCTGGAATCCAGGCCGTAATTGCTCATGACCATGGACAGGACGGTCGCGTTGTTCATCAGCCCGGACGCGGTGGAAATCTGCGCCGCTTCACTTTTGAACGTGTTGACATTGCTATCAATCGCAACGTTGACCGCAATCTGGTAGCGCGAGGCAATGGTGCTGATTGTGGAGGATGTGAACGGCGTGGATGTGGCCGTACCACCCCCCTGCCCCATGGCCTGAAACGTATAGGCAAAGGCCTGCCACGACGCATTGCCCGATGTCTGCGCCAACGACGTGGAAGACGAGGGGTCCTGTGTCAGCAGGGAGGTCAGGATTGTTGTGTCTCCCTCAAGGGAGTCCATACCAAAAGCGCTCAGAACCACATCCAGCACACTGGAGTTATTCAGCAACTGGCTGGCCGTGGTAATGGAGGTTGCAGCACTTTTGAAGCTCGAAATATCGCTCGTGACCGAGTCCTGCGTATCCGTCTTGTACTCGTTAACAATGGAGGTAATGGTGGAGTTTGTCAGCGGCGTGGTCTGCACGCTGCCGCCCCCTTCCCCCCAGGATTTGAAGGCGTCCGCAAAGGCCAGCCACGTTGCGTTGCTGGAGCTTTTGGCCAGCGAGGTGGACGAATCAGGGTCTTGCGTCAGCAGTTTTTTCACAAGGGCTGTGGCGGAGGAATAGGAATCCATTCCGTAAGCCCCCAGCACAACCTGAAGGGTGGAATAGTTCTTTAGCAACTGGCTGGCCGTGGTAATGGTCGAAGCGCTTTTTTCAAACGCGGCCACGGTCTGCTTGGTGGTCACATCCGTTTTGGCATAGGTGGAGGCTGCGGTATCTTCATTCTTCAGGGCCGTCAGATACTGGCTTACCGGCGAGATACCGCTAATGCTCATCAATCCAATCCTTTACGTGCGTTCGCCAACGGAGCGGTTACTGCCTGCTGGCCCAAAACAGATGTGCGTTTCATACCATTATACGGTTTTGCCCCCAACAAAGCCACAGGAATATACCCGCAGGGAGATGGCGGCAGAGTAAGGCTTTCCATGCGCCTGACTCTGCCGTATTCTTGACCCCAATTACGGTTCCGTCATGGCAGGTACATTTGCCCATGACCGCACCTGTTCCTCAACGCGCCCCATTTGTGAGCGTATTTTTTGCACTTGCCACCCGACAGGAACCACCAATGTTCAAGTTTTTCATCAGCTCCGATGCAGCAACCAGCCAGACAGAGCGGTTTTTGCAACTGAATGCCCATGTGCCAGACCTTGTGCGTTCCACCGGCATGAGCGAACAGGCGCTGGACATACAGGCCATGCAGCAGATGAACCTGATCTCCGCCGAGTGTCTGTTCTCGCGTGCAGCCTTTGCGCAGGCCCTGTCGCATGTTTCCCTGTGGGGCAATGTGGCCCAGCACCAGACCCCAGCGCATGTGTTTGAAAGCAACGCCGTGCTGTGCGCAAACTTTGAGGCCGAAAGCACGCGCATTCTGGCCAGCCTGCCGCAGGACTGGGACTTTGTGCTCTGGGGCAACACCCCCGGCTCCACGGTGCAGTTTGATGTTCTGCCCGAACTGGCCCTGTTCACCGGCGCGGTGCAGCCCCCCTATTCCGCCCGTGGCGCAGGCGCGCTGAGCGAGATGGAGGTCTCCTCCCTTGCCTTCCCGCTGCTGGCCACGCAGAGCGTGAGCGGCTACGCCATCTCCCCCACAGGGGCCGACAAACTGATCAAGGCCTGCCTGCCGCTGACCAGCACCACTGTGCCTGCCGCCAACCCGCAGGATGGCGGCACTCCGGCCCAGACGCTCGCGCAGTTGATGAGCCTGCAGTATTCGACCATGAAGGCGTTTGTCTGCGTGCCGCCACTGTGCATGACAGACGCGGCCTGACCCACCCTTAAAAAAAAACCACAGCACGGAACCCGCAGATGCACACAGGCAGCCCCTTACAGGCCAAGGCCACACCCCGCCCCGCAAAACGGCTGGCGCAGGCTGCGACCGGGCTGCTGTGCGTTGCACTTGCGGGGTGCATGTCCCCCGCGGCCCCGTATCTGGCAAAAGGGAAAACCCTGTCCGAAGCCGGGTTTATTGCCCATCAGGCGGACACAACCGCGCGCTACGCCATGATGAACCTTCTGCCCCCCGGGCAGTTGACCTACCGCCCCTCCCCCGATGGCCCGATCTACCTGTACGCAGACCCGATCGGGTGTGGATGTGTGTATATGGGGTCTGAAAACGCCTTTCGTACACTGCACAACATGACCGCGACAGAAATGCGGAACAAAAAGCAGCAGCAGACATCCGTTGTGGATGAACTGGCAGCCATGACGGCGGAAAACCGGCGAGACACCTTTTTGTGGGACTGGAGCGCGTGGTACGCCGGGGCCGACCCCGCAGGGGACCAGCCACGCAAGGTTATTGGCGGCTACTGGTAAAAAACACCCACCCCCACAGTGGGGTTCAGGCGGGTGGGGCTATACGTCGCTCCGCAACGCCAGTGCTCCGGCATGGGGGTCCAGCGTATAGCCGCCAGATGCGCCATAGCCTGTGCGCTGCTCCTGTGCGGCATCATCCAGCACAAGTTTGATCAGTGTGCTCTGCGCGGCAATGGCGCTTTGCAGCAGTTCCTCATTGACGCGCACCAGAGCATTAAACTGCCTGGCGGCTTTTTCCATTTCCGAATGCACCGTAGCACTCCGCTGCTCGGCGGTCAGCGGTTTGGTCTGCCCCGGTGGCAGCAGCTTGCGCAACACATCCATCAGGTCACGCTTGCGCGGCAGCAGGGTTTCCACCTCCTGCCACTGGCCTGCTTTGAGCAGGGCGTTTTCGTGCTCCAGCAGAGCACTGACAGCCCCAAACGCCTGCAACAGGCGGTTTTGCAGGTCTTCAGGTTTACTGGTCATGCCTGACCTTTTTCCTGCATGGCCAGCATCTGGCGGTACACGCTGTCCGCCAGACCAATGCCGCCATTATTGGCAATCTGCTTGCCCATTTCCAATATCTGCAACGAACGGAACTGGGACTCGGCCGCACCGCCGCCAAACAGGCCGTTGGCGGTATCCACCGTATCAAACATAGGCTGGAGCATTTCGCCAATGGTCATGCCTTCGAACTCGATGGCAGCCTTGCGGGTTTTTTCCAGCACTTCCTCCTTCAACCCGGACTGGGTGGAGGCGGTGGTCTGTGCGCTGGCAATCTGGGCCGCGCTTACGTTGGCTACCGTGCTCATGCTGTGCCTACCTTACTTCCAGATCGGCCTGAAGGGCGCCATCGGCCTTGATGGCCTGCAAAATACCAATCATGTCACGCGGACCCATGCCGAGCGCGTTCATTCCCGCCACCAGACTGGCCAGTGTTGGCCCTTCGCGCAAAATACCAAGCCTGTGCGAGCTGTCCGTGCTCACATTGGCTTCTGTACGGGGCACAACGGCGGTTACACCATTGGAGAAGGGGGCTGGCTGCACCACCTGCGGGGTTTCCGTGACCTGAATGGTCAGGTTGCCCTGTGCAATGGCCACGGTGCTAATACGCACACTATCGCCCATAACAATGGTGCCGCTGGCCTCGTCCACCACAACCTTGGCCATGGTATCCGGCTCGATCTGGAGGTCGCCAATACGGTACAGGGTAAGGGCTGCGTTGCGTCCGCTCAGGTCCACGGCAATGGTGCGCGGGTCATCCACCTGCGCCATGCGCGCGCCAATGCTGCGGTTGATCACCTCGGCCACACGGGTTGCGGTGGTAAAATTGGGGTTGTGGAGCGAGAGGTGGATAATCCCCGTCTCGCCCAGTTTGACCGGCACCTCACGCTCGACCACCCCGCCATTGGCAATATGCCCGCTGGTGGGAATGTTACGCGTGACCGTGGCCGCCTGCCCGCCCGCGGTAAAGGCGTTGGTCACAAGCGACCCCTGCGCCACGGCGTACACCTCGCCATCGGCAGCCTGAAGGGGGGTGACCAGCAGGGTGCCCCCGGTCAGGTCCTGCGCGTCACCCACAGCGGAAACGGTTACGTCAATCCGCCCGCCCCCGTGGGAGAAGGGCGGCAGGGTGGCGGTGACCATAACGGCGGCCACGTCATGCGTCTGCAACTGAATTTCGCGGTCACGAATGTTCACGCCCAAGCGGTTGAGCATGCTGATCAGTGTTTCACGCGTGAAGATAATGTTGGTCAGACGGTCGCCCGTGCCATGCAGGCCCACAACAAGCCCGTAACCAACCAGTTGGTTGTCGCGCACGCCTTCGTAATCAACAATATCCTTTACCCGCACCGTAATGGCGTGGGCGGGGGATACTGGCACAAACAGGGAGAGCATGAAAAAGGCGGCCATAACAGCCTGCGCCCACCGTGGCGCACCAAAGGCGCGGCCCATACGGCTGAACAAAGGGACCGCCCTGCCACCATGCTGGCGGGCCTTGCCGGCCTGCCCGTTGCTCGCCTTGAGGCGGTTCCTCATATACCTGTTTACCCCTGATTGATCAGCCCGGCATGCAGTGCCGGGTTATCACGTAGCCTTGTGCCATAAGAATAGGCGCGCTGGCCATCACATTCAATGCCCATGTAACCTGCCACGGCCCATGCCCAAAAGCCTTTTTTTGCCCGACCACCCGCCCCGTAGCGCGCATGCTCGCGCACCGGTTGTGGTAGAACCTGCCAAAGATCATGCAAAATCATGACATTAATCAGGCAGCCAAGCCGAGCGCGCAAAAAAACCATTCCCCCCACGCCCCATGCCATACTTTGGCCAGACCAGACATGGCATGATGTTAAGGACATGAATCCTTGCACGATCGGTGCGGCAGGCATACAGCCTTGGAGAGAACCGACCGGGCAGGCCCGCCATATCCGTGCGTGCAGCCCCCGAATAACAGTCGCACCAGAACTGCCAGAGAGCCACACCAGCCAAGGAGGTAAGGGACCGCCGCCCGGAGCACGCTCCGCCCCGGCCCCCGCCACACCGCGCATGACGCCACCCAACCCCCGCACCCTGCCCGCACGCTGGCTCCTTGGCGTTGCAGCCCTTGCAGGCGTGGCCCATGCGGCCACCAGCGCCACACAGGCCCATGCCCGCTCGGCCGAGGCCGGGCTGTGCACGGAGGCCACGGCACAGGCCGAACGCAACCTGCATATTCCCGACGGATTTCTGTCCGCCATGGGGCGGGTGGAAAGCGGGAAGGTCGAATCCGATGGCACGGTTTCCGCTTGGCCATGGACCATTAACGCAGCAGGCATTGGCTACCATTACAACAGCCGGGCCGAGGCTGTGGCCGCGGTAGAGAACTTCCGCCACCAAGGCATTATGTCCATTGACGTGGGGTGCATGCAGGTCAACCTACAACAACACCCCGATGCGTTCCCCTCGCTCGATCAGGCGTTCGACCCGCTGCGCAACGCCATGTATGCGGGCAGCTTTTTGCTCCAGATGTTTGAAAAAATGGGAAGCTGGCCACGCGCGGCAGCCGCCTACCACTCGCAAACACCGGGCATAGGCACGCCCTACCAGTGGAAGGTGCTGGAAGCATGGGCCATGCCCCAGGATGGGCGTGAAGGCCCGCAAACCGCGCAAAAATCGCCGTTAATGCCGCAGGTCTTCCCGCACCCTGTGACCCCGTCCATCCACCATGCCCCCATGATGGTGGCCGAGGCCAGCACGGGCATGGGGCCAGACGGCACACCCCAGATCTCGCACCCCAAGGTGTTCCACCCTTTTCAGGGCATGCGGAATTTTGTGGAACCCGGCCCTGTGGGCAACAGCCGGGGCAGCGGCATGCGCGGGCGCTCCCTTGCCTCCTACCGCTCGGCCCCCGTAGCGCGGGCCAGCACCCAGCGCATGGCCTCTCAGGGAAGCGAGTAAGCAGGCGGGCGCTGGCCCACGGGCCAGCGGCCTTAACCCGCGGCCCTCAGCCTGCGCAAAAGGGCGGGTTGGGAGTGCGCTGTTAGTCCAGCGCACCTTTGCCCGGATGCCATGTGGCCACCCACTGCCGCAAAGCCTGCCCCATCTGCTCCAGCACTGGCCCAAAAGAGCGTTCCTGCGCACGGAAAATACGCAGGGTCGGGTACCATGGAGATGTCTCGCCCGACTCTCCCCACCGCCAGCATGCATCCCTCCGGCTGACCATCCACACCGGTTTACCCAGCCCCCCCGCCAGATGCACGATCGAGGTATCGACCGACACCACAAGGTCCAGACTTTCCACCACGGCGGCCGTGTCCGCCATGTTGTAAACATCGGCCATCAGGTCAAAAATGGGCTGCCCGTGCCATGCCGCCAGTTCCTGATGTGCAGGGCCGTGCTGGAGGTTGATCAGCTCGGCATTCACGGGGGTCAGGGCGGGGCCAACATTGGCCAGCGCGGTTGAACGGCGCTGATCCACAATGGAATCCGCAGCTTTGGGCCGTTTGCCCCCGGCCCATACCAGCCCGATTCTGGGCCTGCGCGCAGGCATGCGGGCCGCAAAGCGGGCCACATCATTGGGGTCTGCCTTCAGGTATGGAATGTTGGCTGGAATATCCTCAACAGTTTCCACCCCCATAACAAAGGGCAGATCGGGCAGCAGAACCCTGTAATCATACCCTTCGCGCTGCGTAAACGCCTGATCCTCCACCACCGTTACCATGGGGAAGGAGAGCGTAAAGAGCCGCACAAGGTTGGAGGGCATGGCCAGTGTGACAGTCGCCCCCGCCGCCACCAGTTGGGGCACAAAGCGGACAAACTGGAGACTGTCTCCAAACCCCTGCTCCTGACACACCACAATGGACTTGCCCGCCACGGCATCCCCTGCCTCAAGCCGTGGCAGATTATGGTACCACGCCAGCGGGTCCGCCAGACCCAGCACACGGCTCGCGTAATATGGCCTCCCCTCCCCAAAGCGCCCGGCCTTGAACAGGGTCAGACCATAACCCGTTGTTATAGCTGGGTTATCGGGTTGTCCCTTAACGGCCTTTTCATACCATTTAAGGGATTCTTCTGTGCGGTTGAGGCGTTGGAGTACGCAGGCCATGTTGTTGTCCAGAGCGGGCGTGGTTTCCTCACTGTTACGGAACCAGTCCTCCAGAACCCGGCAGGCTTCATCCAGATACCCCGCATCTTGCAATGCGAGCGACATATGTTCGCAGGCATACAGGTGCAGTTTGGGATGGTTTTGCATGATATCGGCAAAAACACGCAGGCCACCGCTCAGGTCACCCTGAGCAATCAGGCCGTTTGCCAGATAAAGCTTGAGTTCATGCAGATCGGGCAGCAGATGCATGACTTTACGCAAAAGTGCGACCACAAGGTCATGCCGCGATGTGTAGGTGCTGAGCAGGAACAGCCCGCTGAGCAGAATGCTCGTATCCTCAGGGTGGGCCAGAAGCATGTCGCGCACCAGACGCTCCGCGGCAACATGGTGGCCCAGCTCGAACAGCATGGTCACCAGCCCCCGGAATTGCTCGGGGGCCGGTGTTTGCAGGAGCGCACGCCTTTGCTCCCATAGTTTTTCCACCGTCATGCCTTCAGGCAGGGTTGCAGCAGCCCCCTCTTCAAGCAGGCTGGCCATCTCGCTCATGCTGTTCTGCCCGGCGGAACCGGCATGGGGCATGCTCTGGCGCGCGGTTGCCACCCATGCCTGCAACGCAGCACCCACCTGTGCAAGAACCGGCCCGAAAGAGCGTTCCTGCGGGCGGAAAATACGCAGGCTCGGGTACCATGGCGTGTGTTCGCCCGCATCCCCCCATCGCCAGCATGCATCCCACCGGCTGATCATCCACACAGGCCGCCCCAGCGCACCTGCCAGATGCAGCGGAGATGTATCTACCGAAATAATCAGGTCCAGATTGTCCATCAACGCGGCCGTATCGGCCATATCATGCACGTGGTCCATGGGGTCAAAAATGGGCTGGCCCTGCCATGTGGCCAGTTCCTGCCGTGGCGCGCCAAACTGAAGGCTGACCAGCGTGGCGTCCACCGGGCTGATGGCCGCCCCCATGACGGCAAGGGAGAGGGAGCGCAACTGGTCGGCCAGCACGTCCTCCCCCGTCAGACGCTTATCTCCAGACCAGACCAGCCCTATGCGTGGGCGGCCGGGGGGGAGCAGCGCGCCAAAGCGCGCCACGTCCTGCGGGTCCGCACGCAAATAGGGCACAGTGGCGGGAATATCCGCAACATCGCGCAGGCACGTAATGTAAGGCAGGTTGGGAATGGGCAGGCTGTAATCAAACCGTTCCTCTAGCGTAAAGCCGGTGAGCAACCGCACGTTCAGGTCCGGGTAGGACAGACGCAACAACCGTTCCAGCACACCGCCCACCGCCACGGTAACCTGCGCGCCCCGCTCCACCAGATACGGCACAAAACGGATAAACTGGAGTGTGTCCCCCAGACCCTGCTCCTGATACAGGACGACTGTTTTACCAGCCACATCGTCCCCCCGTTGCAGCAGGGGCATCTGCGCCAGTCTGCGCGTCAGTTGGGTCAGCTTGGCCGAACGGGCCGCAAACCGCTCCCAGCCTTCGGCATAATGGCCGCTCTTGAGCAACGCCAGAGCATGACCGAGCTTGATACCCTCGTTCTCGGGGTCGAGCACACCGCCCTGCCGGTACCACGGAATGGCCTCCTCCGAGCGGTTCAGGCAACCCAGCGCGCACCCGATCAGGTTAAACATCTGCGCCTGCGGTGCGACCTGCTGGATCGTAAAGAGCATGACATCCAGCGCCTCCTGCGGGTAGCCCATCCGCAGGAATGTCTCAGAAATCTGGAGAACGGCGTCCACCCTCTGCTCGGGGTGGCGGCGGATCACGTCGGCCAGTTGGGCGCTGCCGCCAGCAAGGTCCCCTTTGGCCACCAGAGCCTTGGCCAGATGGATTCTGGCCGCCGCATTCTGGGGGTCCAGAACCACAACCTTGTGCAGCAGAGCCGCCGCAATATCGTAACGGGCGGCATGCGTAGACAGAATATAGGCCCCCACCAGCAAATAGGGCACCTGATCGCCAAAGCGCCCCACCAGCTCCAGCGCCAGCCGCACCCCTTCATCCGTCAGTCCGTTGTGGCACAGAGCCTCGCACAGCTCTCCGGCCTTCAAAGGATCGGGGTTTTGCAAAAGCTGCTGCTTCTGGGCCATGAGCTTTTGCATCTTTGCCTTTTCGGGTTCCCAAATCGCTGTCATGTCCGCCCTTTAATACCCGTCAATATCTTACAGGTTCAGCCTTACCATGCTCATCCGGCTCATGCCATGTGGCAGAGGCAGAGCCGCCGGGCCTTGCCCCGCTCCACCACACCTGCATCCATGCCCAAAGCCAGAACCATTTTCTGGCCTTGGATTGCACTTGGTGATAACTGTACTTGTGTCGCACGGACATGGGCCTTAAAGGCGCACTCTGTCATGGTTCACAGCAGGATGGACCGTTACGGAATCTGCCATAAACCGTGCCGCCAAAAACACAAAAGGGAACGTGGTTCTTGGATACTGCCGATGGCAACTCGGTCAAAAAAGCCGCTGCTGGCAAACTGGCGGACCGGACCGCGGCCGCACGCGTAAGGCTGGCATCAGGCTCGCGCATGCTGACCCACGCAGCCGGAACCCTGCGCAATGGCGGGTGGAAGGCCCTGCCGTGGCGCACCATGTTCCCCGGCACGGACATTGGTCTGGCAATTGGCGTGGTACTTTTGCTGTCCATCCTTATTCTGCCGTTGCCCACCTTTATTCTGGATATGGGGCTGTCCATCTCCATCACCTCCTCGGTGCTGGTGCTTATGGTAGCGCTTTTCCTTGAGCGCCCGCTGGACTTTACCTCCTTCCCCACGCTTTTGCTGCTGACCACCCTTTTGCGCCTCTCGCTCGAAATCGCCACAACCCGGCTGATCCTGAGCCACGGGAGCGAAGGCCCCTATGCCGCAGGCCACGTGGTGGCCGCCTTTGGCGGGTTCCTTATGGGCGGGGATGTGGTGATCGGGGGGATCATCTTCTGCATCCTGCTGGTCGTGAACTTTATGGTCATTACCAAGGGGTCGGGGCGTATTGCCGAAGTGGCGGCCCGCTTCTTTCTGGACTCCATTCCGGGCAAGCAGATGGCCATTGACGCGGATCTGGCCTCCGGCGCGATTAACGAACGCACCGCCCGCACCAAGCGCAAGGAACTGGAAGAGGAAAGCGCCTTTTACGGCTCCATGGATGGTGCGGCCAAATTTGTGCGTGGCGATGCCATAGCCAGCATCATCATTACCGCCATCAACATTGTGGGGGGGCTGACCATTGGTGTGCTCCGCCACGGCATGCCGCTCAGCGAGGCCGCCAGCACCTTTACCATGCTGACCGTGGGCGATGGTCTGGTCTCCCAGATTCCTGCACTGCTGGTGTCCACCGCGGCCGGTATTGTGGTGACCAAGGGCGGCACGGATGGCACGGCGGACGTTATTCTGGCCCGCCAGCTCAGTGGCAACGCCAAGCCGCTGGGGGTGGCCGCCGCCCTGTCCGCGCTGTTCGCACTTATGCCCGGCCTGCCCGCCTTCCCCTTTCTGGCTATTGCCGTAGCCGCGGGCACGGGCGCATGGCTGCGCAGCCGCGCCCCCGCCGCCGACAGCGATGGCGACGTAACCGAAATTACCCCGCAGCCCACAGCCTCCCCCATTTCCGACATTCTCAAGCTGGACCTGCTCCGCCTTGAGCTGGGCTTTGGCCTGCTGCCCCTGACCGGTGGAGACACCCCCCAGCTTGCCGAGCAGATCAAGGCGCTGCGCCGCTCGGTTGCCACCGAAATGGGCTTTGTCACCCCGCCTGTGCGCATTCAGGACAACATCCATCTGCCTTCGGAAAAATACGTCATCAAGCTGAAGGAGATCGAAATTGCCTCCGGCGAGGTCCGGCCCCACAAGTTGCTGGCCATGACCCCCTCTGGCGGAGCGCCCCCCGTACCGGGCGAAAAAACAACAGAACCCGCCTTTGGCCTGCCTGCGGTGTGGATAGACCCCGCCCAGAAAACCAAAGCCATGGCGCTGAACTGCACCGTGGTGGACCCGGCCAGTGTGATTGTGACCCATCTGAGCGAGATGGTGCGCCAGAACCTGCCCGACCTGCTGACCTACGTGGCAACGCAGGCCCTGCTGGACGACATGCCGCGTGAACAGCAAAAGCTGATTAACGACCTTATTCCCTCGCAGGTGCCGCTCAGCACCGTGCAGCGCGTGTTGCAGGCCCTACTGGCCGAGCGGGTTTCCATCCGTGACCTGCCCACAATTTTGGAAAGCATTCAGGAAGCCTGCGGCATGGGCCTGCGCGGTATTGGGCCGCTGACCAACCATGTGCGCATGCGTCTGTCGCGCCAGATCTGCAACACGCTGGTGGGGCCGGGTGGGTATATTCCCATTGTCACCCTCTCCTCCAAATGGGAATCAGATTTTATGGCGCATATTACCGGCCCGGCAGAAGACCGTAAGCTGGCCATGCCACCTTCCATGCTCAATGTTTTTGTGGGAAAACTGCGCGATACATTTAACGCCCTTTCCACAAACGGCGAAATTCCGGTTATTGTTGTCGCCTCCCCTGTAAGAGATTCCATGCACGCCATTGTCGAACGGGTACGTCCTTCCATTTCCGTTCTGTCACAAGCTGAGATATACCCTCGTGCCCGGATCAAGACGGTTGCGACCATATCGTGACAGTTCGCCAGAAGACCGCACCATGGGAGTAGAATATGCAGGATAGTCCCTCCGACACCGCAAGCCAGAAGGCTGCGGAGCGCCGTCAGGGAAGTACGCAGGAGGAATTGTCCGTGCCCGAACAGGCAGCGGAGAACACCACACCTGCGACCGATGGCGTGGCCCTGCCGGTCAGCCATCTGACGGTAGAGGACATTCTGCGCTGGCACTCCGTGCCCCAGCCGCTCATCCATGCCCTTGCAGGCAAAACACTGGCGGACGGGCTGAACAATGTTCTGTCCTTTGGCGCCCTGCCCGATGCCACGCAGGCCCCCCTTGCCTTTGGCGGGGCATCGGGTTCGGGCAAAACGCTGGTGCTGGCCAAGCTGGCCGCGCGCTACATTCTGGCCGAGGAACACAAAAACAGCCCTCCACCGCTGATTATTGCATGCGACCATACAGCAGGCAGCTTTGCCAAGCTTTCCGCTCTGCTCCAGCCCTATAATATTCCCATCATTCAGGGCAGCACGTCCGAAATTCTGGCGGACGCCGTGCAGCACAAGGAACCGGGGCAGCCCATCTGGGTCGATCTACCGGGCATTTGCGTCTACTCCCCCGTCAGCATGGGCAAAATGATGCAGATGGTCGAACGCGTTGGCGCAACGCTCAGTCTGGTCCTGCCCGCCGGGCTGGATGCCGAGGAATCGGCCGATATTGGCTATGCCTTTGCCCAACGCGGCGCAACAACCATGGTTGCCAGCAAAATGGATCAGGCGGGCCGGGTTGGCGGCATTATTGCCGCTGCCGCCTGTGGCTTAACCCTGACCTATGGCAGCTGTTCGTCCTCCATTGTGGGCGGGCTTGTGCCGCTCAACGCCCCCATTCTGGCAAACCGGCTGCTGACCCTCCCCTCCTGATCGGCACTCCCCCCCCCCGGCACGCACCGCACGCACCGCACACACCGCACGCCGGATAAAACGCACCCACCCCGCCATACCACCAGCCTGTGGGGTGCGTGCCCCAACCTGCCAGCCAAGGCTACCACGCGCCTCCTCTCCACAAACGGGAGGACCGTAGGGGCTTGCCCGCACTCCCCATTGCGGAAAGTGCTAGACTGCATCGCGCTGTTTTACGCCCTACCACTCCCAGCCTATAACCCGCATACCCGCAGCGATGGACCGCCACCCTACAGGTGTTCAGCCAACACAGCGGGCCACATGCGAAAAATTAAGACAATTCCTCTAAAAAACCATTAAAGAATCATGATATTTCCAAACAGACCATAACAAGACACAATCCATTGCGCACATACACAGCGCGCATGGCCAGAATGATGCCGGATTTAAGAATAGCTTTCCTGCCACGAGTCTTTTAATCTTCCGGTCATTGGAGAGCCTCGGCATGACTGTGCAAAACATTTTTATACGCTGTGACACAGGTTTGAAAAAACTTGCTTTAATACTCTGCGTCTTTCTGCCTTTTTTTCAGTTACGAGGCCGCGCCATAGCCGATCTGAGCATCCTGTTTATTGGCGTAAGTTTTTTACTGCACACGGCTTTCAAAAAAAATTACCACTGCCTACTGCGCGGGTGGTTCCCATACGCCCTGAGTTTGTGGGCGCTTATTGTTGTGTCCTCCATACTCAACGGGTCCACACATACCGTTATGGAGGCTATTGCACTTGTACGGTACTTTGTTTTTGCCAAAGCACTGGAAGAATGGCTGCTCGATAGCAGGCAAAAACAGCAATGGCTGGGCCTGAGTGTCACACTGGCCGGGGTATGGCTGATCAGCCAGTGCTGGGAGCAATATCTGTTCGGGGTCAATATCTGGGGGTATGCACGTTGGAAAGATGGTGCGCTGACCGGACCTTTTTTTGAACCACGGGCCGGGCCGCCGCTTATGGTCATCATGTTCCCGGGGTTAATGGTGTACCCCATGCGCATGGTGCAGGCCAGAGAACCCGGCAAAAAACTGCTCGCATTGGGCATTATGTCCTTTCTGCTGCTGACCATGGTCATTATCGGGCAAAGAATGCCCGCGCTCCTTGTGCTTTTCGGGTTTTTCCTGTGTGCTTTGCTGGTCAAAACAACCAGAGTGCCGGTTATTCTGGCAACCTTGTCCGGGTTTGTCGGGCTGGCTTTGCTGCCCTTCCTCTCCCCCCCCGCCTATGACAAGCTGGTGCTGCATTTTGTGCAGCAGATCGGGCATTTTTCGCAATCGGCCTATGGCCAGATCTACATGCGCGCGCTCAACATGGTGCATGCTCACCCCCTGCTGGGTGTGGGGTATAACGGTTTTCGCGTTCACTGCGCCGAGCCGACCTATGTTTATGGCATCCCGCGATTTGCCCCTTTGGTTGCAGGGCAGGACATTGCGACCGGGTGCAACATTCACCCGCACAACATCTATCTGGAAATCGCCACCACGGCAGGGCTGGCCGGGCTGGCATTGTTTGTCTGCACCGTTCTGATCTGGTGGACAAAGCTGTTACGGGCAGCCCTTGCCAGCAGGGCGCTTATGCCGTCCATGCTCTTTATTACGCTGTGCATGCTGTTCTGGCCGCTTGCCTCCACCAGTTCCCTGTTTACCGAACGCACCGCAGGGTGGGTGTTCCTTATGGTCGGGTGGGGGCTGGCGCAGGCCAGAACCACCCACGCCACAGCCACACAAACCACCACAGGCACAGGCACAGGCACAGGCACAGGCACGCCATAAACAAAAAGGCCCGCCGTAACAGCGGGCCAGATCTCTATTGGACCCAAAATAAATAAGGGGGAGTTAAAACAGGTCCACTTCGCCCGAGTGGCAAGCACTTTCGGCCTGAACACCGTTACGGAGCACCTGAATAACGTGGCAGAGCTTAACACCCTGGCTCAACACGCCAACATCAAGCGGCTGTTCGTCACGTTGCCCATAACAAACCACCAGATTTTTAAGCACGGTGGACACGGCTTCCACCGTTTGTGTGGCGGAATCCAGCCTTTGCAGGGCCTGCACATCCGCATCGCTCAAGGGCGCTGCGGACATGCTCTCACCCACCACACGCTGCACGCCCATAAAATCATGGCAGGTTTCATCCAGCAAACCCACCAGATGTTCCATAACATCGCACACACTGCGTTCGGTCCCGGCCACACCATGGGGCAAAGGGGGCACCACATCCATGTCTTTTATCCTCTCCGGCCCGGCTTTTTCAAAACAGCTCGACCTCGGAACTGGCTTCCTTAGCCCATTTCCGCTCTGCTTCAGCCTCACGCCGGCTGTAGGCGACTTCCTGCTTGCCAATACCCTGCACGTCCTGCACCAGATTCTGCTGCGCGCGGCCCGTGGTCGGCCAGAACCGAATACGCCGGGCCAACGTGCCACCCAGACTCTGGGATACACAACGTATGCCTTCATCCACCAGATAGTGGGTTACAAACCGAATATTTTCCTGCCCGATGCGCCCCAGACTGGGCACAACGGCAGCACCACCAAAAACCTTGCATGCCAGACGGCTGCGCTGCCCCCCGGCCTTGAGCAGACCATTGACCAGCATTTCCATGGAGTTCACGCCAAACCGCATGGCTGTTCCGGAATGGCTCTCCCCCCCATCTGGCAGCAAAAAGTGGTTAATACCACCAACGCGCGCAAGCGGGTCAAACATACAGACCGAAACACAGGAGCCAAGCAGTGTTGCAAAAACGACTGACGAATCGCCAGAAATTTCCACTTCCCCCTGAATAACCGTTTTGACTACGGAGTGGTCGCTCACTTTATAGGCCCGAACACCTTTTCCAGAACCTCGCGCAGCTTGGCCACGGTGTAAGGTTTGGCAAGGAAGTTATTAACACCAGCCTTGACCGCTTCTTGCACCAGATCCTTGCTGGCCTCGCCGGTCAGGATAATAAACGCCACTTTCTGAATTTTGGGGTTGCTACGCACCGCGCGCAACAGGGCCAGACCATCCATAACCGGCATGTTAAAATCGGAAATGACCAGATGCGTGGGGTTCTGGTCCAGATATTCCAAGGCTTCCTTGCCATCTTTGCGCTGAGCAATATTGGTAAAGCCGATTTCGGCCATGCTGTTGGCCAGAACCTGACGGATAGAGGCCTGGTCATCAACGATCAGGGCCTTAATTTGTGAAGCGGCAGGCATTTGTCTCCCCCTTATTCCTAGTCTCAATTCCAGCCATCAAAGACCGGCGTCCAATAATCCAAGGCGGTCAAGACCCGCCTTTTTTTTGCAATCAGCGTGTATGGATGGCCATGGCCGCAGAGCTGATCTGGCGCAACGTGACAACCTGGCAGGCCGCGCCAATTTCCGCCGCGACCCGTGGCATTCCATAAACAACTGAAGACGTTTTGTCCTGCGCGATTGTAAAGGCCCCGGCCTGCCGCATGGCCAGTAGTCCTTCCGCCCCATCACGCCCCATGCCGGTCAGGATAATACCCAGCGCATTGCGCCCCGCATGCTTGGCAACAGATTTGAACAGCACATCCACAGAAGGACAATGCCCGCTCACCGGCGCGCCACTGATCAGCCGCGTCATGTATTTGCCGCCGCTATTGTCCACCACAAGGTGCCTGTCTCCACCCGGTGCAATTCTGACCATACCGGGTTGCAGCACTTCACCATCACGCGCTTCGGCAATGGAGAGGGCGGGCATGGACTGGTTAAGCCGATTCGCAAAACTGGCCGTAAACAGCGGTGGCATATGCTGGCAGATCACAACCGGCGGGCTTTTTTGCGGAAAACCGGAAAGCACTTCCTCCAGCGCTTCCACCCCACCTGTGGACGAACCAATCGCCACCAGATCCACCGAATTCCCCCATGTGGTCTGTGTGCGGGCAACAGGTGCGGTGGGGGTCCGGCGCTGGATGCGGGAAACAGGCTGAGAGCGCGCGGCCAGCACAACCAGCCGCCCAAGGCCCGCAAACGCGTCCTCCCCCGCACCCACATTGTGTTTGGGGTAGCAGTCAAACGCCCCCATCTGGAGCGCGGTAATGGCGGTATCGGCCCCCTTGGCTGTCAGGCTGGACACCATGACAACAGGGATGGGCCGCATCCGCATGATTTTTTCCAGAAACTGCAACCCGTTCATACCCGGCATTTCCACGTCCAGAGTAATAACGTCTGGCTGGTCCTTAATAATCAGGTCACGGGCTTCAAGCGGGTTGGCGGCCTCGCCACACACTTCAATCTCGGGGTTCTGGGCAAAGGAGCGTTTAATCAGGGCGCGGATCGTGCGCGAATCATCAACAATCAGAACTTTTACTGGCTGGGCCATCAATCAGCTCGCTTTCCGGTAAATGGTCGGAGCCACCTGCTCCAGGCCGCACTGGCGGGGGTTGGCCACTTTTTCGGAATGACCAACATAAAGGAACCCGCCTTTTTCCAGCTTGTCGGCCAGACGGCCCCACAGGCGTTCACGCGTAGGTTCATCAAAATAAATTACAACATTACGGCAGAAAATAACGGAAAACTGCCCCCGCATGGGCCAGTCGGCATTCAGGTTCAGCACCTTGAAAACCGGAAGCTGGCGAATATTGCCAACAAAGGTCAGGTTGCCCCGGTCATCGGCCTGCATGAACTGGTTTTTCTGGGCGGGGGAAATACCGTCCGTCTCGCTGGCTATGTACGTCCCGGCAGAGGCTTGCGCGACCACGTTGGAGTTAATGTCGGTCGCCAGAATACGCATGTCGTACGATGGGGCTTCGGGAAAAGCCGCCATAACGGACATGGCAATGCTCCACGGCTCCGGGCCTGTGGAGCAGGCGGCGGACCATATGCGCCCACGCCCACCACTGCGCAGCCGTGCCGCAAGTGCGGGCATGACATTTTGTTCCATATGCACAAAATGCGGGCGTTCACGAAAAAAGCTGGTGACGTTGGTTGTTAACGCACAGACCAGCTTTTCCATTTCCGCCCGGCCGGGAGGGCTTTGCACAAAGTTGAGATAGGCATGGAAGCTTTCCAGCCCACTCTCGCGCACACGGCGCGACACGCGGGAATAAACCAGCGTGCTTTTGGAATCGGGAATAAAAATACCCGCTTCCTGCTTGGCAATCCGCCGCACCATCTGAAAGTCGGCGTCCGTATACTCCGGATCGGCAGAGGAACGCGTCTCGGCCATCAGGAAATCATCCCGCCTACGAGCTGACCAACCACAACTTCCAGCCGGAGTACGCCAATCATACGGTCCGCAATCATGACCAGACCGCTCAGACTGCTGTCTTCCTCGGCCACGGCCTGAATGTCGGACAGGTTCACGTCGGCCATGTCGATCACCCTGTCCACCAGCAGGCCGCACACCGTGCCATTGCGGGATTCCACAATAATCACCACGCGGCGCGGGTTATCGGGCTGGGGTTCCACATTCAGGTACACCGCAAGGTCGATCACGGTCAGGATAACGCCGCGCAGATTGATGGCGCCGCACACATAATGCGGGGCAAACGGCAGGGCTGTTGTTTTTTCAAACCCCCGAATTTCGCGCACGCTCAGGATAGGAATACAATATTCCTGCTCACCCACGGCAAACACGATCATCTTTACAAGTTTGGCGTCCGCCCCGGCTTCGTCCGTCATATCCATTTTCCTACTCAAATACAGATCGGCTGATGTGGTGTAAGATTAGGCCGCAAGCCCTGTGCGAACATCCGACGGCCGTGTGTCGATCCGTCCAAGAGCATTTGCGACCAGTGCGGGAACATCCAGAATAAGGGAGACGCTCCCATCCCCCAGAATGGTGGCGGCGGATACACCAGACATCTGCCGATAGTTTTTCTCAATACTTTTGATCACCACCTGCGCCTGATCGCGAATGTCTTCCACAATCAGCGCCGCACGGGCGCCAGACTCGTTTTCCACGACCAGAATCACGTCCTCCTCGGACAGACCACCCGAGCCGTAGCCCCCAAGCCCCAGCTCGGACGCCAGCGGAATAAGCGGCATACATGCCCCACGGATGGACACCACATTGGCGCCATCGGGCAGCATATAAATGTCCTTGTGGTTGACCATCATGGTTTCCACCACGGAGGAGACCGGAACCACCATGGTGGACCCGGCGGCCACAATCAGCATCCCATCCAGCACGGCCAGCGTGAGCGGCAGGGACAGGCAGAAGGTCGTGCCCTGCCCTTCCACGCTGCTGATTGTCACACGCCCGCCAAGGCCCAGAATGGCCTGTTTGACCACGTCCATGCCCACCCCACGGCCCGAAAGATCGGACACGGTGGCGGCGGTGGAAAAGCCCGGAGCAAAGATCAGGTTATTGATCTCATCATCCGTCAGCACGGCATCGGGGGCAATAATGCCGCGTTTGACGGCGGTCGCCAGCACGCGCTCGTGGTTGATCCCGCCCCCATCGTCCTTGATGGTGATCAGAATACGGCCAGAACGGTGCCCGGCGGACAGCAGGATCTGCCCCGTGGGGGACTTGCCCGCAGCCACGCGGTCTTCCGCACTTTCAATCCCGTGGTCCACGGCGTTGCGCAGCATGTGGGTCAGCGGATCAGAGAGTTTTTCCACCAGAGTGCGGTCCACTTCCGTGTCCTCACCCTCCAGCGTCAGCACCACATCCTTGCTGGTCATGGAGCAGGCTTCGCGCACAACGCGCTGCATGCGCTGGAACACGCTGCGCACAGGCTGGGCGCGCACGGCCATAACGGCATCCTGAATGTCACGCGTCAGGGCCTTCATGCTGGCAATGCGCTTGATCATTTCCTGCTGGCCGCCATCTTCACGCTGGCCAATGGATTCAAGAGCGGCCTGTGCAATAACCAGTTCGCCCACAAGGTCCATCAGGTCATCCACGCGGTGCAGGTCCACGCGAATTGTGGCCTGTTCCACCGGGCGGCGCGTGGCGGCGGCATTGCCCGCAGCAATGGGGGCCGTAGCGCCCGCCGTGGGGGCGGGCGGCAGTTCCGCCATAATTTTTTCAGCAACAGTGGCCGGGGCCGCAGGCTTTTGCGGGGCCGGGCTGGCTGCCACGGGCGCAGGCTCGGGCGTGGCAACGGCTGCGGGGGCGGGCTGTTCGGGCACAACCGGGCCGGGCTGCTCCTCGGCCACACTTTCCCCACCACTCGGGCTGGGGCCACCATCCCGCGTGATGGTCACATCGCACACATCGTTCACCCAGTCGAAGACCGTGTGCACACTTTCCTCCGGCACGGCGGCGGGCAGAACCACGCGCCACGACAGGTAGGATTTTTCGGTTTCCATGGCGGCCAGCGTGGGCAGGGCCGCGGTCTCGCACGTGACCGTGCTGACGCCACCATGGGCCACCGCCACATCGGCCAGACCGATCAGCAGGTTACGGGCATCGTCCCCCCGGTCATACATGGCGGTATGGGGGCTGAAGGTCACGACCAGTGATGCCGATGCGGGGGCTTCTTCCTCAAACCCGAAATCACCGAAGTCAAAGTCAGCCATAACAGGCTCAAAATCGACCGGCACGGGCGTAAAGTCGGCAGGAACGCTATCGTCCTGCTTTTCAGCATCACCGCTGCCTTCGCCAATAATGGCCTGAAGCTCTACCCGGCTTTCCTCAATACGACCGGCGTCAACCGCTGCACCACCCTGTGCCTCGGCGACCAGATCGCTCAGAACGTCCATGGCCTTGAGAAAGGTTTTGACGATCTCTGGCGTTGGGGCAACACGACCGGAACGCAGACCGTCCAGGGAACTTTCGAACACATGCGCAAAGCGGACAAGGTTTTCCAGACCGAACGATGCGGCCCCACCCTTGACCGAATGCACGGCGCGAAAAACGGCGTTGATTGTCTCCTTACCGGACTCACCATCCGAAAGGGCGGACAGACCACGCTCCAGTTCCTGAAGCTGCTCTTCACACTCCTGGAAAAAAACCAGAAGGATATCGTCCATGTCACCACTCATTCTGGTCTCTCTCCTTCAGGCGGTCACCCGGCGGATAGCCGCCACAAGGCTGTCTGTGCTGAACGGTTTGACAATCCACCCCGTAGCGCCCGCCGCACGGGCACGGGCCTTTTTTTCGGGATCGCTTTCCGTTGTCAGAACGATCATTGGCAGATGTTTGTACTGCTCAAGCGCGCGGACTGCCTCAATAAACTCAAAGCCATCCATACGCGGCATGTTAATATCTGTAATAATCGCATTGGGTGTCGGGTCAGCAGCCTGCAGGACTTCCAGCCCCTCCACGCCATCCCCACCCTGAATAACATCGTACCCGGCTCCTTCCAGAGCCTTGCGTAGCATACCCTGCATGGTGCGCGAGTCATCAACCGTCAGGACACGAATGCCCACTTTTTCCACCATATTCTTCATTACTCCTTGAATGGTGCCAGCGGCTCGGTCAGACACGCACTTACGCCAAAAAGGCCGTAAGCCTCCACGACTGGCTCCGATGGCGCCACAAGAGGGCATCTGCTGGCAAGGAGAACCTGCAAGCACAGACCTCCAAGGTAGGTAACGCCGGAGGCATCCAGAGCAACAGGCTCCCCTCCAGCACTTTTAACAGCCTGTTCGATCTCACTCTTCAGGGCAAACGCCGCAGAGGTGTCCAGACGTTCAGGCAAGGTCACACTAGCCAACGGTCCGCTCCCTTATCAGCCGCACAGGCAGGGGCCGTTTGACCCCTGACATGCTGGAATAATGGCCATTAAAACTCTTCCCAACCCGCATCGGACGATGTGGTGGGTATGGACAGCGCAGGCGTGGCCGGGGCCTGCTGCGGGGCGGGGGCCGCCACACGGGCCGGGCTGGCTGGCTTGGGCCGGGGGGCCGCAGGGCGCGGGGCCGCAAGGGCTGCGGGGCGGGGCGCACGGCTTGCGCGCGCACCCGATGCATCCATTTTGAAGCGGCTCAGGGTTGCGGCCAGTGTCCGGGTTTCGGCTGTCAGGTTGTGGCTGGCGGCTGTGGTTTCTTCCACCATGGCCGCGTTCTGCTGCGTGACCTGGTCCATGCCGCCAATGGAGGCGGTCACTTCGGACAGGCGCTGGGCCTGATCCTGCGTGGAGGACGAAATTTCCTCAACCCGGGTCGCAATGTTCTGGGTGCTGCCTGCAAAGTCGTTCAGGTAACGGCCCGTCTGCTGCACCAGATCCACACCTTTGGTCACCTGTTCGGCCGCAACCGAAATCAGGCGTTTGATCTCGCTGGCCGATGTTGCGGACTGCTCCGCAAGGGAGCGGACTTCCTGCGCAACCACGGCAAACCCACGCCCGGCTTCACCCGCACGGGCGGCTTCCACCCCGGCGTTCAGGGCCAGCACGTTGGTCTGGAAGGCAATGCCATCAATGACCGAAATAATCTCACCAATCGCATCGGAGGAGCTTTTGATCCCGTCCATGGCCTTGGTGGTTTCGGTCATGACGGTGGTTGCCGCCTTGACCTTTTCCAGCGCCTGCTGGCTTTCGGCATTGGCGTCGGCACAGGCTTTGGCGTTGCTCTGCACACCTTCGGTAATGGTCCGCACGGAGGATGCGGCCTGCCCAAGGTTGGCGGCCTGCTTTTCCGTGCGCTTGGCCAGATCGTCCGATGCGGTGGAAATTTCGGCAGCCCCGGTGGAGATCAGGTCCGAGTTGGAGGCAACAGCACTCAGCGCTTCGTTCAGGCGGGAAGCGGAATGGTTGAACGCATCCCGCAGGGGGGCGAACTCGCCATCAAAAATCGGGTCTTCAATGCGTGCGCGCAGGTCGCCCTGCGCCATGTCGGCCAGCGCCTGACCCAGACGTTCGATCACCAGATGGGTGTGCTTGTCGCGGTCCTGACTGCCCGTAAGCGCGTCCTGAATATCGGACGCCATTTTTTCCTGCCGCTGGCGGGCTGTCGCCTGTTCGTCCACCATGCGTGAGAACCGCGCCATAATACGGGCAAGGCGGCCAACACAGTCTTTGTTTTTGAGGAAGGGAACGTTGTTGTGGGCAACGCCGTCGCCCAGTTCTTCACCCATTGTGACCAGTTTTTCAACCGGTTCGGTAATCAGGGTTGTGAACCATCTCCATATCTGAAGGACAACAAGCTGCCCGAAAATAAGGGCGCCCATGTTGATGATATACGTGTAATGCGCTGGCGCATGCCAGAAAAAGCCAACCGTCTCCACAATAATCTGGAACATGAAATATGCTTCCAGACACAGCATCACAACCCGGATCTTATCGCGGAACGGAGCGTCCTTGTTCAGCCATTGCAGCATATCAGTGCAACTTCCTTCATATTGTCGGGGTACCTTGCGTGGCAACTACCGGCAATTCTTCCCGTAAGCGGAAAAAACACCAGCCAGTCGTGGCCTTAATGGCCCCCCTTGCACATTCACAAAAACCAGGAAACGCCAGACGACGCCCCTTGAGATAAAAAGCAGATAATCTGTTCTCATCCAGACACGCGGACCAGACAAGCAAGCGCCTTCATACCGCGTTCGTGACTGGATGTCTTTACAGAAGATCGTCTGATCCAAAGACAATCCGCTTTGCTCTCCTGATAGATAAAATATAGACAAAACAATACTGTAGCCACCCACGCCACCCCACCTGTTTTTCGTGCCAGGTGGAATTGATGGCTGCCCTGCGGGAAATGATAGCTTTTTCGTGGCGATGAGCAAGCCTGTAACCGCAATACGGTTTCTAAAAACCTTGCAATATACAAGGCTCAAACGCCCTACATGCGACTATTTATTATTATCGGGTAATAAACACAGGCAGACTCCGCCATGCTTCATGACAAAGGCATGACAAATACATCCGCCAACAGCACAGCGCGCGCGCAGCGCACGGACTCAGCCGCCAAAACTGCGGACAAGCCCCCCCGCCACCATCTGCCAGCCATCAACCAGCACAAAGAAAATGAGCTTGAACGGCAAGGAAATGGTCGCTGGCGGCAACATCATCATCCCAAGGCTCATCAGCACGCTGGAGGTCACAATGTCGATCACCAGAAATGGCAGGTACAGCAGGAACCCCATTTCGAACCCACGGCTGAGTTCCCCCACCATAAAAGCGGGCATAAGCACCCGCCACGGCGTCTCTGCCGGGGTTGCTGCGGGGGTTACGTTGGCCAGACGCTCAAACGTGGCCAGATCGGCCGAACGCACATGCTTGAGCATGAAGGTGCGAAAAGGCTCCGCCGCAGCTTTAAGCCCCTCCATTTCCTCCATCTGTCCATCCATCATGGGCGCAATGCCCTGATCCCATGATTGTTGGAATGTGGGCTGCATGACAAAAAAGGTCAGGAACAGGGCAAGCCCGATCAGCACCGTGTTTGGCGGCGTTCCTTGCGAGCCAATGGCCCCGCGCAGGAGCGAAAGCACAACAATAATACGGGTAAAGGCCGTGACCATAACCAGCAGGCTGGGTGCAAGGGAGAGTACGGTCAGCAGGGCGGTCAGCTGGATAATGCGGCTGGTGGTCCCCGGGTCGCCCCCTTTGCCAAGGTCAAGGGCAATGGACTGGGCATGGGCGACAACCGGCAGGCCCGCCAGAACGCCCACCGCGACCGCACAGAGCGCCAGACTCGCAAACCACACGCCACGTCTTGTAAAGGCAGGAAGTTTCAAGGCTTGTGGCTCCGCTTGGGCATCAGGCATGGGGGGCAGACCGGGGCAAGGGCTGGGCACTGGCCGGGAAGGCGGCTGCGGAACCGGGTGTGGCAGAACCGGGCGCTAAGGGGGCCACAGGGGCATCCCCCTCGTCCACCCACCCCATGAACACGTCGGAACTACCCCCGGTGAGAACAAGCCCTTTTTTCTGGCCGTAGCGGATCACGCTCACGCGCCTGCGCGGGTCCACGGCCACACTTTCCATAACGGCCAGATTGGGCGTCTGCCGCCCTCTGGACAGATACGGCTCCATGAACTTGAGCACATAACGGGACAGAAAAATAAGCCCGATAACCGCGGCAAACGCCACAATGCACGTCATAACCGGGGCCACAAACGCACCCGCCCCCAGCGCAGCGGGCTGGGTGGCAATAACGGTGGCTGTACCGGGTTCGGGCAAGGCTCTTAACCGTTGGTTGTGGAGGAGGACAGGATTTCCGTCATGGTCACGCCAATATGGTTATCGTCCACCACCACCACTTCGCCACGGGCGATCAGGCGGTTATTGGCGTAAATATCCACGGCCTCACCCAGCTTGCGGTCCAGTTCGACCACAGCCCCGCGCCCAAGGCGCAGCAACTGGTTGACCGGCATGGTGGCCGTGCCAATAACCGCCGTAATTTTGACCGGAATATCGTAAACGGCCTCTTTTTGAGCGTCGTCCACATCCTTGCCATCGGCGGCGGGAGCACCCCCGGGGGCAGCCGTGGCGGCAGCATCCGACGGTGGTACGCTGGTGGCAAAATCCTCAAGCCCGATATCGGTGTTATCTGTTGTCATGGTCGTCTCCGCCTGCTTGTGCCTGCCCAGTATTCTGCTGCATGCGCTGGCGCGCAAGGGCTGTTACACTGGCAACTATTTTCTCAGCCATACTTTTGCGCCACTGCACTGGATCAATAACAATGGTGTTGGCTGCTGTGGAAATCCGTATGATGCCCTGCGTTATGTCGGACACGGGTTCGACCTGCACACCGCCTTCGCTCTGTAAGGCGGCCTGTAGGCGCTGCATGTCGGCCGGGCTGCACTGGACCGTCACATCGCCCTCGCATTCACGGGCAAAATTTGCGGCATCGGCCAGCAGGTCGCGCTGCATGCCCTGCAACACTGTGCCATCCAGTGCTGTCAGGCTGCGCACAATCTCCACCACCGTGGCCACAAAAACCTGAGACGCCCTGGCCAGCGCCTGATCGCGCCGGGCATTTTCCGCTTTGAAGGCGTTGGTCAGTTCCGCCAGACATCCGGTGTAAAACGCCTGAAGTTCGGCGTCTTTTTCAGCAGCACCGGCTGCGTGGCCTTCCGCGCGGGCCTGCTCCTGCATGGCCGCCAGTTCGTCCCGCGTGATGCTAAGCAGATTGGGGTCGGGCGGGGGTGGCTCGGGCGGAGCATCGTCCTCGGCCGGATCTTCCTCTGTGGAGGGTTCCTCCTCCGGCGCGCCAAAATCCTCCAGATCCATAACCCGTGGGTAGGTGCGCACAGGCGCATCCGACACCCCCCCGGAGGAGGCGCCATCCGCCGCCATGCAGCACACACCAGACCGGAAGAGCGCCAGCGCCACCATTATGGAATGATCTCGTCGTTACCGCCGTTTTCGGTCAGGTCGATCTCACCCGCATTGGCCATGTTTTTAATAATGGTCACAATATCGACCTGTGCGGCGTCTGCGTCTTTTACGCGCACAGGGCCAAGGGCCGAAATTTCCTCAAGCAGAATGCTGCCTGCACGTTTGGACATGCACTGCAAGAACATCTTGCGCACGGTTTCGGACGCGCCTTTGAGGGCGAGGGGCAGTTTTTCGCGGTCCACCTGCGCCACAATGCGCATAAGGGCTTCGTGCGGCAGGCGCTTGATATCTTCGAAGGTGAACATAAGCGCTTTCACCTTTTCCATATCGGCGTGGTTGCGCTTGTCCATGGACGCCATGAGGCGGGTTTCGGTCTTGCGATCGAAGTTGTTGAACACTTCGGCCAGCAGTTCGTAACTGTCGCGCTTGGACGAGCGGCCAAGGGAGGAAATAAATTCGGACCGCAAGGTTGCCTCCACGCTGTCCAGCACCTCGCGCTGCACCGTTTCCATGTGCAGCACACGCATCATGACCTCGGTTGCGTAGTCTTCTGGCAGCAGGGTCAGCACACGCGCCGCGTGGGCGGGTTGCAGACGGCTGAGAATAACGGCGGCAGTCTGCGGGTATTCGTTGCGCAGGTAGTTGGCCAGAACCATTTCCTGCACATTGCCCAGCTTGTCCCACATGGTGCGCCCGGCCGGACCACGGATTTCTTCCATGATCTTGTCGACCTGCTCGCCCGACAGCGCCTTGCGCAGCAGTTCCTCGGTGGTTTCGTACGTGCCCACCAGCCCTTCGGAGGATTCGAAGTTCTTGGTGAACTGGCCGCAGATCTCCTCCACCACGGAAGCACTGATCAGCCCCAGCCCCGCCATGGCCACGGACACATCGCGCACTTCATCTTCCTGCAACTGCTTGAGCACCTTGGCCGCGCGCTCGCGCCCTGCCGCAAGCAACAGAATGGCAACACGCTGCTTGCCGCTCAGATGCCGGGTTTCGTCGTGTACAACGGGGGGTTCGGGCCGTGCCTCAGGGGCTGCTGCGGTCTCGGACATGGCCTAGGCTCCCTTCTTCGGATCCGGCGCGGACAGCCAGCTCCGGATAATCAGCACGGTTTCATCCAGGTTGTTTTCAAAGCGATCGGCAACCCTATCCAGAGCTTCCTGCCGCAGCTTGCCCTGAACACCGTCAATATCGACCACGTTGCCATCCTCGCCCACAGCGGTGCCTGCGGGCAGCATCTGCCCGTTAGCACCCATAACAAGGGTGCCACCCTCCGCACCGGCCAGCAGTTTTTCCTGCCCGTGCAGTTCCTTGGAAATAAGGGTGACCAGACCCGTGCGGCGCAGCATGGGACGCAGGCCAATAAACAGCGCACCCAGCACCAGCAGAATGGGAATAACCCACTCGGCCATGTAAATGAGCATTTCGCGGCTGAAGTAGTCCGTGCGGGAGCCTGCAAAGTCAAACCCACCATCGGGCATGAACCGCATGGAAACCACGCGCACTTCATCCCCACGGGCCTTGTCAAAGCCAACGGCGGTCTGGGCCAGCGTGGTAATCCGCTCCAGCTCGGAATCATCGAGCGGGGTCCAGACTTCCTTGCCGCTCTTGTCCTTGACCATGGTGCCATCAACCAGCACGGCCATGCTCACCCGCGCAACGCGGGGGCGTGACTGGTTAACAACCCGTACACGCTTGCCAATTTCGTAGTTGTTGGTCTCTTCCTCACGGTCGTTGGTCGAGCCGGTCTTGTTGTCCTGATTGGCGTTGGCGTTGGGCAGGTTGTTCCCCACCGTGGTGCTGGGGCTGGATTCGGTGTTGACGCTCTTGTCCGAGCTTGTCTGCTGCGACCGCAGAACCTGCTGGTTGGGGTCGAAACTTTCTTCCGTTTCATGCACCTCGTCGGTGTTCATGGTCACCGCGGCGCGCGCACGCACATGGCCCATACCCAGTGTGGGCACCAGCATGTCCTCCACGGCCTGAGCAAGGCGCTGCTCCTCGGCGTGGCGCTGTTTTTCCATCTGCGATTCCTGCCCGGCAAGGCTGTCCGGGTCACCCGGTTTGACCAGCACATCGCCACGCGTATCCACGATGGAAATATTCTGCGGGCGCAGGCCCGGCACGGCGGCGGCCACAAGGTTCTGGATCGCCTGAATACCGTCGGGCGCCATGCTGCCAGCGCGACCAATATCAAGCACCACACTGGCCTGCGAGGGATTGGTCTCGGTAGAAAACAGGTCGCGGTGCGGCAGAACCAGATGCACACGCACATTACGCACCCCGTGCAGCAGACGAATGGAGCGTTCCAGTTCGCCTTCCATTGCGCGGGTTTCGTTGATCGACTGTTCAAACTGCGTGCTGGTGAGCGTGCCGCTCTTGTCAAACAGTTCGTACCCGACCGCACCACCGCTGGGCAGCCCGTCCTTGGCCAGCAACAGGCGCGCGCTGGCGACCTTGTCCTTGGCCACAAAAATGCGCGTGCCGTCCTGACTGGTGGTGAATGAGATATGCGCCTTGGCGAGGTCATCCGCCATTTCGGCCGCCTCGGTCAGGTCCAGATCACCATACAGCAGGGCACTCGCCCCCGCACCGGCATAAAAGGCAAAATAGGCCAGCGTGCCCAAAATGGCCGCACCTGCAACACCCAGTGCGATCTGCTGGACGCGACCAAGTGCCTTGAGACTTGTGAGAAAATTCTTCATGCGGGAACGGCTACGCTGTCACGATGGAAAAATGGGAAACCACACAACTCTCCAGACGTTTCAGCATCCAAACACTCCGCGGCTCCACCAAACCATGGCCTTGCCATCGCCTTGTCATGCCCGTCAAGGCAAACCGGCTGCTGTATAGCCATAAACACATCATGGGCACGTTGTGCCATAGTAAACGAACAGCCTTGCAACACCAGACCCACTCCAATTTGTATTGTACCCTGGTCCGGTGCACCAAACGAACCCCGCTTTATGGATAATAGGCGTTTGTTGGCGGCGCCTTTTTGATCGACATATTCAGCCGCTGCGCGTTCTGGTCCTGCGTCAGCCCTGTTGGGCCTTCGGCCACCTCGCGCGCAACATTGGGCATCAGATCCGGGCGCGCCCAGCAGTCCACACCGTTCCAGCTCTGTGTGCAGTACGGCTGCGGCGCAGGCGGACGCTCGGGGGGAGCACACCAGTCCTCCCCTTCCTGAATGTAACCAGCGCTGCACTCACGCCCCGTTATTTTGCTGGCAATATGGTCGGGAGAACACCCCGCAACCGCCACAAGCAGGGCTATCATCATTCCGCGCCTGATCATCATGCCTTTTTGTTCCCGTCCTTCAAGCCCATACGCGCACCCTGCGCCCGAACTGGCTGACGTGGGTGCCAGATGCCGCCAAGCCCGGCAAGCGGGCCTATGGCTGCCAGATGACGTGTTATTTTAAGCCACTTCCCATGTAATTGCGAGACAAGAGCCAGCCTTGCGGCAAAAAACCGGACCGCCTTATGGCTGCTGGGCAGACTGCGCTCCCCCGCGCGCCCCTGCTGCGGGTGCGGCGGAGGGGCCGGACTTGGCCCACCATGTGGCCGTACCCACATTCTGGGCTACCCGGTCCCCGCCATCGCCCCCATCGGATGCAGCGCGGAAGCTCCTGACCCCTGCCATAAACTGCGAAATAAGGTTCACACGCTCAGGCGACATATTGCCCATAATGGCCGAAACCTTACGGGTGTTCATTTTGCTGGCCACAGCAATAAGCACATGAATATCCATGATGTTAAACACCGCCGCCGCCTCCTTGGGGGGCATGTCCTCATAGATTCTGACCAGCCGGTCCGTCTCGGCGTCCATCACCTCACGGTGGGCGGCCTGCTTTTGCTCCAGTGTGGCCATGGAGGCATCCAGCGTGTTCATTTTCTGGTCCAGCACGGCGCGGGCTGCGTTCAGCACGTGCTTTTGCTGGTCCAACTGCTGCTGTTCGCCTTCAATGGTGGACTGGCGGGCCAGAATGTCCTTGACCAGATCCGCCTCGGCCTTGCTGACCTCGGGGTCCGGGTCCGGCCCAAGCCCGGCAGCACCGGATTTGACCTGCGCGCAGGAAATACCCTTGGCGCAGTCATCGGCTGAAACCGCAACTTTCTTTTTGCCCCCACCCGATGCGTCACTCACATCGGGGGACATTTCCGCCGCCTCGTTGGCGTCCAGCACGGAAACCCAGCCCTCCAGCGCATCTTTGTCGCTTTTGGTTTTGCTGGCCGAATCATTGACCGAAGGCGTGTTCTCGGCGGCGGCCGCACTGGCGACAGAAACCAGAGGCTGCGCACCCGCGTCCGCACTATCATCCTTCATGTGCCCGGCAATGGTGTGGATATTCATCGCCAGAAGAAGAGTCATCAGGCTTGATGAAATATGCACAAGTTTCCCGAACGACAAACGGGGTATCAGCATCACAACCTACGACATATCTTCATAAAAACACTCTGGCGACCGGACATGGTGGCAAAACCGGCTCCATACAGGGGGGCGTGGCCAGCCACACTCCCCACCGGCGCGCCCTGCCCGGGGCCAGACACGACCTTACGACTGCGTATCGGACATACCCAGCAGGGAGGCATGGCCATCTTCCGTATCCGCGGAGGAACGGATAACCTGATCCACATCGCCCCAGACCGACCCGTTATCCGCGCTGGCGGATTTGGAGGTGTCAGCCGTGGTGGACTTGGAAGAAGACGAAGAAGAAGAGGCCGCCGGAGCCGGGGAAGGCTTGACCTCAACCTTGACCGCCTTGGCGGATGCAGGCGGGGCAGACGGCGCAAAACTTGCAGGAGCCGGAGCAGGCGTGACAGGTGCTACCGGTGCTGCTGGCGTGGCCGCCAGAGCCGCCGTGGTGATTTTGAAGTCACCCGTCAGTTCCGCACCCTGATGGATGCTGCACCCGCTCACGCCTTCAAGGAACAGCGTGCAGTTCTGAATTTTGGCTGTGCCGGTCGCAAAAAAGCGTTTGGCGCGGATAATCACATTTTCCGCCGTGCCACGGATGACCACTTCTTCGGCCACCAGCTCGCCCGAGACCACACCACTTTCCAGAATATCCACAATCGGGGCCTGCAACTGCGCGCTGCGCACCGTGCCGCCAATAGCAATGGGGGTATCTGTTTCACACTTCAGGCTGGCAACATTCAGCCCCTGAACAAGTATGGTCTGGTTAGGCTCGGCCAGGGTGCCGAATGTGTTGTCACCGTTAGTCATGCTTCTCTCCCGTGGTGTTACCTGCCGACTATGCCAGCATCGCCATTCATGCGCGATCCAGTTACCGCCAGCCCCTTGTGGCCGCGACGATCAGCCCCGGCATTCATGGCCATGCAACACACAGAAAACAGGCATTGCACAACTTGTTGAATGGGGTGAATTGAACCCTTATGTCAAGTTATGCGTTGGGGAATGCCCCACCTTTTTAGAACCGTCATAACCGCGCACCATAAACATGGCTCCCACCAGGCTAGAACGGCAGGACATTGTCCAGAATCTGCTGGCCGTACCGTGGAGTCTGCTGCTTGGTCAGCTGACCACGCCCACCGTAGGAAATGCGGGCTTCCGCAATCCGGTCATGGGTCACGGTGTTGTCTTCCAAAATATCCTGCGGGCGCACGACACCACTGACCATAAGCTGGCGCAGTTCCCCGTTAATCCGCACTTCCTGCCGGGCCACAACCACAAAGTTGCCGTTGGGCAACACCTGCGTAATGGTGCCTGCCAGCGTAAGCGTAACGGCTTCTGTCCGGCGGATGGTGCCGGTCCCGGCATTGGCGCTGGCGCTGCTTGTGTTCAGCGCATCGGACTGGGTCAGGTGCGACAGGGCCTTGCCTTTAAGGCCGAACAGGCTGGGAATACCAAAGTCTTCCGACCCGCTGGAGGAGGCGGAGGTGTCGTTCGTGACATCCGCATTATCCGCAATTTCGACCTTAATGGTCAGCAGATCCCCCACCTGAGACGCGCGCTGGTCCTTGAAGAAGGCGCGGCTACCCGGCCGCCACAGGCTCCCCACCTCTGTTGGTGGCGCCTGCAAGGGCGGCATGGGCATGGTGACCGGCCGGTAGTCGGGGGTTTGCGTGGGGTCGGACGTGCGGGTCATGCGCGGGGGGTGCCCCATTTCGCTCATATCCGCCAGCCCGGAGCAGGAGGCAAGGCCCAGCAATCCGACCATAAAGGCGCCAGACAGACGGTGTTGGGTCAATAAGTCTCTCCAAGTCATTGGCTACTACCGATATGTGCCGCCCTGCCCACCGGAGCGGGAGGACGCGCTAAGGCGACGCAAGGCATTACCATCCGACGGCACGGCGCCCGATGTGGCATCCACCTCCACCTCGGACCCATTGATGACCCGCCCGGTCAGAATCATTTTACTGGCAAGGTTGAGCGCATGGACATACTGGCCCACCCCGCCATCCTCCAGCGCACGGCCCGTAGCAGACAGGCGCAGCCCCGGCGAGGTGTAGGACAGCATGATGGGGTCCCCCTTGTGCATGACAACTGTCCGCCGCAGGTCCCGCTCCAGAACAGGCTCGTCCACCACAACACTGTGCAGGAGGGTCATACCCGCCACATCCGCATCACTCGTATAGGCCTTTGCCCCGGTCCGCCCGGTATAGGCATCATCCACCCGCACATCCGCTGCGGAAACAACCGTCCCGGCCGAGAGCGAATGTGTGTAAACCAGCACACGTTGCGCCGCATGGACCACACCGGTCAGCAGGAACGAATCCTGCGTAATATCCCCCAGCGGGTGGCTACGGTACGCGGTGGCGGAAAAACGCCCGCTCTTCTGGTCCCAGTCCACATCGGACAGCACAACGGGCTTGGGGTCATCCGCCGCTACGGTCATGGGGTGAAAATCCCCCAGTTCCACCGTAATCGGGCCTTCACCCAGATCGGGCAGACTCCGCTTGACCAGATTGATAAAAAAGTCGCGGTCCAGCACGCGCCCGGCCCGCGTAATGGTGGCCTGCGCAGAGGCGGACTGGTCCATCCAGTCCACGCCGTACTGGTCGGCAATAGCCAAGAGCTGCCGCCCGCCAACCACAAAACTGTTGCCCGGCAGGGGTGCAGGCCCCAGCACACGGTCCTGCCCCTGATCCAGATCCATGAACAGGTCCGACAGCCTGACCGAATCCGAGGTGACCGTGGTTGCCGTGCGCAGTGTGGCGGCAGAGCAGACCACGGGCGGCAGGACCGCAAGAACCGCAGCCAGCAGCGGCAGTATGGCTGCCCGCAGGGACATATTATTTCAGATTCGTAAGCGTCTGAAGCATTTCATCAGAAGCGGTAATGACCTTACTGTTCATTTCATACGCACGCTGCGCGGTAATGAGGTCGGTAATTTCGGTCACAACGTTTACAGCCGATTCTTCCACAAAGCCCTGCCGGATATCCCCAAACCCTGTGCTCTGCGGCGTGCCGGTAATAGGATCGCCCGAAGAGGTTGTGGAGGTAAACAGGTTCTGCCCCATGGCGGCCAGACCGTTTTCGTTCTGGAAGGTTACGAGCTGGATCTGCCCGGCAACCTGCGCCGTGGTCTGCCC
The DNA here is from genome assembly GCF_963921165.1 of Acetobacter zythi. Taxonomy (NCBI): domain Bacteria; kingdom Pseudomonadati; phylum Pseudomonadota; class Alphaproteobacteria; order Acetobacterales; family Acetobacteraceae; genus Acetobacter; species Acetobacter zythi. The sequence continues at coordinate 45,099 of NZ_CAWUEO010000045.1, forward strand.
GGACAGGGTGTACTGCACCTGCCCGCTCTGATCGACGGTAATGTTTTCGGCGTTGTTGGGCAGCGAAATATCGGGGCTGAGCGGGTAGCCGTCCGCGGTCACGATCGTCCCGTCGTTGGAGAGGGAGAACGTGCCGTCACGCGTGTAGGCGTATTCGCCCGATGGCAGGGTCACACGGAAGTAACCGCGCCCTTCAATGGCCATATCCAGCGCGTTGCCCGTCTGCTCCAGCGTGCCCTGTTCGTTAATACGGTAAATACCCGCCGTACGCACGCCAAGACCAACCTGCGCACCAGAGGGCACAAGGTCGCCCGTATCCGAGCTCATGGTCCCCGCGCGGCGCAGATCCTGATAGATAAGATCCTGGAACTCCGCCCGACGCCGCTTGTAGCCAGTGGTCGTCATGTTGGCGATGTTGTGGGAAATTGTCTCGACGTTCGTCGTCTGGGCCTGCATGCCCGTACCGGCGATATCAAGGGAACGCATCATAGGATGACAAGCCTCCGGGTGTGCCTTGCACCACGCTCACCCCAGCAACAGTACGATGATGGGAGCATGGGCGGGAACTTACATGGCCATACGCACAGCGGGTAGCTGCCACACCATGTATTGCCAGCAACAGGTAAGACGACAGCATGGCCATTGCAAGAGGTTTTGTCTGGCTGATTCCTTACCAGTTCTACATAAGCCACTTTTTGTTGTACCGCATACACATCCACTGTTGCTGTATTATGGGTAATCCAATAGCTTTATGGTCCGTAAAACCATACTATAATGGTCTGTATGATTCGGGGCGCCCGGCGCAAAGCCCACCCCTTTTACCATTTTTCTGCTGGAGTGAGACGTCATGGACAACACGACCTACATCGCCTTGTCCCGCATCAATGCGCTTACGCATGACCTTGAAGTGACGTCCAACAATCTGGCCAACGCCAATACAACGGGCTTCAAAGCCTCCCGCGAGCTGTTTTCGGACTATATCGTCAAACAAAAAGATATTCACGGCATCCCCGGCGAGCGCACGGAAGCCTATACGCAGGACCGCGCCACCTACCAGAACCACGGGCAGGGCCAACTGCGCCAGACCGGCAACCCAACCGACTTCGCCATTAACGGCGAAGGATTTTTTGCCGTGCAGACCACGCAGGGCGTGCGGCTGACGCGCAACGGGCAGTTCCAGCGCCGCTCCGATGGCACCATTGTGGACATTAACGGCAACCCGATCCTCAACCGCTTCCAGCGCCCCATTGTGATCCCGCGCGAGGACGACGTTCTGTCCGTTTCCTCCGATGGCACAATTTCCACGCAGGACGGGGCCGTTGGCACCATAGACCTGATGACGGTGGACAACCTGAACACCCTCCAGCCCGAGGGCAACTACCTGCTCAAACCCACAACCCGCACACGGGTGCTGGCCCAGAAGGAAATCCGGCAGGGCATGCTGGAGAGCAGCAACGTAAACGCCATTACGGAAACCACCCGCATGGTGGAAATCCAGCGCGATTACGACCTGAACTTCCAGCTTGTGCAGACCGAATCCACCCGCCGGACCAACGCGATCGACAAGATCACGCAGGATTCCAGCAGCTAACGGACCCCTACGCACACACCGCCCCCGAGGCCCTGCTGGCGCATATTTTGCGGATTGCGTTAACCTTCTGAAAACCATTGGGCCGTAAGACTTCTTTAACTGCCGCCCAATGGCTGCTATTTATTATCAGATTTTCAAAATACGTCGGGACGGACGAGGAATACAATGGATCTAGGATCAGCTCTATCAATAGCCTCGAGCGGGCTGAACGGGATCGAATACCAGTACTCCGTCATCTCCCAGAACGTCGCCAACTCCAGCACTGCGGGCTATGCCTCCGAATCGGCCAGCGTAACCTCGGCTGTTGCAGGCAATCAGGGTACCGGCGTGCGCATTGGCCAGACGGTGGTCAATGTCAGCCCGTACCTGCAATCCTCGCTGTACACCCAGAACGCCAAGGTCTCGGCGCTGACCGCCTCGTCCAACTCTCTGGCTGCTGTTGAGTCCGTTCAGGGGTCCACCTCATCCGATTCCGGCTCCACCCAGACCCTGTCCGATGAACTGGGCAATGTGCAGAGCGCGCTGACCTCCCTGACCTCCACCCCGCTGGAAAGTTCGGCACAGACGGCCGTCATTACCGCCGCCTCGTCCCTGACCGATACAATCCACACGCTGGCCTCCACCTACACCCAGCAGCGCCAGACGGCGGAGGACGGCATTGTTGCCACGGTCTCCACCATCAATCAGGACCTGACGCAGATCGGCCAGTTGTCCAAGCAGATCATGGGGTTGCAGGCTGTTGGCTCGGACACGTCCAGCCTTGAAAACAGCCGCCTTCAGGTCATGAACGACCTGTCCACCCAGCTGGGCGTCAAATTTACCGAAACCTCCAAGGGCGACATGGTTGTCACCACCGAGGACGGCACCAAGCTGCCGACCCGCCCGGACCAGATCGGCCTGAACGACAACACCCAGACCCTGCCCAGCAACACATGGCCGCTTTCGGCCACAAATGGCGGCACGGCCAGCACCACCATTACCGACAAAATGTATTACGATTCGAGCGACCCCACCAATTCCGCCATTGCGGGCATTACGGTGGCGGACGGCAAGACCAATACATCCAGCACGGATATTACGTCCCACATGACCAGTGGCACGCTGGGGGCCAACATTACCCTGCGAGACACAACCTACCCCACCATGCAGGCGCAGCTGAACGCGTTCTCCGCCACCGTAATCAACCGCTTTACGGCGGCTGGCATGTCCCTGTTCACGGATGGCTCGGGCAACACCTCGGTCGCCGTTTCCACCACGGGGTCGAACAGTTCGTTGACCAATCTGGCCAACACCATTTCCGTTAACGCCACCTACTCCGATACACCGTCCAAGCTGGCGCCCAGCGGGAGTGTCACCACCATCAGCAAGGTGCTGAGCGACACTTTTGGCACATCCAGCACCAATATCAGCGGCACCACCACCCTCTCGGACGGAACCGTTGTCACGCTGGACTCCCCCACCTCCGATCTGGGGCCGGACGGCACCCAGACCACGGGGTATAGCGGCGCGCAGGGGCTGGTGGCGCTGGCTACCTCCCTGACCTCCAATCAGGGGGCGACCATTGGCACGGCCACCACCAACCTGACCTACGCCACGGCGGTGCAGACCACCATCAGCGGCAAGGTGACCAATGTATCGGGTGTGAACGTGAATAACGAAATGTCCAAGATTGTGGCGCTGCAAAATGCCTACACAGCCAACGCCAAGATCATTTCTTCCGTTCAGACCATGTTCAGCGCTCTTCTGGACGCCATTAACTAAGCCTTGAGAGAAGGGGAGACTTTCATATGAGCACTTCTATCGGGCAGTATGGCGCAAGTGCCGCAAGCCTCGTTCTTTCCGCCGGTGTGCAGGAACTGACCAACGCCCAGACCACTCTGGCGTGGCAGACCTCCAACAACGGCATTATCTCGGAAACCTATGCGGGCCTTGGCACCTCACGCTCTACCGTGTTTGAGTTGACCCCCAAGATCACGCAGGTCGCGGCATGGCAGTCCAACATTACCAATGCCCAGAACAGCCTGACCGTAACGGCCACAGCGCTCAAGCAGATTGTCTCGCTCGCGCAGACCATGGCTTCAAACCTGTTGGGCATTGCGGGCACGACCGAGGCCTCCACCGTTACCACCACCGCATCGGAAGCCTCCAGCACCCTTTCTCAGATCGCGACCGCGCTTAATACCTCCACGGGTTCGGGCTATGTTTTTGCCGGGGCGACCTCCACCGAGGCCCCCGTAAAAGACCCCTCAGACGTAGCGACCGGCCAGACAAGCACCAACATTGCAAACACCCTTTCCGCTCTGGCCTCCGGGTCAAGCGTGGAGAGCGTTCTGCAATCGGCCACAAGCCTGATGAACGGGGACGATTCCATTTTCTCGTCCACCATTTCCACCACATCTTCCGTGGATGGCACAGCCTCCCTCAGCAAGGCCAGCGACCAGCAGACCAGCACCGTTACAGGGAGCGGCGCATCCACCACGTATGGCATTGTGGCCACACAGGGCAACACGTCGGATGTCAGCCTCACTTCCACGGGTTCGCCCATCAAGGACCTGATGCGTGACATGATGCTGATTTCGGGCATGAACGGCATGTCCTCCACCAGCACCGGGTATTCCGACCTTGTGACCAAGCTCCATACATCGCTGGTCAACACAACCAACCAGATCATCACCATGGAAACAACCGTGGGTGCGCAGCAGAACGCGCTGACCTCCCGCTCCACCTTGTTGACCAACACGACCACCGCGTTGAACACCCAGCTTTCCGATGCCCGCACGACCGATATTGCCAAGGTCGCTCTTCAGACCACCAGTGTGCAGACAAGCCTGAAGGCCTCTTTCATGCTGATCTCGGACATGAAGAACATGACGCTGGCCAACTACCTGTAAGCCCGCGACCACTTTGCCCAACGGTTTGCAAACAGCCTGATGGCCCACGCCATCAGGCTGTTTTTTTTAAGGTTGCAGCACGTAAAAAGCAGACAGGAAAACAGAGGTTTTCAACTGGGTTTTATACGCCCCCACCAGTTCTGGCGCACACACCACCACCATAACCTCCAGCGGCTCCCCCACCCCGCGCACGCGGCTCTGCGCCTGTGTGAGCAAAAACTGGTCCAACCCACCCCGCCCCACACAGCACAGGCAATGCCTGTCGTGCATCCCCCCGTCCGGTGTGGCGCCACTCCATTCCAGCACACAGGACCATCCGTGCATCTGTGCGGGTGTGGGGGGCGCACTGGCAAACACAACCCCTCCCCTTTGCCGCCATTGCGGGCCTTGGGGGGCATCCTCCAGCACAAAAAGGGGAACCCGCCCCCCACGCATTTGCGGCGGGGCATGCATGGCGGTGGACAGGGTTGCCTCTGTCTGGAATAAGGATGTGGCTTTGGCCCGATCCTGCGGCTGAGGCTTGTCCCCCCCACTGTTTCGGTCTTGTGCTGTCATGTCTTCTCGTCTGCCGCTTCTTGATGCCCTGCGTGATCAGGTTCTGCTCTGTGATGGAGGGATGGGTTCACGCATCCAGATGCTCGACCTTGATGTCCAGCGTGACTACTGGGGACAGGAAAACTGCACCGAAGTCCTGACCCTGTCACGCCCTGAACTGATCCGCGAGATCCATCGCGGGTATTTTGAGGCCGGGGCCGATATGGTGGAGACCAACACCTTTGGCGCCTCCCCCATTACGCTGGGCGAATTCGGGCTGACCGATCGCACGCGTGAGATCAACCGTGCCTCCGCCATTCTGGCGCGTGAGGCCGCAGACAGCTTTGCCGATGGCCGCCACCGCTACGTGCTGGGGTCCATGGGGCCGGGCACCAAGCTGCCCTCCCTTGGCAATATTGATTACGACAGTCTGGAGGCAGCCCTTGCCGAGCAGACCCGTGGCCTGATTGAAGGCGGGGTCGATGCGGTGCTGATCGAAACCTGCCAGGACACGCTCCAGATCAAGGCGGCGGTCAACGGTGTTAAAATTGCCCGCGCCGAGGCTGGCGTAAAGCTACCCATTTTTGTGCAGGTCACGGTGGAAACCACCGGCACGCTGCTGGTTGGGCCAGACATTGCCGCCGCCGCTACGGTCATTAACGCGCTGGATGTGGACCTGATCGGCCTGAACTGCGCCACCGGCCCGCAGGAAATGGCGGAGCATGTGCGCTGGCTGGCCGAAAACTGGCCGCGTATGATTTCCGTCCTGCCCAATGCGGGCCTGCCCGAACTGGTGGATGGCGCCACACACTACCCACTCAGCCCCGAAGACATGGCCACATGGGTCGAGCGCTTTGTGCAAGAAGACGGCATTAACATGACCGGCGGGTGCTGTGGCACCTCCACCCCCCATATTGCAGCACTGGACGCCATGTTGCGCCGCCGGGCACAGGCCACGGGCCGCCACCGCCCCGCCCCTGTTGCGCGCACCGCCGTATGGGTGCCCTCCGTTGCCAGCCTGTATTCGCAAGTACCCCTGCGGCAGGAAAACGCATATTTTTCCATTGGGGAACGCTGCAACGCCAACGGCTCCAAAAAATGGCGCGAACTGCAAGAAGCCCACGACTGGGACGGCTGCGTTACCGTCGGTCGTGAGCAACTGCGCGAAGGCTCCAACGCGCTGGACATCTGCACCGCCTTTGTCGGCCGCAACGAGCGGGCGGAAATGGACGAGGTGATCAAACGCTTCACCTCCTCCGTCAACGCTCCACTGGTAATCGACTCGACCGAAACACCGGTCATTGAAGCCGCACTCAAGCTGCATGGCGGCAAGCCAATCATCAACTCCATCAACTTTGAAGATGGCGAAGGCCCCGCCGCCGACCGCATGGTCCTTGCGCGCAAGTTTGGCGCGGCCGTTGTGGCCCTGACCATTGATGAAGCGGGCATGGCCCGCAAACCCGAGGACAAGCTGCGTATTGCCGCGCGTCTGGTGGAGTTTGCGTGCAACAAATACGGCCTGCCCCAGTCGGACCTGATGATCGACCCGCTGACCTTCACCATCGCCACCGGGGCGGAGGACGACCGCAAGCTGGGCCAGTGGACGCTGGAAGGGATTCGCATGATCCGCGATGCCTTCCCCGATATCCAGATCGTGCTGGGCCTGTCCAACATCTCCTTCGGGTTGAACCCCGCCGCCCGCGCGGTGCTGAACTCGGTGTATCTCGACCTCGCGGTCAAGGCGGGCATGACGGCGGCTATTGTGCATGTCTCCAAAATCCGTCCGCTGCACCTGATCGCCCCCGAAGAAGTCAAGGTGGCCGAAGACCTGATCTTTGACCGCCGGACCGAGGACTACGACCCCCTACAGGCCCTGCTGGCCCTGTTTGCAGACCGCAAGGCGTCTGAGGCGGTCAAACGCAAGCAGGCCGAAACAGCGGAAGAACGCCTGAAGGACCGCATTGTGGATGGCGACCGCAAGGGGCTGGAAGCCGACCTTGAAGAAGCCATGCAGACCATGGCCCCGCTGGACATCATCAACACCGTGCTGCTGGACGGCATGAAGGTGGTGGGCGAGCTGTTTGGCGCGGGCAAAATGCAGCTCCCCTTTGTGCTGCAATCCGCCGAAACCATGAAGGCCGCCGTGGCGTGGCTGGAACCGCACATGGAGCGGGCCGAGGGCCAGCAGCGCGGCACCATCGTACTGGCCACGGTCAAGGGCGATGTGCACGACATTGGCAAAAACCTTGTGGACATCATTCTGACCAACAACGGCTACCGTGTGGTCAATCTTGGCATCAAGGTGCCTGTGGCGGACATGATCGACGCCGCCCGCAAGGAACAGGCGGACGCCATTGGCATGTCCGGCCTTCTGGTCAAATCCACCGTGATCATGCGCGAAAATCTGGAAGAAATTGCCCGTGCAGGGCTGGAGACCCCCGTGCTGCTCGGTGGCGCCGCCCTGACCCGCAACTACGTGGAAGAAGACTGCGTGGCCGCCTACGGCGCCACCGGCCGCGTGGCCTATGCGCGCGATGCGTTTGATGGCCTGACCCTGATGGACCAGATCGCCCAGAACGGGTTTGACGGGTATCTGGCCGCCATTCAGAAACGGCGCGAGGGCAAGGCCACCCGCAAGAACGCCCGCACGCCAGAGGCTGCGGAAACACGCGGCTACGGCCCTGTGGACAAAGCCGAAGTTGCCACCCGCCGTGCGCGCATGAACGCGGATGAACCCCGCCTTACCCCCCCGTTCTGGGGAGCCAAGGTGCTGGAAGCCACGCCAGAAGCCATTCTGCCGTTCCTGAACGAACGCGCTTTGTACCAGTTCCAGTGGGGGTTCCGTAAGCAGGGCCGCTCCCTGGAGGAGTTTCTGGTCTGGGCGCGGCAGGAACTACGGCCCATTTTGCAGCGTATGCTCAAGCTGGCTGCGGATAAGCAGATTCTCAAGCCACAGGCCTGCTACGGCTACTGGAAGGCCGCAGGCGATGGCAACGACCTTGTTCTGTTTGAACCCGATGGCACAACCGAGGTCGCCCGCTTTGCCCTGCCCCGCCAGCCCCGCGCGGATGGCGAGTGCATTGCCGACTTTGTGCGCGACATAAACGACCCCGAGCGCGATGTGGTGGGCCTACAGGTTGTGACCGTAGGGCAGAAGGCATCCGACATTGCCCGCGACTGGTTTGAGGAAAACCGCTATCAGGATTACCTCTACCTGCACGGGCTTTCGGTCGAGATGGCCGAAGCCATGGCCGAATACACCCACAAGCGCATCCGTGCCGAGCTGGGCTTTGCCGCAGAAGACCCGCGTAACATGGAGGACCTGCTCCAGCAGGGCTATCGTGGGTCGCGCTATTCGTTCGGCTACCCCGCCTGCCCCCGGCTGGAGGAACAGAGCAGTATTCTCGCCCTGCTCGACGCCGGGCGTATTGGCGTATCCCTGACCGATGGAGACCAGCTCCACCCCGAGCAGTCCACCTCGGCACTGGTGATCACGAACAAACACGCCAAATATTTTACCATCTGATTGACCGGGCATTGACCAGCGGGGATGGTGCTGTGCATCATCCCACAATGGTCTATTCCCGCCCGCATCAGGTCCCCCCGCTTACTCAGGAACGCAAGGACCTGTATATGCAGGTGGGCCAGCACGCGACCGGCTGCACAACCGCTTTTATTGATGCCCGGCGCGCGGACCTTGTGCGCGAGAGCGCCCTGTTCTTGCAAACACTGAGCCATATGTGGGTGCAGGACGGCGTGGACGAAGCCGATGTATGGACCGAACTGCTGCGCCGGGTGGAAGTGTCCGACCTGCTGCACAAGCTCAACCAGCCCCCCCACCGTAAAAAGAAAAACGGCACCTCCAGCAGGCCGTGGCGCGTGACCACCAGCAAGCTGCCCTAGGCTACATGGGCTTTATGCTTTTTTCCCTCTTTCCTCCGCCCCTTGGGGGCCTGTAAGCCTGCGCCCATGGCAGCCATAGATGCAATATCCCTCACCATTGTGGCCCTTTCCACCCTGCATGGGCTGTGGCGGGGCTTTACGCAGCTTGCTCTGGGCCTGCTGAGCTGGGCTGTGGCGTTTGTGCTGGCTTTTCGCTTCCATGCCGTGCCCGTGCCCTGGCTTGCGCGGTTCATCCACTCCCCCACGGGGTTGCAACTGGCCAGCTTTGCGCTGGTGCTGCTGTTTTTTCTGGTCGCGGGTTACCTGCTGGCCGCACTGGTGGTGCGGCTGGTGCGCGCAACACCGCTGGATGGGCTGGACCGCACGCTGGGCGGGCTGTTCGGGCTGGCGCGGGGGGCGTGCGTGGTGGTGTTGCTGTTCATGGCCGGGCAATGGCTTTTGGAACCAGAAGACATGGCCGCCATAGAGGCGCATGGGCGACTGACCCCTTATATTCGCGCCGCCACAACCTATATCCACCCTTATCTGGCTGAATTTGACGCAAAAGGGGTTGCGCCAAAGCGTCCAACAGGTCATGACGCCACCTTGTAATCCCCATACGGCCAGTACCAGCCATTTGCGGAGGCCCTGCGCGCTTATGCACCCCCATTCCACGCCGTCCGTTTCCCTCCCTGATCCTGTCCGTGCGGACGAGGACCACCTGCAAGAGGAATGTGCCGTTTTTGGCATATGGAACGCCAAGGACGCGGCAACGCTTACAACCCTTGGGCTACACGCCCTCCAGCACCGCGGACAGGAAGCGGCGGGCATTGTCTCCTTCGACCCCGCCCATGGCCGCTTTAACTCCCACCGTGGTCTGGGCCTTGTGGGCGATGTGTTCAGTGACTCGCGCGTTATGGCCACACTGACCGGCACCCGCGCCATTGGCCACAACCGCTATGCCACAACAGGGGCCACGCTGCTGCGCAACGTGCAGCCTCTGTTTGCAGAGTTCGTGTTTGGTGGTCTGGCCGTAGCCCATAACGGCAACCTGACCAACGCGGACACCCTGCGCCGTGAACTGATCCGCCGTGGCTGCCTGTTCCAGTCCACCATGGATACGGAAGTGTTCGTCCACCTGATTGCCATATCGCTCTACGCCACGGTGGAAGACCGGCTGATCGATGCGCTCAAGCGGGTTACGGGGGCGTATTCGCTTGTCGTGCTCTCGCAGGATGCGCTGATCGGTGTGCGCGACCCCATGGGCGTGCGCCCGCTGGTGCTGGGCAGACTGCCCGGTGAAGGCGGCAAGGACGGCGCATGGGTTCTGGCGTCCGAAACCTGCGGGCTGGACATTATTGGCGCGGAATTCGTGCGCGATGTGGAGCCGGGCGAACTGGTTGTGATCAACGATGACGGTGTGCGCTCCCTGCGCCCGTTTGGGGATACACAGCCGCATTTCTGTGTGTTTGAATACATCTACTTTGCCCGCCCCGATTCCGTGCTTGAGGGCCTGCCGGTCTACAACGTGCGCAAGGAAATCGGGCGCGAACTGGCCCATGAGAGCGGGGTAGAGGCCGATGTGGTCGTGCCCGTACCCGACTCCGGCGTGCCTTCGGCCATTGGCTATGCGGAGGCCAGCGGCATTCCGTTCGAGCTGGGCATTATCCGCAACCACTATGTTGGCCGCACCTTTATTGAACCCACCGACCAGATCCGGCATCTGGGCGTTAAAATGAAGCACTCGCCCAACCGCCCCATTCTGGACGGCAAGCGGGTTATTCTGGTGGACGACTCCATTGTGCGTGGCACCACCTCGCGCAAGATTGTGGATATGGTGCGCGCCGCCGGGGCGAGCGAGGTGCATATGCGCATTTCCTCCCCCCCCACCAAGCATTCCTGCTTTTACGGGATAGACACACCAGAGCGCAGCAAACTGCTGGCCGCCCAGAACGACCTGCAAAAAATGGCCGAACTGATTGGTGTGGACAGTCTGGCCTTTATCTCGCTCGACGGCCTGTACCGCGCCATGGGGCATGAAAGCCGGGGGGCCAGCCGCTCCACCTACTGCGATGCCTGCTTTACCGGCGAATACCCCATTGCGCTGGTGGACCACGACGCCGAATACGGCCCCGGCTCTGCCTGAGCCACGCAGCCTGCCTTTGGCTATGGCCTCGGCTTGAGGCCACACGATAAAAACCCCCGCCAGAAGCACTCTCTGGCGGGGGTTTTTATAACTGGGTAACTTAGGTGCTGCGCGTTAGCGGTACACCATGCCCCCATCAATCAGGATTGACTGGCCGGTTACGTAGTCAGAATCCGGGCCAGCAAACCACGAGACAAGACCCGCAACATCATCCGGTGTTTCCGCACGGCCAAGGGCAATGCCGTCTACAAACTTTTTGTAGGTCTCGCCCACGGGGGCACCGGTCAGCTTGGCAAACTCCTTGTCAATTTCCACCCACATATCCGTACCCACAACACCGGGGCAGTAGGCGTTTACGTTAATGCCGTGGCAGGCATATTCCTTGGCCGCAGCCTGCGTAAGCCCGCGCACCGCAAACTTGGTGGAGGAATAAATCCCCAGCATGGCGTAGCCCTCGTGCCCGGCAATGGAACAGGCGTTAATGATTTTGCCGCGGCTCTTGCGCGCAATAAACTTGGCGGCGGCAAGCTGGATACCCCACAACGTGCCTTCCACGTTAATGCGGTAAATACGCTGGACTTCCTCGGGGGTCACATCGGCCAGCGGCTTGATCTGGGCAATACCGGCGTTGTTGACCATAATGTCAAAACTGCCCAGCGTGCTTTCCGCATGGTCAATGGCGGCAGCCACCTGTGCGCGGTCGCCAATATCGGCAACAAAGCTGGTCGCCTTGCGGCCCAGAGCCTCAATTTCCTTAACCACGCCTTCCAGACGATCCTCGCGGATGTCCACCAGAGCAATGTCTGCGCCATCCTTGGCCAACCGCAGGGCAATGCCACGGCCAATGCCCTGACCGCCACCCGTAACCAGCGCCACTTTTCCTGTAATATCCGCCATGAGGACCTCTCGCATGTGATGAGAAACGAGGCGAGCGTAGTGCAATAACAAAAAAAAGCCATCACCAAAAAAAGAGCCTTCGCACGGCTGGTGCAAAGGCTGGCTTTTATGCGGACTTATGCCGCCATACCGGGTTGGACGGACCGTAAAACGCCGGGCAGGCCGGGGAAAGGCCCTTTGATCATGGGCAACGGATCGACCTCAGGCAATACCCCGCCGCCATGGGCCAGTCCGGCCATGCCCCATACCCGCAGAGCGTGGCCTATCCGGCCATCCTGCGGGCATGGGGCACCCTTTATTTGGAGTGCGCCTGTGGGACGGGACGGGCGGTATCCTGTGCTGCGGTGGCGGCCGTGGCGTTGGGGGCATCGGGCGGGAGCAGCCGGATCTGCCCGGCGGCCACATCCGCCAGTTGCCCCAAAAGCTGGCTCAGCCCCTGCACCATGGTCATGGTGCTGCCACCGGGGCCACCACTCAGGCTGATACGCTGGAGCGTACCCTGCCCATAAGGCGCACCTGCCGCCGCAGGCTGGACGGAGAGCATGGCATCCAGCTCCACATTGCCAGACGGCCCGGTGGAAAAGCGGCTGACCGAAAGGTCCACATATACCTGCGGGTCGGCGGCGGCGGCATCGTTTTCCACAAACACGCCCGTGCCGGGCAGGCGCTGGGCCAGATCCCCCGCCAATGCGTGGCCAATCTGGCTTGCAAGGGAATCGCTCCATGCATCGGAGGTGGAAACGCTCAGCCTGTAGCCACTATCAGCCGTTACAATGCGGTCCCGGTCCAGACCGGAGGCAATGCTGGGCAGGCGCACCTCCACATAGCGCGGGCCACCGGCAAGGGGCTGCCCCGGCACAACCGCCAGCGTGTAAAGTGCGGCCCCGCTGCTGGCGCAGCCCGTAAGGGTAAGCGCCATAAGCCCCAAGGAGGCCCCACCAGCCAGAACATTACGGCGGGAAAGACCAGCCCCAGCCAGTCCGTAAGGTTTAACGCGAGCCATGATCTTATCGTCCCGATATCAGCGCGGAGGGGTGGTTGGTCAGGAAGTCGGACAAAAAGCGCAGCGAGCGCGCGGTCTGCCCAAGCTGGATGACCATGGCCTGAAGGCTGCGCTTGAAGTCGCTGTTGCCACCGTAACTTGCCAGCAGGCGGTTGGCGTTGTGGAGCATCTGGTCCAGTTGTTCGGCCATGGCGGGCAGGCGCTGGCTGAGCGGGGCCAGCCCTTTTTGCAGGTCCTGCGTAAGCGCCTGAAAATGCTGCATGGACACGCGCAGGCTGGCCAGAGACTGTTTGACATCCGGGCTGCTCAGCGTTTCATCCGCATGGGCCAGCAGGTTGTTGGCGTTGGTGCCAATCTGCTCAAACGGCATGGCCGCCAGACGTTCGGTCAGGGTGGAAACGGATTCCATAATCCCGCCCATACCCCCCGGCTGACCGGGGATAACAAGTGTTGTCCCCTCCATGCTGGTGGTGGCCTTGGCTGCGTTCTTGACAAAGTTGAGCGAGATCAGGCCCTCACCCGTTAACAGGCTGGCGCTGTCGGTGGAGGCACGCAGGCCGTTGGCCACCAGTGTGCGCAGCATGTCTGTCACTTCCTCATGCGACAGTTCCTTGGAGGTCATCACACGTTCGGGCTGGATTTCCATACCAATCCGCACACGCGGGTGGCCGGGGGTGGAGGTCATGTCCAGCTTGACACTGGTCACGTTGCCCACCTGAATCCCAAACATGCTGACCTCGGCCCCCGGAGCCAGCCCCTTGACGGAGGAGGTCAGATACGTGGCGAGTGGCACGCGCTCATGGTACCCGGCGTTCTGGGCATCTTCCTCGCTCTCATAGAGCTTGAACACCGTGTTGGCTGCGGCCATGGGCAGGTCACGCTGGGGTTTGCCTTCGTCCAGCGGGGGCAGACCAAAGGCCACCCCACCAGAGAACAGCGCCTGCAACGACTGCAACTGCACCTTAAGCCCACCTGCGCCAAAACCCACCTTAACGCCAGAGACGTTCCAAAAGCGTGTGGTCCCGTTCAGGTAATGGTCATAGGGTTCTTTGACAAAAATCTGGATCAGCACCGGCCCACGCCCGCCCGGTGGCATGGTGTAGCCCAGCACTTCCCCCACATCCACATCGCGGAAAAAGACCGGAGCGCCCTGCCCGATGGAGCCAATATTATTGGCCACCAGCGTATAGGTCTGGCCCGGCTGGTCCGAGCGCATGCCCGGCGGCGCCTCCAGCCCCTCGAACTGGTCCACATGCTGGCCGGATGTGTGGCCATTTTCGTCCAGTCCGGGGTCAAAGGCTATGTAGGCCCCCGACATAAGCGTTTCCAGCCCGGTAATGCTGGCCCCGTTAATGCGCGGGCGCACAACCCAGAACCGGGCCTTGTCGGTGAGCATATCGTTGGTGCCCTTGTTCATGCGGATGAGCACACGAACATGGCGCAGGTCGGGGGTGAGGGAGATGTTCTGCACCGTTCCGAGCACCACGGACTTGTTTTTAACCTGTGTCTGCCCACTGGTCAGGCCGTCGGCTGTATCAAAAATAACGGTAATTTCCGGCCCGTTATCCATAAAACTGCGCCAGACCAGAAAGCCCGCAATCAGCACCGAAACAATAGGAATAACCCAGATGATGGAAAACCGGATCCTGCGCACCAGCGCATCCTGATTGTCACGTTCACCATGTTTTGGAGAATTGTGCCTGTCGTTCACGCCCTGTCCGGCTCCATATTGTTCAAATACGCGGCAGTTGTCTGCGGCGCGGGGGCGGGTGCGCCCCGACCGGCAAGGCCGCAGTCCTGTTGTGTGTCATTATCGCCCACAACATCCCACATAACGCGGGGGTCAAAGGCATGCACCGCAAAAATGGTCAGCACCACAACGGCGGCAAAGCAGACCATGCCCCCATTGGCCGTAATGCTGGCCATGCTGTTAAAACGGACCATGGCCACCAGAATGGACACCATGAACACATCGATCATGGACCACCGGCCGATCACGTCGATCACACGGTACAGTCTGGTCCGCACCACCAGCCAGCGGCCCGAGCGCCGCCATGTGGTAAAGAGCATGAACAGCAGACCAAAAATCTTGAGCACGGGCACGGTCACACTGGCAAACAACACCAGCAGCGAGAGCGGGATCATCCCGTCCTCCCACAGTTCCACCGCCCCTTCTATAATGGTGTGCCCCGTGCCCCCACCCAGCCGGATAACGGTCATAACCGGGTAGATATTGGCAGGCAGGTAGAACACCACGGCGGAAATAAGCAGGGCCAGCGCGCGCATGCGGCCATTGGGCTTGCGGCGGTGCAGCACATGGCCACAACGCGGGCAGAAGCCCAGTGCCTCGGTCGTGGGCATGGCCTCCTCAAACGCCAGAACCGCCCCGCAGGACAGGCACGACGCCATGTGGGAGGGCGGCGGCAGGGGCGTTGTGCGCTCCACGCTTTCACACGTCAGGCGGATGCGTTTGTTGTCCATACGGCGCAGGCTGCGGTCGGTCTGCCTGCGCTCCCAGATCAGCTCCGTATCCAGCGTGGCATCGGTGGCGGACATGGTGAGCATAAGCCCCGAAACCAGAAACACCGCCGCCCCGATCTGCACATACGCCAGATCGGACAGTTTGGTGTAGGCCACGAACACGCCCAGAATATACACCTCCACCATGGACCACGGGCGCAGGCGTTCGTACCATTTGAGCATATGCGGCACCCAGAAGGGCAGTTTGGGCTGCAACGCCCCCACCAGAATGGACAGCATCATGCCAATAACCAGACCGGGCACAATAATGGTGGCAATGGCCACCAGCACACCCACCTCGCCCCAGCCTTCATGCAGCAACTCAATCGGGCCGGTCAGAATATTGACCGTGCGCTGGCGGCCATACAGGTCCAGCATCATGAGTGTGGAGGCCAGCATGGCAAGGTAAAGCGCTGCCGAACTAATGCAGAAGGCCAGCGGTGTGGCGATGGGGGATGTGCGGTTGCGCCTGTCCAGCAACTGGTTGCACCGGCAGCAGCGCGCCTGTGTACCCGGAGCAAGCTCTGGCAGAATCTGGTAATGCCCGCAGCACGGGCATTCCACCACCCCGCGCAACAGCCGGGCGTGCCGTTCCTCATCCACAGGCACATCCTGCCCCGGAAACAGGGCCTCCCGCAGCAGGGCCATGACTTGCGTTACGTTCATCACGTTATAGTCTTAATACCAACCGCCCCCCCTGTAACTGAAAAAACCGTATGGCACCCCTGCCATACAGACCTGCGCCCAACGCTTCTGTCCGGCCTGTGCGTTATCTGGCCACGGCACACTGGTGCATGGGCGCGGCTTTGCCCTTCCCCTGCCAGCCCATTACCGGGGTGCGTTCTGGCCACCTGCGGGGGAGCACTGGCCAGCACACAGCCCCCGCTCCCACGCTCTGGGCAGCAAAAACCGCCCAATACAGCGGATATTGGGGCATGGAACCGCTTTTCCCCCCGCATTGGGTGTTGCATGGTAGGGGTGATCATGATAACCACCCTTCCGCACACAGTACTGTGCCCGCTTAGCTCAGTTGGTAGAGCACATCATTCGTAATGATGGGGCCGATGGTTCGAATCCGTCAGCGGGCACCACCCTTTTTCCCAAAATTGTCATAGAGTTTGGATCAGGCCTGTGGTCCATCGCGCGCGTCTGACGCGCCATGCCGCAAGAGGGAAATCCCCTTATCCTACGCGCCATGCCGCAGCCGCAAGAGCGGCACGGTTGTTATGGGTTCTTTTATACAGGATCAAGCGGTGCTGCCCCCTTGCAAGAAGGCGCAGAGGCCAAGGGTCAGTGCGCCCGGTCTGCCGCCGGTGCCTCCAGCGTGTACAGGCTGATCGCCATAGCGTGGCCGTTGGAATAGTTCAGCCCCGCAACCGTGCCACGGCTGCGCACCTTTGGCCCATCCGCCCCCAGCGCATCCATAAACGCCTTGCGCTCGCGCACATCCACCAGCGCCGCCGTGCAGGCCGGGTGCTCACGCAGGGCCTGCGCGGCCTGTGCCGCACTCCCCAGCACCACCTTACCCCCGATCAAAAACACCAGACTGGGTTCGGTAAAGGAGACGGAATAAACCTGAGTCTGTGCGCAGGGCTTGTGTGCGTTCACCAGTTCCACCAAACGGGGAGCAAGCCAGATACTCCGCAACTGCGGCACAACCACGGTAAACAGACCCACATACAGCAAGGCCGCCGCAACACAGCTACTCAGGGCCGCGTAGCACAACTCCGCGCGCCAAATCTGCCACACGGCCAACCCGACCAGTGGCAGCACGCCCCCGGCCAGCACCAAAGCAGGGGCGTAAAACTGGTGTTCCAGCGTCCACAACAGCACTGGCCCCGCAGCAGCCAGCGCGCAGCCCACAAAACCCCACAGCACGGCATAGGCCCCAAGCAGCAGTCGGCCCCAGCGCGTGTGCGGGCCATTGCGCCACACAACGCCACTTTGCGCCAGCAGCCCCGCAGTGAGCATGGCAAGAGCGGGGTATGTGGGCAGCACGTAATGGGGGAGCTTGGTCGCTATACTTTCAAACACCACCCAGTGCGGCACAATCCAGCACAACAGGTAGCGCACCGGCAGGGTCCGCCGCTCCCGCCAGACCTGCGGCGACACACTGGCGGCAAAATAGGAACCGGGCCAGAACGCAATAAGGAACACAAGCAGATGGTAACCCGGCGGCAGGCCATGCGCCTCCTGCCCGGAAGCCACCTTGCCCAGAAAGTTCACCCCCACCGAGCGCCGAAAAAACTCCCCGTGGCTGACAACCCCAATGGCAATGCACCACGGCAGCACCACAATAGCGGCCACAAGCCAGCCCCATGCCGGGCGCAGCCTGCGCCACACGTCAAGGTTGCGCTCCACCCACCCCAGAGCCAGCGGTGTTGCAAGGGAGGGAATAAGAATAACCGGCCCCTTGAGCATAAGCCCACAGCCCACGGCCCCCCAGAACATCAGGGCTGTGCCTACGGGGGTTGTGCGCCCCGCATCCCGGTCCGCCAGCGCGCGCACCAGTGCACACTGGGCGACAAGCACACTCAGCAACAGGCAGGAATCGATGGTAGCCATCCGGCTTTCTGCCGTAACCAGCACGCTGGCCATCAGCAGGACCGCAGCCCCCACCCCGGCCATGGGGCCAAACAGGCTGGCCCCCATAACGGCAGTCAGCACCACGGCGGCGGTCATGGCGAGCAGGGAGGGAATACGGTACGGCCAAACACTGCGGGCGTAGTCCATGCCTACGGCCTTAACCGCCACAGACTCCAGCCAGTAAATACCAGCGGGCTGGAGGTAACGCGGCTTATCCTGAAAACGCACATCTATATAATTGTGCGTCTCCAGCATCTGGGCCGATGCTTCCATGTAGCGTGGTTCGTCCCGATCAAACGGGGGCGTGGTCATGCGGCCGGGCAGAAACAGCACAAAGGCCGCCAGACCGATCAGCAGCAACACACGCAGGGGTAAAGACTGTGTGCTGCGTACGGGCCTTAGCATTCATCAACCGTTTGGGGCAGCCGGGTGCGGTTGCGCAGCCACATAACGCCCAGCAGGTCCCGGACCCCAACCACGGCCCGGTTAAAATTGGTGTATTTGGACTGCCCATGCAGCCTTGGCCGGTGCGAGACCGGGTGGCACACCAGCGGTACCCCATAGGATGCAAAAAACGCGGGCAGGAAGCGATGCAGCCCTTCAAACTGGGGCAGGCGCAAAAAATCCTCACGCCGAAAAATTTTGATCGGGGCACCCGTATCCGGGCAATGGTCCTGTAGCAGCTTCTGGCGCAGGCCATTGGCAAAGCGCGTGGCAAACCGGCGGGACCAGCCATCCTTACGTTTGGCGCGCACCCCCACCACAAGCGGTGGTGGCCCCTTGGCCGCCTGTGCCAGCGCCAGCGCCAGCAGCGCGATCAGCTCACGCGGGTCGTCCTGCCCATCGCCATCAATCGTGGCAATCCACTGGCCTTTGGCGGCTGTAATGCCCGTGCGCAGGCCCGCAGACTTACCGCAGCAATGATCGTGCGAGAGAATGCGCAGGTTTGGCAGGCAGTCGCGCCGGAGCTGGCGGAGGACCGCTACCGTGTTGTCCCGGCTGCCATCATTGACAAACACAACCTCGGACGGAGGAAGGCTCTGGCAGGCTTCGGCCAGTTCGCGGCAGACCTGCGGCAGGTTATCCTGCTCGTCCAGAACAGCAATAACGATGCTCAGCTCGGGCTGAACATCGTTTGCCTGCGACACAGAGGTTTGCACCGTTTGTGTCATACATATGAACCCTGAAGGGAAATGAGCCTAGGCTGCCTGACGGGAGAACGCCGCAGGCAGGTCAGCCAGCGCCTGATCGACCAGTGCGGAGGCTTTCTGCTCATCAATGGTCTGGGGGATAATGCTGTGGGCCGCGTTGACTGCCACATCAATGGCAAGCTGGCGCACTTCCTTGACCGCTGCGCGTTCAACCGCTGCAATCCGGTCACGGGCCATCTGTTCATGGCGGCGCACGGCGGCTTCGGCTTCGGCACGGGCCTGTTTGGCCATTTCGTCCGCTTTAATGCGGGACTGCTCGATAAGGGACTTGGCTTCCGCCAGAGCCTGTTCACGCTCACGCGTTGCGTCTTCGAGCATCTGCTCGGCTTCGCGGCGCAGGCGGGCTGCTTCGTCCAGTTCCTCACGGATCAGGTTGGCGCGGCTATCCAGAATGGCCGCGATTGGCGTCCACAGCTTTTTACCGGCCAGCACAAAGAACAGAACAAACGATACAGCGACCCAGAAACCCGCTACATGAAAAATGTCAGTCATGACCAAAATTCCCCTGAGAACGGATCAGATGATGCTGCGATGCGCTGACGCGCTTTCAACATTCCGGGCAACAAGCTGGGCGTCTGGCACAACACCCGTCAGCCGCTGGACCAGCGCCTGAGTGGTATCGGCCGCAATTTCTTTAAGCGCGCTCAAGGCCCGCGCTTTTTCTGCCGCAACGTTCTTTTCGGCATCCGCTATTTCAGACGCCAGACGTGCGTTAATTTCCTGCATCTGCTGGTCAGCCGCACGGTGTTCCTCGTCCAGAACCTTCTGAAGATGCGCCTGGGCTTCCGCCATGGCATCTTTGCGGGCCTGCTGGAGTTCGGCTACGGCTTTGTCAGCATCCTGTTTAGCGGACCGGGCGACCTCAAGGTCACCTGTAATGCGCTGGCTACGGTCATGCAGAACGCGGGCAACACCCGGCAGCATGGCCTTGCTGAGAACAAGATAGAAGACGAAGAAAATAATTGCCCCCCACATGACCTGACCGGTCACAAGTGGGTTGGCAAAGTCAAGCTGAGGCATTCCCGTGGCGTATGCACCAGGTGCCGAAACGGCCAGCAAAGAAACGCCGCAAACCGTTGCAAGCAGTCCGGCACGAACTGTCTTCGTAATCACACCCACAGGAATGTCTCCTCTTGTTTTCCCGATCTCAGACGAAGAGGATCAGGAATGCGATCAGCAGCGCGAACAGGGCGATAGCTTCTGTCAGTGCGAAGCCGAGCATGCCCAGACCGAACACGTGCGGGCGAGCCGCCGGGTTACGGGCAATGCTGCTGACCAGCGTGGAGAAGATGTTGCCGAGGCCGATACCAACGCCGGCGAGGGCGATAACGGCGATACCTGCACCGATTTCCCGGGCTGCAGCGATGTCCATATCAGTCACTTCCTTGTTTCAAGACAGTTTCAAACGAAACGGGCAAAGCAGCTCAGTGAGCCACGGCCTCCCGCAGGTAGATGCACGTCAGGATGGCAAACACATAGGCTTGCAAGACCCCAACAAGCAACTCAAGAGCCATAAGCGCCACGTTAATAGCGATCGGCCCGATCGCAAACACGTCACCCACTACGCCAAAACTGGCGAGCATGACAACAAAGCTTGCGAAAATATCGAACATGACGTGTCCGGCCACCATGTTGGCGAACAGTCGGATGGAGAGGCTCACCGGGCGGGAGAGGAACGAGAGAATCTCGATCGGGATCAGCAGGGGCGCCAGAAAGGGGCTGGCGCCATCCGGCATGAAGTGTGCAAAAAACCGCAGACCCTGCACCTTGAGCGAAACAACAACCGTCAGCAGGAACACCATGAACGCCATGGCGAAGGTGACGGCAATGTGGCTGGTGAAGGTGAAGGAGAACGGCAAAAGCCCGATGTAGTTCCCCGCCAGAATGAAGAAGAACAGGGTGAACACGAACGGGAAGAAGGCTGCACCTTCTGGCCCGATTGTATCCACGGCCATGTTGTGAATGAATTCGTAGCAGACTTCTGCCGCGGCCTGCAGGCGACCGGGCACCACCGCTGCGGGGCGCATGCCAAAATACAGGAACGCAAGAACCAGACAGACTGCCGCGATCATATACAGCGGGGACTGGCTGAAGCGCAGGGCCTCGCCCAGCCCGCCAAGAACGGGGTGGAGCTCAAACTGTTCAAGTACGTTAATGCTGGAACCGCCCGCCACAACCGCTCTCCTAGACCTTGCCCCGAATCGACCTTCGGGCTTCAGCTTCTTACTTTACGTCCATCGTCCTGACCAGACGCCAAACATTCAGCATTCCGGCGCTACCACCCAACAGCGCGAAGATGACAAGGAACAACGCCCGTGTATGGAGCCAGTGATCCAGCCCCCACCCTATGGCAACCCCCACAATCAGCCCCGCGATCATTTCTGTCCCGGCCCTGAACGCCAATGCAGCAAGGGACCTGTCGGCCTCCATATTTGCATCAACGGGTGGTTTTTCCTCCTTGACCAGACCGTAACGGCGCTCTGCCGACTGCAATCTGGCGTTAAAGGAATCGTTTTTTTCCTCACGCATACCTCGCACCTCCCATGGGGGTGCAGGCGCTTGCTAACGGGGCTACCATATCCTGTCAAGAAACCTTAGCAGGCTTGTGGTCCAAAATATTGCTCCGCGGCATTTGCGCCACCCCGCCGATCACTCTGTTCCGGGCAGGCCGACCAGCCCGCGCGCGTAGTCCATAGCGGAAAAAGGCCGCAGATCCTCTACCTGTTCGCCCACACCCACGGCGTGCACCGGCAGGCCGAACCCATCGGCCAGCGCCACAACAATGCCGCCACGGGCCGAGCCGTCCAGTTTGGTCACCACCAGCCCGCTCACGTTCACAAGTTCGCGAAAAACCCGCACCTGCTCCACTGCGTTCTGCCCCGTGGTCGCATCCAGCACCAGCAGCACCGAATGGGGCGCGCTCTCGTCAAACTTGCGCATGACGCGAATAATTTTTGCCAGCTCTTCCATCAGGGCCGATTTGTTGTGCAGACGCCCTGCCGTATCCACAAACAGAAGGTCCGCCCCCTCGGTCTTGCCACGCTTGAGGGCCTCATACGCAAGGCCCGCGGCATCCGCCCCCGGTGGGCCTGCAATAACCGGGCACCCCGTGCGCTCGCCCCAGATCTGGAGCTGCTCCACGGCGGCGGCGCGGAACGTATCGCCCGCCACCATCATGACCTTGCTGCCACGGTCGGAAAAAAAGCGCGCCATTTTGCCAATGGTTGTGGTCTTGCCCACGCCATTGACCCCCACAACCAGCACAACATGGGGCTTGTGGGCGGGGTCTGGCGCAAACGGTATGGCTACGGGTTCCAGAATACCGGCAATTTCCTCCGCCAGTGCCAGCCGGATTTCCTCATCCGTGACCTCGGTGCCAAAGCGGGAGGAGCGGAAGGACTCGATCACCCGTTGCGCAACGCCGGGGCCAAGGTCTGCGGTAATCAGCAGGTCCTCCAGCTCCTCCAGCGCTTCGTCATCAAGTTTACGGCGGGTAAAAATACCCGTAAGCCCGCCACCCAGCTTTTGGGTGGAGCGGGACAGCCCCTCCTTGAGACGGGAGAAAAAACCAAGCGCCATTCTAGATCCTTTCCGCCACCAGTCCGCCCTCTTCCACCGCAACAGGCAGAAGGGAGAGAATTTCCCCCACCGTGGCATCGGCCCCGGTCAGGCGGACTGGTGCAAACTGCTCGCTATGTCCTGTTGTGGGGGTTTCCATCAGCACACGCTGGGGCTGGCCCAGCAGGCTTGCGTAGTACCGCGCAGCCGATGCGGCCCCCACCGCCCGCAGGCTGGCCGCACGGGCCTTGCGCTGGGGCACCGGCACCGCACGCATACGGGCCGCTGGCGTGCCCTCACGCTCGCTGTAGGGGAACACATGCAGGTAAGGCAGGGCCATGTCCGCCACAAAGGCGCGCGTCTGCTCGAACAGGGCGTCATCCTCGGTGGGGAAGCCCGCAATCAGGTCCGCACCTATGCCAATATCGGGCCGCAGGCTGCGCGCGCGCGCCACAACATGGGCTGCGTCCTGCACAAGGTGGCGGCGCTTCATGCGTTTGAGAATAAGGTCCGAGCCTGCCTGCAACGAAAGATGCAGATAAGGCATGAACCGTGGTTCCGCCTCCAGCAGTTGCCAGATGTCCTCATCTATTTCCACCGGATCGACCGAGGACAGGCGCAGCCGCTCCAGTTCTGGCACCAGCCGCAGCACGCGGCGGCACAACTGCCCCAGCACGGGCTTGCCCGGCAGGTCCGCCCCCCAGGAGGTCATGTCCACGCCGGTCAGCACAACCTCGCGGTAGCCGGACTGCACCAGTGCGCGCACCTGCTCCACCACAGCCCCGACCGGCACCGAGCGCGAAGGCCCGCGCCCGAAGGGGATAATGCAGAAGGTGCAGCGGTGGTCGCACCCCTGCTGCACCTGCACAAACGCACGGGTGCGCCCGGCAAACTCGGTGACCAGATGGGCCGCCGTCTCCCTTGCCGCCATAATGTCGGACACGGCCACGGGTTCGGCCAGTGCCGCGGGGGACCAGCTTTCGGCCTTCAGCTTTTCCTCATTCCCCAGAACACGGGTGACACCGGGCAGGGTGGACCAGTTTTCGGGGTGGATCTGGGCGGCGCAGCCGGTCACCACAATGCGGGCATCGGGGTTTTCGCGGTGGGCGCGGCGGATGGCCTGCCTTGCCTGCCGCTCCGCCTCGCCCGTAACGGCGCAGGTGTTGACAATGATCACGTTGCCCAACCCCTGCGCGTGGTCACGCATGACCTCGCTCTCCCACGTGTTCAGGCGGCAGCCAAAGGTCAGGATTTCGGGCCGGGTGGTCATGATGGATAGGCGGCCAGATCGACCGTCCCTTCAAACGCGGTGGTGGCGGGGCCGGTCATAAGCACATGGTTGGTCTGCTCCGACCATGTAATGCGCAAGGTGCCCCCATCCAGCTCCACCGTGCAGGTGCGTGCGGCAAGCCCGCGCCGCACGGCGTTGACCACGGCGGCACAGGCCCCCGACCCACAGGCCTCGGTCACACCCGCACCGCGTTCATGCACCTTCAGGCGCATGTGCTCAGGCCCGTCCATGCGGGCAAAGCCGATATTGGCGCGTTCGGGAAAAATGGGGTCATGTTCCAGCGCGTGCCCCTGCGCGAGCATGGCAAAGTCGGACACAAAGAACGTGGCGTGCGGGTTGCCCATGGAGGCCGCCGCCGGGTCGCCCGGCAGGGGCAGGTGCAGAGTATCCACCGCCGCAGCCAGCGGCACCTCCTGCCAGTGGGTGCGGGGGGCACCCATATCCACCGTAACCAGCCCGTCGGGTGTGCGGTGGGTGGGCAGCACGCCCGCACTGGTTTGCAGCACGGGGGTCGCATTGCCTGTCTGGCGCCACACAAGGTCGGCCACACAGCGCGAGGCATTGCCGCAGGCCCCCGCCTCTGACCCATCGGGGTTAAAAAAGCGCACCAGCACATCCGCCCCCGGTGCCGTGGGGGGGTGCAGGGTTACAAGCTGGTCGCAGCCAATACCCCGGCGGCGGTGCGCCAGAGCGGCAATGCGGCCGGGGGTCAGGGGGAGCGCGCCTGTCCGCGCGTCGAGGATGACAAAGTCATTCCCCAGACCGTGCATTTTGTAAAAAGAGGTCAGCATTGCGCGCCTTATATGCCAATTCAGACCCAGATGCCATGCCCCACCCGCACGGGTGAGCGCCTGCTGGCCCGAACAGGCATAGCATGGCGGGCGGCCTGCTGTCCCGGCCTGTGTGTCTGGCCTACGTGTTAAACAAAGCGGCCCGGAGCACCGCGCTGGAGCACCTCAATCCTGTATCCGTCCGGGTCGGTCAGGAAGAAGAACTGCCCCAGCACCGTACCCGCATGCTGCAAGGTTTTGACCTGTGTGACCGGGTGGCCCGCGGCCTGCATGCGCGCGTGTTCGGCCACCACATCCGCCACCGAAACAGCCAGATGCCCGTACCCGTCCCCCAGTGCGTAGGGGTCCGTGCGGCCATGGTTGATGGTCAGCTCCAGTTCAAAACTCTGCTCATCATTAGCCAGATACACCAGTGTAAAACTGTCAAACTCAAAGCGGCCCACCGGGGCAAGGCCCAGTGTTGCGGCATAAAAAGCGACAGATTTCTGTTCATCCAGCACACGCAGCATGCTGTGGATCATTCTGGCCATAAAGGACTTCCTTTTCCCCAATGCTCTGTTTTTTTCAAACTCTATTGCGCCTTCTTTAACGGCAAGCGCGTTTGTTCTGAAATTATTTTTTAAGCACGCCTCTCTTTACTAAAGGGGGGCTAAAATGGTTCTGATTAAAACAGGTTCCCGCGTAACACTTGCCAGAAAATGAAGAGAGCATGCGCATCTTTAAGTCCCTGCACGCCTCTTGGGCGCACTGCATGAAAGCCAGCCTGTGCATGGGCACAATGCTGGCCTCCGGCCCGCTGCTGTGCCTTGCCGCACCAGCCATGGCCGCAGGGGACGAGGCATCGCTTGATGCGCTGGAACAGCAGATTTCGCGCATTCAGTCCGAACAGCGCGCGCTGCAGAAAGCCCTTGTGAGCGTGCAAAAGCAGATTGCGGCCCACCGCACACTGGCCCATGCGGGCACGTCAGCCGCCCACCACGGCCTTGCGGCCCATCAGGTCGCCAGTCTGGATGCGGCGGACCATGAGGCGGGCATTGCCGTCAACTCCGCCGACCGGGGTGAGGAGAGTGCAGCCTCCGCCACCCACCACCTTGGCGGCAACGGGCACTTCCGTGCCGGTGGCCCGGATGCCCAGCCCGTATTTGGCGGTGCTGAGGACAGCCCGACCGTGGAATCCGTGGTAGGCCACCGCGCGGAAGACGTGATCTCCCGCGTGGCGGAAAACGGCGTTGGCCCCCACTCGCGCGAAACAGCGGGCGCGCAGGCCGCCGGTGCGCTGGGTGACCACGGCGTGTTCCACCTTGGCCCTGTCACCCTGATCCTTGGTGGGTTTATTGACGCCTCGGCCGTGGAGAGCAACCGCCACACCGCCAGCGGCACCTTCAACTTCTGGCAGGACACACCGTTCAAAAACGAACCGCGCTACCATACCGACAATTTTGAAGGCAGCGCGCGTTACAGCCGCCTCTCGCTTATGGCGCGCGGGAATATTGATAAATACTCCACCATTTCCGGCGTGTTTGAAATGGATTTTGGCGCGGGCGCTTCCACCACCGATGCGTATGAAAGCAACAGCTACGCCTTTCGCATGCGTCAGGCCTACCTAGCCTATGACAACAGCAAGGAGAACTTCCACTTCCTTGCCGGGCAGGCGTGGAGCATGCTCACCCCCGGCCGCGTCGGCATTATTCCCCGACAGGAAAGCCTGCCGGAAACCATTGAATCCTCCATGCTGGCGGGGCAGACATGGTCCCGGCAGTTGCAGTTCCGCTTTGTTAAGGACTTCCTGAGCCACCGCCTGTGGACCGGCCTGTCGATTGAGAACTCGGCAACGCTGTACAACACCAACGGGTTTGGAACGAGCGGCAGCACATGCGGGTCCACCACGCTGGGCGATGGTCAGGTCTGTGCCCCCGGCGGGCAGGTGGCCACCATTGGCTCCGATGGCACGGGGCTGACCAACGGCGCGCTCTTCCCCAACGAAATTGCCCCCGATGTCATTGGCAAAATCGCATGGGACCCGCACTGGGGCCATTACGAGGTGGAGGGGATTCTCCACTTCCCGCATGACCGTGTGTCCACCCTTGGGGCGGGCAAAAACCACACCGCCGTGGGTGGTGGGGGTGGTGGGTCCATGATCCTGCCGGTTATTCCGCATAAGGTGGAAGTCCGCATTGCCGGGCTTGCGGGCTACGGTATTGGCCGCTACGGATCTGTGCTGCTGCCAGACGCCACACTCAAGTCCAATGGTGCGCCATCGCCGCTGTTTTCCATGCAGGGTACGGCGGGAATTATCGCCCACCCCAACCCGCTCATTGACGTGTATGGCTATTTTGGCTACCAACAGGCCGGTCGCAGCTACTTCTCGGAAGGTGGCAACGCCTATGGTTATGGCAACCCGGCCTATAACAACACGGGCTGCTATACCGAGCTGAGTAGTAATTGTGCCGCTGGCAGTAACATCCATAGTGTTATGGAAGCCACAGTCGGAGCGTGGTATCGTTTCCTTAAAGGCCGTTATGGTACGGTGGAAGCTGGCGTGCAGCTTGCCTATTCGCGCATTCATGCGTGGGAGGGCAACGGTGGCGCACCAGACACCAGCCTGAGCGAAGTCTTTATGGATTTCCGTTACCTACCCTTCCAGTAAGGATGTCTTTTACACGTTGTCGGGGTGCTGCGGGTCAGCAGCATATAACTCCGGCACAAGAGAGAGGTCTTTCCGGACAGGACGCTTTATTCCCCTCTTTCATGCCTGTTTTGTCTGGACCTCATTTATATGCCTTTCCAAAATGCTCCCGCCCCGCTCGCTCAGGCTCTGGCCGCGCGCGGGTTTGAAGCCCCTACATCCGTCCAAGCCGCCATTCTGGCCGATGACGCAAAAGGCCGCGACCTGCTTGTTTCCGCCCGCACGGGTTCGGGCAAGACGGTGGCCTTTGGCTTGTCTCTGGCCGACACACTCCTGAACGATGCAGACCGTTGCGGCCCAGCCAATGCGCCGCTGGCACTGGTTATTGCCCCCACGCGTGAGCTGGCCCTACAGGTCCGCAGCGAACTGGAATGGCTGTACGCCAAGACCGGCGCACGCATTGTCTCCTGCGTAGGGGGCATGGAACCCCGCACGGAAGCGCGCAACCTGTCCAATGGCTGCCACATTGTTGTCGGCACGCCCGGCCGCCTGTGCGACCACCTCAAGCGCGGCAACCTCGACCTGTCGCAGCTCAAGGCCGCCGTGCTGGACGAAGCGGACGAAATGCTCGACCTCGGCTTCCGTGACGAGCTGGAAACCCTGCTGGACGCCACCCCCAAGGACCGCCGCACCCTGCTGTTTTCCGCCACCATTGCGCGTGAAATCGCAGGTCTTGCCAAGCGTTACCAGCACGACGCCCTGCGCGTGGATACGGTAGGCACCAACACCCCACATTCCGACATTACCTACCGTGGCGTGCTGGTTGATCAGGGCGACATGGCCCGCGCCGTGGTGAACGTGCTGCGCCTGATCGAATCCCCTTCCGCCATTGTGTTCTGCCACACGCGTGAGGCGGTGCGGCAGCTCCAGAGCATTCTGACCGAGCGTGGTTTTTCCTCCGTCGCCATTTCGGGCGATCTGGGGCAGAACGAACGTACCCGCGCGATTGAAAGCCTGCGCCACGGGCAGGCCCGCGTTTGCGTGGCAACCGACGTGGCCGCGCGTGGGATTGATATTCCAGACCTCGGGCTGGTCATTCACGCCAGCCTGCCGTCCAACCCCGCAACCCTGCTGCACCGCTCGGGCCGTACGGGCCGGGCAGGCAAAAAGGGCACCTGTGTGCTGCTGGTCCCGCCCGCACGCCGCCGCTTGGCCGAACGCCTGTTGCAGGCTGCCAAGGTTACAGCGGAATGGAGCGGCGCACCCAGCCCGCAGGCGATTGCCGAAGCCGATGCAGAGCGCCTTCTGAGCGCACACTTCCTCTCGCTCCCCCCTTCAGAGAACGAGAACATTCAGGCTCTGACCGCACGCCTTGTGGCCGAGCATACCCCCGAGCAGCTTGCGACCGCTCTTGTGGGCATGTGGCGCAAAAGCCTGCCCGAACCGGCCCACCTGCGCGTGATCACACCCGATGCCACCCGCACCCGTGGCCCACGGGACGAAAACGCCCCCCCGCGTGAGCCGCGTGAACGCGCACCGGACATGAACGGGAGCTGGTTCCGCCTGTCCGTTGGTCGGGCAGACCGGGCAGACCCCAAATGGCTGGTGCCTGTGCTGTGCCGTCTGGGCGGCATTAAAAAGCAGGATATTGGCGCAATCCGCATTGTAAACGACCACACGCTGGTGGAAATCGCCCCCGACAAAGCCGAACGCTTTGCCGCCTGCGCCGCCGCCGCCGATGCGGACGAAATGACTGTGGAACCCGCAGCAGCCCCCCGCAAAGGCCCGCCCGGTGCGGGTGGTGGTGGCCGCCCCCCCTTTGGCGAACGCCGTGGCCCACCCAAAGGCCGCGCCAATTTTGACCGCAAAGGCCCGCCTTCTGGCAAATCCGGCCCGTCTTCGCGCAAGCGCAAGTAACGGAGGCCTCCCCCACTTTTTGGCGTGGGGGACCAACAAAAAAGGCTGCCCCCGATAAGGGGAGCAGCCTTTTTTGTGCCTGTCGGGCCGTAAGGCCCGCAGTCATGCCTTCCCTTACAGGGAGGGAATGGACGGCAGGGTCGTTGCGTTGTTCACGTCCGACTTCAGACGATCTTTTTTGCTCTTCCATGCGTTTTTGGTGCTCTGGGAGGCGTTGTTCCAACGGTCCTTCACATTCTGTTCCGCACTGCTGACGCTACCCGTTGCTGCGGTGGCGGCACCTGTGAGCTTGTCACGCTGGGCCAGAATTTTCTGCCGTTCGGCCGTGCTGGCGTTGTTCCAGCGGTCCTTTACGGTTTTTTCCGCGTTGTTCAGTTTTTCCGTGGCGTTAGCGCCTGTGCTGGTCAGCGCGCCACCCTTGGCCAGCAGCTTTTCGCGCTCGGCTTCGGTTGCATTGTTCCAACGCTGTTTGGCCTGATCGCGCACACCAGACGTAAACTGGCTCCCTGCGTTCTTGACCGAGTCCTTGGCGGAATTGACCTGATTTTCCGCACCCTGCTGGAGGCAGCCGCTCAGGGACAGGCACGGGTCGGCATGCGCAACAGAGGCCGCGCCAGCAAAGGCGACCAGAGGCAGGCCCAGAAGCGCAATTTTCCGAATAGAGAGCATAAATATTCCTTTCCTGTGTTCCACACCATAAAAGCGCGAACATCGGTTATGTGTAAGACATGGGATTAGGGCAAAAAATAGTCCACCCCACCCTTGCAGGAACACGTTTGCACACGCAGCATGGCTCCTGCACAAATGCGGCAAAGGAAGACAGACCTTGATCACACACCCAGCACCGTACCACCGTACCACCACCCGCGCTGGCCTGTGGTCCGCCCTGCCCTTCTGCCTTGCCGTGTGCCTGTCCACCACCGCACTGGCGGCCACGCCACCCGCCCCGGCCAAGGCCGAAGCAGGCCAGCCCGCCCAGACCCCCGATGGGGCCGATACGTTCCATGATGCCGCCGCCATGCTGCCCAAGGACTCCATAACCCACCATAACGGCACATTTGGTGGGCAAAAAATGACCTATACCGCAACCGCAGGTACGCTGACCCTGCGTGATGATGCGGGCAAGCCCACGGCACGCATGTTCTACACCGCCTACACGCGCGATGGCGCGGACCCCGCACACAGGCCGGTTGTGTATTTTTTTAATGGCGGACCGGGGGCTGGCACCGCTTACCTGCACCTTGGGGCGGCAGGGCCGGTCATGCTCGATTTTCCTACCGGCAACCCTGCCGATGGGGCCAATGCCCAGATCAAACCCAACCCCGAAAGCTGGCTGGGTGCGGCGGATCTGGTTTTTCTGGATGCACCGGGCACGGGCTGGTCGGTCCCGACCGACCCCAAACAGGCGGACAAGCAGTTCTATGGGGTTCGACAGGACGCCAAAACCTTTGCCAAAGCCATTCAGCTCTGGGCCAACACCAACAAACGCCTGACCTCCCCGCGCTACCTTGCGGGGGAAAGCTACGGTGGCCTGCGCGCCATAGAGGTGGCCAACGCGCTGGCCGAGGACCAGCACATTCTGCTCAACGGCATTGTCATGATCTCCCCCGCACTGGATATGACCCTGCTGGATACAGAGAATGACATTCTGGCCGAAGCCTTTGTGCTGCCCTCGCTTGAGGCAGCCAATCTGGCCCTCCAGCACAAGCTGACCCCCGAAAACCTGACCCAGCATCTGGACAAGGCCTACCAGTACGCCGTGGGGCCGTACCTGAGCACACTGGCGGGCACGCCCCCCACGGGGGATGCGGCGGATGATTTTTACGAAGTCGTGGCCAACCACACCGGCATTGAGCAGGATATTATTGCCAAACAGCGCGGCATGCCCCGGCCAGAGGCACATGACATCCGCAGCCGCGATGGCCGCCTGTATTCGCTGTACGATGCAACCCTGTCCATTGCGGACCCCTTCCCCGAAGGGGTGGACAATGCCGAAAGCCCCGAACCCACGCTGGACGGGTTTGGCCACGCCTATGGCAGCGCGTTTGAGCACTACGCCGCAACCGAGCTGCGCTACCAGACGGATCTGAGCTACAACCTGCTCAACTACGCCATTAGTCAGGCATGGGACTACCGCGATACGAACGCCCCCATCGTGCGCCCCATACCCACCCTGCGCCGCCTGCTGGCCCTGAACCCCACTTTGCGGGTGTTCATTGCCAACGGGGCGTATGACCTTGTGTGCCCCTATGCCTCCTCCCGCTGGGTGGCGGAGCATATTCCCGTGGGGCATGGGCGCATCGGGCTGCATGTGTACCCCGGTGGGCACATGCTCTACACCCGCCCGGACAGCCGCGCAGCCCTTGCGCGGGACGTACGCACCTTTCTGGCCCCCTAACGGGGCCAAAGCCCCCCAAACGCAAAACGGGCGGGAGGACCAAAATCCCCCCGCCCGTTTGCCGAACGAAAATCCGAAGTTCGAACCAGATCAGCGCTTGCTGAACTGGAAGGAACGACGGGCTTTGGCGCGACCGTACTTTTTACGTTCAACCTGACGCGAATCGCGGGTCAGGAAGCCAGCAGCCTTGAGGATGCTGCGCAGTTCGGGTTCGTAGTGGGTCAGCGCACGGCTGATACCGTGACGAACCGCACCAGCCTGACCAGACAGACCGCCACCGGTTACGGTGCAGACCACGTCAAACTGGTTGTAACGATCGGAGACAAGGAAGGGCTGGGTGAGCAGCATACGCAGCACGGGGCGTGCGAAATACTGAACAACCGGACGGCCGTTAACGGTGACTTCACCTTTACCCGGCTTGATCCATACGCGGGCCACGGCATCCTTACGGCGGCCAGTGGCGTAGGAGCGGCCCTGTGCGTCACGCTTGGCTTCGTAAACCGGAGCAGAATCGGCCAGAACCGGTGCAACGGTCTTCAGATCGGCCAGCGTGCCTGTACGTTCCTGAGTTTCAGACATTGTCTCAGCCCTTCTGAGGGTTAACGACGTTCTTGCGGTTCATGCCCGCAACGTCAAGCACCTGGGGGGTCTGACCACCGTGGGGGTGTTCAGCGCCAGCATACACATGCAGGTTCCGCATCTGGTCGCGCTGGAGCGGACCACGCGTGATCATGCGTTCAACGGCTTTTTCGACCAGATGGCCGGGGTGCTTGCCATTCAGGCGCTGCGTGACCGTACGGGTCTTGATACCGCCAGCATAGCCGGTGTGGTAATGAAAGAGCTTCTGGTCCGCCTTGTTGCCGGTCAGCGCCACTTTTTCGGCGTTGATGACAACAACATGGTCGCCGCAATCAACATGCGGGGTGAACTGAGGCTTGTGCTTGCCGCGCAGGCGCGTGGCGATGATGACGGCGAGACGACCCAGAGCGAGACCTTCGGCATCGATCAGGATCCAGTTCTTCGTCACCTCCGCGGGCTTCAGCGAGAGGGTGGTCTTCATGACACTGATTCCATATGAGAACAGTTACGTATTGATGGCGCGTTATGATGTGCGCGCATCAAACCGTCAAGTACTATTGCACTTAATGACCGTATTTTCAGGCAGTTTTCTCTAGGTAACATATTACCGTGCGTGCGCTTGCCCGCCTCCCCCGCATGCACTAAAGCTAAAGATTGTGGTGCAAACAGCAGGATTTCCAACGGGTGAAGAAGAACGTTCTTGTCACGGTCTCTGGCATTGCCATTCTTGGCGGAATCGCATGGTTTGGCGCCCACCATGCAGAGCATGTCATGGTTGATAAAGGGATCGAGCGGTTCAAGCAGGCGCTGGGGCCGGATGTCTCCTTCACCTATACGCGCGCAAAACCGGGCCTGCTGGGCCGCAGTGTGCGCTTTAGCGGCCTTGTGTTCCGGCAGGGGCCAGAAACCATGACCGCCGATGAAGCCGAGCTGACCAAGCCCGACACGCAGGATTCCGAGGTCACCCGCATTCACCACCTGAGCTTCCGTAACTTCCAGCTCGCGGACCCCGCAGGCAGCCTGCACCTGAAAACAGTGGAAATGGACGATCTGGCCCTGCCCACCAAGGCGGAAGACCCCACCGCCCCCGGTGTGCAGACCCTGAGCATTGGCCACGCGCAGGCAACCGGCCTGCACGGGTTTGTCAGCGCCCTGCAATCCGATATTTCCGCCGATACCGCGAGCATGGACGACTTTGGCGCGAACGAAACATCGCACCTACAGGCCCGCAACGTGCAGCTCTCCACCGATGTGGCCCCACCGCGCCATGTTAAAGCCGCCTCCCTTGTTGTGGACGGCGTGGCGCTGGCGGACCTGTACAAAACCCTGACCACCGGCGCGCCCTACACCGTCCACCCCAGCACGCGCGACATCACCATTGACCAGTTGAGCATGGACGGCACGGCTCCGCTCATGCGGGCAAAACGCGTGCTCTCCCACGCAACCCATACCGAGGCCACGGAGCAGGAAGTGTCCAGCATACAGGGGCTGGAACTGTGGCCCACCGTGCCCAACATGGGCTGGATGCCCTCACTCGGGTATGACCGGTTTGTGGGCAATGTGGTGCTGAACGACACCTACACCCCCAAAACCGGCGCCCTGCACGTGGAAACCTTTAGCATCGACTCCGCCAATATGGGGCGGCTGCATATGCATGGCGAACTTGGGCAGGCCACATCCGCCTCCATGCTGGTCGACAGCAACACCGAC
The DNA here is from genome assembly GCF_963921165.1 of Acetobacter zythi. Lineage (NCBI taxonomy): Bacteria > Pseudomonadati > Pseudomonadota > Alphaproteobacteria > Acetobacterales > Acetobacteraceae > Acetobacter > Acetobacter zythi. The sequence continues at coordinate 79,230 of NZ_CAWUEO010000045.1, forward strand.
CTTCAGGTCATATCCGTAGCGTTTGATTATATTGACCACGGGCTGGTCCCCAGAGCACTGGGCGCAATCGCCAGCGCCCGTGGCCTGCCGCCACAGGGTTTTCTGGCCTATGTGCAGGCCCAGTCCGCCACGGCGCAGAACCCCGCTTTTGCCAGCTTCTTCAACTGGCTGGCCAATCCGGGCAAACAGACCCTGAGCATTGGCATCAAACCCGAACAGCCCATGCCGCTCATGCTTGTGGTGGCAAGTCTGGGCAGCCTTGCCGCCATGCCTGAACAGGCAGAAAAAATCGGGCTGACGGTTCAAACACACTAACCCCCATTCCCCCATAGGGACACAGCATGCGCAGGACACAGCCCCACACAGACCCCGTGCATGTTCTGGGGGCCTCTGGCCGGTCGGGACAGGCCGTGTGCCGGGCGCTGCGCCTGCGGGGCACACCGGTTGTGCCCATTGTGCGCAACCCTGCCCGCGCCAAAAACCTGCCTGACCTGCGTGTTGCCGATCTGGAGGGGCCAACAGGCCCGCTGCGCGCCGCACTGGCCGATGCCACACGTATTGTCTGCACAGCCCATGCCCGCCACATACCCGCATTGCTGGCCACAGCCCCCGCCACGGCCCGGCTGGTGTGCCTTGGCAGCACACGCAAGCTGACCCGCTGGCCAGACGCGCACGGCAATGGCGTGCTTTTGGGCGAACAGGCTTTTCTGGCCTCTGGCCGGTCCGGTGTGATTTTGCACCCCACCATGATTTACGGCGCACAGGGCGAGAACACCGTGCAACGGCTGGCCGCCGTGCTGCGCCAGCTCCCCTTTACCCCCCTGCCCGGTGGGGGGCGCGCACTGGTGCAGCCCATCTGGCAGGGGGATGTTACAGCCTGCATTCTGGCCGCCCTGAACCGCGCGTGGGATGGGCCGCACAGTATGGTTATTGCCGGAGCGGACGCCCTGCCCTACCGCCAGTTTGCCGCCATGGTGGCCGAGGCCGCAGGGCTTGCGCCCCGCTCAACCATAAGCCTGCCCACGGGCCTGCTTATGGGGCTTGCGCGCATGGCGGCCCATGTGCCCGGCCTGCCGCGCGTAGCCCCGGAGGAAATCCGCCGCCTGCTGGAAAACAAGAATGTTGATATTACCCCCATGCGGACCATACTGGGTGTGCAGCCCATAGGGCTGGCCGAAGGTCTGCACCACACGTTTTTTGATGCGGGCCTGCACACCCCGCACGGCTAAAACCCCGCAGGCCAGCAGCCCAACAAAAAACGGGCACCCCGGCTGTTTACAGCCAGAATGCCCGCATGCCCTGAACGGCCCTATGAAGGCCGAAAGAGTGTTCAGCCAGACTTATTCCGGCTGTTCGATATTGGTGCGCGCAGCCCCCCCGCGCGGACGCACGGATGGCAGCATTTCCCCCGTAACCGCGTAGTACACACGCTCGGCAATATTGGTGGCGTGGTCCCCGATCCGCTCAAGGTTTTTGGCGACGAACAGCAGATGGATGCACGGCCCGATCTTGCGGGGGTCTTCCATCATGTAGGTGACCAGTTCGCGGAACATGGTGGTGTACAGTTCGTCCACCGCTGTATCGGCTTTCCACACTTCCTGAGCGCGCTCGGCGTCGTTCTCGACCATGGATTCCACGGCCATGTGCAGGTTTTCCTGCACCAGACGGGCCATGGCCCGCAGGGCGCTAAAGGAAATAGCCCCGTCCAGAACTTCCACCTTGGCAGCCCTGCGCGCAATGGAGGATGCGTAATCCCCGATCCGCTCAAGGTCGCCGCTCATTTTGAGCACGGCCACAATAACGCGCAGGTCCACCGCCATGGGGGCGCGCAGGGCCAGAATGCGAATGGCCAGCATTTCGGCCTCGCGTTCAAGCGCGTCTACTTCGGGGTCCAGCTCGGGGGGTTCCAGAGCGGCTTCTTCATTCTGGTTCACCACAGCAGTGATGGCCTGAGCGGTCTGCCGCTCGACCAGACCACCCATGCGCGCCACAATGCCACGCAGCCGATCAAGCTCCTGATCGTAGCGGGTAATGGTATGTGCGGGTTCGTTGCCCATAACGCTTTCCTCCGTGCCTTACCCTAATGGCCTTTAGCCAAAGCGGCCTGTGATGTAGTCCTGCGTCTGCTGTTCACGCGGGGTGGTGAACATACGGGCGGTGCTGTCCACTTCGATCAGGCGGCCCATATAGAAAAACGCCACCTGATCCGCACAACGGGCAGCCTGCTGCATGTTGTGCGTTACAATGGCAATGGTGAACTCGGTTTTAAGCTCATCGAGCAGCTCCTCGATCCGGGCGGTGGAGACCGGGTCGAGCGCACTTGTTGGCTCATCCAGCAAAATCACTTCCGGGCGCACGGCAATGGTGCGGGCAATGCACAGGCGCTGCTGCTGCCCACCCGACAGGGCGGTGGCCGAAGCGCTCAGCCGGTCCTGCACTTCCGGCCACAGGGCCACGCGGCGCAGGGCGTCCTCCACCCGTCCGTCCATTTCGGAGCGGGAAACGCGCTCGTGCAGGCGGATGCCAAAAGCGATGTTGTCATAAATGGACATGGGGAACGGTGTTGGTTTTTGAAACACCATGCCAATACGCGAGCGCAGGACGTTCAGGTCCACCCCGGAATTCAGGATGTTCTGCTTGTCAAAAATCACTTCGCCCGTGGCGCGCTGGCCGGGGTACAGGTCGTACATCCGGTTGAGCACACGCAGCAGGGTGGACTTGCCGCAGCCTGAAGGCCCGATCATGCCCGTAACACTACGCTCGGGGAAGTCGAGCGAGATGTCGTGCAAAGCGTGGGACGTACCGTAATAGAAGTTCAGACCCTTGACCTGCATGGCCACGGGGTGGGGGGTGTCCTTGCTGGCGGCGGTGCTGTCCAACGGTTGGGTCATGCCTGCCGTCTTTACGGGAACCTCTACGCTCATGACCGTCCTCCGCGGGTTCCGACCCGCACTACAATATTAATAATAAGCACACCCAGTGTAACCAGTAGCGCGCCGGTCCATGCCTGCTGCATCCAGTCCTGATAGGCCGACCCTGCATACTGGTAGATGGCCACGGGCAGGCTGGCCATGGGACGCCCAAGGTCGAGCGACCATTCGGAATTGCCCAAAGAGGTAAACAGCAGGGGGGCCGTCTCGCCCGCCACGCGGGCTATGGCCAGCAGCACGCCGGTCATAATGCCCGCACGCACGGCCCGCACACAAATGAACAGGATCACCCGCCATTTGGGCGCACCCAGCGCAATGCCTGCCTCACGCATGGCAACGGGGACCAGACGCAGCATGTCCTCGGTCGTGCGAACCACAATGGGCATGGCCAGAATAGCCAGCGCCACAGCGCCCGACAGGCCGGAAAAATGCCCGAACGGCACAACCAGCATCATGTAAATAAACAGGCCGATCAGGATGGACGGCGCGGAAAGCAGCATGTCCGACACAAAGCGCACAATGCGCGCCATGCGGCTGGTTGTGCCGTATTCGGCCAGATAGATGCCCGTCATCAGCCCGGCTGGCGCGCCAATCAGAATGGCAAGGCCGGTCTGGATAATGCTGCCCATAATGGCGTTGGCCAGCCCGCCGGGCTGCCCGGGTGCTGCCATGGACATGGTGAACAGATGCACGCTCATGCCCGCCAGACCGTTTTTGAACAGGGTCCACAGGATGGAGCCGAGCATGAACACCACAATCAGCATACCAAGCCAGCTCAGGCCCGTTGCCAGCTTGTCGCACATATGCCGCCGCCACAGCAGCGAGGCGGAGCGATCCGCCCGCATGAGGGTATTGTTCGCCTTCATCCTCAACGTCCTGCTGCCTGTTCGCCACGGGCCAGCAGCCAGCGGGAGAACCAGAGTGTTACAAAGGAGATGGCCATAAGAATGGCGCCCAGAGCCATAAGGGATGCCAGTTTAAGGCTCCCTGCCGGGCTTTCGGGGAATTCAAGGGCGATCAGCGAGGCAATGGTGTTGGCCGGGGCAAACAGGGACCAGCCAATATGGTTGCTATCCCCGATCACAAAGGTCACGGCCATGGTCTCGCCCATGGCGCGGCCCATGCCCAGCACAATGCCGCCCACAACCCCCTGCCGCGACCACGGCAGAACCACGTAGCGCATGACCTCCCACCGGGTGGCTCCCAGCCCGTACCCGCTCTCACGCAGCACAGCAGGCATGGACAGGAACACATCGCGCATAACGGCGGTAATGGAAGGGGTGATCATGACCGCCAGAATAAGGGCGGCCGTAAACAGGCCCGTGCCAAAGGGCGCACCCGCCACAAGGGCGGACAGGCCGGGCACATGCCCAAAAATCTGGCGGGCGGCGGGCTGCACGTAATGCGCCACCACCGGCACCACCACAAAAAAGCCCCACATGCCAAAAATAATGGAGGGCACGGCAGCCAGCAGTTGCACGGCCATACCAATGACCGAAGCCGCCGAAGGGGGGGCCAGAGCGGTCAGCCAGAACGCGGTGCCAAAAGCCAGCGGCACGGCCACAAGCAGGGCAAGCGCACTGCTGATAACGGTGCCAAATACAGGAGCTGCCGCCCCAAAATGTTGCGTGACCGGGTTCCATACTGCGGAAACCAGAAAGCCCGGACCAAAGGTTGCAAACGCCTTCCAGCCACCACTCACCATAACGGCAATGATAGCGCCCAGAACAACCAGCACGCCAACACCTGTTGCCGTTACCAGAAGCCTGAAGGCGGGGTCGCCCTTTTGCCCTCCCTGATGGGAAGGGGCCTGTTTCATCGCGGGCAGGGACTGCCGTGCGGGAATTTCCATCTGCTCTCCGTTCCGAACTATCAGCCGGATGGGGCGAGAAATACTGAACGCCGTCCTCTCCTGCAACACGGAGACCCCATGAAAGTCCCATTAAACAGAGTTTTGTCACAAAACTGTAGTGTTATCAGGGACATTGGCACAGAACGGACCAGCACCTCGCAGCGTCATCCCCCGGCAACCGGGAACCTGCTCATCCATTTCTGCATAATCCAGCCCTGACAGCCAGCACAATGTGGCGTAATGTGCCCAAGCCTTTGCCGGTGAACCCACCGCGCATACCCCACGACCCCGCTGCCTTACCCAGCGCAACAGCAGAAGAGACCCCGATAATGGCCGGTTACCGATCACGCACCACCACCCACGGGCGCAATATGGCGGGTGCCCGCAGCCTGTGGCGCGCAACCGGTGTAAAAGACTCCGACTTTGGCAAACCCATTATTGCCGTCGCCAACTCCTTTACCCAGTTCGTGCCCGGCCATGTTCACCTCAAGGACATGGGCCAGCTTGTGTGCGAAGCCATTGCCGAGGCCGGTGGCATCGGGCGTGAGTTCAACACCATTGCGGTGGATGACGGCATTGCCATGGGCCATGGCGGCATGCTGTACAGCCTGCCCTCGCGCGAGCTGATTGCCGATGCGGTGGAATACATGGTGAACGCCCATTGCGCGGACGCCATTGTCTGCATCAGCAACTGCGACAAAATTACGCCGGGCATGCTCATGGCCTCCATGCGGCTGAACATTCCTGTTATTTTTGTCTCCGGTGGCCCCATGGAAGCAGGGCGGGTCACACTGGATGATATTGAACAGCGCGCAGACCTTGTGACCTCCATGGTCGCAGCCGCAAGCCCGGGTGTGAGCGAGGCCGACTCCCTTGCCATCGAGCGTTCCGCCTGCCCCACCTGCGGGTCCTGCTCTGGCATGTTCACCGCCAATTCCATGAACTGCCTGACCGAAGCCCTCGGCCTGTCCCTGCCCGGCAATGGCAGCCTTGTGGCCACCCATGCCGCCCGCCGCAACCTGTTTGTGGAGGCAGGCCACCGCATTGTGGACCTTGCCCGCCGCTACTACGAAGGGGGCGATACCTCGGTCCTGCCCCGCAGCATTGCCACCATGGCCGCGTTTGAGAACGCCATGTCGGTCGATATTGCCATGGGTGGCTCCACCAACACGGTGCTGCATCTGCTGGCCGCAGCCCACGAGGGCGAAGTGCCCTTTACCATGCAGGATATTGACCGCCTGTCCCGCAAGGTGCCGCATCTGTGCAAGGTTTCCCCCTCCCGCGCGGATGTGCACATGGAAGACGTGCACCGCGCAGGCGGTATTCCTGCCATTATGGGCGAGCTGGACCGGCTGGGCCTGCTGCACCGCGACGTAAACATGGTCCACGCCGCCAACCTGCCCGAAGCACTGGCAAAATGGGACATCCGCGCCCCCGGAGCCGAGGCCAACACGCCTGCGCGGGAGTTTTTTAGCGCAGCACCGGGGGGTGTTCGCACCACGGTCGCGTTCTCGCAGTCCAGCACATACAAAACGCTGGATACGGACCAGACCGATGGCGCCATCCGCGATGGGGTCCATGCCTATAATCAGGATGGCGGGCTGTGCGTGCTGTACGGCAATCTGGCCGAAGACGGCGCGATTGTTAAAACCGCGGGCGTTGCCAAAGGGCTGGAAACATTCTCTGGCCCTGCACGGATTTTTGAAAGTCAGGATGATGCGGTCAGCGCCATTCTGGGCAACAGAATCAACCCCGGCGATGTGGTGCTGATCCGCTACGAAGGCCCCAAAGGTGGCCCCGGCATGCAGGAAATGCTGTACCCCACCAGCTACCTTAAATCCAAAGGTCTGGCCGAAAAATGCGCGCTCATTACCGATGGCCGTTTTTCTGGCGGGAGTTCGGGCCTGTCCATTGGCCATATCTCCCCCGAAGCGGGCGAAGGCGGGGTGATCGGGCTGGTCGAGGAAGGCGATACGATCGAGATCGACATTCCCAACCGCCGCCTGTCCGTGGCTGTGGCGGAGAGTGTGCTCTCCCAGCGCCGCGCCCGTATGGATGATCTGGGCGATCTGGCATGGCAGCCCAAGCGTGAACGTGTGGTTTCCAACGCGCTCAAAGCCTATGCGGCCCTGACCACCAGCGCCGCCCGTGGCGCGGTGCGCGACGTAAGCCAGCTAACCCGCCGCACCCCGCGCTAAGCCAGCAGCCCAAAGGCGCTACAGGCACAAAACCCCCGCAGGGCCTACCGCCTTGCGGGGGTTTTTTTATGCAACACGCCACGCATGCAGGCTCCGACAGGCCCACCAGCCCCAAGCGCTTAGCCCTTAGCCCCCTGTGCGCGACCCCGCGATCAGAATATCCACCAGCCTTTTGGCGCTGGCCTCCCACCCCGGACCTGTTGCGTAGTTGGACACACCAGCAAGCGCGCATAGCAGGTCCAGCGGTTCAATATCGGGGCTGATTTCACCACTTTGCACAGCGCGCGCAATAAGCTGGTCGATGGTGGCTTTGAGTATGGTGCGCGAATCCGCGTACAGTGCGCCCGTACCACCGATCAGACTGTTCAGCGCAGGGGCAATAACCTGCTTGGTGGCAATGTAATCCACAAACAGCTTCATCCATGCCCGCAGCGCCTCCACGGGGGGGCTGGTGCGCGCCAGATCGGTCGCGGCCAGCGAAAGCCTGCTCAGCTCCTCCCGATAGACGGCCTCGATCAGCGCATCCCGGTTGGAAAAGTGGCGGTACAACGTGCCAATGCCCACGCCTGCGCGCCGGGCAATCTCGTCCAGCGGGATGTCTGCCTCCCCCGCACCAAAGGCCGCTTTGGCTGTTTGCAGCAGGTGTGCGCGGTTTTTTTGCCCATCGCTGCGTGGCTTGCGGCGGCGTGTGTGACCCTCTTCCACTTTTTCCCCTCTTGTTAAACGGAGGAATGCTCCGTATATATTTAAGCGGAGCATGCTTCCACATAACTCCCCGAGCGCCCCTCCCGCAAGGCGCGGCGCTCCTTATAATGCCGGAGACCAGTCATGGCACGAACACAAACACAGCAGTTTGGCGCAACATCCACCACGGAGGATGTTCTGTCCGGTGTCTCCCTTACCGGCAAGCGCGTTCTTGTAACCGGCGTATCCGCAGGACTGGGGGTGGAAACAGCCCGCGCCCTGGTCGCCCACGGCGCCACGGTCGTGGGGACTGCGCGCAACCTTGCCAAGGCCGAACGCGCCACCGCACCGCTCCGCGCAGCAGCACAGAGTGGTGGGGGCACGTTTGACCTGCTTGCCCTTGATCTGGCGGACCTGAGCAGTGTACGCGCCGCCGCCGACCACCTGAACACGCAGGCCAAACCGTTTGACCTGATTATTGCCAATGCCGGGGTTATGGCCGCCCCCATGGGGCACACCAAAGACGGGTTTGAAACCCAGTTTGGCACCAACCACCTTGGCCATTTTGTGCTGATCAACCGCATTGCCGGGCTGTTGCATGCTGGCGCGCGCGTGGTGAACGTATCCTCCGCCGGGCACCGCTTTGCGGATGTGGACCTGAGCGACCCCAACTTTGCCCACACACCCTATAACCCGTGGGTGGCCTATGGCCGCTCCAAAACCGCCAATATTCTGTTCGCGGTGGCGTTTGATGCACGGCACAAGGCACGGGGTGTGCGGGCAACAGCCATCCACCCCGGCGGGATTATGACCGAACTGACCCGCCACCTGCCAGATGGCGCGCTGGAAACCATGGTCGAGCAGCTTAACGCACAGGCCACCGAGGCAGGAAAACCTCCTTTTGTATTCAAGACAATTCCGCAAGGGGCTGCAACATCCGTCTGGGCGGGCGTTGTGGCTCCGGCCGATGCCGTTGGTAGCCATTACTGCGAGGACTGCCACGTAGCCCCCGTCGTGCCCGATGCGGCATCGGGCGCACTGAACGATGGCGGTGTACGGGCCTATGCCGTTAACCCCGCACACGCAAAGGCATTATGGGAAAAAAGCGAGGAAATGGTCGGCGAGACATTTTTGTAAAATAACACGGTTTTTCTCAATACCCCCTGCTCTCTACAGGGGGTATTCCAACACGCACCCGCCCCACCCATTCCACCGGCACAGCCCGGTGGAACCCGATCTGGTTATTGCGCAAAAACTGTTCCTGATTCTGTAATTTTTATAATTCCACACAAATCCTTATCGCCCCCCGATCAAAAAAGCGCACATGGCAGAGGGGGCAACCGCAGGCTACGCGTGCAGGCATGTTTAAGCCACCCCGCACTTAACAGAATTAAGGCGCGATTCGATAAGTATAAACCAAATCAATGCAATGCTATTCTCTATATATACTGTTGATTATTCATTATATAATATAATTTACAAAAAATATACCAGATTATCTGGATGCGCAACAGAATAATTCTGTACTTTTATGGAGGCAATAGAAAAACAAAACCTTGTTAAAATCATAAAACCAGCAGTCAAAGAGCTGATCGAGAAAGACGGCTGGTTAATTGAATGGAAACCTATCAAAACCGACCGAAGGGTCTCTAAGCTGCGCTTTGAGTTCAAGAAAGACCCTCAAGAGGAACTATTTGTCTGACTGGTCAGGCAAAGGAGGCAGACATGACAGACGAACTTAAACAGTGGTCAATTCGTGAGGCTCACCCGGAAGTTAGAAATACAGCTCTTGCCGCTGCCAAACGTGACGGTGTGACTATTGGAGGATGGTTAAACAAAGCCACCCCACCAGCCCCCAAAAAAAGAGTGATAGAGCAGCACCAAGTTAATCAATTAGAGACAAACATACCACCAATCATTCTCCACTTTCTGCAACTTGCCTTAATGCCAAAAAAGCCTCTTTTAGAGTCTGGCTAACCGCCGAATCTGGTTCATTCAAAATCAGCGCTTGATAAGCATTAAGATAATCCGCCCGAATACGATGGAACAGATGAAGAAAATGACGCAGGAAACCAATGCAATCAAGAATAGCAATCTCGGTTCCATCAGTTTTTTCATAAAACGTCGATGCATAATTAGCCACAATCGGGTCAATTACATCTGTAGTCACGAATAGGTAGTTCTGAATCTTATTTGGCGCTCTCGCTATTTTAGTAACCGCCACCTCAATGTCATTTTGCGTGACACGCTTCATCTTCATTTCATAAGCAGTAACAACAGAATCATCATCTACCAAACAGATTTCCACATCTCCCAATGACCCCGTTTGAAGATCGGCTGCATTGTGAGAATTTAGAGGAAGCATACTTTCAGACAATTGCACCCCAGCAGATTCATAGGCCGCAGCGACAATTAGTACCGGCAAACGGCTGGCATTCTTGCAAGAAAGGTGCTGACCTATCAATGTAACAATAGCCTCTGATGAAAGAGGTAATGACCCTTCTGTACGACCCAAAGCTTCCAACAAGGAATTCATACGGGCCAGTTTTTCATCACGCAGCAATAATAATACGCGCACGGTTTCTACAAACATTACGTCAGCAGAAATATGACCCAAGGCTACATCTTCCAATAGCTCAAGCGTTTTTTTATAAAGATCACGTGGTCTGCCAACAAGCTCTCGATCAGTAGTCAGCATGTAATCTATATTACGTAGCGTAGGGGTAAGAAAAGCCGTAGTCGGATTAACTGGAAGTCGGTGTTCATTGATGAATTTGGTCAGGTAACGTTCATCATAGGTACGGCCAGAAAAACTGTCCTCTCCCCCAATCTCTGTGTAAGGCTTACGTGGATCAACGTTTGGTCTATCCAATTTCCCAAGCAGACATGACATAAGTAATCGAACCCCAGCTCTGTTGCTTATACAGCGACAAACATAATCAACACGCCCTCGAATTACTGAATCTGAAATTACAGACTTATTTAATGTGGCTTCGGCTCTCTCTTGAATATTTTTTAGTATTTCTTCTTGTTTCATCAAGTTTCTCTCGTTCTTTATAGCTACAACAGCCCCAAAAAATATGCATATCGTCGGGATGGCATCGATACACGACGCTTTAAATGCCCTTATTCAAACAGCCCGATATGATGCTTGGGATCATAATTCGTCCACAGGACTTCAGACCTTTTACCCTTGGTCGAATGGATAGTCTTGTCTGGACCTCGGGTTTTGAACCAACGACCTGGCTTAAATAGCTCGTTCATCAATGGGTGGTCATACCCTGACACAGCCACCATGCCATTGCACTCATTGACAGCCTCGGAAAACTCACGATGCTGGCTTTCGTCCATCTCGAAACCATAGGCATTAGCATCGCCGCGTGTGGCATGCAGATAGGGTGGATCACAATAGAAAAGCGTTTTGGGGCTATCATACAGACGGATAACATCGACAGCAGGACGGTTTTCGATCTGCACACGAATGAGTCGCTGGGCGATGTCATCTAGCGCATCCACACCGCCAAGCCAACGCGATACAACACCTGACATACCAGCCCGGCTCGTATCTTTGCAGTTTGCCCATCGACCAAGAGAAGCTGTTTGAGCAAGCCCCGTGCGAGTCTGACGAGCCTTGATGTAAAACCGTCTTGCCCGTTCCACGTCACTTATACCTCTCATAATACCATAAATCGCCCGATGATATTCCTCACGGGAAAATGGTGTTAACGCAATGGCCCTAATCAGTTCTTCATGACGATCACGAAGAACTCGAAAAAAATTTACTACGTCTCCGTCTATGTCATTGTAAGTTTCAACTGGTGATGGTTCACGATTTATAAGTACTGCGCCTGAACCTGCGAACGGTTCACAGTAATGATGACACTTTGGTAGCAAAGGAAGAATCCAATCAAGATGTGAAAACTTTCCACCATACCAACCAAAAACGATACGCCGCCGCCTGCGAGGGCGCATATAAATAACATTTGATTGTTCTGGCTGGTCGTCTTCATTCAAATAGATTGGAGAGACCCCTCGCCCACGTTTAACTATTGGTGCCACCTTGGTCATACTCGGTTTTTCCCTTCTCAAGCCCGATTTTGAGCCCAATCGATGTCATAAAAAAATTTCCCGAAAGGCTACACAACAACCCCGAAGTGCTAGAAAAGTCAGGCCCGCTACCGTAATCCCTCGACTGGGAACGAAACGGCCCACCCCGACAACGGCCTCACATTAGTGCCTGCACCATCTCAGTCTGCTGGCATTTTCCCTGTTCCTTATACACCTTCAAATGCGCCCCTCCTCACACCTGCGGCTTCTACTACCATCCAGTCTATTCGTCAGCTTCCTGTTTTCCCTTCACCCTCACGGCATTCAGAAGACCATTATCCTGCGCAGGAGCATCAATTTTCAGGAATAGGGGATAAAGCCGCCTCTGGGCTGGCTATCCGTGCGGGGCTGTTGCCCAGACCACGCCCTGCGCCGGGTTATGAACCCAGTGTAGGGGCGTGGCACACCCAGAATTAGGTGTTAACGTGCGGCTGGCGCCACAACATCGCCTGCCGGAGCGGCAAGCTGGGGTGTTGCGGGGGTCGGCTGGGGCACGGTCTTGTTGGTTACAATGTAGGTAATGGATTCAGCGCGGGTAATATCCACCACATCACCAATTTTGAGGGTTTTGAGGAAATCCTGCATGGCCTTGGTCCGCAGGACCGCAACGTGCAGGGAATCATCCCCCTCCGTGGTGAAGGAAATGGTGCTCGTGGGCAGGTCAATGGTTTTGACCAGAGCGCGCTCGCGGTTAAAGGCCGCAATAATGCCGCGCGGGTGGCCGTGCACAAAGCCACGGGCTGTAGTCAGCGTGGATTCGGGCAGCGGGCTACCCGGAGGCGCCAACTGCGCGCCCAGCGTTTCCACGAACTGGATTTTCAGCTCGTCCCCTTCATGCAGGTGCGGCACGTCCTTTACGGCGGCCCCGTATTCAATGGTCAGCAGGTGGCCATTGCTTTCACGCAGCAGCAGTTCGCGCGCTTCGCGGTCAACACTTTCCACCACGGCACTGGCCTGCTGGCTTTTGAGCAGAACAGAAGCCTGCGCGTGTGCAGCCGTTGGCAGGGCCAGTGTGGCCAGACCCGCAAACCCGAGCGCACAGACTGCAACAGAGGCCGCAGCCTTGGAGGAAAAGCGGGAAACAAGAGGATGCAACACTCTCAATCCTTTCCGTCAGAAGCCTGAGGCGGACTGCGCCAGGCCAGATGTGTTACCGGCAGTGATACAACGCCTACACCATAACACAAGCCACAGCGTTGCGTTGCATGTTCACCCCTGCGGCACACACTGGTGTTGCGCATAAAAAAACCCGTCTGGCGAACCAGACGGGTTTTTGCCGTGTGTCGGGCGTTCTTGAACAGGCCCGACGCGCGATCAGCCACAGCATTTCTTTTTACGAATGAAATAAACAACCGCTGCAATCAGGCCCAGAGCCAGAATACCGCGTGCACAGGGGGATTTGGGGCATTTTGCCATGTTTTGAGCATCCTCAATAAGGGGTTCCACCCAACACGGGTCGGGCGTCTCCGTGCCTTTGTAGCGTATATGGCGCGCCACGTCATGCCATCTGGCAGCCATAACCCCCGCCCTGCCTCATGCCTGCCGCGCAAAATACTTATGGTAGCAAAATGGTGCTGCCCGTGGTTGCGCCCGCCTCCAGCGCCTCGTGCGCTTTCTGGGCTTCGGCCAGTGCAAAACGCTGGCCTGTGGTGGGGCGCAGCGCGCCCTGCTCCAGCATGGCAAACAGCTCCTGCGCCGCCGCCTCCAGTGCCGGGCGGGTGCCTATGTAGTTCGAAAGCGTGGGCCGGGTCAGGTACAGGCTGCCTCTGGCGGCCAGCACGCCCACATCCACCCCCGTAACCGAGCCGGAGGCATTGCCGTAGCTGACCATAAGCCCACGCGGGGCAAGGCAGGCCAGACTGGTCTCGAACGTGGCGCGGCCAATGCTGTCGTACACAACGGGCACCATGGCCCCGTTGGTCAGTGCGCGCACACGTTCGGGCAGGTTGTCTGTGCCGACCAGCACATCCGCCGCACCGCAGGCGCGCGCAATATCCGCCTTGTGCTCCGATGAGGTCACACCAATCACCCGCGCCCCAAGGTAGCTGCCCCACTGGCACAACAACTGCCCCACCCCACCCGCAGGGGCATAGACCAGAATGCTCTCCCCCCGCCGCACCTTGTGGACCTGCCACAGCAGCATATGGGCAGACAGGCCACGCAGCATGACCGAGGCCGCAACCTCGGTAGAAATCCCATCGGGCAGAACCACCAGCCGTTCGGCAGGGACCAGCCGGTGCTGGGCATACCCCCCCAGCACACCGGCATACGCCACGCGCGCGCCAACGCTCAGGCCCACAACATCGGCCCCCACGGCCTCCACCACCCCCGCCCCTTCCATGCCGGGGATGGCGGGCAGGTGGGGGAACTTGTACAGCCCGCTGCGAAAATACGTGTCGATAAAATTGACGCCGATCGCCTCCTGCCGCACCAGCACCTCGCCCCTGTGCGGGAGCGGGACGGATACGAACTCGGGCAAAAGAACGTCCGGCCCGCCGGTCTGGTGGACCCGGACAACCTGATTATGCTGCGCCGTCATGCTGTTCGCCCCTTTGCTTGTCAGGGTGGCGGCTGCGGGTGGGACCGTGGACTACGCCACGGTGGCGCGCACGGGCTGGCCGCCACTTTGGTGGTTTATGGGGCCGCGCGGTCCCTGTCGTCCTCACCCAGAAGCTGGATAAGCTGGCGCAGGTCCGTAAGCAGAATACCCACCACAAAACGTATGATCGGGTCTGCCGTTTCATTTTCCGTTGGCAAGGCGGCCATCACTTCCGCCGCAATGCGGTATTCATCCCCCGTGCGGGCCACGGCCTCGCTCTCGCACCGCTGGATAATCCACTGGAAGCCCCGCAACATGCCCGCGCGCACGCTGGCCGCACGCTCCAGCTCCTCCGCCGTGGCACTCTGGGGCAGCACCAGCATGGCGCGGGCCACAACCAGCGCATCCATCTGCAACTGTCTGATACCCGGTGGCAGGCGGGCCAGCATGGGGTCGCGCTCATCCAGCGGGCGCCAGTGTTCGCGCCGGGCTTCCTCCAGCGCGGCCTGCACCTTGCGCAAGGAGGCCGCGCATTCGTCATTCATGTCCTGAATGACCGACCATTCCACATGCCCGTTGCGGGCCTTTTGCAGCATGGCCACAATCTGGCGCACCGTAAGGGCTGCGTTGCGGAAGGCGTCCCGCCGGGCCTGCTCGTGCAGGACCACGTAAGTCACCAGTGTGCCCGAGCCAACCCCGATCAGAATAGCCAGAACGCGCTCGATCGGGCGCAGATAGGGATCGTTATCGGATGGAAAGAGAATGGCCACCATAAGCGTGACCACACCCATGCGGGCCTCGGGCTTCCATGAGACCAGAATGGCCAGTGGCACAAACGCAATGGTAAACGCCATCCATAACGGCCAGTGCAGGAACATAAGCAGCGTAATGGGCGCAATGCTGGCCGTAGCCCCAATGAGCGTGCCCACCAACTGGTCACGCCCTTTGGAGATTGTGTCCGTAATACTGTTCTGGGTGACAATAACCGACGTAATAAGCGCCCAGCCCGGTTCTTGCAGGTTGGTCAGCCACGCCACAAATCCCGCAACCCCCACTGCACTGAGCAGGCGTACGGTCTGGCATACGGTGGCGTTGCTCAGCCACCGTGCAAGCCACGGGCAATACCGGCTTATGTCCAGCACGGGCGTGCGTTTGCCCGTTAGGAGTGCAATCAGGGTGCGTCCTCCGTGCTGAGGGGGAAGGGAATCCAGCGCAGGCCATCCGCGTCATGCACCAAAAGCAGGACCGAGCGCTTTTTGGCTTTACGCGCCGCCTCGATCCGCTGTTTGAGCGCTGCTGGCGTGCCAACCTCGGCCTGTTGCACCTCGGTTATCACATCGCCTTCCTTCAGCCCCCTATCCGCCGCCGTGCCATCGGGCTTAACACTGGTGACCAGAACCCCCTTCAGGCCTGTGGGCAGGCTGTATTTCTGCCGCCCCGCGGCATCGAGCGGGCCAACGGTAAAGCCAAAATCGGCAAAGCTGACAGACGCTGCGGTTTTGGGCGCGGGCGCGGCCTTGGCCGGTGCTTCCTCCGGGGTTTCGGGCAGGGCGCCAATAGTGACCGGCACGTCCATAACCTTGCCATGCCGCCACAGGCCCAGCCTGGCCTGTGTACCAACAGGCAGTTGGGCGGACAGGCGCGGCAGGGCTTTGCCCTCGATCGGCTGGCCGTTCAGGCTCTGGATCACATCGCCCGTTTTAAGCCCG
The DNA here is from genome assembly GCF_963921165.1 of Acetobacter zythi. Lineage (NCBI taxonomy): Bacteria > Pseudomonadati > Pseudomonadota > Alphaproteobacteria > Acetobacterales > Acetobacteraceae > Acetobacter > Acetobacter zythi. The sequence continues at coordinate 95,249 of NZ_CAWUEO010000045.1, forward strand.
GCCTTGTCGGCGGGGCCGCCTTTTTCCACCCCGGCCACCAGCGCGCCAGTGGGGGAGGTCAGGCCCAGCCCGTCGGCTATGTCCTGCGTGACGTTCTGAATACGCACACCCAGCCACCCGCGCGAGACCTTGCCCGTCTTGCGCAACTGCTCCACAACGCCGCGCGCCTCGTTTGAGGGAATGGAAAAGCCAATGCCCACCGACCCGCCGGAAGGCGAGTAAATGGCGGTGTTCACACCAATAACATTGCCGTCCATATCAAACAGCGGGCCGCCGGAATTGCCTTTGTTGATGGGGGCGTCGGTCTGGATAAAGTCATCATACGGGCCTTGGTCGATATTGCGCCCGCGTGAGGAAATAATGCCCGCGGTGACCGTGCCGGACAGGCCAAACGGGTTGCCAATGGCCAGAACCCAGTCCCCCACCCGGCGGTGTTCGCTATCCCCAAAGCTGACAAAGGGGAGCGGCTTTTTGCTGTCCACTTTCAGCAACGCCAGATCCGTGCGGTCATCATGCCCTACGGCGTGGGCACTCAGCACCGTGTTGTCCTGCAAGGTTACAGTGATGCGGTCGGCTTTGCGGATAACGTGGTTGTTGGTCACGATGTAACCCGTGGGGTCAATAATAAAGCCCGAACCAAGGGCCTGCATGCGCCGGGGCGGCGCGTTGGGGTCTGTCTGGCGGTTCATGAAGTCATGAAAAAACTTCTCGAACGGAGACCCCTGCGGGAAGTTGGGCATCTGGGGGAGCTGGTCGTCCTCGTCATCCTCCTCGGCATCCGCCTCACGCACGGTCTGGGTGGTGGACACGTTGACCACCGCAGGCAGCAGGCGGGCTGCAAGGTCGGCAAAGCTGTCTGGCGCGCGCCCCCCTGCCGCCACAACGGCTGGAACCGGTGCCGGGGCTGGCGCATCCGCCGCGTGCAGCGGGGCCAGAACGCCAAGCCCCGCCACCAGCACGGAGGAGAGGGAAACAGAGCAGAGCAGACGGACGGACACACGCATGGACAACACAACTTTCTGCCGGAACAGGACAATTCTTACACACTGGAGGGTAAGGTTATTCATGGCGTGCCAAAACGGCAAGCACCACCTACCCCCCGGTCGGGCTGGTGGCCACCGCCTTGGGGGGAGCCACCGCCGGTTTGGCCGCACGCGCACGCGCACGCCGCCGGTCCAGCCATGAGGCAAGGCCGATCAGAATAGCCAGCCCCACAACGTTAACCGCAATCTGCAAACCCCAGCCTTCCCCAAAGGTGCTGAAGATCAGGCGGGCGTAAAGGTCCAGTATGGTGCCGACCACAAAGACCTCCAGCGAACTCCGGCCAACACGGGCCAGTTCCTGCCCCACCCACGATTCGGCCGCCCACTGGCGCGCTGGCTCAGAGGACTGGACAAGGTAGAAAATGGCCATCACGTCAAACAGCCGCAAAGGCGAGAGCCAGCTTTTGGCCGGGGCCAGCGTGTTGCCGAACGGGCGCAGGTCTGGCAGCCCCCACAATGTCCAGGGGAATGCCTGAATGGCCGAAAACAGCAAGTACACCCAGCACAGCGCCGCAAGGGCTGGCACCCGTTTGAAGTCCCGCCCACGCTGCTGTATCTGGGCGGAGGCGGTCAGCCCGAGGGCAAACAGGAACTGCCATGCCAGCGGGTTGAAGTACCAGCCATCGGGGTCCAGCCAGTTGGGAAAGTTCAGCTCCGGGTCCATGTTCACCAGCATCCACAACGCCCCGGACAGCAAAAGCGCCAGTGAGCGGTGGACACGCATAAGCAGGTAAAAAATGGGAAAGCCGGTCAGCAGCACAAGGTAAAGCGGCATGATGTTAAGGTTGGATGGCAGGGCGTCAAACATCATCACCCGCCAGACCCAGCCCAGACCATGCGCCAGTTCGGGTTCCAGATAGTCAACCGAAACCGGGGTAAAATGCCGCCAGCCGCGCACCGTAAACACATAGGCCATAACCATAATGGTCTGCCCGATGTAGAGCTGCACACAACGTTTGAACAGGCGTTGCAGGGTAGGCAGCACACCGTATTTGGTAAAACCCCGCCCATAGGCCAACCACGAGGCATAGCCCGCCAGCAGCACAAACACCTCTGCCGCATCGGCAAAGCCCACGTTGCGCATGGTAAAGCGGTTGAGCAGGTTCTGCGGAATATGGTCAATAAACATCATCAGCAGGGCGGCACCGCGCAGGGCGTCAATCCTGTGGTCGCGGCGGCTGCGCGGGGGCGCGGGGGCGGCAGGGGTGGAGGGTGCTCCCCCCTCCGCCACGGTGGCCTGCGTACTGGGGGCAGGCTGTGCCTGATGTGCGCCGGGGGTTACGCCCTGCACTGCGCCTGCCTTGTTCGTATGTGCGTCCGTGTGTGCCTGCATCTTACCCTTTCGGCACTACTCTGCCTCGCCCGCCGGTTCTTCCCTGACCGTTCCTCTACCCATACCACCCTGTATGTGCCAGAAAAAAGGCGTTATAACCCATGGCCGCTCCACACGGCGCGCCCATATCCGCTGCTGTTGCCCACGCAGCCTTGTAACCCCCCACAGGAACAGGACAAAACCCTTGGCGCAGAATGCCCCTTTTTCTTCTGACACACTGATGGACCTGCTCAATACCGTCAGAACGCCACAGACCGGGCTTTCCCTTGCCAGCGCCGGACGGCTGGAGAGTTGCACGGTGGATGATGGCGGCCGCCTGACCCTGACCCTGACCGTGCCGCGTGAGCAGGCCCCCGACCTGTCCGCCCTGTGTGATGAAGCCGCCAAAAAGTTGCAGACACTGCCCAACATCACCAGCGCCACCATTATTCTGACCGCGCACCGCCCAGCGGGGGCACCGGCGCAGAATGCCCCCGCACAGCCCGCCAGCCCCCCCAACGCCGCAAGCCAGAATGCCGGGGCAGGCCGGGGCAAAGCGCCCTCCGCCGCCGGGGGGCACCGCCCGCTTGGTGGCGCGCCCGCAGCCCCCGATGCCCCCATTCTGCCCGGCGTTAAAACCATTATTGCCGTGGCTTCTGGCAAAGGCGGGGTGGGCAAATCCACCACGGCGGTCAACCTTGCCGTGGGTCTGGGCATGGAAGGGCTGAAGACCGGCCTGCTTGATGCGGATATTCACGGCCCTTCCCTGCACCGCATGCTGGGTGCCTCCGGCAAGCCAGAAGTGGTGGAAGGCCGCCTGCAACCCATGCAGGCATGGGGTATTCGCGCTGTATCCCTTGGGATGCTGGTAGACGAAAAAGCCGCCATGATCTGGCGTGGCCCCATGGTTATGGGGGCGATCAACCAGTTACTGACCGATGTGGACTGGGGCGATCTGGACGTAATGGTGGTGGACCTGCCACCGGGCACGGGGGATGCCCACCTCTCGCTCACCCAGAAGGTGCCGCTCAGCGGGGCGGTTATTGTGTCCACACCGCAGGACATTGCCTTAATTGACGCCCGCCGGGGTGTCACCATGTTTGAAAAAGTGCATGTGCCGGTGCTGGGGCTGGTGGAGAATATGTCCTACTTCTGCTGCCCAAACTGTGGGCACAACACGGAACTGTTCGGCCATGGCGGCGCCCGGCGCGAGGCCGAGGCCATGGGTGTGCCCTTCCTTGGGGAAGTGCCGCTGCTGGCCGATATCCGCTCCAGCGGGGATAGCGGGGTACCGCTGGTTATTGGTGCGCCACAAAGCGAGGGCGGCAAGGCATGGCGCGCCATTGCCCACACCGTAGCCACCGCTGTGCGGGCCATGCAGCACTAACACCCCAAGCGGGCCAGCCCCCGGCGGGGGCCACCAGCCCGGCCAAGCTGTGGCCCCGGATGGCCCCGGCCACTGGCGGGCAACGCCTCCGGGCCTGCCACTTCAACCCATGCGCACCACCCGCTGCGTGGCGGCACGGAGCCACCACAATGCGCGGTGGTTTTACGTGCCCTGACGCACCGCCATGCCCGCCACAGGCTTTAGTGCCTGGCTGTGCGGGTCTGTTTGGGGGTTTTGGAAGGTTTGCTGGTGACGGCTGGAACTGGTGTGTCCTTGAAGTACACACGACAGGCCGGGCTGAGTTTGTCTTTTTTACGCGCCATGCAGGCTGCGATTTTCTTTTCATTGGGGATGGCAAGGGCGCACAGGCGCAGGGCATCGCCCTTGCAGGCTTTGGTCTGCTGCTCGCGCTCGGTATCAGCCCATGCGGGCAGGCCCGCAGCCGCCAGCCCCGCCCCCAGAGCCAAAGCGGACAGAACAAGGCGGGTAGTACGGGCAAAGCCCCGGTTCAGGCAAGACATGGACATTCCTCTATTCCCCACAATGCGCGCAGTCATGGTACCATTGCGGGTGTTTATCCGGGCATCACATAACAGCGGGTGGCCAGAGCGCATTCCCGCGCACCAGACCGTACACGGTGTTATGGCCCGCCCCTGCCCCCGCCTGCTATGAAAGGCGTCAAGTCCGGGCAGATTTAACGCAAAGATCTTGATAAAAAATGAGCGCCGGAGGGGCTGGCCCCACGGCGCTCCAACACTACGGGACTGCTGGCCCGTTCAGGCTGCGGGGGCTTTTAGAATAGCCATCATTTCATCCCACTCGCGGCGGCTTAGGCCAGAACCTGCCTGTTCCACCACCTCGCCCGCCAGCATACGGCGCACAACCGCCAGCATGGAGGCCGAGAACGTGACCGCGCCACGGCGGTATTCCTCAAACGCTGCCGCCGTAACCGGCAGCCACGCATGCAGGATTTTCAGCATGGCTTCGGCATAGACCCGAATTTCGTACTGGGCGTGGGGGTCTATGCGCAGGGCAAGGAAGTGCATGAGGTTATGCAGGTCAATCTTCCAGTACCACTGTGTGTAGGTGTTCAGCGTCAGGTTGATGCGCCCGAGTTCACGCGCAAGGCCGTAGCCATTTTCCGCGTCCAGCATGCGCTCGTAATCACGGTAGGTGCGCATGGCGTCATCACGCAGGATGTCCAGCACTTCGGCTGCGGCCTGCGGGGCAAGAATGGCCCCCCGGCCCTGCCGGTTGACCTCGCTCTGAGCGGCCATGTGGGCGGGGTCGGGCAGGTAGAACTCGCTATCCAGAATGGAGTAGCGGGCCGAATATTCGTTCACGCTCGCCATGCGGTGGCGAATCCACTGCCGCGCCACAAAAATGGGCAGTTTGACGTGGAATTTGATCTCGCACATTTCAAACGGAGAGGAATGGCGGTGCCGCATCAGGTAACGGATCAGCCCTGCATCTTCCGAGACCTTGCGCGTCCCCCGCCCGTAGGACACACGGGCCGCCTGCACAATGGCGGCGTCATCGCCCATATAGTCGATCACGCGCACAAACCCGTGGTCGAGTACTTCCTGCGGGTCGTAGAGCATGGCCTCCAGCGCTGCCACGGTGGGGCGGCGGGTAGAGAATGTTTCCTGCCCGTGGGCCGCAATTTCGGCACGTTGCTCTGGGGTCAGTGACATGCGTAGGCTCTCCACCATGCTAGAAAAAACAAACAGCGCAAGCGGTTGCCGCCGCACTTCACGCACGCGGGTTGTAGCAGGCATTGCGCGTTGGGTGAAAGAGGGCAAGGACCGCCCAGGGCACAATTCCGCAACTGCCCCGCCCCACTGCTTCGCCCCACTGGCCCACCCGCCCCCACACGGGGGCACAGCGCTCTTGCAATCCACCCACAGCGCCCTTATGTGTGGGGTGCCGGAAGATTTCTTGCGGCTATGGCAATAAACGGGATGTGGCATAGGCGTAGTGGACCCGGGGGCGGTACCCGGCGTCTCCACCATACATCCGGATCGCAAGACCCGGACAGATGGGGACGAAACAGGCTCGACACGCGCAGTAAAGACATCTTTTTTGCCCGGCATTGTACCACCGTTATCGGGCTAATTTTACAAGTGCCAATGATAACACTGAGGTGCTCGCTGTTGCTGCATAAGCAATAAGCGCGGTTCGGGAGGGCACCGGGCAACAGAAGCCCTCCCACTTCATACCATTCCCCTTTATGATCAGGCTCCACCACCAGTGCCGCTGGGGGGTATCCGCCATGGGTTATGCCCAACCCCATGCCCTGTGGCATGGCCGCAGGCAGACCTTGGTGCTTGCACTGGCCGAACCTTTCGCGCATGGCTGACGCTAGAGTGATACGCAAGGCCAGCCGCACCACACCCGGCTGAAGCAAGGAGACCAAGCATGGCTGATGACCACGACAACACCACGGGAAATGACGCATTCCCCCCCACCAGCCTGCTGCCCTACGACCAGTGGCTGGAAGAGGCTTACAAGGATGTCATGCTCAAAGCACTCGAATATGTGAGCCGTGAAGGGCTTGCAGGCGAGCACCATTTCTATCTGACTTTCCGCACGGACCTGTCTGGCGTGCAAATTCCCGACCGGCTCCGTGCCCAGTACCCGCACGAGATGACCATTGTGCTCCAACACCAGTTCTGGGACCTGAACGTGGACCGCGATGCCGGGATTGTGTCTGTCGGTCTGTCCTTTGGGGGTGTTGGCTCCATTCTGGTTATTCCCGTTCGGGCCATTACCGGGTTCGCAGACCCCTCCATCCACTTCAACCTGCATTTTGAGCCGGTGGAGGATGAGGAGAGCGCACCCACAGACCACACTCCGGCCGATGCCGGGGACGATGCGGAAGCACAGGGCGACTCCTCCTCTCAGGTTGTCAGCCTTGACGCCTTCCGCCGCAAAGGACCATCACCAGCCTGACCCCCGGTGCGCGGGGGTTCAGGCCGACGGAGAGAGTAAGAGACACGACCATGACCAGCCAGCCCCCCCGCCCCCCACTGCCAGAATTTGCCTACTCCCCCCTGTTCCCTCTGGGGGAGGACACAACCCGGTACCGCAAGATTGATATTGCCGGTGGTGTCAGCACGTCGCATTGCGGTGGCAAAACCGTTCTGCACGTCACCCCCGAAGCGCTCACGGAACTGACGGCCCGCGCCTTCCACGAGGTGGCCCACTTCCTGCGCCCCACACACCTGCAAAAACTGGCCAATATCCTCAAAGACCCCGAAGCCTCGGATAATGACCGCTTTGTGGCCCTCGACCTGCTCAAGAACGCCTGCATTGCCGCTGGCGGCATTCTGCCCATGTGCCAGGACACAGGGACCGCCATTGTGTTTGGCAAAAAAGGCCAGCGCGTCTGGGTGGAAGGCAACGAGGAAATTGCGTTTTCCAAAGGGGTGTACGAAACCTACACCCGCACCAGCCTGCGCTATTCGCAAATGGCCCCGCTCACCATGTTCGAGGAAAAGAACACCGGCACCAACCTGCCCGTGCAGTGCGACATATTCGCCAGCCCCGCCGGTGTGCATGACGAGCAGATGGACCTGATGTTTGTGGCCAAGGGCGGTGGCTCGGCCAACAAGACATTTCTGTTTCAGGAAACCCGGGCACTCCTTGGCTCCGAGCAGCAGTTGCTAGACTGGCTGGACACAAAGGTGCGCACACTGGGCACCTCCGCCTGCCCGCCCTACCACCTTGCCATTGTTATTGGCGGCATGTCCGCCGAGCAGACGCTTAAAACCGTCAAGCTCGCCTCCACCCACTGGTACGATGCCCTGCCCACCAAGGGGGACATGACGGGCCACGCCTTCCGTGATCTGGAAATGGAGCAGAAGGTGCTTGAACTCACCCGCAAGCTGGGCATTGGCGCGCAGTTTGGCGGCAAATACTTCTGCCATGACGTGCGCGTGGTGCGCCTGCCCCGGCATGGGGCGTCGCTGCCCGTGGGTATTGGGGTGTCCTGTTCGGCGGACCGCCAGATCAAGGCGCGGGTTACGGCGGAAGGGTTCTTTCTGGAACAGCTCGAACACGACCCCGCGCGCTTCCTGCCCGAAACCACGGACGAACACCTTGAGGGCGAGGCAGTCCGCATTGACCTGAACCGCCCGATGGATGAAATCCGCAAAACCCTCTCGCAATACCCGGTCAAAACCCGCCTTGCCCTGACCGGCACGGTGGTGGTCGCGCGTGATATTGCCCATGCCAAGTTCCGCGAGCGGCTCCAGCGCGGGGAGGGCCTGCCCCAGTACCTTAAGGACCACCCCGTTTACTACGCTGGTCCGGCCAAAACACCCGCGGGCATGCCCACTGGCTCCTTTGGCCCCACAACGGCGGGGCGCATGGATTCGTACGTGGCCGAGTTGCAGGCCAATGGCGGCTCCTTTGTTATGCTGGCCAAGGGCAACCGCTCCAAGGCCGTGCGGGACGCATGCCAGCAATACGGCGGCTTCTACCTTGGTTCCGTTGGTGGCCCGGCCGCCCGGCTGGCCAAGGACTGCATCCGCAAGGTGGAAGTGCTCGAATACCCCGAACTGGGTATGGAAGCGGTGTGGAAGATCGAGGTTGAGGACTTCCCCGCCTTTATTGTTATTGATGATAAGGGCAACGACTTCTACGCTGAGCTGTAACCCCCCACCGGGGCTGCCCCGCCGCCACACCGTGGCGGGGCGGACAGAAGAGGAGCTGTGTGGTTTTCATGCGCTTTACAGTCGATCGTCTGGACCATGTTGTCCTGACCGTGCGGGATGTTGAAATTTCCGCCTCGTGGTACCAGCGCGTGCTTGGCATGGAGCGGGAAGAATACGGGCGCAACAACCGCACCGCCCTGCGCTTTGGCGGGCAGAAGCTCAACCTCCGCCCGCACGATGCAACCGGCTGGGACACAGCCACCCACGCCCTGCCCGGCGGCAACGACCTGTGCTTTATTACCGCCATTACCAGCGAGGACGTGGTGGAGCACCTTAAAGGCTGCGGCATTACCATTGTGGACGGCCCCGTGGCCCGCCTTGGCGCCATTGGCCCCATTACCTCGGTCTACTGCCACGACCCGGATGAAAACCTGATCGAAATTGCCTCCTATCAGGGGTAAAACAAAAAAACGGGTGCCCGCATAACCGGACACCCGCCTTCAGGCACTCACCCGTAAAAAACCGGGGTTTTACCCCGCGTGGGTCTGCTGTTGCGCCTGCTGCTGTTTAAGCCGCACCGCATCATCATGGTCCACAATGGTATGGCGGGTGGCCAGCCATCCGCCCCTAAAGCCCGCGCGCAACAGGCCACGGCAGATAATGGGGTTATCCTTCATGGTGTTCCACACCATGCCATCGCGCCAGTTTTCCACCATAAGCAGGATCGGCCCCTGATCGATGCCAATATAGGTATCATCCGCCCAGTAGGCCTGTTTGCCATCGTGGTAGCTGGGGTTGAACGCATCCACAAAACCGTAGGTGCCGTAAATGCGGTCACCATATTTGTCCCTCATGGTGCGCAGGGCGGGAATGGCCAGTTCTGGCGCAAACGCCACGGACCCGCCAGCAGCGGTTGGGGCCAGTGTGCCATCATCAAGTGTGTAATCACGCCCCACGCCACGCGCGGTATAGGCCATGAACTTGCGCGGCTGCCCGTTTTCCACCTTTGTGGTCTCGGCCGGGCCATCGCTTGCGGTCAGACCCCAGACATTTGGCCCGTAATCCTGCCATTTGCCGGGGTTCTGTGTGGCGTAACCCTGCTGGGCGTACACGGCGCGGCGGCTGTTCTCAAAATAGTCAATGCCAGCCGAGCGGCTCCAGTCGTCCTTGATACCCCTGAAGTCGATCCATGCATGGGTGTACTGGTGGCCGAACAGGGGGGCAAAGTTCAGGAAGGTCTGGCCATAGGATTCCCCCCAGCGGTTTTTGTTGGTGGAAATCCATGCCTGCCACGAGGTGGGGTCCAGCGGATGGGTGGTGGAGCCAAGCCCCATCACATACAGCATCATCCCCTCGTTATACCCTTCCCAGTAATTGGGTAAAAACCCGTGCTCGGGCGACCAGCCCATGCTCAGCCGGTTATCGGGGCGGAGCATCCAGCGCCAGTCCACGCGGTCAAACAGTTTGGCGGCAAGGTCGCGTATTTCGGCCTCCGCATCGGAATCGTGGGTGTAGTAACTGCCCGTAAACAGCACACCCTGCATGAGCAGGGCCGTGTCTATGCTGGAGAGTTCAATATCCGCGCCAAGGCGCAACCCGTTCTCACGCTTGAGAAAATGGTAGAAAAAACCATGAAAGCCCGCCGCCTTGTCTGGCGTGTCGTTCTGGGGGAGTTTCCACAGGTAGCGCAGGGTGGTCAGGGTCCGGTCCACGGCCTGCTGGCGGTTGATATACCCCCGGTCCGCGCCAATGCCGTAGGCGGTCAGCGCAAAACCGATGGAAGCCACACTGGACTGGGTCTGGTCAGACGGGTAGCGGTCGGGCACCAGCCCGGTTGCGGGGTCTGCCGACTCCCAGAACCACAGAAAGGTCCGGTGCTCCAGATCGGCCAGAAAAGCCCTGTCCGTCTGGTCGGCATGGAAGGGGCTGGGGGCTGGACGCGCCACCACGGATGAGGGTGTTGCCGCCTGCGCGCGCCCCACCTGCATGCTGCTCAGTGCGCTACAGAGCATGAGCAAGGACACAAAAGCCCGTCCGGTTTTATGGCCCTGTGCGGGCTGGCTGGTTCTGGTCTTGCCATGTGCAAAAAAGCGCCTCAATGCCATAAGCCTTGCATTCCTCATCTGTTCACAACAGGCCCACTGCCACAGCAGGCGTTATTTTGGGTCCGTGCCCACGTGCTGCGCGCCACACCGAGCGAACCGGCAGTATAGGGGCCATGCAGCACCCCCCGCCAGAGCAGGGCCAGTGCGCACCACACGGAATCTGCCGAATTTCAGAAAATATTCACGTTTTTATATGTGCCCCAAGGGCTACATAACGGGCCACAGTGCATACAGCATGCCAGACCTGAGCACCCTACACGCCCGCACAACCCACCCCTTGGACGCGCCTTGTAAAAAATTGACACCACCATGCAAAACAACACCGTGCGTCCAGCTCGGTCATGCGTCTATAAAGACCGCCTGATCATTCCAGCCCCGAATATGATTCCTTCATGACATACCAATATAATATTTTTCGTTTTTTTTATGAGCTTCTGGATATTCTGGTATCGCGGATGGAATATATTCTGCGTGGCCTTGCCACCAGCCATGTCCTCATTCCCCCGCCCGCGCAAAGCCACTCGTTCCTGATTATGACGGCGGAGGAAAAAGGCGGCAGAACCTTTTACAAACCGGCCTATTATCTGTTTTCCAAAACCCGCGAACATCTGAGCGGGTATTTTGCCCGTGGGGAAGACCGCCTTTTTTTGGAAAACACCCAGCACTGTGTGCTGATCGCCTTTGCGGATTTCACACTGGTGGTCGGGCGGGAGGCCACAATAGCGGACTACCACCCCCATTCTTTTGAGACCCTGCTGGCCCTTAAAGCCCATATGCGCAACATCAAACTGGGCAAATACGCCGAGGAATATCTGGTTCTGCCCAAAAAAACCGCCATTCCGCCCCGCCCAACAGCACTTGGGCAGCGCATGCAGGCCCGCTAGACCCGCAGGGCCAAGGCGCAGCCCCCGCCAGCAAGCACACCACCCCCACACCCCCTGCCGCCTGCGCCTGTCCGGTGCAAAACCGCGTGACGGATTTTTGCCGCTCATGTATTGCACCCCCTTGGCGCACCGGGACAATACGCCCCGATCGCACAGGGTCTGGGGAGATGCCACCATGAAAATTGCAGTTGTCGGTCTGGGGTATGTTGGCCTGTCCAACGCTATTCTGCTGGCCCAGCACCATGATGTTATGGCCGTTGATGTGGACGCAGGCCGGGTGGACAAGGTGAACAACCGCGAAGCCCCGATTATTGATACCGAGATCGAGGACTACCTGCGGAACAGGCCACTCAGCCTGACCGCCACAACCGACCTTGCCGCGGCCAGCCGTAATGCAAGCTTTGTCATTATTGCCACCCCCACCAATTATGACGCGCAGGAAAACTACTTTGACACATCCTCCGTAACGGATGTGATCGCAAGTGTAAGCGCGCTTAACCCCGAGGCCACGATTGTTATCAAATCCACCATTCCGGTTGGATTTGTGGACCAGATCCGTGTGGAGCTGAACACCGATCAGGTCATCTTCTCCCCCGAATTCCTGCGCGAAGGCCGGGCACTGTACGACAACCTGCACCCATCGCGCATTATTGTGGGCGAACGCAGTGCGCGGGCCGAACGCTTTGCCGCCCTTATGGTGGAAGGGGCGATCAAAAAGGACGTGCCCCTGCTGTTTACCGAAGCCACGGAGGCGGAGGCCATCAAGCTGTTCGCCAACACCTACCTTGCCATGCGCGTGGCGTTTTTTAACGAACTGGACAGTTACTCACTCGCCCGTGGGCTGGATACGCGCCAGATTATAGAGGGCGTGTGCCTGGACCCGCGCATAGGCCAGCATTACAACAACCCCTCCTTTGGCTATGGCGGCTACTGCCTGCCCAAGGACACCAAGCAACTGCTGGCCAACTACAGGCAGGTGCCCCAGAACCTGATCCGCGCCATTGTGGATGCCAACCGCACCCGCAAGGACTTTCTGGCCGACCAGATTCTGGCCATGCAGCCCAAAGTGGTCGGCATTTACCGACTGGCCATGAAAACGGCGTCCGATAACTTCAGGCAAAGCTCCATTCAGGGCATTATGAAGCGGCTCAAGGCCAAAGGGATCGAGATTGTTGTCTACGAACCCGCCATGAAGGACGACCAGTTTTTTGGCTCGCGCGTGCTGCGCAATCTGGAGGAGTTCAAGGCTGTTTCCTCCGTTATTGTCAGCAACCGCCACCACCGGGAACTGGCCGATGTCAAAGACCGCGTGTTCACCCGCGACCTGTTCGGCAGCGATTAAGGCCCCCGGCACGGGCATGCGGGCACACATGGCCCCGCACACCCTGCGCCTTACGCGTTAGTGGCTGCCATATCCGTGCGGATTTTTCTCACGCCACCGGAAGGCGGTTTCCACAATCTGGTCCAGCTCCCCCAGTCTGGGCTGCCAGCCGGTTTCCCTGCGCAATGTGGTGGAATCGGCTACCAGCACAGCGGGGTCGCCCAGCCTGCGCGCGGCTGGCTCCCACGGCACCTGTAGGCCACTCACACGCGCAACACTGCGAATAACGTCCAGATTGGAATAGCCGTGGCCATTCCCCAGATTGTACACAACGCTGCGCGTGGCAATCTGGTCCAAGGCCCGGATATGCGCATCCGCAAGGTCCGTCACATGAATATAATCGCGGATGCAGGACCCATCACGCGTTGGGTAATCCGTGCCAAACAGCTTGAGCGCGGGCCTGCGGCCCAAAGCGGCATCTATGGTCAGGGGGATAAGGTGGGTTTCGGGGCCGTGGTCTTCCCCCGCGCGGCCAAGCGGGTCTGCCCCGGCGGCGTTAAAGTACCGCAGGCAAGCACTCCGCAACCCATAGAGACTATCGGCCCAGTGCAGCACGCGTTCGATCATGAACTTGCTCTCCCCATAGGGGGAGCCGGGCTGGACCGGAGCGGTCTCGGCAATGGGGTCGGCCCGCTCTGGCCCGCCAAACAGGGCTGCTGTGGAGGAAAACACCAGTTTTTTAACGCCGTGCAGCGCACAGGCCTGCACAAGGTTAAGGCCGGTCAGGTAATTCTGGCGCAGGTAATAAAAAGGGTCCGCCATGCTCGCCCCAACAAGCGAGAGCGCTGCAAAGTGCAAAACACCATCCCACTGTTGTGCGGCCACAACATCCACCGTGGCCTGATAATCCATCAGGTCCACAGTATGGATTGCAACCCCCGCAGGCACCGCACCCCTGTGCCCGGTGCTGAAATTGTCCAGCACAGCCACCTCATGCCCGGCGTCCAGCAACGCCAGAACAACGTGGCTGCCTACAAAACCCGCACCACCTGTTACCAGATACCGCACTTAAATACCCCCCACGTTAAAATCTTACGCTTTGCGGCCCCGCATGCCCCCTCCTCCACAACTGGGCCACTCTGGGTAGGGACCAGCTTACTTGTGCAGGCAGGGCCGGGCGCCCTCCAATACGTGTTTTCATACCGGTCTGCTCCGCCTTATGCCAGAGCGGGTGGCCACAATAATGTTCGCGCGTAACGGGCAGGCGGGCTGCCTGTGGCGGTTGTATTTGCCTGTTCCTGCCTGTGCAATTAGTATCGGCTGTGGCTGGGGTCCCCATGGGAGTGTCCGCTTTTTTGAACCATCATACATAGACACAGAACACAGAGTTGGCGCCTATGACCGTAACAGTCCTTCCATTTTTTAATCCGGTACTGTGCTGAACATGGGCAAACGTCTGATTGTAACCGGGGGCGCCGGGTTTATTGGCAGCAACATGATCCATGCGCTCAACCAGCGCGGGCTGAGCAACATTATTGCCGTGGATAACCTGACCAATGGCGAGAAGGCGCTTAATCTGAGCGACCTTGCACTCTGTGACTATGTGGACAAGGACGTGTTCTATGATGCCCTGCTGGATGGGCATTACGGGCCAGTAGACGCCATTTTTCATGAAGGGGCGTGCTCGGCCACCACCGAGCATGATGGCCGCTACATGATGGCCAACAACTACGAACCCAGCAAAAAACTGCTGACCTACTGCCAGCGCACGGGCACACGCCTGCTTTATGCCTCCAGTGCCGCCACCTATGGTGCGTCCACCACCTTTACCGAAGACCCGGCCTACGAAAAACCGTTGAATGTTTACGGCTATTCCAAGCTGCTGTTTGACCAGATTGTCCGGCGCGCCCTGCCCGACCTTACGACGCAGGTTGTGGGTTTTCGTTACTTTAATGTGTATGGCCCGCGCGAGCAGCATAAAGGCGGCATGGCGTCCGTGGCGTTCCACAATTTTAACCAGTTCATGGCCGATGGGCGCGTCCGCCTGTTCGGGCAATACGGAACGTGCCTGCCGGGTGAGCAGATGCGCGATTTTATTGCCATTCAGGACCTCGTGGCCACCAAGCTCTGGTTCTTTGACAACCCCGGACAGAGCGGGGTGTTCAATCTGGGCACAGGCCGGGCGCAGCCGTTTAATGATGTTGCAGCCACCGTGGTCAACACCGTGCGCGCCCACCGCAACCAGCCCCCGCTGGATCTGGCGACAATGGTGCGCACCGGCGTGCTGGAATACACCCCCTTCCCCGACAGGCTGCGTGGCCGTTACCAGTGTTTTACACAGGCAGACATGCACGCCCTGCGCGCAACGGGCTGCCCTGTCACCTGTGCGGATGTTGCACACGGTGTGGCGGAGTACGTGCGCCACCTCCTGCGCGCCCAACCGGACCACACGCCATGACCGCCACACCAACCCGCCCCCGCGAGCATGACCTTCCATGATTGAAAATTTTGAATTCGGACGACTGGTCGTTATCGGAGACCTGCTGCTGGACCAATATGTTTTTGGAACAGTGGAGCGTATCTCGCCCGAGGCCCCTGTGCCCGTGCTGCGCAAGGCGCGCCAGAGCGCGGTCCCCGGTGGTGCGGCCAATGTGGCGGTCAACGCTGCGGCACTGGGTTGCACGGTCAGCCTGATTGGCGTTGTGGGGGATGATGAGAACGCCCAAACCCTGCGCCACGCCCTGAGCATCTGGCCCAATATTAACATAGACGGGTTGGTAACGGAGCCGGGCTGGGCCACCATTTCCAAAATGCGGGTGGTCAGCGGGCACCAGCAGATCGTGCGGATTGATGATGAAACCATTATCGCCTTCTCCCCCCCCACCCAAAGCCGCCTGATCGCGCAGGCCATTGCCGCCCTGAGCAACGCGGATGTGCTGATCTGCTCGGATTACGCAAAGGGTGTTCTGTCCGATCCGGTGTTGCGCGCCGTTATCGACCATGCGCGGGCCAGCAACATTCCCGTTATTGTGGACCCCAAGCGCAAGACCTTTGCCGCCTACCGTGGCGCCAGCCTGATTACCCCCAACCGGGCGGAAATGGCCGTGGCCACAGGCCTGCCCCAGCACACGAACGAACAGGTGGAACAGGCCGCCCGCGTGGCCTCCGAACAGTTTGGGGGGGATGTGCTGATCACCCGCTCCGAGGAGGGCATGACCCTGTGGCAGCGCAACGGGCATATTCGCCATCAGGTCGCGCGCAAATCCGAGGTGTATGATGTGTCCGGCGCGGGCGATGCGGTGGTGGCCACCATTGGCAGCGTGCTCTCCGCCGGGCAGGATCTGGATGCCGCCATTATTATTGCAACCGCTGCCGCCTCCATTGCCGTCAGCAAGCTGGGCACGGCCGCCGTAACCCGCGCCGAACTGGGCGAGGCGTTAAAGGAGGACAACCCCGATACGGGCCTTATCGCCACATGGCCGCAGGCCTGCGCGGTCATGCGCCGGTGGCACCAGCACGGGGCCAGTGTTGTGTTCACCAATGGCTGTTTTGACCTGCTGCATCCGGGGCATGTCTCGCTCCTGCACGCGGCGGCGCAACTGGGGGACAAACTGGTTGTGGCCATTAACAGCGATGCCTCCGTGCGCAGGCTGAAAGGCCCGACCCGACCCGTGCAGGACGAAATGGCGCGCGCCACGGTCATTCGCGCCCTGCGCGATGTGGACATGGTGGTCATTTTTGACCAGGACACCCCGCTGGAGCTGATTACCGCGCTCAAACCCGATGTGCTGGTCAAAGGGGCGGACTATACGGAGGACACCGTGGTAGGGGCCGATGTGGTCAAGGCTGCTGGCGGCCGGGTGGAACTGGTCTCGCTGGTGGAGGGCTGCTCAACCAGCAATCTGGTGCGAAAAATGAACACCCCCAGCGCCTCCCCCTCCAATGCCTGAGGCCCCGGCACAGCCCGCCCCCCAACTCTGGCGCACATGGCTGGTGGAGCACGCACTCCCTTTGTGGAGCAGCACGGGCTACAACTCCGCCCGCCACCTGTACCATGAGCGGCTGACGTTTGAGGCCACCCCCCTGCCCGTGCCCCACCTGCGCCTTATGGTGCAGGCCCGCCAGATTGCCACCTTCTGTCAGGCGCAACTGGATGGTGTTTTTAACGCAGCCGACAACGCCATGCGTACTCTGGCGGAAGTGCAGGCCCGCTACTGGCAGGCGGATGGACAACCGGGCTGGGTTTTTGCACTCGGGCCAGATGGCCGCCCCTCCAGCACCGTGCGCGACCTGTATGCCCACGCCTTTATCCTGTTTGCCCACGCATGGGCCTACCGCCTGAGCGGGGATCAGGCCTTGTTGAAGGTTGTGCACAAAACCGTGGCGGACGTGGAAAGCATCTTTCACGCCCCCCATGGCGGTTTTGCAGATGCCGTGCCCGCACCAGACGCCATCCGCCGCCAGAACCCACATATGCACCTGCTGGAAGCGTATCTGGCGCTTTTTGAGGTCACGGCGGACCAGTTTTATCTGGACCGGGCGCAGCCCTTGGTGGCCTTGGCGCTCGACCACTTTATCAGCCCGCATTCGGGCCTGTTGCTGGAATTTTTTGGTCCCGACTGGGCACCGTGCAAGGCCTATGGCCAAAACCCGGTGGAGCCGGGCCACCTGTTCGAGTGGGCATGGCTGCTGGACACCTATGCCCGCCTGAACCCCACGGATGCGCAGGCCACACGCCTGCACAGTGTTGCCGGGCATCTGCTCCAGTCTGGCAGGCAGTATGGTGTAACCCACCAGCTTGTGCGCGATGGCATTATGGATAACGGCGCACTTGCCCACACCAGCACCCGCATATGGCCCCAGACCGAACTGCTGCGCCTGCTGGCATGCAGGCAGGCAGAAGGCGCAAACCACGCGACGACAACAACGGCAACGGCAACGGCAACGGCAACGGCAACGGCAACGGCAACGGCAACGGCAACGGCAGCAATGGCGGAAACCGGGCTACTGCACACCCTAAGCCGGACTTTTCTGGCCACCTTTGCCCCGGCACATCTGCACGGAGGCTGGATCGACCGCATGGGGGCAGACGGCACACCAGCGGTGGACCATATGCCCGCAAGCTCGCTCTACCATATTTACGGCGCCGCAAGGGCGCTACTGGCACTCCCCCCACCCGCCTGAACCACGCCCCAGCACGGCGCGAAGGCGGCGCGCAGCCTACACAAGAGTGCTGCGCGCAAGCCCCCGCTGCGTGCGGGGGCATGGGTCTTAGGGCCGGTAGCGGAAGAGGTTCAGGTCCTCATAGGCAATGTCTGGCTTGCGGTTGGACATAATATCCGCCAGCACACGGGCCGACCCGCAGGCCATGGTCCAGCCCAGCGTGCCATGCCCCGTATTGGTGTACAGGTTGTCCAGCCCGGTGCGGCCAATAATGGGCGTGCCGTCGGGGGTCATGGGGCGCAGGCCGGTCCAGAACTGGGCTGCGGGCACGTTGCAGCAATTGGGGAACAGGTCGGTAACCGAATGTTCCAGCGTTGCCCGCCGGGGCGCGCGCAGGCGGGTGCTAAAGCCCGCCAGTTCCGCCGTACCCCCAACACGCACCCGGTCACCCAACCGGGTAATGCCAATTTTGAAGGTCTCGTCCATAATGGTGGAAACCGGCGCACGGGCGGCATCGGTAATATCCGCCGTAAGGGAGTACCCCTTGACCGGGTAAATTGGCAGGTCCAGCCCCAAAGGCCGCACAAGAGCGGGGGAAAAGCTGCCAAGCGCCAGCACATAGCTGTCAGCCGTAAGCACCCCGCGAGATGTTTCCACCCCGCTCACACGCCCACTTTCGCTCCGGATTTTGCGAATATCGGTGCTGTACAAAAAGGTCACGCCTGCTGCTGCGGCCATGTCCGCCAGACGCTGGGAAAACTTGAAGGCATCCCCCGTTTCGTCCCCCGGCAGGCGCAGACCACCCACCAGTTTGTCCGCCGAAGGGGCAAGCCCCGGTTCGGCCTGCACGCATTGTGCGGTGTTCAGTTCCTCATACGGCACATTGTACTGTTTCAGCACGGCAATGTCCTGCGCCACGCCGTCCATCTGCTTTTGGGTGCGGAACACCTGCAAGGTGCCCTGCTGCCGGTCATCATATTCAATGCCGGTTTCACGGCGCAGGTCGCACATAACGTCGCGGCTGTATTCGGCCAGCCGGACCATGCGGCCCTTGTTGCGGTCATAGGCGGGGGTGTTGCAGTTTTCCAGCATCTGCACCAGCCACTTCCACAAATGCGGGTCGGGCATGGGCCAGAACACAAAGGGGCTGTACTTCATAAACAGCCATTTGACCGCCTTGAGCGGAATACCCGGCCCAGCCCAAGGGGAGGAATAACCGGGGGACACCTGCCCCGCATTGGCAAAGCTGGTCTCCAGCCCCGCACCGGGCTGGCGGTCCACAACCGTGACCTCATGCCCGGCCTGCGCCAGATACCAGGCGGTTGTTACACCCACAACACCACTACCCAGAACAAGAACCTTCATGATCCTACTCTTTCCCTGCTGTTCTGCCCTCAGGCAGTGCGCGTATAATTGCGATAATAGCGATGCCCGAGCGATGTCAGGACTTCGTAGCCAATCGTGCCTTCCGCGCGGGCCACATCGTCCACGCCATATGTGTCGCTCAGAAGGTCCACCATGCCATCGGCCTCAAGCTGGCCTTGCGGAATGGCGGAAATATCCACGGTCATGGAATCCATGGAAATACGGCCCAGTATGGGCAGGGACTGCCCGCCAAACCACACAAGACCATTGGCACGGGCACGCACAAAGCCATCCGCATAACCCACGGCAATGGTGGCCACGCGCCGTGGCCCTTCGGCCTGCCAAGTTAGCCCGTACCCCACGCGGTCGCCTTTGCTGAGTGTGCGGATCTGCAACACATGGGCTTTCAGCCCCACAACCGGGCGCAGGGGGTTGGGTTCGCCCGGGTGGGGGGCCACGCCATACAGTGCGGCGCCGGGGCGGACGAGACCAAAATGATAATCCGGCCCCAAAAACACCCCCGAGGACGCCGCAAGACTAAGGGGGGCAGACACAGGTAATTGCGCCGCATAGGCCACCAGCCGGGCGGCCTGTTCGGCATTGGCCGGGTTTGCCCGCTCATCCGCGCAGGCCAGATGGCTCATGACCAGTTGCACATCCAGCCCATCCAGCAGGTCCGGGTTTGCGGCAATATGCGCCACATCCTGCGCGGACAAGCCAAAGCGGGACATGCCCGTATCCAGTTGCAGCACAGCGCCAATGCGCCGCTGCTGCGCATGCGCCACCGCACGGACCCAGCCTATCTGTTCCAGACTGTTCAGCACCGGACGCAGATTATACGCCAGACAGGCCTCCACCGCATCGGGCCGGGGGCCGTGCAATACGGTAATGCCCGCCTGCGCGCCCACATGCGGGCGCAGGGCCAGCCCCTCGTCCACATGGGCCACAAAAAACTGTGTGGCCCCAGCGGCAGCCAGAACGGGCGCCACCTGTGCAGCCCCCAGCCCGTAGGCATCGGCCTTGACCACAGCCGCGCACACCGCATTGGGCGCGTGGGCCACAACCTGCCTGTAATTATGGGCGACCGCGTCCAGATTAACGCTCAGGACCGCTCCAGCGCGTTGTGCGGGCCAGCCAGCGTGAACGGGAGTGGGGGCATGGGTCACGACAAATATCCGTTCTGTTACGGTATCAGAATTTTACCGCACTCTTTATGGCATATCCTGCCATTGTGGTGCATGATCTGGGCGTTTCCTTTTTATTTCTGCACAATATTGCGCCAAAAGGCCACAAAAGACAGATTATGCCAGACCGCATTAACGAAGCCATACTCCGCCACCTGCGCCATGATGGCCGCCTGAGCAACGCCGAACTGGCCGAGCGTATTGAGCTTTCGCCCTCGGCCTGCCTGCGCCGCGTTAAAATGCTGGAAAAAGAAGGGGTTATACGCGGGTATCAGGCCATTATCGCCCGCCGCAACGCGCCCCCCGTGGCCACGGTTATTGTGCAGATCACGCTGGAGCGCCAAACCGAGGAATGCCTCCGCCGGTTTGAAAGCCGCATCCGCGAATGCCCGGACGTAAAGGAATGTTACCTGATGACGGGCGATGCCGACTACCTGCTCCGGGTGGAAGCGCGCGACATGCAGGATTACGAGCGCATCCATAAAGAGGAATTATCCCGCCTGCCCGGTGTTGTGCGTATTCAAAGCAATTTTGCCATCCGCCCCATTGTGCAGCAGGAAAAAGGGCAGACTGGCGGGTAGGCCAGACGCCGCGCCAAAAAAAACCTGTCAGGGTGACCCCGGACAGGTTTCTTCAAAAACAGTTTTCAAGCCTGCTGGCGCAGAGGAACTCAGTCTTCGTCCGGCTGGTTCTTATCTGCACTGCCAAGGTCACGCTGGACTTCGGGCAGGCGGAGCAGCGAATCCACATGCATGGCTGTATCCAACGCTGTATCGGGCTGGAAGTGCAGCTCGGGCACCGTGCGGATGGTCAGTTTGTGGGCAAGCTGTGTGCGCAGCCACGGAGCAACCCGCTTGAGACCGGGCAGAAGTGCTGCCACATCGCTCCGTCCCAGCCGCGTTACAAACACGGTGGCATGTTTGAAGTCCGGTGCAAGCCGCACTTCGGTCACTGTAATGGCCACATCGGACAGATCGGGGTCACGGAAGGTGGTGCGTGCGAACAGTTCCGCCAGAACGCGCCGCACTTCCTCCCCTACCCGCAACTGCCGTTGCGATGGGCCAGATGAGGAAAGACCGGCGATGTAGTCCGCCGGTCCCCCTGTTTTACTGCCTGATCCGTGGCGACGACTCATGCTGGAATTAACTCGCTTTCAAAGCATTCCACCACATCGCCTTCGCGCAGATCGTTGTAGCCTGCAAAGGAAAGACCACATTCGTAACCCTTGGTCACTTCCTTCTGGTCGTCCTTGAAGCGCTTGAGCTGGCTCAGATCACCTTCATGGATCACCACGCCATCACGCAGCAGACGCACGCCACAGCCACGCTTGACAACACCGTCGGTTACAAAGCAACCGGCCACCTTGCCAACCTTGCTGATTTCGAAAACCTTGCGGATTTCGGCGTAGCCAAGGAACTTTTCACGATGCTTGGGCGCCATTTTGCCACGTACGAGCAGCTCCACATCGTCCGCCACCTGATAGATGATGGAGTAGTAGTGGATGTCCACCCCTTCACGCTGGGCCAGAAGCCGCGCCTGAGAGGTTGCACGCACGTTAAAGGCGATAATGACGGCATCCGATGCCTTGGCAAGCTGCACATCACTTTCCGTGATCTGACCGACCGAGGCATTCAGGACGCGCACGCCCACTTCTTCATTCGCCAGCTTGAGCACTGTGGTCTGGAGTGCTTCGGCCGAACCCTGCACGTCCGCCTTGATAAGGACAGACACTTCCTTCTGCACACCGGCCTGAATACGGGCCAGCATCTGATCAAGCGTGCCACGGGCAGCAACCTGCCCGGCAACCTGATGTTCCTTCAGCTTACGCTGGCGGAACTCGGAAATTTCGCGGGCACGGTTTTCGTTTTCCACGACCACAAACGGTGCACCAGCAGCGGGAACCCCGGACAGACCCAGAATTTCCACCGGCATGGACGGACCAGCAACTTCAACCTGACGACCACGGTCATCAACCAGAGCGCGCACACGGCCCCACTCAGCACCGGCGACCACAATGTCACCCTTACGGAGCGTACCCTTCTGCACCAGCACGGAAGCAACCGAACCGCGACCACGGTCCAGACGGCTTTCAATAACCGCACCTTCGGCTGCGCGTTCCGGGTTAGCCTGAAGTTCCAGAATTTCCGCCTGAAGCAGAATACCTTCTTCCAGCTTGTCCAGCCCGGTGCGCTGGCGTGCGGACACTTCAATGTCCATCACGTCACCACCCATGGATTCGACCACGATCTCGTGCTGCAACAGATCCTGCCGCACGCGCTCGGGCTTGGCGCCCGGCTTGTCCATCTTGTTGATGGCAATGATCATGGGCACATTGGCCGCCTTGGCGTGCTTGATGGCCTCAATCGTCTGGGGCATCACCCCGTCATCGGCTGCCACCACCAGCACGACCACATCCGTAATGGACGCGCCACGGGCACGCATGGCCGTAAAGGCCTCATGTCCGGGTGTATCCAGGAAGGTGATCTTCGCACCGGATTCCAGAGTAACCTGATAAGCCCCGATGTGCTGGGTAATGCCACCGGCTTCACCCGCCGCCACGTCCGTGGTGCGCAGTGCATCCAGCAGGGAGGTCTTGCCGTGGTCAACATGCCCCATGATCGTAACCACGGGCGGACGGGGCTGCATATCGTCGGTCGCGTCTTCCACGCCTTCAATACCCAATTCCACATCCGCTTCGGACACGCGGCGTACGCGGTGGCCGAATTCTTCCACCACCAGTTCCGCCGTATCGGCATCAATGCTCTGGGTTACGGTTGCCATAACGCCCATTTTCATGAGCGCCTTGATCACCTCACCCTGACGGGCCGCCATACGGTTGGCCAGTTCCTGCACCGTAATTGTTTCGGGCAGAATAACGTCACGCACAACTTTAACCTGATCGGAACGCAGGCGTTCCAGTTCGGCCTGACGGCGCTCACGTTCACGCTGGCGGCGCACGGAAGCGAGCGAGCGGGTCTTGTCGTCATCCCCCTCAATCGCGGCCTGCACGTCAATCCGGCCTGCACGGCGGCCACCACCGGTGTCCCCCTTGCGGCCACTGCTGTTCTTGCGTGGCGGCACCGCCTTGTTACGGGCTGGGCCACGGCGCTGTTCTTCCTCACCTTCGGCGCCACGGCCACTGCGCAGGCGCAGGGTCTGGGCTGCACTGGCGTCCTTTTCCGCTGCGGGAGCCGCAGCAGGGGTCCGCGCAGGTGCAGCGGGCTTGAGCGGCTTGGCAGGCATGATCGCACGCTCGGCCAGCGGGCGCAGACGGCCAGCGGGGGGAGCCAGTGTGACTTCACCGGGAATCGGCACTGCGGACACAACAGGCGCTTTGACCTCGATCGGTTTGATCGCATCAATCCGGGCCTTGCGGTCGGCATCGATCGCGGCGGCTTCTTCAGCCTCGCGCTCTTCAGCCAGACGCTTGTCCTCTTCTTCCTTCCGGCGCGCTTCCTCAGCGGCGGAAAGAATACGAATCTTCTCGGCTTCGCGCCGTTCGGCATCACGCCGTTCGGCGTCTTCGGCCTCTTTCTTCTGTTCCTGAAGCACGCGCTGGCGCATGGCCAGTTCGGCTGCGGTCAGGGTACGGCCGCCGCCTGCGCGGGAACCACCGGAGCGCCCACCAGCGCCAGCCGGGGAAGGACCACGTTTTTTACGCACTTCCACCTGCACGACCTTTGAACGGCCATGACTGAAACTTTGCCGCACGGACCCGGCATCAACCGTCCGTCCGACCTCCGGACGCCCTGCCGGCCGAAGGGACAAACGCCCCTTACCCTGATCCTGATCCTTGCCTTCGCTCATTGACCCGCCTGTTCACACCCATCCGCCGGAAAGGTCCGGCAGACCCGGGGATCGCCAACGGCCACCCCCGCAAAACGTCTGTTTTCACAACAAAGACGCGTAGCCAGCCCGCCGGCCGCCAGCGCCACATTCACAACACGTTCACGCCCAAAAACCTTAGCCAGTTCTTCGGACGACAACGCATCAACGACAGGAATATCCCGACCACCCGATAACAGGCGGTCCAGTTCTTCCCTGCTTCCGTCCGATGCGTGAACGATAACAGCAGCACGACGCTGCATAACCCATTCGCGCACCTTAACGAAGCCACTAATGGCATGACCGGCGCGTCGTGCCAGCCCAACCAATTCTATCATCCGCCGGTGCAGACCTACTTCCACTTGAGAGAGAAGATCTTCCGGCACCTTGACCTGCATCCGCGCAGAGCGCGCGAACACGCCGCGTTTGCAGGCCTGTTCTATCACATCCCGGCGGGCACTCAACCATATTCCCCGTCCCGGCAGACGCGCGTCCAGATCAGGGACGACTATGGATGATGGTGAGATAACAAACCGCACCATCTGAGCCGGAATGCCTTCCTCCCGCGTGACTGCGCACCTGCGGAGGCTGCCCTTCTCTTCTGCTGCTGGCAAGAAATCACCACCCACCCTGTATCAAGGCCTCAGACGCCTGCCCCGCCTTCTGGCGCGGCTGAAGAGGTTGCACCTGCTTCATCCTCAAACCAGTGCGCACGCGCTGCCATGATAATCTCATTGGCGGCGTCTTCTTCTATGGCATCCGCCCCCAGAATTTCGACCAGCTCATCGCCAGCCAGATCACCGAGGTCGTCCAGAGTTTTTACACCCTTTTCACCCAGTGTCACAAGCATCTGGTTGGTGAACACACCCATATTTGCAATATCGTCGGTAACACCAAGCTCCTGACGGCGCTCATCCAGCTTTTCTTCCTGCCGGACAAGGTGGCCTTCGGCACGCTGCACCAGTTCCTGCACGACCGAGTCGTCAAACCCTTCAATGCCCACCAGTTCATCGGGGTCGGCAAAAGCCAGTTCCTCAATGCTATGGTAGCCTTCGGTCACCAGCAGGCCTGCAATCACATCATCCACGTCCAGCGCTTCAACAAACTGGCCGCTGCGACGACGGAATTCTTCCTGACGGCGTTCGGATTCTTCCGCTTCGGTCAGAATATCAATATCCCAGCGCGTGAGCTGGCTGGCCAGACGCACGTTCTGCCCACGCCGACCAATGGCGAGGGAGAGCTGGTCATCAGGCACAACAACTTCAACACGCCCGGCTTCCTCGTCCATCACCACCTTGCTGACTTCAGCAGGGGCCAGCGCGTTCACCACAAACGTGGCGGCCTGCGGACTCCAGGGAATGATGTCGATTTTTTCGCCCTGCAATTCGGCCACAACAGCCTGCACGCGGGAGCCGCGCATACCAACGCAGGCCCCGACGGGGTCGATGGAGGCATCACGCGAGATCACGGCCATTTTAGCGCGGGACCCGGGGTCACGGGCAACGGCCTTGATTTCGATAATCCCGTCATAGATTTCGGGCACTTCCTGCGCGAACAGCTTGGCCAGAAAGGCCGGATGCGTGCGGGAGAGGAAAATCTGCGGGCCGCGCGGTTCGTCACGCACATCATAGATGTAGGCGCGCACGCGGTCGGAGTTCCGGAATGTTTCACGCGGGATCAGCTCATCGCGGCGCAGCAGCGCCTCGGCGGAGCCGATTTCGACCAGCAGGTTGCCGTATTCGGTCCGTTTGACGGTGCCGTTCACGATCTCGCCCACGCGGTCCTTGAATTCGTTGTACTGGCGCTTGCGTTCGTATTCACGCACACGCTGCACAATAACCTGCTTGGCGGTCTGGGCCGCAATACGCCCGAAGTCGATCGGGGGCAGCGGGTCGATCAGATATTCGCCAGCCTGAATTTCGGGGCGGAACTTGCGGGCGATGGAGAGCGCGATCTGCGCATCTTCATTTTCCACCACGTCCACAACTTCCGTCCAGCGGGAGAGGCGTACCTCGCCCGAGCGGCGGTCGATTGTGGCGCGAATGTCCTTTTCGTGCCCGTATTTGGCGCGGCCAGCTTTCTGGATGGCCTGCTCCATGGCCTCCAGAACCTCTTCACGGTCAATGCCCTTTTCGCGCGAAACAGCGTCTGCCACCAGCAGCAGTTCAGGACGGGAAACGGAGGTATCCATGCTCTCAGCTCTCCAAAACAGGCAGCTTTATCAATGCACCTTGGAAGCAGGCGGCTCTTTTTTGCCATTCTGCTCCACACCTGCATCCGATGCAGGCTGTACCATACGGGCGCTGTCTTCAATCAGCGCATCGGTCAGCACCAGTCGCGCCTTGCGGATTTCGGCCAGTGGCAGAGCCACCTCGGTGCCGTCATCCAGACGCATACGGGCCACTGTTCCATCAGACCCCAGAGAAATACCGGCAAAGCGACGCCGCCCTTCAATGGGAACCAGAACTTCCGCCTTGGCCTGATGCCCCGCAAAACGGGTCCAGTCCTTGGCACGTGTGAGCGGGCGGTCGATTCCGGCAGAGGACACTTCCAGCGTCCATGCCCCCGGAATGGGGTCTTCCACATCCAGCACAGCGCCAACGGCGTGGCTGATTCGCTCACAATCCTCAACATTGATCAACATTCCGTCCGCCCGGTCGGCCATGATCTGCACCGTGGGCCGCTCGCGCCCAAGCACCGCCACACGCACAATTTCATACCCCATTTCCTCTACGGCAGGGGCAATCAGTGCAACAAGGCGGCCCTCAAGGCCAGAATGGGCAGAAAGATCATTGTCCAAAGCAAAAAAGGCGGCCCTTCTAAGGCCACCCCCCGAAACGTCATTCAAATTGAGAAGGATGATGGCTTATCTAGTGCACTCAGGCGTAGACTGCAAGGGCAGAAACCACCCACACCCTGTTTGCGCACGGCTGACCATAAAAAATAAATTACCGCTGGACTAGTTTTGCGCATTGCGCCAACCCACAGACATGCTTTTATTGCTTTGGCTGCGACATATCTGCAACGCTTCACTACGCAGGCAAGGAGGCTGACCGTTATCATGCAGAACAAGCCAGACCCGGCATGGCAGCCTCAGCCCCAGGCGGCCGAAAAATCTCCCAATATGCGGCTCGGCCTTATTGGCATGGCCGCATGTGTGCTTATGGCGGGCGCGGGCCTGCATTTTTATGGCGGGGGCAAAACCCAGTCCAACCCGGCCATTGCCGCCGAGTCTGCCGCAGGGGACGAGTCCCAGCGTATGGGCCTGCCGCTGAATGTGATCGCCCCGCAAAATGCGGAGCAGGCACTGGCTGGCTCCAGCTTTTCTGCCCAGCAGCGGGCGGATATTCTGGCCGCGGTCAAACGCCGCGATGTGCGGCTGGTGGCCATGCCGGTCTATGATGCAACGGGGGCTGGCGGCATGATTACCCTTGTCTGCGGCCCGTGGCAGCAGAGTGTGGGGCTTACGGCCAAACCCACAACGGTTATCCTGCCCATTAGCATGAGCGGAAATGTGGATATCATTCCCTCGGCCCCACCCGGCCCGGCGGGCATTGGCAGCGGGGCCATAACCGTTTTTGGCCCACAGGCCCTGCCCGTTCTTTATAAACAGGGGGATACCCTTGCACTTACGGTGATCGCGCAATGAAGGGCCTGCTCCCTACACTCAACCGGCTGATGCCACTGATGATGGTGGTTTTTCTGGTGCTCGCCAGCATCCAGATCGTGCTCAGCCTGCATCTTTCCCTGCATTCCGTGGCCCATGTGCTGCAATGGTGTGCATCCGCATGGCCTGTTCTGGCTGCAACCGGCCTTGTGCTGAGTGTTGCGGGACTGCTGTTTGAAACTCGGGCCGAACATCTGGCCCGCAAAGGGCTATTACGCCGACGGGGGTTCATCATGGACGTTCTTGCCAGACTGACCAATCGCGCCGAACTGGAAGAAATGCTGGCGCGCGAACAGCGCGAAACCACAATTGATGCGGAAGAACTGGCCGCAAACCTGCGTGCGCGTGTGATCGGGCAGGATCAGGTGTGCGAGGATATTGCCGTGCAGCTCCGCCGCCGCCTTGCGCTACAGGTCCGTGGCAAGCCTGTTGGCATCTTTTTGCTCGCAGGCCCACCGGGCACAGGCAAAACCTACCTTGCCAAGCAGATGGCCCGCCAGCTTGAACGCCCCCTGCTGCATTTTGACATGACGCAGATGAGCAGCCCCCACGCCGCCACCCAGCTTTTTGGCTCGCCCAAAGGCTATGTTGGCTCGGACACCTACGGCAAGCTGACCGGCGGGCTGAAGGAAAAGCCCGATGCGGTGGTGCTGCTGGACGAAATTGAAAAAGCCCACCCCGATGTGTTCAAAAAATTCCTGACCGCATGGAACGACGGACACATTACCGAGGCCTCCACCGGGCAGCAGATTTCCACCGTGCGGGCAATTTTTGTGCTGACCTCCAACATTGCCACCGACGCCCTGACCGAAATTGCCGACCGCCTGCACGATGACCCCGACCGCATGCGTGCCGAATCGGTCGAAGCGCTGCGTCAGGCTGGCTTTGCGCCAGAAGTGCTCAACCGTCTGGACCGTATTTTTGTCTTCCGTGCCCTGCGTGGGCTGGATATTGCCCGCGTGGGCGCGCTGGAAATTGAAGCCATGATCGAAGGCTACGGCCTGAAGGTGGAAACCAGCGGGATTGACGCATCGCTCCTGCTTGATGTGATGCGCCGCCAGAGCCGCATGGGCGATGCCGCCTCCGCGCGGGATCTGGTCCGCTCGATTGAGGACATGATCAGCGAGTCCCTTATTGTGGCCCGCCAGCAGGGGGCCAGCATGGTCCGGCTGGTGCGCGAGGATGACGGCACCGTGGTCGCCAAGGTAGCCGACAACCGTGATGACGGGCTACATGCCCGCCTGACCCCCGGCTCCACCCCTACGTAGAATCCACCAGCCCTTAACCGCGCCTTTACAACCAAGGTTACCGTATGACCGCTTTTACCCGCCTGTGGCACCGTGCCCCGCTCTGGCGCACCGCACTGATAACCGCAGGCGTATGCGGCACATTGTCCGTTGTGTTCCCCGCTCCATGGCTGAGCAGAACCCTGCCGGGTTACGGCGCGCTCAGCAGCAAGGTCCGCCACATGCTGCCCTCCGCCATGGGCGGCACCGAAGCCAGTGACGCCCTGCACCCTGATGAGGACCAGCGCACGGTTTCCATCCCGCCCATGGATGCGCAGTTTGAAGGCTCGGTGGCCTTTGCGGGGCGGCAGTTACCCCTGCCTGCGGGCAAATGGCACCCGGTTGTGAATTTTCAGGACGACGTGGCCCACGGCGAGGTGCTGACAGCCCTGTATGTCCGCTCGGCACAGGGCATTGTGACCGGGCTGATCATTGCGCAGGCCACCACCCAGTCCCTGCCGGTGGCGGCCGTGCATATGATTCAGGATGAATGCCACAGCAGCTTCAATTTCATGAACGAGGCCGCCCCGCAGGATGGCAGCCGCAATGAATGCTGGATGACCACCCCCATACGGGTGGTGAACAACCTGTTCCTGACCTCCAACGAGGCCCTACAGGTGCTCCTGAGCGACCAGATGTACATTCCCCCCGCCGTGCAGCGCCTGACCATGATGGGCTTTGACCTGCCACCCATTCTGGTGGATGCGGGCTGGAATCTGGTGGAAAAAAGCAAATCTGGCGCGGGCGTGGACTTTATGAGCGTGCACACGCTGCTCAGCCCGGCGGAAGCCGGGGCGCGCAGGGTACCGGGCGAGCCGGAAAACTGGTCCCGCGCGGGCATGGCCGATTCGGGGGCTGTAACGGATTTTGTGCAGCGCACCAACAGCTGGCTGCGCGGCTGGGTGCCAACACTCCAGAACGGGTTTGACAGCAAGCTGACCCCAAACTCCATTCCACCAGAATCCGCCATGGACCCGGCTTTTCACGGTTAGGCGGCTCCGCCCCTCCGGGGTTGGCAGGGCAAATCCCCTTTGCAAAAAAGCCGAGCACATGGCCCGGCTTTTTTTGTGTTGAGCGTACGGCGGAAGGCGGCCCTTACAGAACGGGGGACAAAGCCCCACCATCCCGCAGCAGATCAGCCGAAACCTCGACCAGAAAATCCATAACCGTGCGTGTGCGCAGTGGCAGGGTCCGTGGGCCGGTATGCACGGCGTAAAAAGGCAGGCCGGGTATGGCCCAGTCCGCAAACAGGCGGACCAGACGGCCACTGGCCACGGCATCACGCACCTGAAAAGCAGGGAGCAGCCCCACGCCAATGCCTGCTTCCACCGCGTACATTACGGCTTCGCTGCTATTGGCGCGAAACACGGCGGAAGGCGCTATCACGCTTTCTTCCCCATCGCGCTCAAAGTTCCAGTCCAGACGGCTGGAGCCATAATTGTACACGACTCCGGGGTATTCGGTCAGCGCGCGGGGGTGTTCGGGGGTACTGTGGCGTTGCAGGCAGGCGGGGGAGGCCACCAGCCATTTGTGCACCAGCCCAAGCTTGCGCGCGATCAGCGTGCCCTCGGCAATTTCGCCCACACGCACGGCCAGATCCAGCCCTTCCTCCACCAGATCTCCAAAGGAGTCGCGCATGACCACCTCCACCGACAGGTCGGGGTGGCGGTCAAGCAGTTCGCCCATCCTGCGGGTCAGGCACAGGCCAAAAGCCGTGGTGACACCCAGCCTGACAAGACCGGAGACCGAGGCCCGCCTGCGGCCCAGAACGGTTTCCGCCGTTTCCAGTATTTCCAGCACTTCATAGGCATGGGGGAGCAGGCTGCGGCCATCCTCGGTCATGGTTAGGCTGCGTGTGGTGCGCGCAAACAGCGTTGTGCCGTAATGCGCCTCCAGCAGGGCAATATGACGCGAGATTGTTGGCTGGCTCACCCCCGTCTCGCGCGAGACGGCGGAGAATGAGCCTGTGGCAGCAACACGCACAAAACTGTGCAGTGCGGAGAGAAGATCCATGGAGTTCGGCACCGTTTCCTGTGTAGGCGGCTAGCCCTCTCCAGTGCTGCCAACAACAACAGGAGAGACAGTTCAGAGTGTGCCGAAAAATGGGCTCCAACCATCCCGCCCTGTATCCAGCATGCTGTATCAGGCTACGAGCTTGTCACCTTCCCTATTGCAGCAAGGTTAGGTTGGATACAACATAGACAGAACAAGAACCGGCCATGCCTATAGCGCATTCAGGCTATGGGCATGGCCGCAGGGTTTCCGCCTTACCGGCGGCGGGTATGGGGCATGGCAAGGCGTTTTTCCGCCAGCCGCGCCAGCCGCACAAACGGCAGGCCCAGCAGCAGGTACGCCGCACCCACCATCAGCCCCGTGCCAAAATAGTCAAAATAGGCGGAGGACAGGCGGATATAGGTCTGCGTCAGTTCGGTCAGGGTGATCACGCTGACCAGAGACGAGTCCTTGAGCAACGAGATAAAGTCGTTGGTCATGACCGGCATAACCAGCCTGAACGCCTGCGGCACCAGCACGTAGCGCAGCGCCTGAGCGTGGGTCATGTTGAGCGCAAGGGCTGCTTCCATTTGCCCATGGGCAACCGATTGCAGACCCGCACGGTAGTTTTCGGCCTCATAGGCGGCATAGTTCATGCCAAGGCTGACCACACCGGCCACAAAGGGAGACATGCTGATGCCAAATTCGGGCAGGCCGTAAAAAATGAACAGCACCTGAATAAGCAGCGGCGTGCCGCGCACAAGTTCCACATAGGTTGCGGCCAGCCATGCCAGCGGGCGCGGGCCGTACAGGCGCAGCAGCGCCAGCCCAAGCCCAAGTGCTACCGCCACCACCATGGCGCACAGCGAGACCAGCAGCGTAAGCCCCGCCGCACGGACCAGTTGCGGCACAAAGCCCGCATAGCGTTCAAGCTTGACGCGTAACCCGCCCTTGCCCTGCAACTCGGCCACGTAATTGTTCCACGCCGCCGGGGTTACGTTGGGCTGGGTATGGTCGTTGGTCAGTTGCGCCATTTCTGGCGTCCACAGGTCCCAGCGGGTCAGAATATGGTGCAGGCTGCCGTCCTGCTGCATGGCTACAAGGGCTGCATTCACCCGTTCGCGCAGTTCCGCGTTCTGGCCTTTGGCAAAGGCAATGCCGTACTGCACGCGGCCAATGGGTTCGCCCACAATATGCAGGTCGGGGTTTGTATCGCCGTAATATTTGGCAATGGGGCCATCGATCAGAATGGCATCGGTGCGGCCATTGACCAGATCCATGAACGCATCTGTTTCTTCATCATAGGTGCGTAGGGAGATCTTGGTGTTGTTGGTCAGCATACGCTCGGCCTGCGTATCCTTGATCGTGCCGACCGTGTGGCCTTCCAGATCAGCCATGGTGGTCAACTGCTTGCCCTTGCGGCGCACCACCAGCCGTTCGGAGGTCACGTAATAGGGGATGCTGAAGTCAATGCCCTCGGCATGTTCATCGGTCATCTCGATCCCGCAGATGACCATGTCGTACAGGCCACGCTGCAGGCCGGGAATAAGCCCGTCCCAGTCATTGTTGATGAAGTCCAGCGGCGCGCCCATGTGGCGGCTGAGTTCCTGCATCAGGTCATATTCAAAGCCCGTCAGCTTGTTCTGGTCTTTGAGGTCATGGAACGTGTAGGGCACATCGGCCGAGGAATCGGCGGCCCAGTGAAAAGGCTTGCTCTGCGCGTGGGCGGTGGAGGCCACGCCGGGGGCTGCGGCCAGCACCAGCAGCGCCGCGAGCAGGCCGGACAATGCGCCCCAAAAGCGCCGAGGGCGGGGCTGTGCGGTGTTCATCACAGGACTGTCCTCATAAAGCGGCGGGTCTGTTCATGTTCGGGGTTCACGCACAGGATTTCTGGCGGACCGGCCTCGATCACATGGCCACCATCCATGTACACCACGGTGTCGGATGCGACCTCGGCAAAGCGCATGTCGTGGGTGACAATAATCTGGGTCATGCCCTCATCATCAAGCGTACGCATGACGTTAAGCACTTCCTCGGCCACAATGGGGTCCAGGGCGGAGGTTGGCTCATCGTACAGCATAATCTCGGGGCGCATGGCCAGCGCGCGGGCAATGGCCGCACGCTGCTGCTGACCGCCAGAAAGCGAGACCGGGTAACGCTGGGCCACCTTGGCCAGACCCACTTTTTCCAAAAGGGCCATGGCCTCTTCCCGGTCGGCTTCGGCATTACCGCCTTTTACCACGCGGGGGGCCAGCATCACGTTATCCAGCACGCTCAGATGCGGGAACAGATTAAAACTCTGGAACACCATACCCACATGCGTACGCAACCGGTGGGCCAGATGCTCCTCCGCTTTGCGCCACGGGCCACCATTGCGCTCAATGGTCACCCCCATGGCCGTTACCGTGCCACGGTCGGGTATTTCCAGAAAATTGAGACACCGCAGGAAGGTGGATTTACCGCAACCAGAAGGACCGATGATAGACACCAGCTCCCCCTTGCGGACCTGCATGGACACGCCACACAGAATTTCCCCTTCACCAAAGTCCTTGTGCAACTGTTCCGCACTCAGAACTACCGGGTCATTCATAGAAAAAGCCGACCCGGTTTGCACCGGGTCGGCAATAAGACGTTCACCTTGAACGGATGGGTTCTCAGGCAGCTTTCGTCATCCCTCGCAAGACGTACTGAAGGATGCCACCATGCCTGTAATACTCTACCTCGTCCAGAGTATCGACCCGGCAAAGCAGCGGTACTTCCTGCTTGGAACCGTCATTTCTTGTAATTGTCATAATCACGTCCATACGGGGCGTGAGTTTGTCAATTCCGGAAATGCTGATCACTTCATCCCCCTTCAGACCAAGGGTCTGGCGGGTTGTGCCTTCCTTGAACAGCAGCGGCAGAACGCCCATGCCCACAAGGTTGGAACGGTGGATACGTTCAAAGCTTTCCGCGATCACGGCCTTGATGCCCAGCAGCAGGGTGCCCTTGGCAGCCCAGTCGCGCGAGGAACCCATGCCGTATTCCTTGCCACCGAAGACAACCAGCGGCACGCCCGCTTCCTTGTATTCCATGGCCACGTCATAGATCGCGCCTTCCTTACCGTCGGGGAAGTGCTTGGAATAGCCCCCTTCGGTACCGGGCACCATTTCGTTTTTGATGCGGATGTTGGCGAACGTGCCACGCACCATAACCCGGTCATTCCCGCGGCGTGAGCCGTAGGAGTTGAAGTCCTTGGGTTCCACACCGTGTTCAATCAGGTAGCGGCCAGCGGGGCTGTCCTTTTTGATGGAACCGGCGGGGGAGATGTGGTCGGTGGTGATGTTGTCACCCAGCAGGGCCAGAATACGCGCACCGGAAATGTTGCCCGGAGCCGTAGGTTCGACCGCCATGTTCTTGAAGTACGGCGGGTCCTGCACGTAGGTGGACTTGGGGTCCCACTTGTAGGTTTCGGACCCGGTCGCAACCTTGAGGCCCTGCCATTCCTTGGTGCCCTTGCCGACATTGGCATAGCGCTTGATAAACTCTTCACGCGTGATGGAAGAGGCGATCAGGTCGGCAATTTCCTTGTTGGAAGGCCAGATGTCCTTCAGGTACACCGGCTTGCCATCCTTGGAGGTACCAAGCTGTGCGGTCGTAATGTCCTCACGCATGGTCCCCAGCAGGGAGTAAGCGACCACAAGCGGCGGGCTGGCAAGGTAGTTGGCGCGCACGTTGGGGGAAATACGCCCCTCAAAGTTACGGTTGCCAGACAGGACGGAAACAGCAACCAGGTTGTTGTTTTCAATCGCGTCCACAATGTTGCCGGGCAGCGGGCCGGAGTTACCAATGCAGGTGGTGCAGCCGTAACCAACCGTGTTGAAGCCCATGGCGTCCAGGTCTTCGGTCAGTTTGGAACGGTTGAGGTAGTCGGTCACAACCAGCGAGCCGGGTGCGAGCGAGGTCTTGACCCAAGGCTTGGGGGTCAGGCCCAGAGCGCGCGCCTTGCGGGCCACCAGACCAGCCGCAATCAGCACCGCCGGGTTGGAGGTGTTGGTGCACGAGGTAATGGCCGCAATCACCACATCGCCACTGCCCAGCTCGTAATTGGTGCCAGCGACCGGAACCTTTTTATTGGCTTCGGCTGCGGGAACACCCAGCGAGGAGGTCAGTTCTTTTTCAAACGCGGTGGTGGCGTTCTTGAGTTCCACGCGGTCCTGCGGGCGCTTGGGGCCAGCAAGGGAGGGCACAACCGTGCTCAGGTCCAGCTCCAGCACGTCCGTAAACACGGGTTCGGGCGTTTTTTCGGTGCGGAACATATCCTGCGCGACCAGGTATTCCTTGACCAGTTTAATGCGGTGTTCGTCGCGGCCGGTCTGGCGCAGGAAGTCCAGCGTCAGCTCATCCACGGGGAAGAAGCCGCAGGTTGCACCATATTCGGGCGCCATGTTGGCAATGGTGGCGCGGTCGGCAACGGGCAGGTGGTCAAGGGCTGGGCCAAAGAATTCCACAAACTTGCCAACAACGCCCTTTTTACGAAGCATCTGCGTTACGGTCAGCACCAGATCGGTCGCCGTAGCGCCTTCTGGCAGCTTGCCGGTCAGCTTGAAGCCGATCACGTCGGGAATGAGCATGGCAATGGGCTGGCCAAGCATGGCGGCTTCGGCCTCGATCCCGCCTACACCCCAGCCCAGAACGCCCAGACCGTTGATCATGGTCGTGTGGCTGTCCGTGCCGTACAGCGAATCGGGGTACACGTAGTCCTTGCCACCCACGTTGGCGGTCCATGCCACCTGCGCGATGTATTCAAGGTTCACCTGATGACAGATCCCCGTATCAGGCGGCACCACGGAGAAGTTCTCGAAGGCTTCCTGACCCCAGCGCAGGAAGGCATAGCGTTCCGCGTTGCGTTCGAACTCAAGGGTAATGTTTTCCTGCAGGGCTTCATCGGTCCCGGCAAAGTCCACCATTACGGAGTGGTCGATCACAAGGTTGACCGGCACCAGCGGGTTGACCTTCTGCGGGTCGCCCTTGAGGTTGACAATGCCGTCGCGCATGGCGGCAAGGTCCACAACGCCGGGAACACCCGTGAAATCCTGCATGAGGATACGTGAGGGCTTGAAGGGCACTTCCTTGCTGCTGCACCCTTTGGGCAGCCAGCCAGCAATGGATTTGGCATCTTCCACGCTGTAGGAGCGCGCATCTTCAAACCGAAGGATGTTCTCCAGCAGAACCTTGAGCGAAACCGGCAGGCGGCTTACGTCGCCAATGGTTTTTGCCGCTTCGGGAATGGAAAAATAGTGGTAGGTCTTGCCGTCAACCTCAAGGGTGCGGCCTGTTTTGAGTGAGTCGTGGCCAACCGATTTCATCGTCGCTTTCTCCCCGATCACAGCCGATGGCTGGTGATGCGTTCAGGACACCGTTGTGTTCCGTATTGTTCCGCACGGCGCTGCGTGCGTGTCCGCTCTTCGGACAACCGGCTTGATATCCCGTTGGGGCTAGAACATACCGGCACGGATAAAAGGCACAAGCGGGGGAGTGACCACGACCGCGCGAGCAATCCCGCTTTTTGTGTGATTACGGTAACAAAAAGGAGAAGTCCCATCTCCGTGAGCCAGTCTGACACCCGTGCCAAAGCCCCCTCCGGCACGCCCGCGCCCACCCCTGCCACGCTTATGGCGGATAACCTGTGCGTTTTTCGCGGGGACCGTCTGGTGCTGGACGGCGTAAGCCTGCACCTGCGCGCGGGTGACGCCATGCTGCTGACCGGCCCCAATGGGGCGGGCAAATCCACCTTGCTGCGTGTGCTGGCCGGGCTGCGCAAACCGGATTCGGGGGAACTGGCATGGAATGGGCATTCAATTTTTGAAGACCGCGCCGCCCATGCCGAGCGCGTGGCCTATATCGGCCACCAAGATGCGCTCAAACCCGGCCTGAGCGTGACCGAAAACCTGCACCTGTTCGCCCGCCCCGGCGCGCGCATGGCCGATGCGCTGGAGGCCATGGACCTGCTCCCCCTTGCCAACCTGCCCGCGCGCCTGCTGTCCGCCGGGCAAAAGCGGCGCACAGCCCTTGCCCGCGTGCTGCTGGCCCAGGCCCCGCTCTGGCTGCTGGACGAGCCGAGTCTGGGGCTGGATTCGGCCGCCATAACCCTGCTGGGCAACGCCATGGCCGCCCACCGCGCGCGCGGCGGCATCCTCATTGCCACAACCCATGTGCCCCTGCCGCTGGACAGGACCTGCGCGCTGGACCTGCCCGGAGCCACCGCCCCACGCGCCTTTGGTATGTTTGAGGGAGACTACGCATGAACCGGCTGTTCTGGGGCATTGTCATGCGGGACCTGCGGCTGGCCCTGCGCCACGGTGCGGATACGCTGGGTGCGGTGCTGTTTTTTGTGGTGACGGCAACACTGTTCCCGCTTGCCCTTGGCCCCTCGCCCGAGCTTTTGCGCCACATGGCGCCGGGCATTATCTGGGTCTGCGCCCTGCTGGCCGCCCTTTTGCCACTGGACCGACTGTTTGGCGCGGAGCTAGAGGACGGCTCGCTCGACCAGCTCCTTCTGCTGGGTCTGCCGCCCGCACTGGTGGCCCTTGCCAAAATAACCGCCCACTGGCTCACAACGGGTGTGCCGCTCCTGCTGGCCGCCGTGCCGCTGGCCATTATGCTGGGCCTGCCCTCCTCCGCCCTGCCGGTGCTGCTGGGGGGGCTGTTTTTGGGGTCGGTCGTGCTCTCCCTTATCGGGGGGATGGGGGCATCCATTGTACTGGGTGCGCGGCGGGGTGGGGTGCTGCTGCCATTGCTGACCCTACCTTTGGCCACACCCGCCCTGATTTTTGGCGCCGCCGCCATAGACGCCGCCTCCAACGGGCTACCATGGCAACCCGACCTTGAACTGCTGGGCGCGTTTGTTGCGGGCACGCTCCCCCTGTGCCCCCTTGCCGCAGGGGCGGGGCTACGGGCTGCGGCGGAATAACAGCGCACCCCACAAAAAAGGGGTGGGGCCACACAGGACCGCCACCCCTTTTGTGCAGCCAGACCCGGCCCATATGCCGGGCCAGCCTAACCTGCTTATTTGGCCGAAGCCGCTGCGGGCGCTGCCGCTGCCGGGGCGGGAGCCGCCTTGGCGTTTGTAGCCGCTGCATTGGACACGGCCTGAATATCGACCGAGGCATAACGCACGGCTTCCTGCGCATCACGCAGGGCTTCGCTGGCTTTGTAGGGGTCTTTGCCAATCTGTTTGGCGGCACGGTTAACGTCCTGCGTCACCTGATCCAGCGGCACGGCGGCAATCACATAGTCCGCATCCACACTGGTTACGCGCAACACTTCGGCCGCACGGGCGGGGTTGCCGGATTTGAGGTGCCGGTTGGCAGCCGCCACAACAGCGGTTTTTTCCGGTGTTTCCTCGGCATTGGCGTTCAGCACCAGTTCGCCATCAATCGGCAGCCATGCCACCTGCTGCGTTGTAGGCGCATTGGGGCGGGGGCGGGACTGGCCGGTTTTGCTCGGCATCAGCTCGGCAGCGGCTTTCTGGAAGGCGGTGTTGTCCGAGCGGGCCGTAGCCAGTGCCTGCTGGGCGTTGGCAATAAGCGCCTTGGCCCCGGTCAGGTCGCCATCAAAAATGGCGTTGCGTGCGAGGGACAGATATTCGAACGCCATGCTGCCATCATCGGAAAGACGGCTGAAATCCTGCGTGGCCGCAGACTGCGCAACCGTGTTGGACGTGGCAGCACCCGTTGGTGCCTGCTGTGCATACAAAGGTGTTGCAACAGCCGTTGCCACCAGAACCGTACCCAGCAGCATACCCATTCGTGTCATGATAACTCCCTTTACCCAAGGCCCGGATCGTCGGCCCTGTGTCTGGAGCGATTGTTAAGCGCATCCGACGAACTGCAAAGGCCCGCGCGCACAATACAGGGCTGTCTTTATGGCAAGGGGTGCACAGAACACAGAAAACCCCCATCCACGCGGGCCGGAACAGGCCGGTGGATGGGGGGGCAAACCGTTCGCAACCAGGCTGTGCCGTGGAGCGCACCCCACGGCACAGTTCGGGTCAGATGTAGTGTTCGCTCAGCGGCGCAAAGCCGTTAAAGCGGGTCGAGCAATAGGTGGAGACATACGCCCCCGTGCCCAGCAGGTCGATCTGTTCGCCCGAGCACAGGTCCAGCGGCAGGTCGTAGTGGGTTTTTTCGTACAGAATATCCGCACCATCGCAGGTTGGGCCTGCCAGTGCGACCGGCCCCGTGGGGGAGCCGTCACGCGCGGTGCGAATGGCGTAGCGAATGGATTCGCCCTCCGTTTCCGCCAGACCACCAAAACGCCCGATATCCAGATAAACCCAGCGCGGCCCATCCTGCCGACCGCGTGCGCTCACCAGCACCACCTCGGTGTGTACAACGCCTGCCTCACCCACAATAAAGCGGCCCGGTTCGACCAGCATTTCGGGCAGCGCATTGCCAAAATGCTCGGTCATGGCGCGGCAGATGGCCCCTGCAAAATGGTCGATCTCGGGCACATCCTCGCGGTAGCGAATGGGGAAACCCCCGCCCAGATTGATCATGCGCAGGTCCAGCCCGGCATCGCTCAGGTCCGTAAACAGGCTGGCCACGCGGGCAATGGCGGCCTCGTATGCCTCGGCCGAGAGCTGCTGGCTGCCAACATGGAAGGACAGACCATACGGGTCCAGCCCCAGTGCGCGGGCCTCAAGCATCAGGTCGCGTGCGGATTCGACCGTGGTGCCAAACTTGCGTGAGAGCGGCCATTCCGCATCGTAATTGTCCACCAGCAGGCGACAATACACACGGCTGCCCGGCGCGTGCTGGGCAATTTTTTCCAGCTCTTCGCGGCAGTCAAACACAAACATGCGCACGCCAGCCTTGTAGGCCGCCTGAATGGCGGACACTTTTTTGACCGTGTTGCCAAAGGAAATGGCTTCGGGGTCTGCCCCTGCTTCCAGGCAGAGGGAGACTTCCTCCCACGACGCCGCGTCAAAGCAGGAGCCAAGCCCGACCAGACGGGTCAGGATGGGCATGGCCGGATTGGCCTTGACGGCATAGTAAATGCGCGCGAGCGGCAGGGCTTTGCCCAGTGCGCGGTAACGGGCTTCCACCTGATCGACATCGACGACAAGGCAAGGCGTTGCCGGCTTTTGCTCGGCAAGAAAACGGGTGATTTTGGGATTCATATCCCCACTCCCCCAGTTCAGGCTCCCCCGCCTGTACAGCGGAGAAGGACGTTGCGAAACGGTCTAACGGACCAGCGAAAGGCAGACCCACAAAGGAGTCCCGATTGGCCAGAACGCTTGACGTCGTTGCGTAACCTCAGAGGGCCAGTGGCACGTGCGTTGCTGCGTAGGGGCGTGGATATGCGACCAAACCGACACAAGCGCAAGTAAAAAATCCAGATAAAACAAAAAAACTTGGCACGCGCCCCCAACCCCCGATAAGACTTGGAAATATTACGGTTGCTTCACGCTTTTCCCCTGCTTTTTCACGCAAAGTCTTTGTGCGCCCCATTGTGAAGTAAACCCCACCAGACTCCACCGGCCCCACAGGCCGACCATGGCGCGCACGTGGAGCGTCCGATGCCGCAAATCGGGCCAGACCACAGATCAAGGATTTTTCTGAATTCATGCAGGCTCTCTGGCAGTCGGACCGTTCTCCGCTTACCCATCACACCGGGCACACAGCACCCGTGCAGACCGCCAAGCTGCGCTTTGCAAGCCCATGGGCCATGAGCCGCAAGGACTGGCGGACCATTGTGTCCAACACCTTCAAAAACCTTGTGTTCGGCCCCACAACGCTGGTGGCGGCGGGGTGTGCGTTCTATACCACCCTCTCGCTATTCCCGGCCATTAGCGCCATGATCTCCATTTACGGTCTGGCGTTTGACGTGCAGACCGTGGCCCCGCAAATGGATATTCTGCGGAGCCTGCTGCCCCCCAGCGCGTTCAACCTGCTCTATGACCGGGTGCAGACACTGGTGGCCGAACCGCCCTCCTCCCTGACCATGAACCTGA
This sequence comes from Acetobacter zythi, assembly GCF_963921165.1. Lineage (NCBI taxonomy): Bacteria > Pseudomonadati > Pseudomonadota > Alphaproteobacteria > Acetobacterales > Acetobacteraceae > Acetobacter > Acetobacter zythi. Next base: position 136,438 of record NZ_CAWUEO010000045.1, read on the forward strand.
TCATCTCGCTCACGGTTGCACTCTGGTCGGCCTCTGCGGCCACGCGGTCCATTCTGTCGGCCCTGAACATTGCCTACAACACGCGGGAGAACCGGAATTTTCTGGTGTTTCAGGCCACCGCCTTCGCCATGACCCTGTCTGGCATTCTGGGGGCGGTGCTCACACTGGCGCTGCTGGTGGCCATGCCGCTGCTGCTTGCGCTCCCCGCCATTCTGCATATTCCCACCCCCCCCGGCTCCATCGAATTTCTCGCACGCTGGAGTGGGCCTGTGGTCATGTTTACTTTTGAAACGCTGGCCCTGTCGGCCCTGTACCGCTTTGGCCCGGACCGCAAGCGGCATACGCAATGGCGCTGGGTGCTGCCCGGTGCGCTCACCTCCACCATTACGTGGATTATGGCGTCCCTTGGGTTTTCATATTACGTGGCGCATCTGGCCAGCTACAATGCGACCTACGGACCACTGGGCGCGTTTATTGCCATCATGATGTGGTTTTTTGTGACCGCATGGGTCGTGCTGATGGGAGCGGAACTGAACGCCCAGATGGAAGGCTACGCTCTGGGGCTTATTCACCCGCCCGAAACCGATTCCATGCTGGCCAGCAAACCGGCCACACCAACGGACTGCCCACAAACCCCCGGCACGGACCTGTAAGCCCGCCCCTGCCGTAGAGCCTTATAGCGGGATTATGGGTGGCCGAAGCGCTTGCGCTGGAGGTGCAGCGGGCGGCCACGCTTGCCTGATGGCTGCTTGGGGGGCGCGGTCAGAGCAGGGGATGCGCCCACTTCTGGGGCGGCGGCCACTTCCTCTGGCGTTGCGGCCTGCACACTCACGTGGGCAACGCCTGCATGCAGCATGCCAATTTCGGCGGCGGCGGCCTGCGACAGATCAATAATCCGCCCACGGCTGTATGGCCCACGGTCATTGACGGTCACCACAACGGAGCGGCCTGTTTCTTCCGAAGTCACAAGCAGCTTGCTGCCAAGGGGGGCTGTGGGGTGGGCGGCGGTCAGGCGGTTCTTGTCAAACCGGGCGCCGGAGGATGTGCGCCGTAGGTGCTGGCGTGCGCCATACCAGCTTGCCATCCCTTTTTGGGAGACCTCACGACCGGAAACAGAGCCAGCATCGGCCACATCCTGCGCGTCACGCGCAGCGAGGGCTTTTTGCACGGATTCGGCCCATGCAGTGCCACCCGAAGCATCCGCCGCAGCCGCATGGGCCACCGGGAGCGCGAACAGAGAGGTTGTGACAAACACACTTCCAAGAAGTGCCCGGCGCAGGGCTGACATCCGCCTGTTAACTCCGTTTCCGTGATAGACCATTCCTTAATGGTCGCTTTAGCCCCCCCAAGGCAACCTTTTTCGGCGCGCAACAGAGGCAGCAAGCCCTGTATTGCCCGCCCACGTGGCAAAAATATGACGCTCCGCGCAGGCCGCGCATAAGGCAAAAAGCGCGATCGGGGGGTGTGGCCCCACTTTTCGTGCCGCTTTCTCTTGGATACGCGGGCGCATCGTGCTACGGCCCCGTCTGTCATGGAAAGACCTCTCATTGCTGTCCTGAACGGCCCCAACCTGAACATGCTTGGCCAGCGCCAGCCCGAAGTATACGGGCGGGCCACGCTGGACGACGTGGAACAGCTGTGCCTGCAGACCGCCGAAAAGCTGGGACTGGCCATAGACTTCCGCCAGACCAATATTGAAGGCGAGCTGATCTCCTGGGTACAGGAGTGCCGCAAACGGGCCAAAGGCATTATTATCAATCCCGCAGGCTATACCCATACGTCCATCGCCCTGCTGGATGCACTGCTGGCTACGGACCTGCCGGTAATTGAGGTCCATATCTCCAACATTCACCGCCGCGAGCCATTCCGCCACCACTCCTACGTTTCGCGCGCCGCTACCGGCGTTATCTGCGGGCTGGGAGTTGGCGGGTATTCTCTGGCCTTGCAGGCAATGACTGATCTTATTCTGGATGAGGATGACCAATGAGCGGACTGCTCGTGGACGCGGATGCCATTCGGGCTCTGGCCGAAATTCTGACTGAAACCGGACTGACCGAAATTGAGGTGTCTGAAAAAGACCGCCGCATTCGCGTGGCCCGTGCCCCTGCCACCGTGCAGGCAGCAGCCCCCGCACCGGTCGCTCCTGTAGCCCCCGTGGCCGCAGCCCCCGCCATTGCGGAAAGTGCGGCCCCGGTTGACCTGACCCGCCATCCGGGTGCGGTTCCCAGCCCCATGGTTGGCGTGGCCTACCTGACGCCCGACCCGTCCTCCCCGCCATTTGCAAGCGAAGGGCAGATCGTGACCGCAGGGCAGACCCTGATGCTGATTGAAGCGATGAAGACCTTCAACCAGATCAAGGCCCCCAAGGGCGGCACGCTCAAGGCCATTCTGGTGGCCTCGGGCGACCCGGTCGAATTTGGTCAGCCACTTGCCATTATCGAGTAATGTTCTCCAAAATCCTTATCGCCAACCGTGGCGAGATCGCCCTTCGTATCCTGCGCGCATGCCGGGAACTCGGGATCAAAACCGTGGCGGTCCACTCCACCGCTGATGCCGATGCCATGCATGTGCGTCTGGCGGACGAGGCGGTGTGTATTGGCCCTGCCTCCTCGCGCGATTCGTACCTGAATGTGGCGGCCATTCTGTCTGCGGCAACCATAACCGGGGCGGAAGCCATTCACCCCGGCTACGGCTTTTTGTCCGAAAACGCCGATTTTGCCGAAACGGTGGAAGCCCACGGTCTGGTCTTTATTGGCCCCACAGCGGAACATATCCGCATGATGGGCGACAAGATTACAGCCAAGACCACCATGCTCGCCCTTGGCGTGCCACTGGTCCCCGGCTCGGACGGGGAACTGGCCAACCTTGAGGAAGCACACGAAGTGGCCAACCGCGTTGGCTACCCCGTGCTGATCAAGGCTGCCGCTGGCGGCGGCGGACGGGGCATGAAGGTTGCCCACTCCGCTGACGAGCTGTCCGATGCATGGAGCATGGCCCGCACCGAAGCGCGCGCAGCCTTTGGCAACGATGCGGTGTACATGGAAAAATACATGGACCGCCCGCGCCATATCGAGCTTCAGATTCTGGGCGACAACTACGGCAACGTGGTCCATTTTGGCGAACGTGACTGCTCGCTCCAGCGCCGCCACCAGAAGGTGCTGGAAGAAGCAGGCTCCCCCGCCATTTCCGCCGAACAGCGCGACAGCATTGGCAAAACGGCAACCGAAGCGCTCGCGCGCATGGGTTACCGCAACGCGGGCACGCTGGAGTTCCTGTATCAGGACGGGCAGTTCTGCTTTATTGAAATGAACACCCGCCTTCAGGTCGAACACCCCATTACCGAAATGGTGTGCGATGTGGATCTGGTGCGCGAGCAGATCCGTCTGGCAGCAGGCGAAAAGCTTGGGTACACGCAAGAAGATGTCTCATTCTCCGGCCATGCCATTGAATGCCGCATTAACGCCGAAGACCCGACCACTTTTGCCCCCTGCCCCGGCACCGTGGCCGTGTACCACCCCCCCGGTGGTCTGGGCGTGCGGGTGGATAGCGCGCTGTACACCGGCTACCGTGTTCCGCCGTATTACGACAGCATGATTGCCAAGCTGATCGTCCATGCCCCCACGCGCGCGCAGGCTATTGCCCGCATGCAGCGTGCTCTGGACGAATTTGTGGTGGAAGGGATTAAAACCGTTATTCCGCTCCACCGCGCCATTCTGGAAGACCCCGGTTTTCAAAGCGGGGATTACACCATTCACTGGCTGGAACAGTTTATGGCGCGCGCGCAGTAAGCCCGCCCCAGCCAGAACAGCCTACGCAAAAAGGCCGGTCCAGAATATGGACCGGCCTTTCTGTTATCTGCCCTTCCCATGCAGGCCCCTGTGGCTGCACGGGAAGGAGGAAGGGTTAAAGCCTGCTCTCAGGCGGGGCTGCTGGTCAGCACGGGGGCGGGCGTGGCGCCGTCGTCCTCTTCCACTTCGTACTGGGGAATGGCGTAATTGTTCTCGGCCTTGGGCACAAACTCGCCATCGCGCAGGGCCATTTCAATATCCTCCAGCGTGGCCCCACTGGTCTCGGGCACGCAGAAGTAGACAAAAATAACCGATGCCAGATTAACCCCGGCATAAATCCACATTGTTCCCCCAAGGGAGACAAGCTGGACAAGCGACAGGGCCGTAGCCGTAACCAGCAGGTCGGCCCCCCACAAAACAGCGGCATGCAGACTGGTTGCGACCGCACGCATGGGCAGGGGGAACAGTTCCGCCCCAAGCAGCCAGCCCACAACCTGAATCCCGCCCGAGTTGAACACCATGAACAGCAGCAGGAACACGACGATCATCCAGCTCTCCACGCTCCCTTTGTCGGGGTGGAGGGCGAACATCACACCAAGCCCGATCAGGCTGAGCACCGAACCCGGCCCCATGATCAGCACAAGGCGGCGGCGGCCGATCCGGTCCACAAACAGGCAGCCCAGCAGGGTCATGACCAAGTAGACCATGGCAACGCCAAGGCTGGTCAGCAGAGCTGATGAGCTATTAAACCCGGCATCCGAAAGGAAGGTGGGGGTATAGTAGATCATCATCTCCAGCCCACCGGCCTGCGTAAAGAACGCAATACCCAGTGCGGCCACCAGTGCGGGGCGGACCCATGGGAGTTTAAGGCCCTTCCAGCCCCGCTCGTCCTCATCCATACCCATGACGTTCTTGCGGATTTCCGTAATCTCACGCTGGATAACCTTGCGTGACGTACGCACCCGGCCAAGCTGTTTGACGGCGGAAACCATGCCCTCGTTCTCGGCCACCCAGCGGGGGCTTTTGGGCAGGAAGAACATGCTCACGAACACAACGGCGGCGGGAATGGCGGCAATGGCCACCATGGGCCGCCAGCCCCATGCATCGCGCATGGTAAAGCCCACAAGGTTGGCCATGAAAATGCCAATACCAATGGCCACGTTAAACAGGGTTACCAGATTGCCGCGCTTGGCCGCGGGGGCCAGTTCGGAAATATAGGTTGGCACCACCTGCGTGGACCCACCCACCGCAAAGCCAAGGAACACGCGGTCGATCACCAGCATGGTCACGCTGGAGGCGTAGGAACAGGCAATGGCCCCCAGCACGAACACGGCTGTTACCAGCATGACCGAGATCCTGCGCCCGTACCTCTCGGAAAACCATGAAACACCCACAGCCCCCATGACCGCCCCGACCAGAATGGCCGAGGTTACCATTTCTTCCTGCACGGAGGTTAAGTGGAAGTCCTTGGTAATAAGGAGAAGTGCGCCAGAAATAATTCCCGTGTCGTATCCGTAAAGACCGCCGCATATGGCAGACACAAATGCCGCTATCCACAAAACGTAATGAGCACGTGGAGATATTTCGAGATTTTTTACCGCATCAAGCGTTTTATTTCTTTCTGTCTGCATGACACAATGATGACATACTCAAAAAAACTTGCATATCTTACGAATTTTTCTTTAGTATAGTAAGTGGGATGCTGCATGCCATCGCACAGACAGAGGACCAGAACCGCACTTTACGGGTTGGACTCCACATCCCCTTTGCCACCTTTGCCTGCCGTTTGTTCCGCCATCTGGTCACATATTGGTGTAAACGCTTGACACAGGCACACCTCAGGCTATCTGCTTGCACATAACCAAGGGGGGTTCCGGACCAAGGAACTGAGAGGCCACTTTTTGCTCTGCCTTAACAGCAGAGCGCCGTGGCGACCCTGCCGCCAGCAACATACTGTTCTGGCGGGGAACCTGATCCGGCTCATACCGGCGGAGGGACTGGTGCCTGTTAAGGAACAAACGTCTCGCCCGTTTTGTGCGTGGCGTTGCCAGTAGTGGTCGTGCTCCTTATTTTACAGGCCTGTCCTCCTCGCGCCTGAGGAGACTTTGCAATGTCTACCACCACCACCCCACAGCCCACGCACGGCGGCAACCCCAAGCCCGCCAACACGGCCGCCCCCGCTCCGGGGCAGGTCACCACCGGCCCCATTCGCGGGTCGCGCAAGGTGTATTCCAGCCCCGATGGGCACCCCGACATTCGCGTGCCCTTCCGCGAGATCGCACTCGACCCATCCGCCAACGAACCCCCGCTGCGGGTGTATGATACGTCCGGCCCCTATACCGACCACACCGCCAGCATTGACGTGCGCACCGGCCTGCCCAAGCTGCGCAGCGCATGGTTGGCCAAGCGTGGCCTTGCCCCCACCACCGCACGCACCATCCGCCCCGAAGACAATGGCGGGGCCGAAGGCAGCTATCTGGTCCAGCCCTGCCCGGCTCCGCACACGGTGCTCAAGGGCGTGGAGGGCAAGCCCGTTACCCAGTATGAATTCGCCAGGGCCGGGATCATTACCGAGGAAATGATCTACGTTGCCCACCGCGAAAACATGGGCCGCCAGAAAGCACTGGACGAAGCCGCCGCCCAGTTGAAGGATGGCAACTCCTTTAACGCCGCCCTGCCCGAATTTGTGACCCCCGAATTCGTGCGTGAGGAAATAGCCCGCGGGCGCGCCATTATTCCCGCCAACATCAACCACCCCGAGCTGGAACCTGTGGTGATTGGCCGCAACTTTCTGGTCAAAGTGAACGCCAATATCGGCAACTCGGCCATTACCTCCTCCGCAGCGGACGAGGTGGAAAAACTGGTCTGGTCCATCCGCTGGGGGGCCGATACGGTTATGGACCTGTCCACAGGCCGCAATATCCACAACATCCGTGACTGGATCCTGCGTAACGCCCCCACCCCCATTGGCACGGTGCCGCTGTATCAGGCGCTGGAAAAAGTGGGCGGGGACGTAAGCAAACTGAACTGGGACGTGTTCCGCGATACCCTGATCGAACAGGCCGAGCAGGGCGTGGACTACTTTACCATCCATGCCGGTGTGCGCCTGCAACACGTACCCCTGACCGCAAACCGCGTTACGGGCATTGTCTCGCGTGGGGGGTCCATTATGGCCAGTTGGTGCCTGAACGGCCACCGCGAGAGCTTTCTGTACGAACATTTTGAAGATATCTGCGACATCATGCGCGCGTATGATGTGTCCTTCTCCCTTGGGGATGGCCTGCGCCCGGGCAGCATAGCCGACGCCAATGACGCAGCACAGTTTGCAGAACTGGAAACACTGGGCGAGCTGACCAAAATTGCATGGGCCAAGGGCTGTCAGGTCATGATCGAAGGGCCGGGCCATGTGCCCATGCACAAGATCAAGGAGAACATGGACAAGCAACTGCGCGAATGTGACGAAGCGCCGTTCTACACGCTTGGGCCATTAACGACCGACATTGCACCGGGCTACGACCACATTACCTCGGCCATTGGTGCGGCCATGATCGGCTGGTTTGGCACGTCCATGCTCTGCTACGTAACCCCCAAGGAGCACCTTGGTCTGCCCGATCGCAACGATGTTAAAACCGGCGTGATCACCTACCGTATTGCCGCCCACGCAGCCGACCTTGCCAAGGGCCATCCGGGGGCCAAACTGCGGGATGATGCACTCAGCCGCGCACGCTTTTCCTTCCGTTGGGAGGACCAGTTCAACCTCTCGCTCGACCCCGATACGGCGTGTGCTTACCATGATGAGACCATGCCGCGTGATGCGCACAAGACGGCGCATTTCTGCTCCATGTGTGGTCCCAAGTTCTGCTCCATGCGGATCAGTCAGGACCTGAAGGAAGACGCCATCCGCCTTGCGGGCATTGAGCAGAAGAACGAGGAGTTCCGGCAGGCGGGCGGCAAGGTCTATGTTGCCGCCGAATAATGAACACCTGCGTATAACTGCCTGAATATTTATAAATATGGAGAATGGGCCTGCCTGTTCTCCATATTTTTTTACATCATCCGTTAAAAATAATGCCGTAAAAAGACTTTTGGCACGCCTTCGGTGTTCAGGCACGAAAACACAATAACCGCCACCCACACCAAGCAGGCGGAAAAACAAAAGACCTTGCACCACAAGGACACTTTATCATCCCGCCCCTTCATGATCGGCCAATACAGCGCCTTGTGCCCGTACCATTCCAAAACACCGGACAACACCAGCGCCAACAGCTTGGGGGTAATGTACGCACGCGCGCCAATATGCACCGGGTCGTAAAAGAACAGGGCAAACCCCGTGATCATGGCTATGGCATAGCTAATATGCAAAGGACGCAGCATAAAGCGCGAAAGCCGGACCAGCGCGTCCCTTTCCATCTGCTGGACAACCGCCAGTGCAAACAGCATTTCCAACCCAAAAAACCCAGACATGCTCAGGATATGGAGCATTCTGACCAGATAATGCACCGGCTGGAACCAAAAATGGAACGTCCGGCTATCAAGCGCCATAAGCAGGTCGGTTGGCAGACGCATAAAAGCCAGAGGATGATTCGACATGAGTTTACAATTCACCGATCGGTATAAACATTGACTTTAATAATGATTCTCACTAACCCAAACAGTCAAGACAAGCGGAGAATCAGAGAATGAAACGGCTTTTTGCAGCCCTCCCCCTTTTAACCGGGATGTATCTTTTTCCTCCCGTACAGGCTCAGGCGCAAACCGTTTTTCACCTTACACTCAAAGATCATCATTTTGAACCTGATCATCTGAGCGTGCCTGCCGGTGAACGGTTTATGATTGAACTGGAAAACCAGGACAGCACAACCGACGAGCTTGAGAGCTATGACATGAAATTTGAAAAAATTATTGTGCCCGGCTCAAAAATTCGTGTGCACGCAGGCCCGCTTCACCCCGGGACCTATACTTTTTTTGATGACTATCACCCCGATCAGGCCAAGGGAACAGTCACCGCAGAAGCAAAGCCGTAAACCATGCTTGGCAGTCTGATCATTGTTTTTCGTGAAGTTATTGAAGCCGGGCTGGTTGTTGGCATTGTTCTTGCGGCAACGCGGGGCATTGCCGGGCGTGGCTGGTGGGTGGCCGGCGGCATTGCCGCAGGTGTAACAGGCGCTGCTATTGCCGCAGCTTTTGCTGGCGCACTCTCCACCGCATTCTCTGGTAATGGGCAGGATATTTTTTCCGCCTCCATTTTGTGCGTAGCAGTGCTCATGCTCTCGTGGCACGTCATCTGGATGGCCCGGCACGGGCGCGAACTGGCGCAGGAAATGAAGCAGATGGGGGCTGCGGTCTCCTCTGGCAGCCGCTCCCTTGGCGCCATGGCGACCGTAGTTGCCGTGGCCGTGCTGCGCGAGGGCATGGAGGTTGTCCTGTTCCTGTACGGTATTGCCGTATCGGCCCATGTTGGCGCGTTCTCCCTGCTCAGCGGTGGTCTGCTGGGCGTTCTGGGGGGTGCCGCTCTGTCTTACGCCCTGTATCGCGGGCTTATTATTATTCCCCTGCGGCATCTTTTTGCCGTCACCAATATTCTTGTCTCCATTCTCGCAGCAGGCATGGCCTCCCAGGCCGCGGCCCTGCTTGCATCGGATGACCTGATTCCGGCACTGGGTTACGACATCTGGGATACGTCCTGGCTGTTGTCCGATGGCAGCCTGGCTGGCCGCACGGCCAAAGCCCTTGCCGGTTATACCGACAGGCCAACAGGTATTCAGATTTTAGTCTGGGGCCTGACCCTTGTGTGCCTGTTGGTAACAGAACGCTTTGTGCGCACCCGCCCACACCCCTCCACCTCACCATAAAACCCCACTTTTTCAACCTGTGCCTTCGGCACATCTGATCGTAGAGACCTGAAATGAAGCGTTGTATCAAAGTCTTTTCCGTTCTGGGCGCTCTTTCCGCCGCCTATGCCGCACCCGCCATGGCGCGTGAATACCCCGTTGGTGGCCCCGTGCAGGCCCACGATATGGAAATTGCCGCCAATTACCTGATTGGCGTAGAAATGGCCCCCATGCCCAAGGACATGGCCATGGGTGCAGATACCATTCACCTTGAAACCGACGTGCATGCCACGGCTGACAACCCCTGGGGCTTTCCCGATGGTGCGTGGATTCCCTACATTGGTGTGGATTACACCCTGACCAAAAAGGGTTCCAACTGGAAAAACGAAGGCATTCTGCATGCCATGACTGCAAAAGATGGTGCGCATTACGCCAACAATGTAAAAATGGACGGCCCGGGCACCTACACGGTTGTGTTCCGCTACAGCTCGCCCGAAACCAACGGCTTCCTGCACCACACGGACAAAGAAACTGGCACACCGGGCTTTTGGGCGCCGTTCACCGAAACATTTACGTTTAACTACCCTCAGAAATAATTTTTTCTGATTCCATTCAGTAAAGGGCAGGGATTATGCCAAATCCCTGCCCTTTTTTGTATTTCAGGGTTGCAATTAAAACATATTTAACTTATCCCCCATTCCCATATTAGTGTTTTTGATAATTATTCGCATATAGGACGCAACCCGATGTCAACATCCTGCATGGCACCGCGCCGCAGACCACCCAATAGCGTGCAAAAAAACAAAGCTTTTTCCAAAACTGTTTTTGTATCTCTTGCTCTATCCCTACTCTCCAGCACAGCAGCGCTAGCCCAGAATGCGGAGACGCAGCTTGAGCAGGACCGTAGGCGTCTGGGCAATTCCGGCCCGCTGGTGTCCGAAGTTGACCCCGCCACGGTGCGTGACAGCATGCGCGCAGCAGAAGCCGCCGCCTCCAAAAATGATGAAGACCACCCCGACCTGAGCGACCACCTGCTGGGCAACGTCTGGGGTGCGCGCGACTGGATGGCCCGCCACGGTATTACGCTCGACATTCAGGAAGTTGACGAACTGTGGGGCAACACCACAGGTGGCAGCGCATCGGGTAATGATGGCGCCAGTGGCTCGGGCACCGGCCCCGCCTATGACGGCATGACCATGCCAACACTGACCGTGGATCTGGAAAAGCTGATCGGCCTCAAGGGCGGGCTGTTCAACATCAGCGCGCTCCAGTTGCGTGGGCGCTCCATCTCGCAGGATCATCTGGGCGTTTACAACCCGGTCTCCGGGTTCGAGGCCGACCGCTCCACGCGCCTGTTCGAACTGTGGTACCAGCAGTCCTTCCTTGGCGGCAAGCTTGACGTTAAAATCGGGCAGCAGGATCTGGATACCGAATTCCTGATCAGCGATTACGGCAGCCTTTACCTCAACTCCAACTTTGGCTGGCCCA
>NZ_CAWUEO010000046.1:0-119730 GCF_963921165.1 Acetobacter zythi
TGCTGGACCGGGTGCGCTTCCGCCCCATGACCCTGCCCGACCGCTTTATCGACCACAACACGCAGGACGCGCAGTATGACGAGGCAGGGCTGTCCGCCCCACACATCGTCGCAACCGCTCTTAACGCCTTGGGTGTGAGCGCTACGGGCATCGGAGACATGCTCGAAGCAACCTTGTCAAACCGTGCAACCGGGACAAAATCGTAAGCATGAAACGTATTTCTTTCCGCGCAGGTCTCGTGCTTGGCATGAGCATGGCGCTCCTTCCCGTAGTTGGGGCTGGCATGTCCGCCCCGGCTGCGTTTGCCCAGTCCGCTTCGTCCAACGCCGTTATCGCACCCGTTCAGACGCTGTATAAGGCTCTGGACCAGATCGTGCAGTCCCACGGCAGCTTTGCCGAACGCAGCCAGATTGTGGCCGCAGCCGTTGACCAGTCCTATAATCTGGAAGCGGTGCTCAAGGCCTCCATTGGCCTGCGCTACAATAATCTGAATGCTGACGAAAAGCAGAAACTGCTTGCCGCATTCAAGGACTATACGGTCTCGCGCTATGTGAGCAACTTCAAGCCCGGCGCGGATGTCAAGTTCACCATCCAGCCCACCGTGACCGACACCCCCGTTGGCGGCAACAAGCTTGTGGTGACCGACCTTGGCGCCAGCGATGGCTCAACCCCGACCGAAATCAGCTACATTATGAACAATGCTGGCGGGTCATGGAAAATTGTGGACGTGCTGCTTAGCGATGCCCGCATCAGCCAGGCGGCCGCACAGCGTTCGGACTTTAGCTCCACACTGACCTCGGGTGGCGTTTCGGGCCTTATCAGTGTTCTTGAGCGCAAGGCTCAGGCCTCCGCTAAAGACTAAGGGAACAGGATCAGGCGCGTGCGGCAACGCAAACAGACACAACCCCCCATTACGGGGCGCATAATGGTCGGGGCATGGTAGCGGTCTTTCCTCTTCTGGCTGCTGCCAGCGCGCTTCTTTCTGTTACTGGCTGTCTCCAGTCCTCTTTGGGGGCTGGGCTGCTTGCACGCTTCCGCCGCAACGAGCGGCAGCCTGTTGTGCTGGGCAGCCCCCCCCCTGTGACCGTGCTCAAACCCCTGTACGGTTCTGAACCCCTGCTGGAAGAAGCTCTGGAGAGCTTTTGTACGCAGGACTACCCCCAGATGCAGATCCTGTTTGGTGTGCGCGATGCGGATGACCCGGCCATTGCCATTGTCCGCCGCCTGCAAGAACGCCACCCCCAACTGGATATGGACCTTGTGGTGGACCCCGCCCTGCATGGGCTGAACCGCAAGATCAGTAACCTGATGAATATTCTGCCCAAGGCGCGGCACGATATTCTGGTTATTTCCGATTCCGACATTCATGTGCGCCCAGACTACCTGCAACACATTGTATCGGCCCTGCACCAGCCCAATACCGGGCTGGTCACCACCCTGTACGCGGGCCTGCCCGCCAGTGGTTCCGTGGTGCAGATGCTCGCAGCCTGCCAGATCAACCATAATTTTCTGCCCGGCGTCATGCTCTCGCGCTATCTTGGCCGGCAGGACTGTCTGGGGGCCACCATGGCCCTGCGCCGCCAAACGCTGGATGAGGTAGGCGGGCTGGAAGCCCTTCTACCCCATGTTGCGGATGATGCCCTGCTGGGCAGGCTTGTGCGCCAGGCTGGCATGGATATTGCCATTGCCGAATGCATGACATGGACCACCATTGCCGAATCCAGCTTTGGCGAGCTGCTCCGCCATGAACTGCGCTGGGGCCGCACGGTCTGCACACTGGCTCCGGCGGGCTATGCGGCCTCTTCCATCCAGTTGCCCCTGTTCTGGGCCACACTGGTTGTGCTTTTTCAGCCACACGCGGCATGGAGTTTGCCATTCTTCTGGGGCATATGGGCCATGCGTGGCCTAACTTCGCTGCTGATTGACCGCGCCGTGGGCGCGCGCGCGCTGTGGCCACTTTTGCTGTTACCACTGCGTGACTGGCTGTCTGCCGCCATTATGGTGGGGAGTGCAAGCGGTACAGAGGTCCATTGGCGGGGGCAGACCATGCACATTGCCCCCCACCCAACAACAACGCCTGCGCCCGTGCGTAGTCTCTCCCCCGGACCATAATGAACGCATGCAAAGGCTTGCCTTCTTCATGTGCGCCAGAGTAATTGCCTAAACCAAATGCAGACACGGACGTCCTTGAACCAGCATTTATGCCGGAGCTTACCGTTGGACCCCACCGTTCTACGCCCTTGTCAGGATAGAAACCGATGACGATGAGAACCCTTTTCCTCCAGCCGCCAACTTTTGATGGTTTTGATGGCGGCGCAGGCTCGCGCTATCAGGCCCGCCGTGAAATCAAATCTTTCTGGTATCCGACATGGCTGGCCCAACCTGCCGCTCTGGTTCCGGGCAGCCGCCTGATTGACGCGCCCCCCGCCAACATGGGCATGGAACCCATTCTGGAAGACGTGAAGAACCGCGATCTGGTTATCCTGCACACCTCCACCCCGTCCTTTGCCAAGGACGTGCAGGTGGCCCAGATGCTCAAGGACGTGAACCCCAACCTGAAAATTGGCATGGTTGGCGCCAAGGTTGCCGTGCAGCCAGAGGAAAGCCTGCTCAAGGGTGCGCCCATCGACTTTGTTGCCCGCAATGAATTTGATTACACGATCAAGGACATTGCCGATGGCATGCCCCTCAAGGACGTAGACGGCATTACGTGGCGCAACGAGGATGGTGAGATCATTACCAACCGCGACCGCGCCATGATTGAAGACATGGACGCCCTGCCGTTCGTGACCGAAGTGTACAAGCGTGACCTGAAGATTGAAGATTACTTCATCGGCTACCTCATGCACCCGTACCTTTCCATCTACACGGGTCGTGGCTGCAAATCGCGCTGCACGTTCTGCCTGTGGCCGCAGACCGTGGGTGGCCACCGCTACCGCACCCGCAGCCCGCAGCACGTGGCGGCCGAAATCCGTCTGGCCATGCAGTACTTCCCGCAGGTCAAAGAATTCTTCTTTGACGACGACACCTTTACCGATGACCTGCCCCGCGCCGAAGCCATTGCCCGCGAACTGGGCAAGCTGGGTGTTACGTGGTCGTGCAACGCCAAAGCCAACGTGCCCTATGACACGCTGAAAGTCCTGCGCGACAACGGCCTGCGCCTGCTGCTGGTCGGTTACGAAAGTGGCAACCAGCAGATCCTGCACAACATCAAAAAAGGCATGCGCGTTGAAGTGGCGCGTGAGTTCACCAAGAACTGCCACGAACTGGGAATCAAAATCCACGGCACCTTCATTCTGGGTCTGCCGGGCGAAACGAAGGAAACCATTCAGGAAACCATTCGCTTCGCCAAGGAAATCAACCCGCACACCCTGCAGGTTTCCCTTGCTGCTCCCTACCCCGGCACGGCCCTGTTCAAGGAAGCCACGGAAAACGGCTGGCTGGACGAAAGCAACGCCGAACTGCTGGACGATAACGGCGTGCAGATTGCACCGCTGCACTACCCCCACCTGTCGCACACCGAAATTTTCAATGGCGTGGAAGAATTCTACAAAAAGTTCTACTTCCGCGCCCCCAAAATTGCTGCCATCCTTGGGGAAATGATACGTTCGCCCCAGATGATGAAGCGCCGCCTGCGCGAAGGTGTGGAGTTCTTCCAGTTCCTTAAAGGCCGCAAGGCCGCCTGATCTGGCGTAACTTACGGCGCTGGGTGGGGGATGGCGCATAAGTCCCCCACCCAGAACAGCCATGACAGCCCACACCCGCCGGTGTTAGACACAGGCATAAGGTTTAAAAGGGCTGCCAGAACCATGAAACGCGCCATTATTTCCGCCGATGATTTCGGCATGTCGGTTGAAGTGAACGAGGCCATTGAACAGGCCCACATCAACGGTGTGCTCTCAACCGCCAGCCTTATGGTCTCTGGCCCCGCCGCACAGGATGCAGTGGAACGGGCCAGGCGCCTGCCCTCCCTGAATGTTGGCCTTCACCTGGTGGTTATTGAAGGACCATCGGTTCTACCCCATGCCCGCCTGCCGCTGATTACGCGTGATAATGGCTGGTTCTCATCCTCCCAGCTTGGGCTTGGAGTGGACTATTTTTTCCGCCCCGAAGGACGGCGCGAACTGGAAGCGGAAATTACCGCCCAGTTTGAGGCATTCAGCCGTACAGGGCTGGCGTTGGACCACGCCAATGCCCACAAGCACATGCACCTGCACCCCACCGTGGGTAAGCTGATGATCGGGATTGGCAAGGGTTATGGCCTTAATGCGGTACGTGTGCCGCTCGAACCCCCCAAACCCCTCTATGCCGCAGGCACCTACACCGACACGCTGGGCGATGCCGCCCTACGCCGCTGGACCGCCCTGCTGCGCCATCAGGCCCATGCTGCGGGCATGGCCACAAACGACTGGTGCTTTGGGCTGGCATGGAGCGGGCACATGACCACCGAGCGCATGGCGGCTCTGGCGGCCCATTTGCCTGATGGCGTGTCTGAAATCTATTTCCACCCTGCCACGCACAAGAACGCCATGCTTGAAGACCTGATGCCCGGCTATGAGCACGAGGCGGAGTTCCATGCGCTCTGCTCGCCGGGCTTTCGCAAGGGGTTGGAACATGCAGGCGCGCAGCTTTGTGGCTGGCAGGACATCGCACGGGGCGCATAGCTGCTGCGCGCATGTTGCAAATTTATCGTTATAACAAAAATTTGCGTCTGATTTTTTCTAAAATGCCTAATTTTAATAGTTTTTGGTAATAATATTTCAAAACCACCCTTGACCGGGCATTTCCCTTCATGCTCCAGATGACAAACCGACAACAGCAAAAACAATAACGGTCTGTCTCATGGTCGCACATCCTGCCTGGCAAAATACCCGCCTCCGCTCTTATGCCGCCCTGCCACGGGCATTTGGGCGCACCCTTTATACCCTGCCTGTTTTCAAGGTCGCTCTGGCGGTCTGAACAACAGGTTCAGGGGTACGCTCCTTAAAAAAAACATTGCACGCATAAGAGAACTCCCTCCAGCAAGAGCGAGAGGAAGCGGAATAACAATGCCAAAAATACACCGCCCCCAGCGCCCCGGCACGCCCGAGCGCGCGTCCTGTACCCTCCACCCCCGCACAACAGCCGCGGCTGCCATTGCGCTGGCCTCCGTCTGGCACGCGCCCTTTGGCGCGGGCATGGCGCAGGCCCAGACCACCCATGCCTCCGCCCTTACGGCCCAGCCGAGTGTGGCCCCCATTTCGGACGCGATCATCAACCCCGGCAGCAAGGTCCATGCCCTGCCCACGCAGTCCCTGCGCCCGCTGGATGCGGAGGCCATTGGCCCGGACCTGAATGCAATCCGCCGCCCGCCCAACACGCCCATCCCGCCCAGCGGGGTGCCCATTCTGCCCTCCCCCGGTCTGGCGCCGCTGAGTGTGATGCCGATCATGCCATCGGAAACCCCGCACTCCCTGCACCAGATCGAACTGGACTCCCTGACCAATAGCGAAGGCCCCTCCGCCCTGCTGCCCGCAAGCTGGGACGCCCAGCGCGACTTTGACCTGCCAGACCCGTACTACGTGCCCACCGCAGGCACGGGGCACCTTATTCCGCAGCTCATGCCTTTCCGTGACCGGCTGCGTGACAAAGGGTTTTCGTTCTCGTTCTCCTACAAGGGCGAGGCCATGGGGCTGGCCGCAGGTGGGCTGCCCAACCAGAAGGGCATCAGCTACGTGCATGAACTGACCCTGCAAACCACGTTTGATCTGGGGCGTATGAACGCCGCACTCAACGGCTGGTCGGTGCATGGGCTGGTTATGGAACGCGCAGGCCGTGCCGCGCAGAACGTGCGCGCGGGCGAATACTACGTAGCCTTGCAGGAAGTGTACACGCTCTCGGGCAACGTGGCGGCCCATCTGGTGGATATGTACGCCGAGAAAAAGATGCTCAACAACAAGTTGGACATCATTTTTGGCCGTATGTCGCTCACCCATGTGTTTGCTACGTCTCCGCTGCTGTGCTCCTTCATGGTCACATGCTCCGCGCCTGTGGCGATCAAACAGCTACCGGGCATGAGCGTTTACCCAAAGGCCACATGGGGCGCGCGTGCGCGGTTCCGCCCCACGCGGGATACGGCCATACAGGTGGGCGCTTACTCCGTGAGCACCCTGAGCGAGAATCCCTCCGGCTGGGCGTGGGGGTCGGAAGATGCAACGGGCCTGTCCGTGCCGATCGAGTTCACATGGGCGCCGTTCCTGACCCGCAACCGCCTGCCCGGCCACTACGTTATTGGGTATGAGCACGACACAACCCGTTATGCGGACAAGATCGGATCGGTCCTGCCCAGACGGATTGCAAACACCATGCCCGGCACGCGCTCGGCGCCGTCCGACGCCATGTGGCTGGAGACCGACCAGATGGTCTACCGCCTTGGCGGGCGTAACCAGATGGCCGGTGGCTACCTGATGGCGGGCTACGTGCATGCCACACCGCGTGTGGTCAACATATCGGATCAGGCTTACGGCGGGTTCTCCTTTGTGGGGCTGATCCCCACCCGCCTGACCGACCGGTTTGGTGTGCTGTATTCGTGGTACAAAGTCAGCCGCAGACGGCGTGAGAGCGAAATTCTGGCCGTGGATAACGGGTACTCGCTGGGGTCAACCATCCGCGGGATCCAGAACGATTCCGAGCTGATCGAAGCCTATTACGGCATTGACGCAACACATGGCGTGCTGGTCCAGCCCGAGTTCCAGTACCTGATCCATCCGGGGGAAACACACAAAATCCCCAATGCGGCTCTGATCGGCCTGAAAATTGTAGCCAACCTGTAAGCCTCCCCCCTGCCGGTCCGGCACAGGACCGGCAGGGCATATAAAACAGCCCGAATGCCCCCTGCCGCTGTGGCAGGCTCTAGGCATGGGGCGGCACCTCTGCTAGTCAGCAAGGCGAACGTTCAACCTGCACGCGACTGGCCTTGCTGCATCTGGCATGACTGATACGCCCAACACCACCCAATCCCCCGGACAGACCCTTTCCGCCAGAGCGGAAGCGGCCCGCGCCGAACGGCTTGCCCGCCAGGCCGCGGCCCTGCGCGCCAACCTGCGCCGCCGCAAGGATCAGGCCCGGACCAGACAGGATAATACGGCGCAGGATCAGCCCTGCGCCCCCACACAGCCCCCCGGCAATGGAGAGAGCAAGACATGCCCGTGATGCGCGATACATGGATCCGCCAGATGGCGAACGATCACGGCATGATCGAACCGTTTGTGGAAAACCAGAAGCGCGAAGGCGTTATTTCCTACGGTCTTTCCTCCTACGGGTATGACGCCCGCGTGGCGGACGATTTCCGTATTTTTACGGATGTGAACAACGCCATTGTGGACCCCAAGAACTTCAGCCCCGAAGGCTTTGTGTCCCGCAAGGCGGATGAATGCATTATTCCGCCCAACAGCTTTGTGCTGGCCCATACCATTGAATACTTCCGTATCCCGCGCGATGTACTGGTGGTCTGCCTTGGCAAGTCCACCTACGCGCGGTGCGGCATTATTGTAAACGTGACCCCGCTTGAACCCGAATGGGAAGGGCAGGTCACTATTGAGATCAGCAACACAACGCCTCTGCCCGCACGCATTTACGCGAACGAGGGCATTTGCCAGTTCCTGTTCTTCAAAGGTGATTCCCCGTGCGAGGTCAGCTACGCCGACCGCGCGGGCAAATATATGGGCCAGCGTGGCGTTGCCACGCCCCGGATGTAAAGACCATGGACCATTTTGTCATTCGCGGCGGTCGCCCCCTGCATGGAGAAATTACCATTGGCGGGGCCAAAAACGCAGGGCTGAAGCTGCTGGTGGCAGGGCTTTTGACCTCCGAGCGGCTTGTGCTGTCCAACGTGCCCCATATTGCCGATATTGCCACCATGCGCGCCCTGCTGGAGCAGCATGGACTGGATGTGCGCGATGTGGCGGGCGATGGCTCCACCCTGTCTGTCGGGGGGGAAATTACCAATACCGAAGCCCCGTATGACATTGTTTCCAAAATGCGGGCGTCCATTCTGGTGCTTGGCCCCCTACTGGCCCGCTGCCGGGAGGCGCGCGTGTCCCTCCCCGGTGGGTGCGCCATTGGCACCCGCCCGGTGGACCTGCACCTGAAGGGGCTGGAAACACTGGGGGCGGAAATTACGCTCGAAAACGGCTACATTAACGCCCGCGCCCCCAAGGGCCTTGTGGGGGAGCGCATTATTCTGCCCTTCGCCTCCGTAGGGGCGACCGAAAACCTGATGATGGCGGCAACGCTGGCTCAGGGTAAAACCGAGATTATCAACGCCGCGCGTGAGCCGGAAATGGTGGATCTGGCCAACTGCCTGAACGCCATGGGCGCACGCATTACAGGGGCAGGCAGTTCCGCCATTTTGATTGATGGTGTGGAGGCTCTGCACGGTGCCGAACACCGCATTATGCCCGACCGGATTGAATGCGGCACCTACGCCTGTGCCGCCGCCATTACCGGGGGGGACCTGCGGCTGGTTGGCGGGCAGATGGACCACCTTGGTGCTGTTGTGCGCGCGCTGGAGGAATGTGGAACCGAGGTTACGCAGGATGGCGACACCATGCGTGTGCGCCGCACCGGTGCTTTGCGCGGGATAGACATTATGACCGAGCCTTACCCCGGTTTCCCGACCGATATGCAGGCCCAGTTCATGGCCCTGCTCTCGGTGGCCGAGGGCGCGTCCATGATTACCGAAACCATTTTTGAAAACCGGTTCATGCATGTGCCCGAACTCAACCGTATGGGCGCGCGCATTAACGTACACGGGTCTTCCGCCATTATCCGTGGCGTGCACAGCCTGTCTGGCGCACCGGTTATGGCAACCGACCTGCGGGCCTCGTTCTCGCTCATTCTGGCAGGGCTTGCCGCCCATGGGGAGACCATTCTGAGCCGCGTGTACCACCTTGACCGGGGGTATGAGGCTGTGGAGCGCAAACTGGCCAAATGTGGCGCGCTGATCGAACGCGTGCGGGACTAACCCCGGCCACAGACCACAAAAAAGCCGGAGCAGCGCAAACTGCTCCGGCTTTTTTTATACCTGCCGCTTGGGGCAACGGGTGTTAAGCTCAGTCTTCCCACCAGATGCTCAGTGTACGCACACCCTGCGCACCACGAATGAGCACACCCTGAATATCCGCCGTAGCAGACGGCCCGCTCATGAGCACACCGTAATTGGCGGTGTGGAACTCCGGGCGGTCCATGTAGGCGGTATGCATGTTGGCAGTCAGGTTTTTGGCCGACAGAATAACCACAATATGCTGCGTCAGATGGGCGGCGGAGTTCAGGTCCTTCAACTGGGCTTCGCTCAGGTAAATGGACCCCATTTCCGCAATGCCAAAGGGGGAACGCACCACCAGCACATCCACCGATGCGGCCTGCTGGGGGGTGCCCAGTTCCTCAATCCGGATTGTGCCGTCAAAATCGGGCACAGCGGAGCAGATAATTTTGGAATCAGGGAAGCGGCGGGCAATGGCCGTGGCCAGTGTGTCCCCTTCCTGGCGTTCCAGCACCTGCCCGCCCAGAATCTGAAGGCTGTTTTCAAACCGGGCCTGCCCGTTATCCATATCTCCCAACCGTGCCACGGGGGGGAGCGGGTGGGCCTTGGGGTCTGGCCGGTTGTCCCGCAGGCGGGTCAGAATGGCGTCGCGCGATGTGCTCATGCGCTTTCCCCTTCCTTCTTTTTGGTTTTCAGGCGGTTCTGCTTGTACCAGCTATGGAAGGTCTGCTTGACCGGGTGCGGCAGTTCGCGGTGCTTGCCCCACGGGTTAAGCCAGTTATACAGCACAAAGCGCGGCATGGTGCTCAACGCGACCTCGGTGCTGTTAATGGCCGCGCGGTACAGGGTGGGCTGGCCCATAAGCTTGCCCGCCATGTGCATGACCTCACGCTTTACAAACGGCAGTTCATGGTGTTCGGCCAGCACCCTGCGCCATTTGTAAAGCTGCTCATGAATGTTAATTTTGACCGGGCACACATTGGTGCAACTCCCGTTCATGGTCGAGGCAAAGGGCAATGTGCTGTATTTGCGCTCGTTAAAAGTGGGGTCAATAATTGCGCCAATGGGGCCGGAATACACCGCACCATAGGACAAACCACCCGAACGACGATACACCGGGCAGGTATTCATGCACGCGCCACAGCGAATACATTTGAGCGAGGTCCAGAAGTCCTCCATGCCCAGCCGGTGCGACCGCCCGTTATCGACCAGCACCACATGCATTTCGCTCCCCTTCTGCGGGCCACGGAAATGCGTTGTGTACTGCGTAATGGGCGAGCCAAGGGCCGAGCGGGAGAGCATGCGGATAAACACCCCCATATCCGCCATGCGCGGCACCAGCCGTTCAATCCCGATTGTGGCAATGTGCAGCCCCGGCACGGTAGCGCTCAGGTCGGCATTGCCCTCGTTGGTGCAGACCACAAAGGACCCGGTTTCGGCCACCACAAAGTTGCCGCCGGTCATACCCGCATCGGCGGACAGAATGACCGGGCGGGCCGCCAGACGCTGCTGCCATGCAAGGGACTGCGCGCTCTTGTCGTTGGGGTCCGTGTGGTAGTGCTCGGCAAAAATCTTGGCCACATCGGGGATCAGCTTATGCACGGCTGGCACCACAATGTGGCTGGGCATCTGGTTGTCCAGCTGCTGGATACGCTCGCCAAGGTCAGTTTCCGTCACCACAACGCCGCGTGGTTCCAGATACTCGCGCATGCAGCATTCTTCGGTCACCATGGACTTGCTCTTGATGAGCGATCTGGCGCCGTGCTTTTCCAGAATTTCGCCAACTATGCGGTTATGTTCGGCCCCATCGGCTGCCCAATGGACGTGAATACCGTTCTTTTTGGCGTTGGCCTCAAACTGCTCCAGATATTCGGGCAGGTTGGCCAGCGTGTGTTCCTTAATGGCGGATGCGCGCGCGCGCAGTTCCTGCCATTCAGGCAGAATGTGCATCTGCTCATCGCGCTTTTGCCGCAGGTCCCACAGCCGCTCATCATGGAAGTCCATGTGGGCGGTATCTTCAATAAACTCTTCGGCCGCCTTGGCGTGGTTGACAGGTTTGACTTTCATTCCCGCGCTCCATTCAGAATTTCAGCAATATGAATGAAGCGGATAGGCACACCGGCCCGCTCCGCGCACCCTTGCTGATGCATCATGCATGACGTATCGGCCGAAACAATGTATTCCGCCCCGGCCTGATGGTGGTCACGCACCTTGTCCGTGCCCATTTTGGCCGAAACAGCCTCCTCCGTAACCGAGAAGGTGCCGCCAAAACCGCAACACTCATCCGGCCTTTTGGGCGTGGCGAAGGAAATGCCGCGAACCTTGTTCAACAGGTCCATAGGTTTGGAAAAAAACGGCTCGCCCAGTTCGGACATGCTGGCCGTGCGCAACGCACGCAGGGTGCCGCAACTATTGTGCAGCCCCACCTTGTGCGGGAACTCGGCCCAGGGGAAGTCTTCCACCTTGAGCACATCATGCAAAAATTCGACCAGTTCAAACGTGTTTTCACGCACATGGCGCACTTCATCCGTCTGGTCGATGGCATCAAAATTGTCGCGCACATGGTGTGTGCAACTGCCTGATGGCATGACAATCGCGTCGTATTTGGCAAAGTTTTTAACAAACAGTGCCTCAGCCGCCGCCGCGTCCTTGTTGCAGCCCGAATTGGCCATGGGCTGGCCACAGCAGGTCTGGTTCATTGGGTATTCCACGTCCTGACCCAGCTTTTCCAGCAGTTCCAGTGTGGCAATCCCCGCGTTTGGATAAAACGCGTCTATATAACAGGGAATAAACAACCCGATTTTCATACGCACCCCCGGTAAAGCACGAGCCTCCTCAGCTCGCTGCAATCACAATTTCCACTAAAGATGGGCCATCAGTTGCCAAGGCCGCCTCCAGTGCCGGGGCAATATCGGCTGCCCGCGTCAGTCTGGTGGAAGGCACACCCATGGAACGGGCGAGCGCCTGATAGTCTATGCTCGGGTTCACAATATCCATGGCCGGATATGTGCCCTCCCGCGCGGAAATATAATCTTTTTGCTGCCGCATGAAATTCTTGAGCACATTGTACTCCTGATTATTCATGACCACAAAAGTAACAGGCAGCTTTTCATGTGCCGCGGTCCACAACGCCTGTGGCGAATACAGAGCCGCCCCATCCCCCACAAGGGAGACCACGCGCGCGCGCCCAAGGCCGAGGGACGCCCCAACGGCTGCGGGCATGCCCCACCCCAGTGCCCCCCCACGCAGGAAGGAATACTGCGCGGACCACGCACTTTCCAAAAACAGACGCACATCGGAAGATGTGGCTATGGCCTCGTCCACAATGGCAATATCTGGCCCAATGGCGCGCACCACCTCCCATGCGGCCACACTTGGGTGGATCACCACGTCGCTACTATGGGTCAGCACATCGGCTCTGGCCTGCGCCTTGTGGCGCTGGCGCTGTGCGGCAACCTGCTCGCCCGCCGCGCGGTACGCCTGTGCATGGGTTTGCGTAACCGCACGCAATTCAGGCAGCAAAGCCTGTAGCGAGGCCCGGACATCCCCCACAACGGAGAGCGGGGTCCAGAACGTGCGCCCAAGGTCACGCACATCGGACGACATCTGATACACCTTGCAGCTTGGCGGCAGGGCCGGGCCTTCGGTGTACAAAATGGTAATGAGCGACTTGCCACCCAGTGCAAAAATGGCGTCATACGCGCCCAGTGTCTGTGCAATGGCGGTTGCCTGCGTGGGCAGGTTGCCACACCACAAAGGATGAGCCGTGGCAAACGGAATACGCGATGGCCAGGACGACCCATAAACCGGCGCACCAAGGCATTCGGCCACAGCGGCAACCTCGGCTGCGGCATCGGAGCCGTACACCTCGTCCCCCGCAATAATGGCCAGCCGCCCCGGTGCAATGCCCGCCAGTGCGCGGGCCAGCTCGGGCAGGCCACCGGCCACCGCCTGCCGGTTAATGTGCGATGGCGCACCAATGTCCACCGCACTCAACTCCTCCATGACATCCATAGGCAGCGAGAGGAACACCGGCCCGCTGGGGGCTGCCGTGGAATCGTGAAAAGCGCGGCGCAGCAGCACGGGCAACTGGTCCGCATGGGCCACTTCCTGCGCCCATTTGACCGCCGGGCGGGCAATCTGCACCAGATCACCAAACAAGAGCGGGTCGGAAATGGTGTGGCGCGAATCCTGCTGCCCTGCGGTCACCACCAGCGGGGTTTGGGACACACTGGCGTTGAGCAAATTGCCCAGCCCATGCCCCAGCCCGCCCGCTGTGTGCAGGTTAAGGAACCCCGGCCTGCGCGCTGCCTGCGCGTAGCCATCGGCCATAGCCACCACGCTGGCCTCCTGCAGGCCCAGCACGTAATGCACATCCGGCACTTCCAGCAGCGCATCTATGAGCGGGAGTTCGGTGGTGCCGGGGTTGCCAAAAATGTAATCGACCCCCTCGCTCCGCAGCACCTCCAGCAGTACGGCGGCCCCACGGCGCAAGCGGCTCCCGGCTGTATCCACCCCTGTTATGCCTGACATGCCTTGTGCTCCCCTGCGCTGTTGCGCGCCCTGCCTGTTGCCGACCATTCCGCCCTACCCCCATGCGGGGGCCACGGGCGCCTTTACTCCGCTGCCAGCTTTTGCCCTTTAATCGCTGCGGGTTCTGGCCCACCCGTGGCCCAGTCCAGCAGTTCCACCGTATGCACGAACGGCAACCCCGCCTCGCCCGCCAACTGGGTCATGCAGCCAATGTTGCCACTGGCGGCAATCTGGGCCTGCACGGAGCGGATGTTCTTGAGCTTGCGCGCCTTTAGCTCATTGGCAATATCGGGCTGGAGCAGGTTGTACGTGCCTGCCGAGCCGCAACACAGGTAGCCTTCTGGCACGTCCAGCACGGTAAAGCCTGCCTCGCGCAGCAGGTCCTTGGGCTGGTTCACAATCCGCTGGCCATGCTGCATGGAGCACGCGGAGTGGTAAACCACGCGCAGCCCCATGGGAGTGGTGGGCTTTTGCAACCCGATCTCCACCAAAAACTCGGTAATATCGCGCGCCATGGCGGACACGCGCGCGGCCTTGTCCGCCCATGCCGGGTCCAGCCGGAGCGCGTGGCCATACGCCTTGATGGACGTGCCACAGCCCGATGTGTTGATCACAATGGCGTCCAGCCCGTCCGGGCCATCGGCCTCGCGCAGCCATGCGTCAATATTGGCTTTGACCAGTGGCAGGGCCTGTGCCTCGTCCCCCATATGTTCGGCGGGTGCGCCACAGCAGCCAGAGCCTGCGGCCACCACAACCTCTACCCCGTGGCGCTGGAGCAGGCGGATTGTCGCCTCGTTAATGGCGGTATCCAGCACGGTTTGCACGCAGCCATTCAGCAGGGCCACACGTTTGCGCGGTTTGACCGCCTTCCCCCCTTCGGGGGCAGGCAAAAACGTTTGTGGCCGGTCCACCGGGCTTGGGGCAGGCAAGGGGGTGGTTGGCACCATGTCCAGCATGGCGCGCATGGTGCCCGAGAACAGGCCACGGAAAGGCCGCCCCATGCGCCCGCCAAAAATGGCAAGGCGGAACAGGCGGGCATTGGGAATAAGGCGAACCAGCAGTTCGCGCACGGCCCGCTGGAAGAGCGGACGTTTGTAATGCTCCTCCACATATTCGCGCCCGTGGGCGATCAGTTTGGAATATTCCACACCGGATGGGCAAATGGCCTCGCAGGCAAGGCAGGTCAGACAGCGGTCCAGATGTTCGACCGTTCTGGCATCGGGCACGCCGCCTTTTTCGTACATATCCTTCATCAGGAAAATACGGCCACGCGGGCTGTCGTTTTCCTCATGCTTTACGGCGTATGTGGGGCAGCGGGAAAGGCACACGCCGCAATGCACGCAGTTACCAATAATGTCCTTGGCCAACTGCACGTTCGGGTCCGCATCCAGCGCGGCCTGAGGAATATGGCTGAGCATTGGGGCGTCTCCTATGCCTGAACGGTCATGCGGCCGGGGTTGAGAATACCCGCCGGGTCAAAGGCTGTGCGGGTGCGCGCGGCCAGGGCCGCCACACCAGCGCTCACGGGGGGGAACGCGCCAAACTGCGCGCGCACCACATCTGGCGCACGCAGGATGGTGGCGCGCGCGCCTGCCTTTTCCGCCATTTTGCGGTAACGCAGGGTATCCACCTCGGGCTGTACGCCGCGCATGGTGGAGAACACCACACCGCCCGCCCAGTCTACAAAAAAGCGGTTGATGCAGCCTGCCTTGCGCGCCTGCTCCACAAAAGTGGGCATGGTGGTGGCGGGCAGGTTAACGCGCCAGACCAGTTCGTCCGGCTTGGCGTTCAGGCAGTCCAGTTCGCGCACACCGGCCCACAGGGCGTGGCTTTGCGCCTGCTCCAGCACGACCATGCCCCCCCGCGCGGCCAGCAGGCCGTTCAGCACCTGCTGGTTGCCAGCAACACCGGGCACAGTCCCTTCCACACGCACCAGCACCTCGCACGCGCCCGCGGCATTAACCCGGCGGGCCAGACCGCCAATACCCAAGGGGAGCGCGCGCATTCTGGCAAACAGGGCTACGTCCTCCTCCAAGGTGGCGGCGGGCAGGACCAGTGTGACCTCCGCCCGTGGCGCGGGGAGCACCTTGATGGTGAGCATGGTCAGGGCTGCAAGCGTGCCATTGGCCCCGGTCACCAGTTTGCTGATGTCGTAGCCGGTCACGTTCTTCATGGTGCGGCCACCGGCCTTGAACACATCGCCCTGACCGTTCACACCTTCAACACCCAGAACAAAGTCCCGCACGGCCCCGGTTAAGATCCGGCGGGGGCCAGATAGCGCGGTGGACACAGCCCCACCCAGCGTGCTGCGCGCGCCATTGGTGCCATACAGCCCGGCATAGCGTGGGGGTTCAAACGGCAGGTACTGCCCCTTTTGCGCCAGAACCTGCTCCAGATTATCCAGCGTAGCCCCTGCACCTGCGCGGATCACCAGATCATCGGGGTCATAAAAATCAATCTGGTCCAGGGCGCCCAGTTCCAGCACGCGCGGCGCTGCAACCGGGTTGCCCAGCCCCGCGCGTGTGCCGTTGCCGCGCACGACCAGTGGTTCGCCCTTACTGGCCGCGTCCATAAGAATATCCGCAACGTCCTGCGTGGTGGCAGGACGCATGGATGCAATGGTCTGTGTGTCTGTCATGCTTGCAATGCCCTACCAGAATCAAAAACGCGGAACGTCCGCAAAGCGCAGGTTACCGTTGTGCACGTGCATCCGCCCGAACTCCGCGCAGCGGCACAGGGTGGGGAACATCTTGCCCGGATTAAGCAGGTCCTTGGGGTCAAACGCACATTTGACCATCTGCTGCTGCTGCAGATCAATTTCGGTAAACTGGTGGGTCATCAGGTCACGTTTTTCAACGCCAATGCCGTGTTCGCCACTGAGCACGCCGCCTGCATCCACGCAGGCGATCAGCACATCGGCCCCAAATTCCTCAGCTTTTTCCAGATCACCCGGCTTGGCCGCATCGTACATAATGATCGGGTGGAGGTTACCATCCCCCGCATGGAAGCAATTTGCGTAGTCCAGCCCGTATTTTTTGGACATATCCGCCATTTTATTCAGCACCTCGGGCAGCTTGTTGCGCGGGATGGTGCCGTCCGTGCAGTAATAGTCCGGACAGAGCTTGCCAATGGCGGAAAACGCCAGCTTGCGGCTGCTCCATATGCGCTGGCGCTCTTCCTCCGTGGTGCTGACCTTCAGCTCGATCGCCCCCTGCTGGCGCGCCACATCGCTCACCACGCCCACAAGGGCGTCCACCTCGACCGCTGTGCCGTCGAGTTCGCACAGCAGGAGGGCTGCCGTGCGGTCATCGAATTTTTCCTTGATCAGGACCGAAACCGCATCAAGCACCTTGCGGTCCATGAACTCCAGACCAGCGGGAATAACCCCCACGCCAATAATGGCCCCCACGCAGGCGCATGCCTCCTCCACCGAAGGGAAGCTCATGGAAATCACACGCGCAACCTCGGGCACGGGTTCCAGCCGCACGGCAATTTCGGTCACAACAGCCAAAAGCCCTTCGGAGCCTGTGAGTACACCCATAAGGTCCAGCTCGCCTTCGGCGGCACCCAGGTAAGCACCGCCCAGCTCCACCATCTCGCCGGTCATCAGCACGGCCTGTATGCCCAGAATGTGGTTGGCGGTCACACCGTATTTAAGGCAGTGAACACCCCCTGCGTTCTCGGCCACGTTGCCACCAATGGTGGAAATGAGCTGGCTGGACGGGTCGGGCATGTAGCACAGGCCCAAGTGGCTGACGGCCTCGGTAATTTTAATGTTGGGCACACCGGGCTGCACACGCGCCACGCGGTTGTGTTCGTCCACTGCCAGAACATTGCACAGACGCGAGGTTACCAGCAGCACGCCATCCTCCAGCGGCAGGGCGCCACCAGAGAGCGACGTGCCGGACCCGCGCGGCACAATTTTTACACCTTTTTCGTTACAAAAACGCAGAACAGCCTGCACCTCGGCCGCACAGCCGGGCAGCACCACCAGCAACGGCATGGCCATGTAGGCGGTAATACCATCGCACTGGTACGGCCTGCGCTGGGCATCGTCGGAAATAACCCAGTCTTTCCCCACAATCTGGCGCAGGCCATGCGCCAGTGCATCACGCTGGCTGATAATGGCCTGATTGGGTTCGGGCATCTGCATTCTTGTTCTCTTTCATACTGCGTTGCCGCGTCATGGAAGAAAAAAGGCAGAGCACCTGCCTCCTTTGCTCCGTCCGCCAGTGGCGCCGTGTTGTGGTGTTATAACAACATTATCGCGCTAATGAAACGGATGGAGCGGATGACAGCAATAGAACCTGTTCTGCGTCAAGCGCAGCCCTATCAGGCTGCTGCCGTGGTTTCCCCCAACTGCGCCAAAGGCTGCATGAGCAGATGGTTGTGCGAGTAGTCCACCGGCACGGCAATAACGACCGGGCCTTCCACATCCATTGCCGTGCGCAGGGCCTGACGCACTCCGTCCTCCGTTGTGGCTGTAATGCCTTTTGCCCCGCAGGCTTCTGCATATTTTGCAAAATCTATGGGACCAAAATGCACGCCTGAGCCACGGCCATACTTCTTCTGCTCCTGAATTTCGACCATATTGTAAGCCTGATCGATCCAGACCATATGGATCAGGTTGCACTTCAGGCGCACGGCTGTCTCCAGCTCCATGCTCGACATCATGAACCCGCCATCGCCAGAAATGGAAACAACTTTTTGCGATGGGTTCACAAGGCTTGCCGCAATCCCCCATGGCAGGCCCACACCCATGGTCTGCTGCCCGTTGCTGATCAGCACCTGACGGGCACGGAAGGACAGCAGGTAGCGTGCGAGCCAGATATGGAAGGTGCCCATATCCAGGCACAACGTCATGTCCGGGGTTACAAACTGTTCAAGCTCACGCACGATCTGGAGCGGGTGGACGGCGGTGTTGCTGCTGCTGCGCGCATTGAGCAGGGCCGTACTCCGGGCTTTTTTATACCCTTCCAGCACGGCTTCCAGTTCTGGCGCACGGGCAAGCCCACCCGCTTTGTGGCCAAGACCTGCAAGGCTGAGGCTGATATCGCCAATCAGTTCAAGGGCGGGAACAAAGGCGTTGTCCAGTTCGGCGGCCACAATATCAACATTGATAATCTGGCGCGCGTCATTCACGTTCCACAGCCACGGGTCGTATTCCACCGGGTTGTAGCCCACAGCCACCACCACATCGGCCTCGTGCAGCAACTGGTCCCCGTGCTGGTTGCGGAACAGGCCAATACGCCCGCCAAAGCGGTCCACCAGCTCTTCGGACACAGCACCCGCAGCCTGATACGTGCCCACAACCGGCACGCCGGTCTGTTTGACAAAGGCGCGCACAGCCTCCGCCACATCCGGGCGGCTGGCCAGCATACCCAGCAGCATGACCGGGCGTTTGGCGTTTTTGAGCAAAGAGGCCGCTTCGGCCACCACATCGGCCGGAGCGCCCCCCATACGTGGGGCCAGACGGTCCGCCAGAACCGGCGCGTTGGCAGGCATGGACAGCACATCCATGGGCGTGCTGACAAATGCCGCACCCGGCCGCCCACTTTCTGCAAAGCGGAAAGCGTTGGCCATCACTTCGGAAATAGCGGTGGGGGTGGTCAGTTCCACGCTGTATTTGGTAACAGGGCGGAACAGGCTGACCGTATCCATGGTCTGGTGGGTCAGTTTAAGCCGGTCCGCCAGCTTGACCGCCCCCCCAATGGCCAGAACGGGGTCCCCTTCCGAATTGGCGGTGGCAAGCCCGGTAATAAAGTTGGAGGCACCAGGGCCAGATGTTGCAATGCACACCCCGGCCTTGCCGGTAATACGGCCAAGTCCACCAGCAATAAACGCGGCGTTCTGCTCATGCCGGGTGACAACCGTCTCGATCGAGGAATCGACCAGCGCGTCAAACAGGCGGTCCACCTTGGCGCCGGGAATACCAAACACATGGGTAATGCCATGCGCTTCCAGATTTTTGACAATAAGCTCCGCACCGCATTGTGCAGTGGTGTCCGCCATTTTGGTCATTGTAGTTAAAACCCTTAGGTCAGGCGGGGTTGCGGGGGAAAAGACGCGCAACAACCCCGTATCGTTCAAACAGAAACTTGAGGTCTGGCCAGTAACGTGTCAGCCGCCTTCGGCAATGCGAATGGCTTCACTCAGGCTTTCGGGGTTCAGGTTGGCTTGCGCGAACTGCTTTGTGCGCGGCAACTGCACCTGAAGGTCGGCAATACTGGCCACTTCCAGCATGCCTTTAACAATCTTATATTCGGTTACATGCCCGCCGCGCTTATGGTCCTCGGACAAAAAGTGCAGGTGGTAGCCCGCAACATTCACACCCTGCATGTAAACCGGAGTGCGGAAGCCGATCATGGTCCCGCTGACCGATTCCATGGTGAAGGTTGGCTGTTTTTTAACCACCTCAAGCATATGCGGGTAAGGCTGGCACTGGCAGAACACCGTGCGTGTATCCACCCGCTCGAACAGGCCGGTAAAGCGCACTGCGCCAAACAGGTTGGGGTTGCCCAGCAGGTGGTCGACCAGTTCCTCAAAACTTTCCTTGTCCTTGGGGGTATCGACCGTCACATTCTTTTCGGGTTCAAAATACGTTACGCAGGCAAAGGGAGTTTTAAGGGAGCCGGGCACTTCTGCTGCCAGCCCTTCCGCACGGAACTGGCGCACAACGCCGTCCGTTACAATCATCTCGCCATCAAGGGAGTTAAAGGTGCCAAGGCCGAAGTTGCCGTGCTGGAGCAGTTCGTCCAGTGTGGTTTCCCCATCGTACACCGCGTCCAGCAGGGCAGCCATGGTGGAGGTCTGGTAAAGGCGGTTGACCGGGGGCTTACCCACAACCCCGTTCCCCAAGGCTGCGGACCGTAGGTCTATATCCGCTACCGGCTGCTTTACCATGTGTAACACTCCTTCAAACGCCTGCTGGCCCAAATCATCTGACGCAGATGTTATAACGGCTTGAAGCAGTCTTCCAATATATCTTGGCGGTGTTATCCATATCGGATATGTATGGGTTATGGACATCCGACACCTGCGCTATTTTGTTACCGTGGCCGAACATGGCTCCATTACCCGCGCGGCCGAAGCGCTGGGCATGGAGCAGCCCCCCCTTAGCCAGCAGATCCGCCAGCTTGAAAAAAACCTTGGCGTGGTGCTGTTCGAACGCTTAACGCGCGGCGTAAAGCTGACCGACATAGGCGCGGTATTGCTCCCGCGCGCCAAAACCATTCTAGAATTGCAAGCGCAGTTCCTCTCTACCGCCCAGGGTCTGGCCCGTGGGGAGATGGGGCATATCCGCCTTGGGCTTGCGGGGGCTGTCTCGCTTTTGCCGGTTATCCCGTTCACGATCCGTCGGTTCCGGGAAATGGCCCCTGATGTCACGATTTTTCTGGAAGAGAGCAATACGCCCTCGCTCTGCACCGCCTTGCATGAACCCAGCGTGGACATTGCCATTGTGCGCCCGCCCGTGCCCGACCCCGTGCGGCTTTCGGTCTTCCACCTGCTGGACGAACCCACGGTGATTGCCCTCCCCCGTGGGCACGAACTGGCGGACACGCCCGTGATCAGTCTGGACATGGTGGCAAAAGACCCGCTGATTATCTTCCCCCGTGAATTGGGGCCGGGTTTTCATGATGCCATTCTGTCGGCTTATCAGGTGGCGGGGGTAACGCCGGTCATGGGGCAGCAGGCCCCCCAGATTGCAGGCACCATTCCGCTGGTAGCCGCAGGGCTTGGGGTTTCGGTTGTGCCACGCTCACTCAGCCAGATCCATGCAGGGGGTGTGACCTTCCATACCATTAGCGAACCCGCCCCCCGCGCCACATTGGCTGTGGCCATACGCGCGGGGCAGAACATGCCACTGGTTGCCCGCTTTGCCGGTGTGCTGCGCACTGCCTGCCGCAAATGGACAAACCGCCAGCCAGAGCAGGACTTTTTTGATCTGGAGTAACCCCCACCGCCCCGGCGTGGAACGGACCTAAAAAGCGTATTCCCTTGCATCCGCCACGGCCCTGAGCACAAAAAACGTGCGGGTCTGGCGCACATGGGGCTGAACACTCAGCACATCGGCATGGAAGCGGTCAAAACCTTCCATATCGCTCACACGGATTTTTAGAAAATAATCAAAATCCCCGGCCACAAGGTAGCAATCCAGCACGGCGGGCTGTGCGGCCATTGCGGCCTCAAACGTAGGAAAGCTGTCGGCAGCGCGCTCCAGCACAACCCCGACCAGCACAACCATGCCCAGCCCCACCCTGCTGGCGTTCACCTTGGCTTGCACGGCGGAAATATAACCCTCATCAAACAACCGCTGCACCCGGCGGTGGCATGTGGCGGGGCTGACCTGCACCCTGTCTGCCAGATCCGTGTTGTGGATGCGCCCGTTATTTTGCAACAGACGCAAAATCTGCCGGTCCGTCTTGTCCAGACAGTTTTCCATGGAACCCTGCTCTCCAATTACCCAAATATATGAAATTTTGTTATTTGTTTTTCATTAAAAAAGAAATATTCCATCGCCATAGCTCTTTTTTTTGAATGAAAGACTATCTGCATTGCCGCACACCATTTCATAATCACATCTGGATGCACAAGAGCAAAAATGAGCAGGCATGCCCTGTGCATCTTACGGAAAAGCAATAAAACCATTTGCCGCATCAGGCGGATTTTGTTTAATTTTATATAAGTTACAAAAGGACTTACGCACCGCCCGGTTTATTGCACACCAGCAACAGACCTCCACCATATGCAGCACGGTTACACACCGTAACACCCCACCAAGCCCGTTCCCGCCCCAGCCCGGAGACAGACCACTTTGAGCATGAATGCACCCCCACCCTCCGATGCCCCAGCGGGCCAGACGGCGGAAGGTTACCGGCAGGGTCTGGGCAAACGACAGATCCAGATGATTTCCATTGGAGGGGCCATTGGCACCGGCCTGTTTTTGGGGGCGGGCAGCCGGTTGCAGGCGGTGGGGCCATCCCTTGCCATTGTTTATCTGGTCTGTGGGGTTTTTTCCTTCCTTATGCTCCGCGCATTGGGGGAACTGGTTATGTACCGCCCCACCAGTGGCAGCTTTGTATCCTACGCGCAGGAGTTTTTGGGGAGCAGGGCATCCTATGTTGCGGGTGCTCTCTCCTTCTTCAGTTGGGCCATGACTGGCATTGTCGATATTACCGCCGTGGCCCTTTACATGCATTTCTGGGGTGTTTTTGCCTCTGTTCCGCAGTGGGTCATGGCGCTTATGGCGCTGGTCGTTATTACCTGCATGAACCTGATTGGCGTTAAATGGTTTGGGGAGATGGAGTTCTGGTTCTCCATCGTCAAAATTATGGCCCTGCTGGCTTTTCTGGTCGTGGGTACGGCCATTCTGGGCTTGCGGGTGCCGGTGGACGGGCACGCCACGGGCTTGCAGTTGATTACCGAACATGGCGGGCTGTTCCCGCACGGCATGCTGCCAGCCCTTGTGCTTATTCAGGGCGTTGTGTTCGCCTATTACGGGATTGAGATGATCGGCACCGCCGCGGGCGAGTGCAAAAACGTGCGCGAGGTCCTTCCCTCCGCCATTAACAACGTGATCTGGCGGATCATGATTTTTTATGTCGGCACGGTCACGCTACTGGTTCTGCTGCTGCCGTGGTCAGCCTATCAGGCCGGGGTCAGCCCGTTTGTCACCTTCTTCTCCCGCCTTGGCGTGCCGGGGGTTGATTCGCTCATGAACATGGTCGTGCTGACCGCCGCCCTGTCCAGCCTGAACTCGGGCCTGTATTCCACCGGCCGGGTCCTGCGCGCACTGGCCATAAACGGCACCGCCCCACGCTACCTTGCCCATATGAACCGGCAGGCCGTGCCTGCGGCTGCCATTTTAACAACGGTGGCCATCTATCTGGTGGGGGTGGGGCTGAATTACCTCCTGCCCTCCCAGATTTTTGAAATTGTTCTGAACATGGCCTCCATAGGCATTGTCAGCACATGGTGTTTTATTCTGCTCTGCCAGATCAAGCTGCGGCAGGCCATTCGCGCGGGGCGTATTGCCCCCACGGGTTTTGCCATGCCGGGCGCGCCCTTTACCGCATGGCTGACCATTGCCTTTTTTGCCAGCATTCTGGGACTGATGTTGTTTGACTACCCTACGGGCACCTACTCCATTCTGGCCATTCCCGTGCTCGCCGCCCTGCTGTTTGCAGGCTGGAAGGCCGCAAGCCACACACCGCTTAACACGGTCCCCCAGACCATACCCTCGGCCGAGTTGACTGATGATGCCGATTTTACCCCTCCCCGCAACGCGGACTAGGCAGGCAGGGCGTGTAGCCCGTAACCGCCTCCCCTGCCAGCGCCTCTGCCTTGCAGGCCCCATTACGCACAAAAAAGGGGAGCCATTTGCGGCTCCCCTTTGTGTTTCTGGCTACAGAATTCAGTAACCCGGAGGATACGGCACCGGGGCGGGAGCCACCGGATAAGCCCCATAAGCCGGGTAAGCGGGGTACGGTGTTGCCACCGGGTAGGGCGCAACCGGGTAGGCGCCGCCCGTAATCACGTTGGAAATAATGCCGGTTGCCACAGCCGCCAGCAAAAAGCTGCCGCCATAGCTGATCCAGCGATAACCCGGCGGGGGCGCATACAGGCCACGGTAGCCGCGCCAGTTATCCACAAAAATACCGCCGCCGTCATAGCGGTCGCCAGAGCGCCACATGCCGCCATGCGGGCCGCCGCGTGGACCACCACCCCAGCCACCGCCGGGGCCACCCGGCCCACCACGAAAATGGCCGCCACCCGGCCCCCGGCCGGGACCACCACCGGGACCACCGCCCGGTCCGCCACCGGGGCCGCCGCCATGACCACCCCCGCCCGGACCACCGGGGCCACGCTGCGCATGTGCCGCAAGCGGAGCCGCTGCCAGAACCAGCCCCATAAGGACCGCCATCGAACGTTTTGCCTTGAAGATCATATGCAATCTCCTTCCTTCTTCCGCCATTGAGCCTACCAAGATGTGGCGGAAGTTTGTCGATATCATAGCCGTTTGACGTTGGGCTTAATCTGGCCTGCCAGCCCGGTGGTACGGGTGGCCCGCAGCAATGGCCTGTGCGCGGTAAACCTGCTCAACCAGCATAATCCGCACCAGCATATGCGGCCATGTGAGCGTACCAAAAGACAGCGTGGAATCCGCCCGTTGCAAAACGGAACCATCCAGCCCTTCCGCCCCGCCAATAACAAAGCAGGGGGTGCGCCCCGCATCCTGCCATGTGGCAAGGGCTGAGGCAAAAGCAACGCTGCTATAGGTGCGCCCGCCCTCATCAAGCGCCACAACATGGCTCTGGGGCGGACAGGCGGCCAGAATGGCCTGTGCCTCCCGCCGCTTGATCTCATCCGGGCTGCCGCGTCCGTCGGGCAGTTCCACAATATCCAGCGCGGGCCGCAGGCGTTTGAGGTACCGCTCCACCAGCGCGCGCTCGGACTTGTCCTTCATACGCCCCACCGCAACAAGCCTCATAACAGGCTCCTGTGGCGGTGGGGCGGTGTGTTTTGCAAACCGAACACCAGCACTTACAGACGGGTCACGCCGTCTTCGTTGCTTTCATCCAGTTCCGCGCCCCACATTTTTTCCAGACCGTACAGCGCGCGCGCTTCGGGTTTGAACAGGTGGACCACAATATCGCCCGTATCAAGCAGCACCCAGTCGGACCCATTGGCCCCTTCAACCAGTATGCGCTTGATGCCAATATCGCGCAGTTTACGCTCAATATGCTGCGCCATGGCTGCAATCTGGCGGTCGGCCAGACCTGTGGCGATCACCATTTTATCAGCAAAGGAGGCACGGCCGGCAAGGTTGATCACAACAAGGTCTTCCGCCTTGTCATCTTCCAGACTGGTGGTGATCAGCTCAAGGGACTGTTCCAGCAGGTCCGGGTCCACCGCCTCGCGCTTGATGGGGGCTTTTGGCCCTGCGGCGGCTGCTTTTTTACGAACAGAACCGGGGGCTGCCGCCGCTCCGGGAACTGCGGCGGCGCGGGTGGCGGCCGCACGGCCCCCACGAGCGGTGGCCGTGGACGTGCGGGCGCGTGCGGGCGTCTCGGCGGGTGGTTTGGTGGTTATGACCGTTCTCCTGAAAACTAAATACTCTATGGGGTGGTGGGCTGATCCGTGGTGGCGTCAAACCCGCCCCGCTGACGAATGGCTGTTGCAGATATACTGTTTTGTGCCCCCGGAAGGAAAGCCCAAGCTGGGGGAGAAAGTGTGGCAAGCCGTGCGGCCTGCCGTGCAGGCACACGCCAACGGGCCAGATACTGCGCGGCCAGCCCGCCCAAAGCCCGCACATTCTGCCCCGGACGGGGAAAAACCGCCACAGGCACATGGCGCACCAGTTGGTGCCAGTGCTTCCAGCGTGGCAGGGTGACCAGACCATCCGCCCCCATCAGCCATACAAACCGCACATGAGGAAAGCGGGCCTTAAGCCGGACCAGCGTGTCCACCGTGTAACGGGTGCCGAGTCGGGCCTCCAGATCGGTGGCCACAATCTTGCGCCCATCGGCTAATTGGCGCGCAGTGGCCAGCCGTGCGGAAAAAGACGCCATTTCCCGCCCAACCTTGAGCGGATTGCCCGGAGAAACCATAAGCCAGACCTGATCAAGCCGCAGTTCCAGCAAGGCCCGCCGCGCTATGGCCTGATGCCACCTGTGCGCGGGATTGAACGACCCGCCCAACAGGCCCACCCGGCTGTGGCGGTTATCCCCCCATGTGGGAATCTGGCTCCCCGCCGGGTAAACCACACCACGTTGTGTGGCCAGTCCATCTGATGCGGGCAGAACCTGCCCCGGCACCTGCTGGGGCAGGGCATCCCCCCGAACAGGGCCAGACGGGCCAGAGCGGGTGCGCCGCACCTGCATGTTGTGCGGCGGCCTGCTCAGGAGCGAACCTGACCGCTGCCAATCACCTCGTACCGGAAGGTTGTCAGCTGCTCCACGCCCACCGGCCCACGCGCATGGAAGCGGCCTGTGGCAATGCCAATTTCCGCACCAAAGCCAAACTCCCCGCCATCGCAGAACTGGGTGGAGGCATTCCACATGACCACGGCACTGCTCACACCGTTCATAAACCGGGCAGCTACGGCTTCGTCCGCCGTTACAATGGCTTCGGTGTGGGATGAGCCAAAGCGGGCAATATGGTCGAGTGCTTCGTCCACACCATCCACCACGGCCACGTTCAGCACCGCATCCAGCCACTCGGTGGCAAAGTCTTTTTCGGTCCCCGCTGGCAGGTCGGGCATGATCTGCCTTGCCCCGGCATCGGCCTTGAAGGTGCAGCCCTGTTCCGCCAGATCCGCCACAATCTGGGGCAGCAGAACGGAGGCAATGGCGGCATCTATCAGCAGGGTTTCGGTTGCGCCACAAATGCCCACGCGGCGCATTTTGGCGTTGAGCACAATCCGGCGCGCCATGGCGTGGTCGGCGGCGGAATGGACGTAGGTGTGGCACAACCCTTCCGCATGGGCGAGTACGGGCACGCGGGCCTCGCGCTGCACACGCTCCACCAAAGAGCGGCCACCACGCGGAATAATCAGGTCCACAAGGCCTGCTGCGGTCAGCATGTCCGCTACGTGTTTGCGGTCGGCATCTGGCGCGATCAGCACCGAATCCTCCGGCAGGCCCGCATTGCGCAGGCCGGTCTGCATGGCGGCATGAATGGCGCGCGCGCTATGCAGGCTTTCCGAGCCACCACGCAGCAGCACCGCATTGCCGGACTTTATGCACAGCCCGGCGGCATCGGCCCCCACATTGGGCCTGCTCTCGTAAATAACGCCAATTACGCCAACGGCGGTCGCCACCTTGCGAATACGCAGGCCATTGGGGCGGGACCATTCCTCCAGCACCT
Source organism: Acetobacter zythi (assembly GCF_963921165.1). Lineage (NCBI taxonomy): Bacteria > Pseudomonadati > Pseudomonadota > Alphaproteobacteria > Acetobacterales > Acetobacteraceae > Acetobacter > Acetobacter zythi. The sequence goes on from NZ_CAWUEO010000046.1 coordinate 27,425, forward strand.
GCCCCACGGGGTCGGGCAGGTCGGCAATGTCTTCCAGCCCACGGGCCATGGCCTCTACCCGCTCGGGGGTTAAGGTCAGGCGGTCACGGAACGCATCATTGGCGGTGGAGGCGGCAAGGTCGCGCGCATTGGCCTGCAAAATAGCGGCAGCGGATTCGCGCAGGGCGCTGGCCGCAGCCCACAGGGCTTTGTCACGCTCGGAGGAAGAACTTTGCGCCAGCGTGCGCGCGGCCAGTCTGGCCCTGTGCGCCAGATCGTGCATGGAGCAAGGCGATGGCACACCCTGTGCTGGTGCGCACGTATCCGCCGTGGCCGTCTGCTGCCGACTGTCTTCCTCCGTATTCATGCTGGCGTCCCTTATCTCCATTGTCCTGTTTTCTTTTTGTCGTGTGTGGTCCGCCCCCATGGGCGGACCTGTTATGCGCTTTAGAGTGCCGTATCAGACATTAAAGCGGAAGAGCAGAACGTCACCATCCTGCACCACGTATTCGCGGCCTTCAATGCGCAGGCGGCCTGCTTCCTTCGCACCTGCTTCCCCATTATATCGGACATAATCGTCAAATGCGATGGTTTCGCAGGCAATAAAGCCGCGCTCGAAATCATTGTGAATAACCGCTGCCGCCTGCGGAGCCTTGGTGCCGACCGTAATGGTCCATGCCCGTGCTTCCTTGGGGCCTACGGTAAAGTAGGTGCTCAGGCCCAGCAGTTTGTAGCCTGCGGCAATCACGCGGTCCAAACCGCTATCATTCAGGCCCAGACCTTCAAGGAACTCGCGGCGTTCCTCGTTTTCAAGCTGGCTGACCTCGGCTTCAATGGCGGCGGAAACAATAACGACCGCAGCACCTTCGGCCGCGGCCTTGGCCTTCACTTTTTCGGAGAACGCATTGCCGTTGGCTGCAGAGTCCTCGTCCACGTTGCACACATACAACACGGGCTTGCTGGTCATGAGTTGCAGGCGGCGGACGGTTTCCTCCTCCCCTGCGGGAATGGCGGTGCGCGCGGGGCGGCCATCGCGCAGGGCAGCCAGAATGGGGGTCATGACCTCAATCTGGGCCACGGCTTCACCATCACGGTTGCGCGCGCGCTTTTCCAGTGCTGGCAGGCGCTTTTCCAGCGAGTCCAGATCAGCCAGCATCAGCTCGGTTTCAATAATTTCCGCATCACGCACGGGGTCTACGCCCCCTTCAACATGCGTGATGTCGTCATCTTCAAAACAGCGCAGGACGTGGATAATGGCATCCACCTCGCGGATGTTGGCGAGGAACTGGTTGCCCAGCCCTTCCCCCTTGGAGGCCCCGCGCACAAGGCCCGCAATATCCACAAACTCAAGGCTTGTGGGCACTTCACGCTGGGACTTGCCAATAGCGACCAGCTTGTCCAGCCGGGGGTCTGGCACGGCCACGCGGCCCACGTTCGGCTCGATCGTGCAGAACGGGTAGTTGGCGGCCTGCGCCGTGGCCGTGGCCGTAAGCGCGTTGAACAGGGTGGACTTGCCCACATTGGGCAGACCAACAATACCGCAGTTAAAACCCATCAGCCCTTGCTCCCTTGTGGCAGTGCAACCTTGGTCATAAACCGGTCGGCATGCCCATCCGCCAGCAGGGGGGCGGCATCGGCCATGCTTTCAAGCATGGGGTCGAGCCAGTCCTGCTGGTCTGTTTGTGTAAAATTACCAAGCACCCAGCCATGCACCCGTTCCTTGGCGCCGGGGTGGCCTATGCCAATACGGACACGCCAGTAATCGGGTGTGCCCAGCATTTTGTCTGTCGAGCGCAGACCGTTATGGCCCGCAGCCCCGCCGCCACGCTTGATGCGCAGCCTGCCCGGCTCCAGATCCAGCTCATCATGGAAAAGCGTTATCTGCTCGGGGGCTATTTTGTAAAAAGCCGCAGCTTCCTGCACGCTCTCGCCCGAGCGGTTCATGTAGGTCATGGGCAGCAGCGCCAGCACCTTGTGGCTGCCTATGCGGCCTTCGGCCACCTCACCCTTGAAGCGGTTGCGCCAGGGGGAAAAACCATACCGGGCGGCAATGGCCTCGACCGCCATAAAGCCGACATTGTGCCGGTGCCGGCGCATGGAGGACTCGGGGTTGCCCAGTCCGACCCAGAGCAGCATTGCGGATTCTGCCTTGTGTTTATGAACAGAAAGGGGGGCACATGCGCCTGCACGTGCCCCCGCGTTCCGTTCAGCCTCGGATGACGTAAACTTCCAATCAGGAAGCGTCAGCACCTTCTGCCGGAGTGGTGTCAACCAGCGGTGCCGCAATGGATGCAACCACGAAGTTGGCTTCGTGGGAGACCGGGGTGGCGCCAGCGGTGCCCTGCACATCGTCCCAACGCACGTTGTCGTTGATGTCGAGCTTGGTCAGGTCAACGGTGAAGAACTCGGGAATATTTTCCGCGGCCACTTCCACGTCAACCGTGTGACGCACGATGTTGAGCATGCCACCACGCTTGATGCCGGGGGATTTTTCTTCACCCACAAAGTGCACGGCCACTTCAACATGCACGCGCGAGCCAGCGGCCAGACGCAGGAAGTCGATATGGATGGGCGAATCCTTGACCGGGTGGAGCTGCACGTCACGCACCAGAGCGCGTTCGGTCTTGCCGCCTTCGATCTTGATGTCATACACGCGTGAGCGCCAGCCAGAGGTCTGGATCGCTTTGACAACCAGACGCGGGTCAAGCGCGATCAGCGTGGATTCCTGCTTGCCGCCGTACACAACGCCGGGCACCAGACCATCACGCCTCGTCGCACGCGCTGCCCCCTTACCAGCCTTCGCGCGCGATGAAGCTTCGATTGTTGTAATTTTGGACACCTTGACTTCTCCTGAAAAACTTGAGCACGCAAGCCTCCAGGGGTGCCTGCGCGGTGAGTGCGGCCTTACAGCAAAACCCCGCCACAAGCAAGGTCCGCCTACCCAGCCGCCACCTTTCTCCCGCCCTGTGCCCTGCGTGGCACACCCCGGCCACACCCGATGGCAAGCAGACCGCCCCGCACCACGGGAGCGAGAAACAGGGAGGCCTGCTCGGTTAGGCGGTTTTCAGGGTTTTAATTTCAGGCTGTCTTTATCCGCAACAAAATAGGTGTGGCCGCTGATCTGCCGCCATGCTTCCTCGGGGATCGCATTTCTGTGCAGTTGTTCTGGCCCGACCAGCGCTTCCAGATTGAAAAACTGTAGATTGAAGATCATGCCGACCGTTTTATGGAAATCCTCCCGACCGAACCGGCGCACATGGTCTTCCTGATGGAAGCGACGCCTTCTTTCTTCCGGGGAGAGAGGCGTCAGATCGCTTTCGTAGTAACCATCATGGATGGGAACGCAGAAAATATGCTTGCCGCCGGGTTTGAGGGTGCGATGGAGATGATACAGAACGGCCGTCTCGTTGCAGAGCAGATGCTCCATAACGTGTGAGTGCAGGACAATATCATAGACATTCGAGGGCAGACTTTCTGCTTCCTCGACCAGATCCAATCTCTTGGTTTCAAGAACAGGCGCGTAACCAGCCGGATTGATGTCAAACGCTTCGTACCCTGCCCCGACAATCTGCTTGATGAAGAGGCCGATACCTTTTTCCGGCGCGAGGTGCATCACGCGAAGCCCGGGCTTGATCCAGCCTGTGGCGTCCAGAATGGTCTTGAGGATACGCGTGCGCTCCATAGCGCCACAATCCGCACAGCGGGCTGCGGGGCGACCATTGAAATCCTGAATATTGTGCCCACCGCAGACATTGCAAGTTAACATACGCATCCTCTGTTCATGTAAAATACTGAATATTCATATGGGCTGCGTCCTGTAGGAGCACCGGCCCTCGATTAGGTTAGAGGTTACCAGTAGGCCGCAGGTAGGCAGAATAATAGTGAAATTTATGGCGGCCAGCCCTTCCAGCGTCAAGAGGTGCCTCCCGCTTTGCAGGCAGGGGCAGACGCCATGAATCCGACCCGAGAAAAGACGGATTTATGGGCAAGGTTACGCAAGGTGGAGTTGGCATAGCCGGGGCAGAGCAATACGGTGTTTGTGCTGATGCCAGAACACATGGCCAACGCCCTGCGCGCGCAGGGGTGGCGATTCCATGCCCTGTTGAGCAGTATGTACCACTTTGTGTGTGCATCCCCCGCCCGCGTGGCTCCATAACAGCCCTTACGGCGGCCCTGTGCTGCTGCACACAGGGCTGAATAACGCGCAAAATACCCCACACGGCGTAAAAGCAGGCAGGGCACCGCCGCTCCAGCCTTGACATAAGGCCCCCGCCCCTGCTTCCTCCACCCCAATTGAACTCTGCCAAAACAAGCGCCCGCCCGCAGGCCGGGCCACAATTTGTGGGACAAGACCATGCACCCTTACCGTACCCATAGCTGCTCGGCCCTTCGCGCGGGCGATGCTGGCACCACCGCGCGCCTGTCCGGCTGGGTGCACAGCAAGCGCGACCATGGCGGCCTGCTGTTTATTGACCTGCGGGACGAAACGGGCATGACCCAGATTGTTATCCCCGCCGGGTCGGACGTTATGGCCACAGCCGAACCCGTGCGCGTGGAAAGCGTGATTACGGTCACCGGCAATGTGGTTGAACGCGCCGAGGGCACACGCAACCCCGACCTTGCCACGGGCGATATTGAAGTTCAGGCAAAAGAGTTTGTGGTGCAGTCCCACGCAGCCGTACTGCCGCTTCAGGTTGCCGGGCAGGAACATTATTCGGACGAACTGCGCCTGCGCTACCGCTACATAGACCTGCGGCGCGAAAAGGTGCACGCCAACATCCGCCTGCGCTGCGCCGTTATTGCCAGCATGCGCAAGCGTATGACCGATCTGGACTTTGTGGAGCTGCAAACCCCCATCCTGACCGCCTCCTCCCCCGAAGGCGCGCGTGACTTTCTGGTGCCCTCGCGCAACCACCCCGGCAAGTTCTACGCCCTGCCGCAGGCCCCCCAGCAGTTCAAGCAGCTTGCCATGGTGGCCGGGTTTGACCGCTACTTCCAGATTGCACCGTGCTTCCGTGATGAAGCCTCCCGCGCGGACCGCTCCCCCGGTGAGTTCTACCAGCTTGACTTTGAAATGGCCTTTGCCACGCAGGATGAAATTTTTGCGGTGATGGAAGAGGTCATGAGCGGGCTGTTTACCGAATTCGGCAATGGCCGCACGGTCAGCACTGCCCCGTTCGAGCGTATTCCCTACGCCCGCGCCATGCAGGTGTACGGCTCCGACAAGCCCGACCTGCGCAACCCGCTGCTGATTACGGATGTTACGGAAGACTTTGCAGGCTCGGGCTTTGGCCTGTTTGCCCGCATTGCCGCCGATGGGGGGGAAATCCGCGCCATTCCCGCCCCCGGTGCGGGTGATCGCCCCCGTTCGTTCTTTGACAAGCTGAACGCATGGGCGCGTGAGAACGGGGCTGGTGGCCTTGGTTACATCACCTTCAATGCTGAAGGGGGGCAAGGCCCGATCGCCAAGAACCTTGAGGCCGACCGGGCGGAAGCCATTCGCGCCAAACTGGGGCTGAAGGCGGGCGATGCCGTGTTCTTTGCGGCAGGCAAGGGGCATGACGTTGCCAAGTTCTCCGGTCTTGTGCGCACCCGCATTGCCGAGGAACTGGACCTGATCGAGAAGAACGCCTTCCGCTTCTGCTGGATTACGGACTTCCCCATGTATGAGCTGAACGAGGAAACGGGGCTGGTCGACTTCTCCCACAACCCGTTCTCCATGCCCCAAGGCGGGCTGGACGCGCTGAACACCAAAGACCCGCTGGATATTCTGGCCTACCAGTACGACATTGTGTGCAACGGAATCGAACTGTCCTCCGGTGCGGTGCGGAACCACCTGCCCGACGTGATGGTCCGTGCGTTTGAAATTGCAGGCTACCCCGAGAGCGAGGTGGAAGCCCGCTTTGGCGGCATGCTCAACGCCTTCCGCTATGGCGCGCCCCCGCATGGTGGCTCGGCCCCCGGTGTGGACCGCATTGTTATGCTGCTGGCGGACGAACCCAATATTCGCGAGGTTATTTTGTTCCCGCTCAACCAGCAGGGCGAAGACCTGATGATGGGTGCCCCCGCCCCCGTTGCCCCCGAGCGTATGAAGGAACTCTCCCTCGCGCTGAACCTGCCCAAGCCCAAACCGGTGGTCAAAAAAGACTGATCAGCGCCTTTTTGGCCCACAATCTCACATCCGGCCGGTTGCATGACCGCGCCGGATGTTTTCTTGTAGGGGGTATGACCATACGCCCCCAGCGCCACCGGGCCGCCCTGCTGGCCGCCTTTGCGCCAGCCTCCCTTGCTCTTGCCTTTGCCCTGCACAGCCCCTGCGCGCAGGCGGCAACGCCCACATCGCCCCTTGTGTCGCAACAGGCGGTGTATGATCTGGGGCTGGTGGAAGCCGCAGGCGGGCAAACGCTCTCCGCCACCGGGCGTATGACCTACGCCGTGCTCAAGACCTGCCTTGGCTGGTCCTCCCGCCAGAGGCTGGACATACAGAGTGTCACCCGCAAGCAGGGCGAGGAGCACCTGCTGTCAGACTATGCCGCGCAGGAAAGTCTGGACGGGCGGCACCTGACCTTCAAAAGTCAGGAAACACGCAACGGCAAGGTGCTACGCGTTGTAAGCGGGGAGGCAAGCCTTGCCCCCGATGGTTCAGGCGTTGTGCAGTACCGCCAGCCCCTTGCCAAAACGCTCAAGCTGCCTGCTGGCACCCTGTTCCCCGTCACCCATACCGCCGCCATTCTGGCCGCTGCCCAAAAGGGCGAGAAGGAACTGGTAACCCCCCTGTTTGACGGCACCCTGCCCGATGGACCGGAGGATACCTACGTAACCCTGCTCCACTGGGCCGCCCCCCCCACCAGCACGCCCTACCAGCCTTTGCAAAAACTGGGGTCCGGGTTTGTGCATATCGCTTTTTACGACCGCAATGCCCACACCATGATGCCCGAATACGAAATGGGCATGCGCTATTTTGCCAATGGCGTGTCCGACCAGCTCCATCTGGACTTTGGGGATTTCAAAATGCAGGGCACGCTCAGCACCCTCAACCTGCCCCCCACCCCAACCTGCACGCAGGATACAGCGCACTGAAAACACGCGGCCCTAGACTTCCACCGCATCCCCCGTAAAAAGCAGGTTCTGAAAATCCATTTTCTGGCGGTGGTTTTTTCTGCGCCACTTCTTTTTATTCGCCCGCCGCCAGACACGCGGCACAAACGGGTAGGCGCGCGGCAGGCAGCCGGACAGCAAGGCGGCCCAGCTCATAATCAGGATCGGGGTCAGGCTGGTGCTGGCCAGCGCCCCCATATAGGGGGAATCCGCCATAAGATTTTGTGAAAAAGCCAGTATGGACGCAGCCTCAATGGCCTCTTCCATGACCTGTTCACGGCTGAGGGTCGCACTCCCCCAACCTGCCAGCGCGGCCTCCAGCACCTCGGCTTCCTGCTTTTGGGTGAGCGGGAGCACGCGGTCGAGCAACGGTTTTTGCACCGCCGCCAAATAAGCGGCATTTTTGCGCAATGCGGCGCGCAGGCTGCCCGCACCGGCACCACCGATCTGTTCGGCCTCGTCCGTGCGCCCCATATCCTCCACCTCCCCCGCCAAAGCGGCACGGACCAGCCGCCCCCGCTGGGACGGGCTGAGTGCGGGCATAAGGGCTGCGGCCAGCAAGGGGTTAAGGAGTGCCTGGGGAATCTGGTCCGCTCCCTCGGACGTATCCAGCATCTGGAGCAGCACCGTGGCTGCTGCTTTTTGCTCGGCGGTGGCGTTTTTATCCGCCAGAATATTCGAGAGGGCCTCATACAGTTCGGGCAGCAGGCCGCTGGTCAGGGCGTTGCCCAAAAATGCAGGCAGGGTGGATGCGCCAGCCGCACTCTCCGCCGCCCCGCCCGTATTCTGGACAAGCTGCACAATACCGCCGGGGAGAACAATCTCCTCCGCCTGTGCCGCCCCCATGCCCGCAAGGGCGGTGGCCAAAGCCCGCCTGCCATCCTGCACTGTGTTACTGGCCAGACCATACAGCCCAGACGTGGTCACAACCGCCCCCCCCAACGCACCGGCCGCGGCGGATTGCGCCCCAAGGGACTGAAGCAGCGGCAGGCTGAGCGCACCACCCGCGGCCCCCGCGGCCACGCCGGACTGCCCCGCCATACTGGTCGCAAGCTGTATAAGCTGGCTGGCCAGCGCTTTTTGTTCGGATGTGGCCGATGGGTCGTTGAGCACGGTCTCTGCGGCGCGCGTGACATCGGCCATTAACGCGGCTGTGCCTGCCCCTGCGGGTGTCTCTGCGGCTGCGGCAGTGGTGTCCGCCATGCCCGGAGTAGCGCTGTTGTCAGCCTCCACCACCTGAGCGGCGGAAGCCGAAGCCCCGTTGCCCGCCAGCGCAGTACCAAGCAGGTTTTGCGCCCCCCTGGAGAGGGTGAGCATAACATCCGCCTGCTGGGCCTGTGCCTGTGCCAGCGCGGTGCGCGCGGTCTGCACCAATGCCGTGGATGAGGGGAGTGCGGCTGTCTGGCGGAGTTGTGCCCCTGCCTGCCCGGCACCATCTGCCCCCCCCGGAGGCTGATGACCCAGCCCCCCCCAGTTACCCGGACCGGACAGGCCACCTGATCCTGTTGTTGCTGACATGGCCTGCTCCGTCACATTCGCACCATGGCGGGCAAGACCCATCCATGCCCCGCACCGGGTGCATCAGCCTGCCATACCCGGCAGGCTCAGGCCAACAGGATTATAAGCGCCTTAGTTAACCTTTGTGCTGCTGCCCGTTGGCGCGCCCTCACGCAGAACACCCACCAGTTCCTGCAAAGCCTGCGGGTTGTTCTTGAGAATGGCCACATTGGCCGCATCGGGCACTGGCATCTGCGCTCCCCCCTGACCGGGCGGAACGTTGAGCAGGCTGCCCGTCAGGCCCACGCAGGTCAGGCTCATGACAAAGCTGCGCGCGTCCAAACCGTGCGCCTTGAGAATAGCGCCCAGCCCCGGCACCTGCCCCACAAGAGCGATCTGCTGGTCGAGCGACATGCCAGCACGCCCCGGCGGCTGAATTTTGGCGGCCTGAATGGCCCTGAGTGCTGCACTCAGGCGGGGCAGTACATCGGGGGCCAGCTTGTAGTGCAGGGCTGCATCCATATCATGCTGCATGGTCGCAACCTGCTCGGGCGTGAGGGAGGGGGCCTGTGGCCTAGCCCCTCCAGCGGGGGCAACACTCTGGGCCTGTGCCGCCCCGGCCACCAGCAGGGCCATAGCCCCCAGAACCGGAAACGCCTTGCGAATAAAAACCATGTTTTTCACCTTTATCATGCTGCAATCACCCATTCGCCACGGCGCATGAGTGGTACACGCCCACCCTGTGCGTCCAGCCCGTCCACATCAATTTCGCCCGAGCCAATCATCCAGTCTATGTGGATCATGCTGGTATTGGCCCCGCGCGCGGCCAATGCGGCCTCGTCCTGCCCCTGCGTGTCGCGCATGCATTTGGTGTAGGACTGGCCAAGGGCTATGTGGCTGGCTGCATTTTCGTCAAACAAGGTGTTCTGGAACAACACCCCACTGCGCGAAATGGGGGAGGAATGGGGCACAAGTGCGACCTCGCCCAGCCTTCTGGCTCCTTCATCGGTATCGAGCACCCGTTCAAGCACATCCTGCCCACGGGTTGCATGCATGTCCACAATACGCCCGCCTTCAAAACGGACCTTTATGCCGTCTATGAGTGTGCCTTGGTGCGAGAGGGGCTTGGTGCTGGCCACGGTCCCTTCCACCCGCAGGCGGTGGGGGGTGGTGAACACCTCCTCGGTGGGAATGTTAGGGTTGCACACAATGCCGTTACCCGCTTTTTCCGCTCCCCCTGCCCAGTCATGCCCATCGGCCAGACCAACCAGCAGGTCCGTACCGGGGCCGGAAAAATGCAGGGCGTCGTAGCGCACATCGTTCAGAAAAGCCGCGCGGCGGTGCAGAATGGCATTATGGGCCTCCCACTGTGCCACCGGGTCATCCCCATTCAGGCGGGAGACGGCAAAAATGGCCTGCCAGAGTTTTTCCACCGCCGTCTCTTCCGGCAGGCCGGGGAACACCTGCATGGCCCATGCCGGGGTGGCGGCGGCCACAATGCACCAGTTCACATCAAAATTGGTAATAATCTCCATGGCGGGGCGGTTCACGCGGGAGGCGGCCTTGCTTGCGCGGGAGACGTGGTCGGGGTTCTGGCCCGCCAGAAGTGCCGGGTTGGAACCGGTAATGGCCATGCGCGCAGCCCCGGCGCGAAAGCCCTCCGCCATACCGGCGGACAGCCAGCCCGATGCGGTATCGAACGTGCTTTCCTCGCCATACTGATAGCGGGCCAGCGTTGTTTCCTCGTCCGAATAGAATGTGGTGACCAGCGAGGCGCCGGCCTTGTAGGCATGTTCGGTAATGCGGCGCACCAGCGGCACCGCATGGAGGGGTGCGGTCATAATAACCTGCTGGCCCGGTGCTACGTTCAGCCCTGTGCGGGCGGCCACCTCGCCCAGCCGGTCAAGCTGGGCTGCAAATTCGGCCGAAGCCAGATAGCCACCATGGGCCTGCGTGTTGCGGTCTGTCACGTTTGTGCCTGTCCCTTTTTGTGGCGTAACCCTTTAGCACTTATGGGATACCCATGGGGCGCGTCCGTCAACTCCGGGTTTTTGCGCCCTGCCCTGCTGGTGGCTGTGCCGCCCGTTGCGCGCTAACGCACAATACGCCCTCCGGCACCCCCTTCTGGGCCTGTTGGCTGGCTATGCCACGGGGGATTACTCTGCGGGGGTGGGCTGTTCTGGCAGTTCAAAGGGCTTCAGGCCCGCTGGCAGGTAGAGCGGGTGGCAGGGGCGGCCACCCGCACTCAGGCGGAGCGCGCTTACGGCAATGCCGTGGCTTTGCAGCATGTGCACAACCTGTGGCCCGCGCGCGCGCAGGGCTTTGTGGTGGGGAGAACCATAGGCCGCCACAACCAGGTCTGCCTTGCGGGCCATGTCCAGCAGGGCGGCATTGTTATCGGGGCCTATGGGGTCCGGGGTTTCCAGCAGCCGCATCTGGTCGGTGCAGCGATAGGCAAAGGTGTTGCCCACAAACAGGCCGCCATAGCCCCATGCGCGGGCGTAGCGCTGGCATTTGGCCACGGTCCGGTCATCACCATGTTCGGTTGCGACCGAGGGGTTCATCATCAGCCACATGACCAGTGGCTGACCTTCCTCCCATACGCGCCGCAGGGTGTAGCGGTAGCATTTGTCCACCCCGCCATAGGTTGCGGTGCTGACAACATCCCCCGACAGTTTGAGCGGGCGGGACTGGCCTACGTGGTGGCCCGTAAACAGATCTTTCATCACACTTCCGGCTGGCAGGGGTTCTTGCGCGTTCTGCCCCCACGTTTAGGGCGCAATGGCGCGCGGCACAAACCCGGCCCCCCTTTAGGGCGCAAACCCCGTGCGGTCGGCCGGGGTGAGTGCGCGCAGGACGCGGCAGGGCACGCCAGCCGCCACCACCCCTGCGGGCACATCATGCGTGACCACGCTACCAGCCCCAATAACACTCCCCGCACCAATGCTGACCCCGGGGGTAACATGCACCCCCGCCCCCAGCCACACACCGTGGCCAATGGTAATGGGCCGGGCATAGCACCCCCCTGCCGCACGCTCCTGCGCATCCAGCGCATGGTTGGCGGAATACAGCCCCACACGCGGGCCGAACAAAACATTATCCCCTATTGTAATGGGGGCGGCATCGAGCAGGATACAATCAAAATTGGCGTAAAAATTATTGCCAATGGTAATGTTGCACCCAAATTCGCACCGCAGGGCTGGTTCAAAATGCACCTGCTGGCCAATACCGCCCAACAGGGTGCGCAAAATACTCTCCCGCTCGGCGGGCGGGCGGCCAAAACTTGCATTGTAGCGGTTGCTCAGCACCACGGCATCCGCACGGGCACGCACCAGTTCTGGCGCAAGGTCGTTATACATGGCCCCTGTGCGCATGAACGCCATGTGTTCGGCCAGTGTCATTGGCGTGCTCTTTCCTGCTGTGGTGGCGCGGCATCCGTACCCACGGAGTGTTCTGGGTGGGCGGCCCGCCAGCGCGCTGTGTTTGCTGTGCGGATGGCAGCCTGTCTGGCCTGAATTCTGGCCGGGTCATACCCAAAAGCGGCACACTGGGCGGGCGTGATATACCCGGTTTTGAGCAAAAACAGGGCCAGCTTTTGCGGGTAGGCAATCTTGCGCACAAACGCAGCGGGGCAACCTGTTACCCCCCGCACCTGCACGGAAGGGTCCAGTGCGCACCATGTATCCTGATCATTGGCATGCCGGTCGTACCAGTGCAGCATGTAGGTCCACCCGGCCCTAAGCTGGCCCAGATTGGCGCTGTTGGCCACATAGGCTGCCAGAAAACCGTTCACAACCTTGCGGTCAGGCGGTGGTGGCGCCCTGAACGATGGAAACCCACGCCGAAAATAGGCCCACAAAAACCCGGCATACGCAGGCTGGGTGGTTACGGTGCGTACACTCCCTTGCGTATATTCATCAATAACAACCGGCAGGACTGACCACACATAGGGAGCAAACACGTAGTTGAACCGCTGGTCCCACAGAACAAACTGCCGCCCGCCATCATGGTTAATATCCACCACACCGGGGGTTCCGTCCCCATCCTGTGTGGCAAGGGGGGCAACCACCCACTGGCCCGCAGCATTGCTGCCCACAATGGCGGAAACCGTGCAGCAATGCGCCCCCATGGTATAGCCCGACACCAGCATTTGCGGGGGGCCGCTGCTTTTGTCCAGATGATAAAGGGCCACCTGCAGGCTGCCCAGCATTCCCCCTTCGTCCCCCGTGATCAGCGAGGCAATGGCCTGCCTGAACTCCGGCCTGCCGGGGGCCTGCGCCACCAGCGTTGCAACCGTGCAGTGTTGCTCTGGCGGTGCGGTGGAGGGGTCCACATCCCCCATGAGAAGACCGTGCACCGGGCAGGGCTGGTTTTCCGCCACCTCCACCTTTACGGACAGGCCCTCAACCGTAAGGGCCACAGGCTGGGGTTGTAACGCATGGACCCGGTCAAAAACCCGGATTCTGGCCAAAGGGCGTACAGTCTGCAATGCCCCGGCATAGGGCGTTCCCCCGGCCACAGGGGCCGCATGGGCAAAAACGGGCGTTATGGCAAGCGTGCCCAGTATGGCCAGCAGGCACGGCACAACCTTGGAGCAGCGCATGGGGGTGGGGTTTCCTTACATTATGGAGCATGGTCACCCAATGTGCTTTGCGGGTGCAGGCGGGCGTTGAGCAAGGTTAACACCAGCACAACCAGCGCGGCCAGACCCACGCTCAGCATAAGTGCTGGGGCAAGCCCCACCCCAATCCATGCAGCAAGCCGGGTTTGCAGCAACGCATTGCTGGCCGCAATCAGATTGCCACACTGGTAGGCCAAGCCCGGAAACGTGGCCCGGACAGAGGCGGGGGACAACTCGCTCAGATACGCAGGCACCACCCCCCACGCCCCCTGAATACAGAACTGGATGCACACAGCCCCCACCCCAAGCCAGACAATGGAATGCGGCAACGTCCATAACGGCAGCAGCGGAATGGTCAGCGCGGCCGCCACGGCAATGGCATATTGCCGCCCGATCCGTTGGGAAAGCACCCCAAACACCACCCCACCCGCAATGGCCGCCAGATTGTACAGCACAGCCAGCATGGTAATGGAGGTGGGCGGCACGTGCCGCTCCAGCGCCAGAAACACCTTGGGGTACAAATCCTGCGAACCGTGGCTCATGAAGTTAAAGGCCGCCATAAGAACTACGGCAAACACGCATAGCGCCATGTTCTGCCGCGCCACCTCCAGCATGCCGGGCTGGCGCACAGCCCCTCCGCCCTGCGCCTGACGGGCCAGCCAGTCCGGGCTTTCTGGCACACGCAACCAGATGTAAACAGCCGAAACAATGGCCCCGCCCCCCAGCACAAACAGCCCGCGCCAGCCCAGCACAGGCAGCAGCAGGAACATGAGCGACGCCAGCAGATACCCCGCAGGGTAGCCCGCCTGCAAAATGCCCGATGCCGTACCCCGCCATGATGGCGGAACGCTCTCCATGATCAGCGATGTGCCAACGCCCCATTCCCCCCCAAGAGCCACGCCAAACAGCGCACGCAGGGCCAGAAACACCGTAAGTGTCGGCGCAAAGGCCGAGAGCACCTCGATCAGCGAGTAAATGGTAATTGTGCCGATCAGCACGGGTTTGCGCCCATATGCATCCGCCGCCCGCCCGCACACAAACGCGCCTATGGGGCGGGTTACAAGGGTAAGTGTGGGGGCCAGCAGCACCACCTCCAGCGAGGTGGAAAAACTCTGTGCAACATTATCGAGCGTGAACAGGACAATAAAAAAATCACAGGCATCGAGCATCCACCCCAAAAAGGAGGCGGCCACAACATGCCGTGCTGTTGTGCGGTCGATGGGGGAGAGAGCACTGGCGGCCATGGGGTACTCCTGCTTGCCGGTTACTCACCTTGTGGCATGCCCGCCATTGGCTCCGCCACGCAGGAATAATCACGAATACGCCAGTCCTGCCCGTCTCTTTTTCCACCACTGGTCAGGCAGGGGCACTGTGGAGCGGACGATACGCCCCGGCATCCCTACTCCCCCTGCCACAATTTTCCCCCTTGGGTGGCCACAGCCACGGGGGGTGTTCGCGCTTTGGAACAACACAAAAGTGAAAGGGGGTATCACGCAGGAATCGTTCCAACCCCACCGCCTTGCGCACACAACTGCCATGATGACTTCAGCATTGACCAAAGCCTGCGCGCACCGGCTTAATGAATACAGATGATACTGTTTTTATTCAGGTATTATCATAAGTTTTTCAAACATAGCTTTCAAAGAGGCTTCTCATGTCTAAATGGACAGGCTTGTGGCGCGTGGCAGGCCATGACGGCAAGGACAACCGGATTGTTGTGCTCAACGGCGATGTGGAGGACGAAATTGATGAAAAAGATTACGTCCTGAACAAGATCCAGCCGCCAGTTGAAGATCTGGAATGGCGGAAAAAGTAAGGTTTCCGCCATTTGGCAGGTGTGGATGTTCCAAAATGAACACAAGGGGGGCGGAATGTTCCATACCTGCCAGACCAGTACGCCGGGTCTGGTCCTGTCTACCGGACCCGGCGGCTTGGCCTACCTGAGCACCACAACAGCCCAACCCGGTTATTCTGGCCCGCGCCATTCCGGCGGGCCGTGTGGTCCCGTACTCCGCACGCCACACCCGCCATAAGCAGAAGGGCCGGGGCGTTCCCGCCTCGACCCCCCCGGTCTTGCCGCGCTAAGCAAGATTTCCTACGTGCTGGCCCTTCAGAGCTTCAGGCTCTGGCCTGCACTGCTTCTGGCTGCCCAAAGGCCAGTTGCCCCCACACCCGCTCACGCAGCATAGGCACAATGGACTGATCGCTCAGGGCTGACAGATCACCTAGTTCATTCGTATCTCCACTTGCAATCTTGCGCAACAGGCGGCGCACAATTTTGCCCGAGCGCGTGCGCGGCAGGTCCGGCACCAGATACACGGCCTCTGGCGCTGCGTACCGCCCGATCAACTGCACCACCAAACGGCTGATGCCTGCCTCGTCCAGCCCGGAGGTTACATCCTTGCGCAAAATGGCGAACACCACCAGCGCCTGCCCCTTGACCGGGTGTTCCACCCCAACGGCCGCACATTCCACAATCCTGTGGTCCGCCCCCAATGCGTCCTCCACCTCCGCCGTGCCAAGGCGGTGGCCTGCAATGTTGATCACATCATCCATACGCCCGGTTATCCAGTAGTATCCGTCCTCATCCCGCTTTGCGCCATCGCCCGTAAAGTACAGGCCCGGAGCCATGGCAAAGTAGGTCTGGCAGAAGCGGGCGTGGTCCCCCCATATGGTGCGCGCCTGACCGGGCCATGAGCGGGTTATGCACAAAGCACCTTCCGCCGCCCCCTGCTCCACCCGCCCCCGCTGGTCGAGCACGGCCATTTCCACCCCCGGCAGGGGCATGGTGGCCGATCCGGGTTTGAGGGACTGCACACCCGGTATGGGGCCAAGCACAATACCTGCGGTTTCGGTCTGCCACCATGTATCGGCCACGGGGCAGCGCTTTTTGCCCACCACATCATGGTACCACAACCATGCATCGGGGCTGATCGGCTCGCCCGCAACGCCAAGCAGACGCAGGGAGGACAGGCTGCGGCTGTTCACCACATCATCCCCTTCGGCCATCATGGCGCGCACGGCGGTGGGGGCGGTAAAGAGCATGCTCACCTTGTATTCATCAATCAGGTCAAACCACCGCCCCGGCCGGGGGGAAGTTGGCAGACTGTCCGAGATCATGGTGGTGCCGCCATTGGCCAGCGGGCCATACACCACGGATGTATGCCCCGTAATCCACGCAACATCCGCCGTACACCACAGCACATCACCCGGCTGGTGGGTGTAGACCATGCCCATGGTGTAGGCCGCCCACACCATATACCCCCCCGTTGCATGGACCACCGCCTTGGGTTTGCCCGTACTGCCCGAGGTATAGAGCATAAACAGCGGGTCCTCCGCCCGCATGACGGCAGGCACAAAATCCGCCTCGAAATTATCGACAAAATCATGAAAATCGTAGTCCCGGCCAGGCAGCATGGGCACGGCCTCCTCCGATGTGCGCACGACCAGCATGGAATGCACACCACTATTGCCGCCCGCCTTGCGCAAGGCCTCGTCCATGCTCTGCTTGTAAGGCACGGGCTTGTTGCCACGCCATGCCATGTTGGCGGTAATAACGGCCACGGCCCCACTATCCACCAGACGTTCGGCAATGCCTTCGGCCGAGAACCCGCCAAACAGCACCACATGCACCGCCCCAATGCGCGCGCAGGCCAGCATGGACACAACCGCCTCCGCCACCATGGGCAGGCAGATGGCAACCCTGTGCCCCCGCTCCACCCCCAGATGGGTCAGGGCGTTGGCAAGGCGGCAGACCCGTTCGTGCAGGTCTTTGTAGGTCAGGCTTTCTGAGCGGCCCTGCGCCTCGCGCTGGCTGATCAGGGCGACCTGATCGCCCCGCTCGGTCAGGTGGCGGTCTATGCAACAGACCGAGGCATTGAGTGTGCCATCCGCAAACCAGCTAATGGACACATCGTTTTCAAAACTACCAACAAAACCCTGCGTGGGTTTGGAGCACCAGTGGATGCGCCGGGCCTGTTGCAGCCAAAAGCCGTCCGGGTCACGCTTTGCGTGTTCGCGCATGGTCTGCAACTGCTCGGGCGTCATAATTGCCGGATAATGGGGGTAGTTGCGCGCTGGAAGAATGAATTGGTCCGTCATGGTCTTGTATCCCCTGTTTTTGTTGTTGTGTGGGACAGAAGTCTGCGGTGCTCAGGCGGCGTTGCGGTCGGGTTGGCCAATATGGGGCAGAACTGTTGCCACAATGCCGGCATCAAGCGTTTCGTAATCATAATACCGGAGTGTTCTGTAGAGTTCCTCGCGGGTTTGCATCCGCTCCAGCATGGCCTGTGTGCCACCTGTGCGCGCAATGGTGGCGTACAGGTCCGCCTGCGCCTTGTTGGCAGCCCGCAAGGAACTGACCGGCCATATGACCATGCTGTAGCCCATGGCCTCGAACTCGTTGGCCGTAAAATAGGGGGAGCGGCCAAACTCGGTCATATTGGCCAGCAGCGGCACATCTGGCAGGCGGCGCGCAAACTCCCTGAACATTTCTTCCGAGATCAACGCCTCGGGGAAAATGGCGTCGGCCCCGGCCTCGTAATACAACCGCGCACGGGCGACCGCCCCGTCCAGCCCTTCCGAGCCTGCGGCATCCGTGCGGGCGATCACCACCATATCCCGCCGGGCACGGGCGGCGGCGGCCACCTTTTGCGCCATCTCCTGTGGGGAGACGAGTTTTTTGTCATTCAGGTGCCCGCATTTTTTGGGCAGGACCTGATCCTCAATATGTACGGCAGCGGCCCCTGCCTCCTCAAACGCGCGGACCATGTTCATCACGTTCAGGGTTTCACCATACCCTGTATCGCCATCCACCAGCACGGGCAGACCTGTGGCGCGCACAACCTGACGGATGAAAAAACACACCTCGTCTATGGTAATAATACCAAGGTCGGGCAGGCCCATGCTTGCGGTCATGGCAGCCCCCGACAGGTAGAGGGCGCCAAAGCCGCAATCACGCGCCTGTAGGGCCGCCTGCCCGTTATGCGCGCCGGGGATCTGCATAATCCCTTTACGGTGCATTATTTCCTTAAAACGCTGCCCCGCCGGAGTTGCGGGCAGGTCCCTGCCTACCAGATAGGTCATGCGGCGTACTCCAGTCCATCGCGTTCACGTAAGGGTGTGAGCGGGCGTGCATCGGGGCCTGTATAATTGGCGGACGGGCGAATGATTTTGCCATCCACACGCTGTTCCATAATATGCGCGCACCAGCCCGTAACGCGGGCCATAACAAAAACGGGGGTGAACATGGGGGTTGGAATACCCATGGCGTTGTAGGAAACAGCACTGAACCAGTCGAGGTTGGGGAACATTTTTTTCTGCTCCGCCATAACCCGCTCTATGCGCTCGGCCACGGTGTAAAGCCGCATGGTGCCGTTGCGGCGGGAGAGATCCCTTGCCGTTTCCTTGATAATCTCGTTCCTTGGATCAGCCAGTGTGTACACCGGGTGACCAAAGCCGATAATCACCTCTTTGCTCTCCAGCCTGCGGCGGATATCCGCCTCGGCCTCGTCCGCTGTGTGGTAACGCTGCTGAATATCCAACGCCACCTCGTTCGCACCCCCATGTTTGGGGCCACGCAGCGCGCCAATGGCCGCAGTAATGGCGGAATACATATCCGACCCGGTGCCCGCCACCACGCGCGATGCAAAGGTGGAGGCATTGAACTCGTGCTCGGCATACAGAATGAGCGAGGTATGCATGGCCTGCACCCAGTCCTCCGGGGGGGCATGGCCGTGCAGCAGATGCAAAAAGTGCCCGCCCACACTCTCATCCTCCGTACGGGTTTCTATCCGCCGCCCGTGGTTGGAGTAATGGTACCAGTAGAGCAGCATGGAAGCGGTGGAGGCCACCAGCCTGTCTGCTATCTCCCGCGCGCCTGCTGTTGGGCAGTCACTCCGCTCGGGCAGGGCGCAGCCCAGAACAGACACCGCCGTGCGCAGCACGTCCATGGGGTGGGTGGAGGCTGGCAGACGCTCCAGTGTGGTCCGCACAATATCGGGTATATCGCGCAGGCTGTTCAGGTGGCGTCTGTAGCTTTCCAGCTCCGCCGTATTGGGCAGGTAGCCGTGGATCAGCAGGTAGGCGACCTCCTCAAACGTGCAGGCACGGGCGAGGTCTTTTATGTCGTACCCACGGTAGTGCAGGTCGTTGCCGCTGTGGCCGACCGTGCTCAGGGCTGTATTGCCCGCCACTGTGCCGGACAGGGCCACGGACTTTTTGGGTTTTGTGCGGTGCAGTTCGGTGTGCATCATCCTTGCTCCCCTGCCTTGTGTGTTCTGTCTGTCAGGATGTCAGGGCCGCTGTGTGCTGGGTGTTTTTTGCACCCGCGCCAGACTGGCCAAAGTTGAAAATGCCTTCCACCTTATTGGTCTGCATGTCCTGCGGCGGAATATGCAGTTCAAGCTGGTGGAGTTCCCCCGCCCCCAGTTCGGGCAGGCGCTGGACAGCGGCCAGAAAACGCTCAACCTCGGCAGGGGCCACAATCCCTTCCGACAGGGTGCGGAACTTTTGAATATAGTCCGCACGCTGCCATGGTGTGGCCCCCAGCGTATGGGCGTTGGCTACGGCCAGTTCGTCCGCCAGTACGGTGCCGTTTTTCATGCGGATAACAATGCGCCCACCAAAGGCTTTTTTGTCGGGATCGCTTTCGTGGTAGCGTTGTGTCCACTCGGGTTTTTCAATCGTGTGGATTTTTTTCCACAACCGCACCGTATCCGCCCTGCGCGCACGCTCGGGTTCGTAGGAGCGCACATGGTGCCAGCACCCATCCTGCAACGCCACGGCCACAATATACATAATGGAGTGGTCCAGTGTTTCCCGCGTGGCCTGTGGGTCAAACTTCTGCGGGTCGTTGGAGCCGGTGCCAATAACGTAGTGGGTGTGGTGGCTGGTTTCGATCAGCACATCGTCCACATCCTCCCAATTGCTGATTTTTTTGCCCATACGGAAAGCAAGGTCGATCAGTGCCTGACTCTGGTATTCCGCCGAGTGCTCCTTGGTAAAGGAGGACAGAATGGCCCGTTTGGGTTCGCCCATGGCAGGCAGGGGCACGGTGTAGTGCGCATCCTTGCCATCCAGCATCCATGCGATCACGCCATCTTCCCCTTCATAAATGGGTGTGGGCGATGTTTCGCCCAGCATGGCGCGGTCGACTGATTCCACAGCCATTTTGCCTGCATGGGCGGGGGCATAGGCCTTCCATGACGAAATTTCGCCCTTGCGGCTCTGGCGTGTGGCGGTGCTCACATGCAACGCCTGACCAATAGCCTGATAAATAACCGATGGCGGCAGGCGCAGCAGCGTGCCAATGCCTGCGGCAACAGACGGGCCAAGATGGGCCACATGGTCAATCTTGTGCTTGTGCAGGCATATGGCGCGGGCCAGATCGATCTGGATTTCGTACCCCGTGGCAATGCCCCGGATCAGGTCCGCGCCACTGCGGTTGCACTGCTGTGCAACGGCCAGAATACCGGGAATATTATCCCCCGGATGGGAGTATTCCGCCGCCAGAAACGTATCGTGGTAGTCCAGTTCGCGCACGGCGGTGCCATTGGCCCATGCCGCCCACTCCGCATGCACGCGCACATCTGGCCCCATGCCAAACACCGTAGCGCCACCGGGCCTGCGGTGGGCCAGTGCCTCGGTCCGCGCACTCATGACCGCATGGCGGTTGACCGAGGCCATGGCCACAGCCGCATTGTCGATCATACGGTTGATGATCATGTCAGCCACAGCGGGTTCCACAGCAACCGGGTCTGCCGCAACCTGTGCAATTTTCCATGCAAGCTGGTCCGCACGGTTCAGGCGTTCACTCTCGGGGTGTACGCGCACTTCATGATTTTGCATTGTTCTGGCCCTTGCCATCTTGTGATCTGGGGAAACAGTTGCAGACTGTTGCGTAAAGCAGCAGAGGAATAAGAGTAAAAAGAAGCGAAGGAATTCGCCCCCATTGCAAAGTCTGTGAAGGTTGGTGTGCATGCCCAGAACAAAAACCAAGCTGTTCGCCGGTAACCGCCTGCGCCAGTTGCGCCAGCGCGAAGGCATGACACAGGCCACGCTGGCGGAGTGCATTGGGGTATCCCTCAGCTACCTCAACCAGCTTGAGCGCAACCACCGCCCCCTGCCCGACCACCTGTTGCAAAACCTGTGCGAGCACTTTGCCATAAGCCCCGCATGGTTTGCCAACACGCGCGAGGCCCATGCCGTACAGGCCCTACGTGAGACCATGGCCGACCCGATTTTCAAAAATGCTCCACTGCCACTGGCCAAAATGGCTGAGGCCGCCCGGCAGAGTCCAGAACTGTGCGAGGCGTTTTTAACCCTCTACCGCGCTTATGCGTTTGATCAGGAACGGCGCGAACACGCACCCTCGGCCACCAGCACACCCCCGCTTGAACCCTACGAGGCGGTGGGCAACTGGGTGCAGGACCATAACAATTATTTTCATGAACTTGATTGCGCAGCCGAAGGTTTTTACGAAAGCCTCTCCCCGCCCGAGGGGGCCTTGGGGACAGCCCTTGTGCAACACCTGCAAGACCAGCACGGCCTGAGCATAACCCACAATACGGACATGCAGGAGCGCGGGCTGGTCTGGCGTATTGACCGGCACAAACGCCAGATCCAGATCCCCCACAACCAACCGCCAGAAAGCACGCTGTTTTTTCTGGCCCAGATTATTGGCCAGCTTGAACACACCCGCCTGATGACCGAGATTTTGCGCCGCGAAGGCCCAAAGGAGCGCAATGCGCAAGAGCTTGCCCGTGTGTATCTTGGCAACTACTTTGCTGGCGCGCTCATTCTGCCTTATGCGCGCTTCCTGCACAAAGCCCAGAGCATGCGCTACGATGTGGATGACCTGCGCCGCCACTTTGGCGTCAGTTTCGAGCAGGTCTGCCACCGCCTGAGCACCATGCAGCGCTTTGGTGCGGAAGGGATTCCGTTTTACTTTCTTAAACTCGATATTGCCGGGAATATTCTTAAAAGTTTTTCGGCCAACCGGTTTTCGCAGGCCCGCTTTGGTGGCCCATGTCCGTTGTGGAATGTGTTCCGCGCTTTTGCAACGCCGGGGCAGATACAGGTCCAGCTTTCTCAGACCACGGATGATTCCATTTACCTGAATGTTGCACGCACGGTCGGGCGGGAAGGGTTAAGCTATGCCGACCGCCCCCGCCAGATTGCCATGGTGCTGGGCTGCACCATAGCAGATGCGGCAAAAACCGTTTACGCCGCCGGGCTTAATCTGGAGGACCATACGCTGGTCGTGCCCATTGGGCCGGGGTGCCGGGCCTGTGGGCGCGAACAGTGCAGCCACCGCTCGCTCCCTGTTTCTGGCAGGGTGCTGGACACGGGCAGTCATGCCCGCGGCGTTGTGCCGTACCGGGCTGTGCCTGAGCATTAAAAAAAAACCCGCTCGGGGAGCGGGTCAGGTGCTGGCGGGGCAAGGGGGAGGAGGAGAAGAAAGAACATCTTCCAGACTGACCGGGGATGCAAAACAGTCTGGAAGTTCGGGGGGATAGTATTTTAACGGTAGTCACGACAACCACAGATTGTCGCGGTGATGCCCCTTGCCCCACCAGCAGAAACGCCTTCATCACCGCGACAAGATAATAATAAGAACAATTCTCATTTAAGCGCAAGCAAAAAAATAGGAGGTGGCGTATTTTTTTCGCCACCCCCTGCTTTATGGGTTTTATCCCTTTGTTTCAAAAGACTTTAATTAGTGTGCCGCACCTGTAGCCGAATCCACTTTGGGGGCATCTGGCGTTGCAGCGGCGGGGGCTGCTGGCGTGGTCGAAGCCGGGGCAGAAGCCGCCGGGGTGGCGGTGGATGCCGGGGCTACAGCGCCACTCCCCTGTGTGGCAGCCTTGGCCGGAGCCTGCGCGGTTGCGGACTGGTCCACAAAATCGTCCGAGACAAACACAATGCTATCAAGCAACTGGTCCAGTGCTTCCTTTGCCTGTGCGGCCTGTCGGCCTTCTGTCAGCACACGGGCGCGGTACAGGGTGCTTTTGGTCTGTTCCAGCGGGGCAAGGGCAATAATAAAGTCCGCATCTTCGCCCACAACCTGCAGGTTCTGCTGGGCCTGCGCGTTCTGCCCGGCCTTGAGCGCCTGATTGGCCTGCTGGGCCGCGGCTTTTTTATCGGGGGCCAGTGTTTCGGTCAGAATGAACTCACCCCCCACGGGAATCCACGTCACGGCACCTGTTGTGGGCTTGTGCGTGGCGGAAACGGGGTGCTGGGGAGCAGGCTGCAACTGGTCTTCCGCCGCATAAAAACGCCGGTTATCCTTTTGTGCGGCCACAAAGCGCTTTTGCGCATCATAAATCGGGGGGATTGCCGCATCGGTTTTACCCTGCGCCAGCAGGTCACGCGCAACCAGCACGTCCTGCAGGGCCTTCTGCCCATCCACAGAGAGGTGATGCAGCGCACGACCCGCCTTGAACTTTTCCCAATCCGTGTGGATGGCGCCAGCATGGGCTGCCGATGCACTGACCATAAGAGCGGCCACTGCCGCCAAAGATGCCTTAAAACGCATGAAATCAATCCTGACCGAAAATGTTGAACACTGAAACATAAGGATTCTACCTCAATATCTGGTTAGCAAAATGCGTTTCTCAAGGTGTTGGTTGTGAAATACGCAGCATTAAAAAATTTATTATTTTTGAAAACTTTACTGTATTGGGCCTGCATCTCCAGAACACATCACCCATTACGCAATACAGCCATGTTTGAAAAACACACGCCCGCGCGCCAGAACGGCACACCCACCACCCCGCCCGCGCAAAAATCCGCTTTACGTCAGATTATCCACAGATTCTGCGGATGCTCCGGTGCATAAGCCTGTGGATAATGTGTACAGTTGGTGTGCATGCCCGTAACAGGGGGGGGGGCCAGCGCCATGCCGTGCGCCTGACTGGTTCCCTTTGTCATGCAACTGTCACACTGCGTCAGTCATGCGCTTGCTACATGCCTGCCAATCAACCACACCGGCGGGGCAGAGGGTTCGATTGTTAAACAACACAGACGAGTGCAGCCTTTGGCTGGCCACCCACATTCTCCCGCATGAAGGCCATATCCGCACCGGATTACGCCGCTACGCCGACATTGAACCGGACGACATTATTCACGAAGCCTATGTGATTATGGCGCAGGCGGAGTGGTCTTGTGTGACCAACCCGCGTGCCTATTTTGTTTCTGTGTGCCGCAATCTTGTTATGCAGCATTACAGGCGCGCACGGGTGGTGCCGGTTACAAGCCTTGCCCTGATGCAGGCCGATACCATGGCCGATTCCGCGCCTTCGGCCGAGCGGGTGGTACATGCCCGGCAGGAAATGCGTTTTTTAGAAAAAGCCATTGCAAAACTCCCTGCCCGGTGCAGGGATATTTTTATTCTGCGCCGCGCACGGGGCCTGACACAAAAGGAATGTGCCGCGCAATTGAACATTTCTGAAAATATTGTAGAAAAACAGCTTGCCCGCGCACTTGTTTTTCTGTCCAAGGAATATTCAGAATCAGACAGGGAGATGACCGTTGATGAGGAGAGACGCCCGCGTCTCGCCCACTCTCGCAAACGCCAGCCCTGACGAGGCGGCGGCAGGATGGACGGCCCGGCTGGACAAAGGCCCCCTATCCGCAGGCGAACAGCAGGCACTACAGCAATGGCTGGAGCAGGATATACGACACAAGGGAGCCTTCCTGCGTGCAAAGGCCATATGGCATGCAAGCGGCAGGCTGGCCGCACTTGAAGGCCCCAGAACTCCCGCCATTGCACACCCGGCCACCCTGCCCGCCCTACCACGCCGCCGCTTTTTTGCGGCCGCTGCTGCTGCGGCCATGTTGCTGGCGGCCCCCAAGCGGCAGGGTAAGGCCAACAGCCTGTATACAACCAGCAATGCGGTTTCCGCCCCGTTAAGCACGGCTTTTGGCACCATTATGCTGGATTGCTACTCCAAACTTAAAATGGGGCTGGAGAGCAACCGACTGGTGAGCGGGCGCTGCTGTGTGCTGGGCCGGACCGGTATGGTCATGAAGGCTGGCAACCTTATTTTTGTGCCCCAAGGCCGCCTGTTACTATCGTGCTCGCCAACGCAGGTCACAGCCACGGCCATATCCGGCACGGTGCGGCTACGCAGGCACCATTCGGATGAATGGTGGACCCTGACATCTGGCGCACAGATCTCCGTGCAAGGGGACCTCCTGCCCGAAGTGCGGAGCCTGATGCCTGAGGAACTGGACGCCCAAAACGCGTGGAGCCTTGGTAAGCTGGAAGTGCATGACGAGAGCATGGCCAGCATTGCCAGCACCTTCAACCGCTACAACCAGAGGCAGCTCCACATTGCCCCCGCTCTGGCCAACCGCCGCCTGACAGGTGTTTTCAGCCTGAACCAGCCAGAGGCATTCGCCACAGCAGCACGCAGCATACTGGGGGCCAGACTGACCGAAAGCCCGCAAACCCTTTTGCTGTATTAGCGTTTTGGGGCATGCCCCACACACACCGCTCTGTCTTATTTGTGTAACAAAAAAAACCAGCGGAAAATACGGCAGTTTTGACTCTTAACGGTATGTTCGTCACAAGCAGGGCAACTACCGTGCAGTCTTTTTCTTTCCGCCTTTCCTCCCTTTCCCTTGGCCTTTGTGGCGTATCCGTTCTGTCTGCCTCCCATGCTCTGGCCGCCCCTGTGCATTTTGCCATTCCCGCAGGGCCACTCAACCAGACGGTTGTCACCTTCAGCCGCCAGTCCGGGCAACAGGTCGCACTGGATAGCACACTGGCCACCAAAGCCACCTCCACCCCGGTTTACGGGACCATGGAGCCAGATGCGGCACTCAACCACCTGTTGCAAGGCACAGGTCTGGACGTGGATGCCCGCCAGAAAGGCATGCTGATCCTACGCAAAGCCCCCACCACACCCGCCAAAGCCGCACAACATGCAGGCTTGAAAAAAGAAAAGAACACAGACGAACATATTACCGTTCTGGGCCGCGCCATGCGCCTGTCCCCCGCTGTTGTGCCGCTGGATATTACGGAACCGACATCCCGTATCCAGAGCAACTTTATCAACAACAACATTATTCCGCTGGCCAGCGTGGACGATATTATCAAGTTCCAGCCCAGCATATGGACACAAAACCCCAACGGGCCGGGTGTGGGCAAGGCCGAAACCATGAGCCTGCGCGGTTTTCAGGACGGGCAGTACAACATGACATATGACGGCATTCCCTTTGGGGATGCCTCGGACCTGCACCATACAACATCATCTTTATTTATCTCGCATTTTCTGGGGGAAGCACAGATTGACCGTGGCCCCGGCACGGCCTCCACCATTGGCAATGCCACTTTTGGCGGCACGGTGGGGTTCCGCTCCAAAACGGCCCCCAGCAAGGCAGGCGTGCAGTTGTATGGCACGTATGGCAGCTTTAACACCCGCGCAGGCGGGCTGGAGCTGGACAGCGGCAAAACCCGCTTTGGCAAGGCCGTGCTGGACATGCAGCACGAGGAAACGGATGGCTACCTGAGCAATTCGTTTGAAAAACGCAGCAATATTATGTTCAAGGACGAAATCCAGCTTGCGGATGAAACCAGCCTGACTGTGCAGACCACCTACAACAAGGAATGGCAGTACACAACACAGGGCGCCACGCTGGAAGATTACGCACAATACGGCAAAAACTACGGCCTGTGCAAAGACCCCACCCGGCAATGCTATTATGGCTACAACCCCAGCACCTACACATCCGACTTTAGCTATATTGCTCTCAAAACCCGCCTGAATGACTGGCTGAGCTTGAAAAACTCCGTTTATACAACAGGGTTTGAGCATGAATATACGGAATCAACCGATTCCTCCCAACGCTCGCTCGCGGCCAACGGCGTCACTTTTTACAACACCGCAGGCCATAAAGTGGCAACATACGCCTCGGACATTCCCGGTAAATACGCAGATGCCCACTTCCGCAACTATGGTGACACCCTGAACCTGACGGCCAAAACGCACTACGTGGATGTGCAGCTTGGGGTCTGGGCGGATGTGCAGAAGGACAGACGGATCAGCTACGCGGTTGACCTTTCCAAAGGGGCCATACCGGTGCCGGGCAAAACAGGCAGCCCGTACAGCTACAATATTTCGGACACCAACACCACGCTCCAGCCTTATCTGGAACTGGACATACACCCCATGCGGGGCATGACCATCAAACCCGGTGTCAAGTTCTCCTACTTCCACCGTGATTATGATGCGGCATTGAACAAATCCACCAAAAAACCGCTCGATGCCACACAGACCTTTACGTCCTGGCAGCCGTCCATTGCCATCAACCAGCGCCTTATGGACCAGTGGAGCGTTTACGGGCAGGTTGCCCGTGGCTTTCTGGCACCCCCCATATCCGTGTTTCAGGTTGGAGATGTTGGGACTGTCAAACCCGAAACAACCATGAACTATCAGGTTGGTTCAGTCTACCGCGACAAAAAGTGGATGCTCGCGGCAGATGCCTACTACATTAATTTTTCAAACTACATTGCAGCCGCCCAGACTGTCGTGCCCGGCTATGGCACAACCTCCACCTACGTAAACAGTGGCGGGGCCATATACAAAGGGCTGGAACTGGAGGCACAGTACGTTATTGGTTATGGCCTGTCCCTTTACGGCAATTACAGTGTTAACAGCGCCAAATACAAACACACCAATGTTACGGTGGCCTCCAGCCCCAACATGCTGGCTTCCTTTGGCCTGCTGTATGAGAACGAAAGAGGGGCCTATTTTTCCATTATTGGCAAATATGTGGGCAAACACTGGGGGCTGGACAGCATAACCAACAGCGCTGGCAACACGCAGTTTGCCAACCAGTATAAAATTGGCAGCAACGTAACGGCCGACCTTGCACTTGGCTGGCGCATCCGCAATGCTGGCAGCGTGTTCCGCGAAATTACGCCAAGCCTTAAAATTGGCAATCTGTTCAACAACCGGGCCATCAGCAACTTTGCAGGCAACCAGAACTATGGCGATGCCCCCCTTTACTGGCGCAACCCCGGGCGCAGCGTGTTCTTTAACCTTGCGGTGACCATACCATGAAACGTCTTGCCCTATCCTGCGCGCTGCTGGTGGCAACACCAGCCCTTGCCGCCACCCCCACGCCACCCCCTACCACACAGCAGGGGGCGCAACTGGAGCGGGTGGTCCTGCTTGCCCGCCACGGCATACGCAGCCCCACCAAACCACCCCAAACCCTACAGACCCAGACCGGGCACGTATGGGCGCAATGGCCCGTAGCCCCCGGGGAACTCACAGACCACGGCAAACAGGCCCTTGCCCAGATGGTGGGTCTGGTGCGCCAGCATTACACACAGGCTGGCCTGCTCCCCCCGACCACCTGCCCCACACCGGGCAGCATTGCCATATGGGCCGATGCCAAGGACCACCGCACGCGTGAGAGTGGGGGCATATGGGCCGAACATCTGGCGCCCGCATGTGGCCTGCGCGCCCAAGCTTTGCCCGATGGGCAGGAAGACCCCATTTTTGCAGGCCCCGCAGACCCGCTCAATGCGCAGGACCAGAGTGCGATTACGCATGAGTTTGAGCAGCGCGCGCGCACCATGCCCCCCACAGTGGCAACCAGCCTGAACACCTTGCAGGCTGTTCTGGCCCCCACGGCCTGCACAACCGATACCCCCCACTGCCTGAGCGCCAACATGGCCACACTGGCATGGAAAAAAGGCAAACCACATCTGGAAGGTGGCATTGCAACCGGCGGCACGGCGGCGGAAAACCTGCTTTTGGAATACACCCAAGGCATGCCAGAACAGGCCGAACCGTTTGGTGGCCACGCACCTGCAAGCCTGATCGGGCAGGTCTTTGCCCTCCATACCGAGGAAAGCTGGCTGCTCCGCCGCCTGCCCACGCTGGCCGCGCGCAAAGGTGCCCCCATGGCACAAGCCGTGCAGAATGCGCTGGCAGGCAAGCCTGTGGCGGGTGTGCCCGCTGTAACGGAGCAGACCAAACTGTTCGTGCTCTCCGGCCATGACACAAATCTGGACATACTGGCCACCCTGTACGGGCTGGACTGGTCCTTTACCGACCAGCCCGACCCCACTGCCCCCGATACAACTCTGGCCTTTGAATTGTGGCGCACGGCCAGTGGCCCGCATATTGTTGTGCGGTTGTTCCATCAGGGGCTGGAGGCCCTGCGCACACTGGCAACTCCAGACCCCGCACTGGATAGTCAGGTTATTGCAAGCGGCCCATCGTTGCAGGCCTTGCGGCCAAGCCGCGCACACTAAAGGTCTCCCCCGCTCACACAGGCTTTGTGCTGGCCTGAGTGAGCGGGCACCTTTGTAAACGCCCACCCCACCCCCATATTAACAGCATGACAGATGCACGGACCAACGCGGGCACACCCCACCCGCCCGAACTCGTGCGGCAACGCCGCATGGCCCTGCTCCTTGTCCAACTCCCGGACAAAACGCGCGGCTGGCTGTTCTGGCTCCGCGAGCCACGGCAAAAATGGCTCCGCCTGCCCACTGGGGTCATGCTGATTGTGGGGGGGCTTTTCTCCTTCCTGCCCATTCTGGGCCTGTGGATGCTCCCGCTGGGCATTGCCCTGCTGGCAGAGGACTTTGCCCTATGCCGCAAGGTTTGCGCGCACATGCTGGACTGGGTCATCCGGCGCAAACCCAACTGGCTTGGCATAGCCCCGGACGAAACGGAGGAAGACGCCTACCACCGCATCAGCCCCCTGCTCCCCCCACACCACCGGGCGGATATGGCCGGGCAGGCAAGCCCTTAGCCCCCTCCGCACCATACCAGCCAGTGCGCCACGGGTTATGGATGCGCAGCAGGCGGCGGGCAGGAAGAAGGCAGGTCAATAACCGTTTGCGCCCGCACCATGGGGTCCACCGCATGCAGGAGCGTGCTCACCCCCCACTGGCGCTGGTCAAACGTGGCATCGCTCTGAATCCGGGTTAGGGTATTGCCCGTAAAATGCATGGCTACATCAAAGCTGAGTGGGTGGGTCTGGCCCCGCATGCTCAGCCTGCCCACCAGTACGGTGTGCGGCCTGCCCTGACGGATTGTGGGTTTACACTCCCCCACAAAGCGCATGTTCGGGTGGTCATCCCCATCCAGCATAATGCCTGAGAGCATGATACTCCGCAGCACAGCGGACCCAACCTTGAGGGACTGCACCCCCATGCTCAGTTCCACATGGCAGCTTTGGTCCTCCGGGTCGTAGGTCAGAGTTCCCTCGACCTGTTCAAAACTGCCTTCAATGTTGGTAACGGCTGTTTTGGCATACAGGTGGGCCTGCGTATTGGCTGGCCCCAGCACCACATGCTGTGGTGCTGCCACACCGGCCCCGGCCGTTAAAGCCGCCCCCACAAAAGCTGCACAGAAAAAGAACACCGTTTGACCAGACCGCATGAGCACAGGACCTCTCCCCAATGGCGGCATCCAGCCATTGGGCCGCTCCCTACCCCCTGATAACGGGTGAGCCGCCAAAAAGCTGCCACCCCTTACGCCACAATATATGCAGCCCCCCCTGTGGCGGGGGGGCATGCGGCCTACAACTCGGCCCACTGGCGCATGAGGTTATGGTAGGTGGCCGTCAGCCCCAGCACGGCGGGGTGGTTGTCTGGCAGGGTTTGGCGCGTTTCCATAATGGACTGGTCGAACTGGTACAGTAATGCGCGCTGCGTATCATCACGCACCATGGACTGGGTCCAGAAAAAGGATGCCCAGCGGCTCCCGCGCGTAATGGGGCTAACCGCGTGCAGGCTGGTGGAAGGGTAGACCACCATATCCCCCGCAGGCAGTTTAACGCTCTGCTGGCCGTAGGTATCCTGAATAACCAGCTCGCCGCCGTCATATTCATCCGGCGCACTCAGGAACAGGGTGGAGGAGACATCCGTCCGCAACCTGAACCCCGTGCCCGGTATGGGGCGGATGGCGTTATCCACGTGCATGTCAAACTGCATGCCCTCGTCGTAGCGGTTGAACAGGGGCGGATACACACGCAGCGGCAGTGCAGCACTATGGAACAGCGGGTTACGGCCAAGCGCCTGCAAAATCAGGTCTCCCAGATGTCTGGCGGCCTCGCTGTCCTGGGGGATCTGAAGGTTGTATTTGGCCTTGGCCGACTGGTCCCCTGCCGTGACCTTGCCATCCACCCACTGCTGCTGCTCCAGAATCTGACGAAAACGCGCCACGTCCTCCTGTGTCAGAACTTTGGGAATATGGACCAGCATGCACCTGTGCTCCTTGGCTGAATGTGTTGCCCGCTTATAGGTGATAATGCGAATTATTATCAATAAAAATACATATCGGCCATCTCCGCCAGCACGCCACACCACCCCTTGCATCCCAACCGTTAGGGTATACAGTCCAATCCCTTACCCGGCATGGGCCACACCCCATTATGCCCAGCACAAAAAGCATAGAACAATGCCATAGCCACCAGCACACAACAGCCACACAGGCACATTGGTTGTGATATGCACAAATACCACAGGCCGTGCTTTGTATTATAAACGCGGTTCGTATTATACTATGGCGTTCCTAATCTGATATGGTTCTTGTCCCGCGCGTTCAACAATCCGTACCGAATCATATTTTATATATTTCTATCAAAGGGTTCCGTTAACATATGTCTCCCGCATTCATTACCCTGTCTCCCCTTAATCAGATGAAGGAGACAATGAACGAGACCCCAGCCCATATCCGTGAAATTTTACGCACCGTTGTCACGGACTCCGGGCAGAACTGCGTGAACCTGTTTTACACAGCGCTCTTCCAGCATGAACGC
This sequence comes from Acetobacter zythi, assembly GCF_963921165.1. Lineage (NCBI taxonomy): Bacteria > Pseudomonadati > Pseudomonadota > Alphaproteobacteria > Acetobacterales > Acetobacteraceae > Acetobacter > Acetobacter zythi. The sequence goes on from NZ_CAWUEO010000046.1 coordinate 59,415, forward strand.
GCGGCCATTTTTTTGGAAAAGGAGCTTGTTGAGGTCAAAATGCGGCCCCAGCTGCTCTCCTGGATCCAGAGCCTGTTTTTTACCGATGCCAACCATGCCGAGGAACTGAGCGAACTCCAGTGCCGCGTGGGGGCTGTCCATGCCCAGCTGGAAATTCCGACTGACATTGTTGTTTACGGAATTTATATTATAAAACAGGCACTTATTGATGGCATTAAAGCATCCACCCCGAATAAGGACGATGTCATTGCCGCCATTATTTACCTGAACAACATGATGGACTTTGCCTTCAAGTTCATGATCAAGGCTTACGACATCAATTTCCGCAAAAAAGTGGAAAGTGACGAAGCCTTCCGCCTTGTCTCCCTCGGGCACAATATTTCCTACGAAAAAGAAACACAGATCAGCACTTTTTCAGGCTGGAGCACGCAGGCTTTTTTCTGCCTGTGTAAAGGCCATGCGGCGGACCTGCCCACCATTGCGGAGTCCGAGTTTGGCCTGTGGCTGACCCATAAGGGCATGAGCCTGTTCAAAGGCACGCATGAAGCCATAGAAATCCAGAACAAGGTGCGCGATCTGGACGCCAAGATCGAGACCATTCACAAGACCGGTATTATTCCGAGCGAATTCCCAACCGAACTCCACAAAGCCATTACCAACCTGACCTTTCTGATCGGGCGTGTCTTCCGGCATCTGGAGGAAGTGGAAAACGGGCGCGACCCGCTGACCAAGGTTTTCAACCGCCGATTCCTTGACGTGGTGATCCAGAACGAGATCACCTTTGCCCTAACGCATGAAAAACCGTTCAGTCTGGTTATTCTCGACATTGACCACTTCAAAAAAATCAATGACCGGTTTGGTCATCTGATCGGCGACGAAGTGCTGTGTTTTGTGGCCGAAATTATTGCCGCCAACGTCCGCGCCAACGACTTTATCTTCCGCTATGGCGGGGAAGAGTTCCTGATTGTTCTGACCGAAACCACGGTGGCGGACGGGCTGGCCTGTGCGGAGCGTATCCGCCGCGCGCTGGCCGAACAGCCGCTCACGCTTTCCTCCAATGATCAGGTCAAGGTAACCCTCTCGGGCGGAGTGACATCCTTTGAGGGGGAAACCAACAGCCGCCTGCTGATCCATCAGGCGGATGAAGCACTTTACAAAGCCAAGAATAATGGTCGCAACCGTATTGTAACCGCGCATCACGGCCCTTAAAAAAAGCCTGATTATATTACGAATTGATCAGCAATGCTGGCCACACGCCCTGTGTATAAGAGGGCGTGTGGGTGTGGGCATCTGCCTCCCGCCCACCGCAGATTTATGCATAATACATTGATTGAAAACATTTTTATTCCTGTGCCGCGTGCGGTTTTGTGTACGCTGGGCTGCAATTCTCTTCTGGCATTGCAACAAGTGCAGTGCAGAAACGCCATGTTTTCTTGGTAATAAATTTTTTTCTGAGTTTACTGCATATTTTATTGATTATAAAATCACCCAAAGAAAACTGAATAAATCACATTCAATCTCTACGAGTAAACTATGTATGCCTGACTGTACCATCGCCTCCACGTGGGATGCCGGAACGCTTCCCCCGCCCTCACTCCCGCACAAAGAGTTCATTCAGGGTGTGAGCAATATCCAGAACGGGCATGGTCGTCGCGTTGGGTTGCTGGCTGCGCGTATCAATGAACTCGCAGGGTTTGGGCTGGACCAGAGCATTATCCAGCTTGCGGGGCAACTGCACGATACAGGCAAGGTGCTAACCGGGCGCGATATTCTGCATGCCCCCCGCCCGCTGACCCCGGAAGAAAAAAGCGTTATTCGCAAGCACCCGCTGCTGGGGCTGGGCGTGCTGCAATGGTACGAACACGAGTTCCCGCGTGAAGTAATGGATGCAGCCCTGCTCCACCACGAACGGTGGGACGGCACAGGCTACCCGCTGGGGCTAAAAGGCCAGAACATTCCGCTCTGGGTGCAGGTGATCTCTGTTGCCGATACCATTGATGCCTGCCTGTCCAAACGGAATTACAAACATTCGTGGACACCAGAAGCCGTTCGCAAAATTCTGCAACAAGAAGCCGGGCGCGCGTTTGAACCCAAACTGGCCATTCTGTGCGCCGACCATCTGGACGACCTGCTAGCCGTCTGGAACGCGGATTACGCGTGGGAAAAACTGGGGAACAAGCTCCCCGCCAATCTGCACTCCAACTAACCCCCAACTGCGCTGGCCGGGGGTTGGCAGGATTCTGCTCAGACCGTAACGCTTTGCAGAACGGTAAAGCCTTCAAACACCGGTGGGCCTGCGGTCAGGGCGCGCCCCTGCCCTGCACCCGCATGAGCCTGACGGAACTGCTCGGACTGGGTCCAACCCACAAATGCATCGTATGATGCCCATACGGTGTGCGAGGCATAGAGCCTGCCACCCTCTTTTTCTGGCCCCCGCAGGAACTGAAAGCTGATAAAACCGGGCACAGTCTGCAACAGCACCTCCCGGTCCAGCCAACGCTGTTCAAAAGCCGCTTCATTCTCAGGCGTGACCAAAAAACGGTTCATGGCAATATACTGGGGCATGGTCTGTGTGTTCCTTCTTATATGGGCCATGGCGCAACATGCTTATGCGCACAGCCAAAAAAACGCAGGCCCCGGCACCCCATGCCGCAGCGCCCGATCCTGCGCCCAAACAGGGGCGCCAGCAACAATAAATCCGGCCTGCCTGCCCCTGCACCCTACACGCGCCAACCTGCGGAATGAGGCCCACATGGCGCCTGAGCCTAATGCTCCTGACCCTGCCCTGGTTGCACCGCGCGTGTGGTGTGCAGCATAAGGCCCACAACCAGCACAAATGCACCAAACATAAAGCTGCTGCTCACGCTCAGGCTGGCGCTAATGGCGCCTTTATAGGCCTGTATGACCTGTGCCTGCATGGCGGGGGAAAGCCCACCAAGGGCCACCATGCCCTTTTGCAAAAAGGCCGCAATATCCATTTTAACCGCCAAGGTGCGCAGGGAGTGCTGCAAGGTCAGCGCCATAACCCCGCCAGAAAGGGCCACCCCAAGTGCGCCCCCAAGCGAGCGGATAAACGACATCATGGCCGTAGCAATGCCCAGACTGTTCCGCGGCACGGCATTTTGGATCATGACCGTAGCGTTGGGCATACCAATACCCATGCCCACACCAAGGCAGCCCATACTGAGCAAAAAGAACAGCGGTTGCGCACCATGGTGGGCACAAAGGGCAAGCAGGCTGAGTGCTGTAAACTCAATACCCACACCAATGGCCAGCAACAGCGCGTAACGCTGCGTTCTGGAAGAGACATACCCACCCAGTATGGAGCTGACCATCATGGTGCCAACCTGTGGCAGCAGCATAATCCCTGAAAAAGCCGGGCTTTGCCCCAGCACCAACTGGTAATACAGGGGCAGAAAAACCATAGACCCCATCATGGCAAAAGACATAACACCCGTTGCCGCCACACAGACCGAAAAGCTGGGAATACGCAGCAGCTCAAAGCTGACCAGTGGCTCGGGCACACGGCGCTCGTGCACAATAAATGCCCCAAAAAACGCGCAACTCGCCCCCATTAACCCAAAGGTCAGGGGGGATGACCACGCAAGGGACGTGCCCGCCGCATTAAACAGCAGCAAAAACCCCGCCGTTGCCACACTCAGCAACGCCGCACCCCCATAATCAATCCGGGGTTTGGCCTGCGCGCCACCACCGGGCAGGTTGAGCATGATGAGCGCAAAAGCCAGCAGGCCAATGGGCAGATTAACCCAGAACACCCACCGCCACGACAGGGCGCTGGTCAGCACCCCGCCCAAAAAAGGCCCGGTTACGCTGCTCATGGCAAACGCGCCCGTAAACAGCCCTTGGTAACGCCCACGCTGCTGCGGGGTTACCATATCGCCAATAACCGTTTGGGAGAGGGTCATAAGCCCTCCGGCCCCCACCCCCTGCAACCCCCGGAAAAGAATAAGCTGCCACATGCTTTGCGCCACACCGCACAAAAGCGAGGCCAGCAGAAAAGACCCAATGCTAACCCCCAACAAAGGCCGCCTGCCAAACATATCGGACAGTTTGCCATACAGTGGCGTTGCAATGGTGGAGGTAAGCATAAAGGCCGTAACCACCCACGACATGCGCGCAAGCCCGCCCAGATCGCTCACAATGGTGGGTAGCGCGGTGGACACAATGCTCTGGTCCAGAGCGCCCAGCACCATGGTGAGTATAAGACCGGCAAAAACAAGGGTCCGTGTTGTGGGTGTATAGGCCAGCGCTGTTTGCGTTACGGGGGAAGGCTGCAACGGTTTTATCCTGTTATTCAGTCATCCGCAGGGGGCTTGCCCCCATGCTGCGGCTTGGGGGCATACGGCTCTGGTCTGCCCCCATAACTTGCACGGTTGGGGGGCGTCAGCCCATGGCCTCCACATCCCGCACCGAGGCATCGGCCTGCCCCATAACCCAGTAGCCCGAAGCCTTTATCCACTGGACTGGCACGCAGCGTTCCTCCAGCAGGTAGCGGCGCACGGCTCTGGCCACATGGACCTCGGCCCCAACCCAGACAAAGGTGCCCGGTGCAATGGCAATCTGGCCCAGTGCCGCCAGTATGGCCTGCGCCTGATCCGCCTGCTCCGTAGGCCGGTACACCCAATGTGCATGATGGGTGGCAGACGTTGCAAAATGCTGTTCGTCCGCCGCCCCGGGAACCGCCACAACGGTGGTCGCACTTGCGTGCGCAGGCAGTTCCTCCACCCGGCGGCCAATAGCGGGTAGAGCGGTCTCGTCCCCCACAAGGAGCCAGCGGGTTACGGTGCGGTCCATAACCCGCGAGGCTTTTGGCCCGCCAATGTCCAGCCTGTCGCCCACCTGCGCCGTGCGCGCCCATGCGGCGGCGGGGCCACCGTGATGGTCCACAAAGTCCAGCACCAGCGTTTTGGTTTGCGGGTTGTAATGGCGGGGGGTGTAATCCCTGCGCACCTGCGCACCATCTGCTCCGGGCAGAAAGATTTTAATATGGTCATCCGGGGCAGCACTGGCAAAATCCGCCAGATCCGCCCCGCTCAGGGTTATGCGGATCATATGGGGGGTCAGGCGTTCCACCGCCGCTACGTTCAGGCTGCGTCTGCGCAGGGGGTGGCGTATGGGTTCGCTCATGGGGGCGGGCGGCCAGAGCGGCCCATTTTCTGGCGTTTGCATGCCGGTCTGATCCTTTAACAATGGGGGGCTACCGCTGGGTTGCGTGGCGTGGAAGGGTTTACGCCTGCCCGATTGCGCGGGCGGCCTCGTCCAGCACGGCGGCAATTTTTTCTGCTTCCTGCGGGTCCAGCCCACCGTTGCGCAGCTTCAAACGCATGGCGGTTTTCAGGTTTTCCATCGCACGCATAATGGGCAGTGGCGCGTTGCGGCGGCCTCCACGCTCGGGGGTATCGGTGTTGGCGGCACGGGCCAGAATCTCGTCCAGAGCGGCCCGGTTGGCGGCCAGAAAAGCCTCGCCCTCGGGGGTGATGTGGTAGGTCTTGCGCCCGCTTTCCTCCGTGGGGCGAATATGGCCTGCTTCTTCCAGCCATGTGAGCGTGGGGTAGATTACGCCCGGGCTGGGTGTGTAGCTGCCTGCAAACTTGTCCTCGATGGTTTTGATGAGTTCGTACCCATAGGTCGGGTTTTGCCCGATCAGGCTGAGCACCAGCAGACGCATCTCTCCATAATCGAACAGCCGGTGGCGGCCACCCCGGCGTCCGCCGCCGCCCCGCCCGTGGTGGTGGCGGTCATGCGCTGCCGGGCCGCCCGGGCCTTCGGGGGCAAAAAACTGGTGGCGGTGACGACCGCCTGCGTGTCTGTTTTTATGTTTCATAATTCCGATATAATTTCCGATATATCGTAAGTCAAGATATATCGGGATATGTTTTTTAGAATACCCGCCCCACAGGCAGGATTGACTTGCTGGCTCTGTTTTATTCATATTGGGAACGGCAATGGACTCTGCCGGATTTTGGCCCGCCAAAATCGAACCGCCTTGCTGGCTGATGATTCCTACCCCGCAAAACCATGCGCGAGGGAGGAGTGTGTCCAAACCCATGCCCCGCATACACAAACAGACCGGACCGCACCGCCACAACGGCTATGGCGTGGTCCAGCACGGCCCAGCACCCGCAGGCCGCACAGGCAGGAACCCTTTGTAATGCGCCTACTTGCCGTTCTTGACGCACCCCAGACCGCAGCGCTGGTCCTGCACACAGCAGACCAGTTGGCCGGGCGGCTGGGTGGGGGAGATATTTGCGCCCTCCACCCCAGCCCTGCCACCAACCCGGATTTTCAAAGCCCGGATGAAGGCATGCCCGACCCCACACAACAGGCCCGCTTTACGCAGGCCACCACAGCCCGCGCAGCAGCCGTGCAGCAGGTTTTTGCAAACTGGCGCATAACCGCCCCCAACGCGGCCCGCAGCCAATGGGTGCAACAGACAGGGGATACCCGCACAATCGTCCGCCATGCCGCAGACAATGCCGATTATGTTGTGCTTGGCCCCGCCAGTGCGGATGCCACGCAGGCCACCCGGCAAAGCTTTGCCGCCACCTTGTACGATGCACAGGCAACGGTGGTTATGGCGCCGCCCACCCCGCTCCCCACCTTTGCACAGCACCCCGTTGTGGCATGGCAGGACACGCCAAACCTGATCCGCGCGGTCCATGCCGCCCGGCCATTGCTCCACACCGCCACGCATGTGCGCATTCTTGTTGGGGAGCACCAGCCCAATACGGTGCCTGACCCGGCCTTACTGGCAGACCTGCGCGCCAGTGGCGTGGCGGTCACGCTGGAGCGGTTTGTGCTGGCAGGGCAGAGCGTGGGCGAGCAGATAAGAACACGCGCAACACAAGCCGGAGCGGACCTGCTGGTTATGGGGGCGTATGGCCGACCGCATTTTATTGAGTGGCTGTTTGGCGGCCCCACCATGGATCTTCTGGCCCATGCCACATGGCCGATCCTGACCCACCATTAACAAAAACAAGAACCAGAAGAACAGGGTTTTCCATGTTGACCAATATTCTTCCCTCCCTTCTTATCGGCCTTGCCGGGGCTGCGGGCACATTGCTGCGCTACTGGGTGGGGCTGGCCACGCTGCGATGGAGCCAGGTTCTGCCGTGGGGAACAATTGCCATTAATGTTTCCGGCTCGTTCGCCATTGCCTTTTTTGGCACCTTAACGGCAGCAGGGGGGCGACTGCCTGTGTCCGAAACCGGCAGGCTGGTGTTTATGGTCGGGTTATGCGGGGGGTACACCACGTTTTCGTCCTTCAGCCTGCAAACGCTGGACCTGCTCAAAAACGGCGCTCCGGGGCGGGCGTTGCTAAACATCGGACTGTCTGTGGGCCTGTGTATGCTCAGTGTCAGTGCGGGTTATGTTGCGGCACAGGCCATAAATGGCATGAACGGGAGCGAAAACTAATTTATAATTCCATGTTTTTTTTCATACCAACCTGAGCGGACTCCATGCCCCATGGCGGGTTGGCAAAGGCGTTTTCCACATAATCCAGCAAGGCGGTCACCCGCATGGGCCGCAGCGGGCTTGCGGGGGTTACAAGGTACAGCGTAATGGCCGCAGCCTGCCACTGCGGCAAAAGGCATTCCAGCCGTCCATCACGCAGGGCATCCCACACCATAAATTCAGGGAACAGGCCATAACCCAGCCCGGCCTCCAGACAGGGCAGAAATGCCTCGGAATTATCGGCCCCAAAGCCTGCGCGCTGGGCAAGCACAAACTCCTTACCCGTTTCCACATGGCTCAGGCGGATCAGGCCCGGCGCGGCCGTGTTGGTGTACACAAAGCCCTTATGCGCCTCCAGCGCGCGTGGGTGGTCGGGGCGGCCGTGCTGCTCCAGCCATGCGGGAGCGGCCACAAGTAACAGCCGAAAACTGCAAAGGCTGCGTACACGCAAGGAAGAATCCGCAAGTGTTGCAATGCGCAACGCCACATCGTACCCATCGGCCACAAGGTCCACCACCGCATCGCTAAAATCTATGCTCAGGTCCACATCGGGGTAGCGTTGCATAAACGCGGGCAGCACGGGAGCAAGGTGGCGTATGCCAAAGGTCATGGGGGCAGCCATACGCACCCGGCCAGATGGACGCTGCCTGCCGCCGCGCGCCTCGACCTCCGCACTCTGGGCTTCCACCAGAATGCGGTTGGCGTGGGCAAGCAGTGTCTGCCCGGTTTGTGTTAAGGACAGGTGGCGGGAGTTACGGTGGAACAACGCCACCCCCAAGGACTGTTCCAGCCTGCTCACAGCCTTGGAAACCGTGGGTCTGGACAGTTGCACATCATCCGCCGCGCGGGCGAAGGACCCAAACTCCGCCACTTTTGCAAAAATGGCCCAGGCCTCAAAATCTGGCAGTCGCATGTTTATGGCTCCGTGCCATTGGTTTGTACTCCGTCAGGCCCTGCATGCGCGGCCCCAACCAAGAAATAGCCGTAACACGCCACCATAGCCGCCCCTCCCCCAACCATTTTTACACCGCACCCCACGGCTGCTGCCGGGGGGCAAGCCCCAGAACACGCCGTGCTTTGTGGTTGCTCGCACCATCGAGGTTGTTCTGGTAGTACACACTTTCCTCCCCCAATTGCTGCAAGGCGGCCTGCTCTTCCATCTGGCCCGGCGCGGAAGCACCCACCCACCGGGCATAGGCGGGCAACCATGCCTGCACTCCGGTGGGCTGGTCATCCACCACGTTGTACACACCGCCCGGCGCGCTCAGGGCGGAAACTGTTGCCGCAGCCGCATCATCCACATGAATAAAGGAGAACACACTCCGCCCGCCCCCGATCAGGGCCACCTCCCCCCGACGCATGTGCGCCGTAAACGCGCCATCGGGCCAGTACCATGTGTGCGGGCCATAAAAAAAGCCATAGCGCAGGGCTGTTCCTTGCATACCTGCCGCACTCATCACCCGTTTTTCCAATGCGGCATACATACGCGCACTTTCGCCCACATGGCCCGGCGCTGCAATTTTGAGCAAGGCCGTATCGTCCGCCAGCCCTCCGGCACCATCAAGGTAAAAACCGCAGGATTGCTGAATATACCGCTGCACGCCCCAGGCCTGTGCGGCATCAAACAGATTGCCACCCCCTTGCAGGCGCAGCACCCGGTCGGCTGGCAACCTGAGTGGCAGGTCAAACGGACTGGCGGGGAGCGATGTTAACTGGTCCACCACACAATCTGGGCGCAAGCGCTCCATAATGGCAAAAACCTTAGACCGGTCCAGTGCATTCCCCTGCACCACGCCAGCCCCCAGCGCGCCAACAACCTCTACCCCACGCGGGCTTTGCGCCATGCCCCAGACCTCGTGCCCGGCATGGCGCAGATGTGTGATTAAGGGGCGGCCCAGAGCACCACTGGCCCCGGCTACAAGAATTTTCATGCCTGTTTGTCCGTGCGTTCAGTGGACTGGGGCCACAAAGGGAGCGGCCTTGTCCTTGACAAAAAAAGCAATAAACCGCGCAGGCTCCGTGGTGCTGGCGTTGCGCCCGATCAGGTGCACATCGGCTGGGCCTTCAAAAAAGCTTTGCCCTTCATGCAATGTTACGGCAGCCCCACCTTTGACCTGCATAACCACACGACCTTTGAGCACATACACAAAGACAGAGGCATTATGCCGGTGCACCGGGTCTGCCCCGCCGGGTGGGTAATCCACCAGCAGCATGGCCCCCTCCTTACCAGCAAGGCCGGGCAGGTCGTGGGTAAGGAGGGGTGTCACACTGGTCGCGGCGGCGGATACTGGTGCTGGTGCTGGTGCTGGTGCTGGTGCTGCGTGTACCGCAGCAGAACCCGAGCAGAGCACCAAGCCACAAAAAGCGAAAAACAGACGCATATGCGAACCTTTTTTACAAAAATTTCTGTCCCGTATCAGGCTTGTTCGGCGCGCTTTTTTTGCCGCACCCTGCTGGTTTTGCGCGTGCGGGCGCGCTCCTCAAACCAGTGTTGCACTTCGCCAAAAAAAGCTGTGGGGGCTTTGTTGCCAACACTCCGGGCCAAGTCGGCCAGAGTGGTCTGGGCAAGTTCGGCCCGCATGCTCTGCTCGGCCCGCAGCATAACGGCATGAATACTGCATACCCCGCGTTCGGCCCATTCTGGCGGGGTGTTGCCAAACAGTGCGCAACGCCCCCTGATTTCCTGACAATTAAAAAGTGTTTTGCGCCCTTCGGCTGCGTCCACCACATCCAGCACACTGATCTGTGCCGCCGGACGGGCAAGCTGGTAGCCACCGCGCAGCCCTTCGGCGGCGGTAACAAGTCCGGCTTTTTCCAACCGGGGCATCAGCTTGGCCATAAAGGCTGCGGGAATACCCTGCATTTCTGCCAGATCAAGGCTGCTGACCGGTTCGGGGTGGCCCACCAGCCAGAGCAGGCTGTGCAGAACATATTCAGTACTTGCGCCATAAAGTGCCATACGCAGACCATATTAGTCCGCGTTTTGATTCGCAAGTTAAAAACCGCCCCGTAGGGCGGTCCTTATTCTGTGCTGTTTGCTGTTTTTATGCCGGGTCTGCCAGCCCCACGTGCAGACCAATGGTCACACGCGGGAGCCTCCACCGTCCCACGGTTGCTCAGCAGACCACCGCCCCAAGGGCGAATGGCCGCTGCTGCAACCGGGTTTTCCCCTGCTTTGTGCGGCAGCAGGCTGGTTCAGCCACCCACAGGCATAATGCGTGCAGCCCGGCTGAGCGCCATAAGGGGGAAGAACTGGCGGTACAGGTCATAACGCAGCATAAATGCGCGGGAGAGTTCCGCACCCTGCTGCAAACGTTTGGCCACGGCGGGATCATCCAGTTTGATGGTCTGCCCCACCCCGTAACCGGGGAAGCCGGTGCCGGTAAACTCTGCCTCTGTCCAGCTTCCGTCTGCTTCCTGCCGGTCGATCAGGTAGCGGCAGCCGCGCGCAATGGCCGGATGGTCCTGTTCGCGGTTGGCGGCAATCAGCCCCATAAGCGCCCATGCGGTTTGCGATGGTGTGGTGGCGCCACGCCCAATGGAGGCAACATCCATATAAGAGGCGCAACTTTCGCCCCAGCCGCCATCGTCCTGCTGGTGGGCAATCAGCCAGTCACACGCACGGGTAATGTAGGGCTGGGTCATGTCCTCCCCAATAGCGGCAAGGGCGGGCAGAACCGCGCCGGTGCCGTACAGGTAGTTCACACCCCACCGCCCGAACCATGCGCCCGATGCCTCCTGCTCGGCACGGATATACGCAAGCCCACGCTGGAGGGCGGGGGTCTGGCGGGGCACGCCCAGCAGGCCAAAGGCTTCCAGCACATGGGCGGTCACATCGACCGAGGGGGGGTCCAGTGCCTCGCCAAAATCACAGAACGGTATTTTGGACAGCAGGCTGCGGTTATTGTCCTTGTCAAACGCGCCCCAGCCGCCGCAGGTGCTCTGCATGGCAATCAGCCAGTTCACACCACGGGTTATGGCGGCCTCCACACCTTTTTTCTTCCATTCCTCCCGATTACGGCAGGAGGAAAGTGCGATCAGGGCCACGGCGGTATCGTCTGTATCGGGGTAGCGGTCGTTGGCGTATTCAAACGCCCAGCCGCCCGGTTCCACGTCTGGCAGTTTGATCGACCAATCCCCTTTTACGCGTACCTGCCGCTCAAGCAGCCAGTCCAGCGCCTTGTCCATCTGGGGGGTGTAGCGTTCCTCGGCACTGGCGTCATGCAGGGCCATAAGGGCCAGCATTGTATCCCATACCGGGCTGTTGGTGGCCTGCACCCACGAGGCATCGCCCTCGTCCCGCCGCCAACCCGGATCGTCCAGCGCGGCCAGAGCCTTGGCCATGACCGGGTGGTGGAACTGGTAGTCCTCCCCCCGTAGCGCCATAAGACCGTACACCCATGGAGGCTGAATACCGCCCCACCCGCCATCGGCGTCTTGGTGGCGGATAATCCATTCCAGCATATGGCGGATGGCTGCCTCGCGCACCGTGTTGTGCTTGAGGAATTTGGACTGGAGCCAGTGCAGCCCCCGGTCGGTCGTGCGGAAAAAGCTCGACCACAGGTCCAACCCTTCCTTTTTGGGCAGGACGTAGTCAAACGTCTCGCGCCCACCGGGGAACAGCGCATCCAGCCGGTCCTGCGGGCGCAGGGGGCGGCTTGGCCTGCGGGCGGAAAGAATGGCCAGCGGCACCAGAGTCGCACGTGCCCATTGCGCAAAATTATAGATGGAAAAAACAAATTTGTTCGGGAACCAGATCACCTCTGGCGGCAGATTGGGGGTCTGCTCCCACGGCCATTCGCCAATCAGCGCCAGCCAGTAGCGGGTAAATACGCGCACATTGCGCAAGCCCCCCATACGCATGATCCATGCGCAGGCCTTGCTCAGTTCTGGCATATCCGCCGGGTAACCCAGCGAGCGCAGGGCGGCGTACGCCTCCACCGTTGCGTTAATATCGCCATTGCCCGCACCCCAGTAAGTGCCCCAGGACCCGTCCTCGCGCTGCATGCGCAGCAAGGCATTGCCAAGGCGGGGGCGCAGGGGGTGGTCTTCCAGCCCGAGGTACCACAGGGCAAGGCACCACTCCGCCTCCATGGAGGCATTGGAGGCCACCGGCCCCACCCAGTGCCCGTCGGCTTTTTGCTCCCCTATCAGCCAGTCACAGGCGGCGGCCACGGTGTGGGCCAGACTGTTGCCCATGCCCGTAAAAGGCGTGGAGGTTGCACTTGAGGGAGTGGGAGGAACAATAGCAGACACGGCCGCCTTCACTTTCGAGGGGTGGAAATTTGTATTCATGTGTGAATACCCGAACACAATATCAAAGTATATTCATGCAAGGTCTGGCGCTTATGCGGGACTGACCCCCGTGGGTAAAGCCAGTTTTTGAATATCGGAAAAAATGCTGGTCCATTCCGCATCCTGCATATCGACAAAGCCGAGACTTCTTAGAAAAAAAGCCCCTTCTGCGGCAAAAATCATTGTGCGTATCTGCCGTGCTTCCACGGTATGGCCGTCGCCCTGCCCCAGCCAGCGCGCATACCATGCCTTGATCGGGGCCAAATGCCGGGGCGACTGGAGCAGGGTTACCAGCATGCCCACCATGCGGGCACGGGCTGCATCGTCTATGCGGCCACAGGCCTGTACATACGCCCGCGCAAGGCTGACCGGGCCAGCCGCGGCCCCACGGCAGCGGGCTACGTGCGTATCAAACACCAGTATCCAGCGTTCGATCAGGGCGGCTATCAGGTCGTCCTTGCTGCCAAAGCAGTATTGCAGACCGCCTTTGGTAATCCCTGCCTCGCGCGCCACGGCATCGAGCGTAAGAGCCGTGGCCCCGCTACGCTGCACAAGGTGCTCCGCGCAGGCCAGCACTTTTTCGCGGTCTATGGTTCTGGGGCGGGCCATGCCTTACCTTGCCAAGTTTAATTCCATCTGGACGGAATTAAACCAGAGCACACCCCTTTTCAACCCCATGCCGGGGGAACACGGCAAACCGCACAAAGCTGGGCCTGGCATAATTAACGACTTACGGTAGTGTATTTCTGGAAACTTAACAACGAAGTTTTATGAGTATTTATATTGACTGCCCATAAAATTACGCTAAATTAACCCTACTGTCCTGAACACAGGGACCACAGGCCAAGGTGTAACCGTGTTGTTATGGTGTTGTGCAAACACATCCAACTGACCGCCCGATGTTGGGCAACAGAACACACCCCTGACTAACAGGGGTTGCCCCCTGCGCACGCGCCATACTGTACCCCACCTGCCTGATGCGGCTGGCAAGGGGGGGTTTATGCCCTCACCACGGATCGTGGGGGAACACAGGCGCGTCTGAGACTTTTGTTTCCACACCGATTATTTCCGAAATTTTGGAAAAAAGGTGGGTCTTATGGTTAAGACAATGCAAGCCCCCCAACAGGCCGCAGCCCATGAGCACACAGCCCTATTTGCCCACAAAGTGTGGAGCAGGCTGCAAACCGAACTGCAAGACCCCACCGCCAAGCAGCTCTGGCCACACTATGCCGCCCTGCACACCGCACCAGCCCGGACCCTTCTGGCACGGCTTGTGGCCGAAAAACTAGATGATTCCATCATCCCCTTTGCGGAACTATATGCTCTTTTCTGCCGCATTTTGCAGCAAGACCCCGCCATTATGGTTGCCGCCGCACAGGACTTGCAGGCCTACGCCACCAAAAGCCCAACCCGCAGGGACTACCTAAGCCCGTTTATGCACCTTAAGGGTTTTCAGGCCGTGCAGGCTTACCGGCTGGCCCATATTTTGTGGAGGAACGGGCAACGCCTCTCTGCGTTACATCTGCAAAGCCGTGTTTCCGAAGTGATGGGAATTGATATTCACCCTGCCGCATCCTTGGGCCACAGGCTTGTGCTGGCCCCCGGCTACGGCATTGTGATTGGTGAAACAGCCGTGGTGGAAGACGATGTGGTTCTTATGTCCGACATAACACTGGGTGGCACGGGCAAGCACGCAGGCAAACGCCACCCCACAGTACGGCGGGGCGCATTGGTGGGGCCGGGCACACAAATTCTTGGTGCAATAGAAATTGGGGAAGGAGCAAAAGTTGGCGCGGGGGCTGTGGTTGTCAAACCCGTAAGCCCGTTTACCGCTGTGGCTGGCAACCCCGCGCGTTACGTAAACAGCCATGCCCATTGGCCTGTTTTGACAATGGACCTGTCGTTCCCTTCCATTGATTATCTTATATAACATATCTTTTTCGTGATATAATATATTCAACATTTTTTTTGCAGTTTAATGTTGACCTCTCCCCATCGGGTGCTACGCTGAACAGGTAATCCGGATCAGACCTGCTGATTCGTTATAAAAAGGAGCATGACCATGTATCCTACAACGTTTTTTACAAATCGATGTTGATTGAGCCACACGGCTCGGAAAACCATTTCTGATCCCTCCACATCTTCAAATACTCCCAATAGATGAAAGACTATTACCCGTGACTGAAACACAGTCTGTTCATGTGGCTGGTGCCTCCGCACTGGACCGCAACCTGTCCGCCCGCCAGCTTTCAACCGCGCATGTTACCCGTGTGCAAAATCTGGAACGCAGCCCGCGCTGGCTGCACCTGCTGCTGCCGTGGGTGAATGTTGGCGGTGGCGTGTTCCGCGTTAACCGGCGGCGCCTTGTTTCCTCCCGCTTTGGCGGGGTGCTCTTTACGGGGGATGGGGCCGCGGCACAGCCCGTGCCGGAAAGCCTGCGCGCACTGCCTGAATTTTCTCAGGCCACCGATACCCAGATCCATGAGCTGATAGGCAAACTCCAGCGCCACACACAGCCCGACGGCGCGGATTTTGCCCTGCCTGAAGGCACGCTGGTCCTTGTGGCCACAGGTGCCGTGCAACAACATGCGGATAACGGGGCCGCGCGCGCCGTGCGGCACCTGTTTGCTGCACCGGGGCAGTATTTTGTGGTGCCCTCCGGCCAAAGCAGTCGTGGCCTGCGCGCCGTTGGCCACACAACCCTGCTCTCCCTCCCACCCGAGCAGATCGCCAGCACCGCATGGCTAAAAACCGCCCTGACCCCGCAGGACCCGGTCAGCCAGACCGATGTGAACCAGTATGGGGAAGCCGCCATTCAGGTTCTTTCCAGCGTGGATGGAGAGCCAAAACTCCCCACCACTTTTGTGGATTATCAGGACCACCCGCGCGAATACTATATTCACTCCATTCAAACCGTCCTGCGCACACACACACGCATTACCGACCTGTACAGCAACGAGTTTGACCAGTTGCGTGAACAGGTGCGCGTGGTCATTGACGTGATCCGCGAGCGGGAGGAATGGGAACTGCTCAACAACCCCGAATTCGGGCTGCTGAACGAAACCGCCATTGCCCAGCGTGTGCCCACACGCGGCGGACCGCCCACGCCAGATGATCTGGACGAACTGCTGACAAAAGTATGGAAAAAACCGGGCTTTTTCCTTGCTCACCCCAAAGCCATTGCAGCCTTCGGGCGCGAGGCCACGCGCCGGGGTGTGCCGCCACCGACCATTACCCTGTTTGGCTCGCCTTTTATTACGTGGCGCGGCATCCCCCTTGTGCCATCAGACAAAATTCCCGTAACCCCCGATGGCCGGACCAGCATTCTGCTCCTGCGCGTGGGTGAGGAAGAACAGGGTGTTGTGGGCCTGCACAATACCGGGGTGACGGGGGAGGTCGAACCCGGTCTTTCCGTCCGGTATAGCGGCACGGACCAGCATTCCGTGGCATCACACCTGATCACACGGTACTTCTCCGCCGCCGTGCTGGTGGAAGACGCCATTGCCCGGCTCGATAACGTGCAGATCGGGAGCTATTATGACTACACCTGACACATTGGCAGACCCGCAAGGTCTGGCCCAGCAGCGTGCGGTTGAGCAGGCATTCCGCGAGGTATTGGGGCATGGAGCGGCATCTGCCGCTCCAGACACCCTTGCCGTGCCCACACAGAACACGCAGGGCACCCGTCCGTTTGCATCGGGGGCGGATGCCTCCATTTACGAACCGGTGTGGTCCAAACACCCGGTTTCGCAAACCCCACACGCAGCGCCCCCCAGCCCGTGGGAGGAACCTGTAACATCCCCCTTTTTTAGCGGCACGTTTGCCCTCCCCCACACCCCACCAGCCCATACGCCGCCCGCCACACACCCGGCCACTGTGGAGCAGGCCCATGATGCCGTGCCGTATTTTTTGCACCATGCCACAGCAGCCGCATGCACAAAATCTGGAGCGCCACACGCAATCCCCCGCACACCCGGTGGGTATGATGTTGCCCGCATTCAGGCGGATTTTCCCATCCTGCACCAGAAGGTGAACGGCCATAAACTGATCTGGCTGGACAACGCCGCAACAACCCAGAAGCCCCGCGCGGTTATTGACGCCACCTCCGCATTTTATGAGCACGATAATTCCAACATCCACCGTGCGGCCCACACGCTGGCCGCCCGCGCAACCGATGCGTTTGAAGGCGCACGCACCAAACTCCAGCGCTTTATTGGCGCGCGTGAGGCGGCGGAAATTGTGTTTGTGCGCGGCACAACCGAGGCCATAAACCTTGTGGCCCAAAGCTATGGCCGGGCCAATATTGGACCGGGTGATGAAATTCTGATCACCACCATAGAGCACCATGCCAATATTGTGCCGTGGCAGTTGTTGGCGCGGCAGACCGGGGCCGTGCTCCGGGTTGCCCCTGTTAATGATCGGGGGGAACTGCTGCTGGACAACTTTGCGGCACTGCTTACGGGGCGTACCAAAATTGTGTCGGTCACGCATGTGGCCAATGCGCTGGGCACCATTAACCCTGTTGAGCAGATTATTGCCCTCTCGCACGCAGCAGGGGTACCCGTGCTGGTGGATGCGGCGCAGTCCTCCCCCCATCTGCCGCTCAATGTCGCCACACTGGATGCGGATTTTCTGGTCCTTTCAGGCCACAAAATTTACGGGCCGACCGGCATTGGCATTCTGTACGGCAAGCGCCACCTGCTGGAGGCCATGCCCCCGTGGCAGGGAGGTGGGCATATGATCCGCGACGTAACCTTTGCCCATACCGAGTTCCAGGGCCTGCCAGAAAAGTTTGAAGCAGGCACCCCCGACATAGCCGGAGCCGTGGGGCTTGGGGCTGCGGTAGACTACCTGCAAAGCATTGGCCTGCCTGCCATTGCCGCGCACGAACATGCGCTGCTGGACTACGCCACACAGCAGTTTGCACACCTGCGCGGCGTGCGCATTATTGGAACAGCGCAGGCCAAGGCCAGTGTGCTCTCCTTTATTGTGGATGGGCACAGCGTAACCGATGTTGCCAAACACCTTGACCGGCACGGCATTGCCGCACGTTCGGGCCACCATTGCGCCCAGCCAGCCCTGCGCCGGTTTGGGGTGGAGGCCACGGTCCGGGCATCCTTTGGCCTGTATAACAGCTTTGAGGATGTGGATGCGCTGGTCGCCGCCCTTGGGCAACTGGTGCGCTAGGCCGTGAGCACAGCATGGCTGGCGGCACTGGGCGGCGGCGTGCTGATTGGCACAGCCGCCGTTCTGCTTATGGCGCTACAGGGGCACATTCTGGGGGTTAGCGGCATTTTGGGCAACGCCTTGCGCCACCCCACCCAACGGTGGCGCTGGGGTGTGCTGGCGGGCCTGATTGCAACTGGCCTGCTGGCCCGCATGGCAGGTGCAGCCGTGCCTGCACTGTTTGCCCATACTGGCTGGCTGCGGCTTGTTGTTTCCGGCCTGCTGATTGGCGCTGGCACGGCGCTGGCTAACGGCTGCACCAGTGGGCATGGTGTTTGCGGGCTGGGCAACAGGTCTGGCCGGTCCTTGGTCGCAGTCGCCATTTTTATGGGTGTTGCCATGGCAACCGTTTTTGTAACCCGATTGGAAGGGTGGGGGCTGTGAGCGTGCTTATTGCGTTTTTATGCGGCCTGCTGTTTGGCGGTGGGTTGTGGCTCTCCGGCATGGCAAACCCGGCCAATGTTCTGGGCTTTTTGGACATAACCGGGCAATGGAACCCCATTCTGGCTGGCGTTATGGGAGGGGCTGTTGCCATAACGCTACCCGGCTTCTGGCTTTTGCGGCGCAAAGGGCTGGATGCCAACGGGCAGGCGTTCCACTGGCCACGCCGCTGGCCGCCCGACAGGGGGTTGGTCGCCGGGTCCATGCTGTTTGGCGTGGGGTGGGGGCTGAGTGGCGTCTGCCCCGGTCCGGCACTGGTGCTACTGGGGCTGGACGGCGCAAAAGCAGCGGTTTTTGTGGTCTGTATAGCCCTTGGCTGGCTGGGTGCGCGCGGGGCCGGGCGCACCAGAACCCCCTAAAACGCCGCCCCCTGTTGTGCCACGCCCAACAGGGTTCAGGCCGCATACCCCGGCCCTATGGTTCTGGCACATTCCGGTACGGCACAGCCTACCTGCCCGTTTTACGCACTGGCAAACGGGCTTGTTTGCGCCTGCTCCAGCAGCCAGTGCCTGAATGCCGCCGCCCTGTTTGTTTTGTCGGGGTTGATGGACAAAAAATACCCCCGGTCGCTGCGGATCGGTTCTGGCCATGCCAGCACAATTTGTCCGCTTTGCAGGTAGTCATCTATTAACGGTCTCCAGCCCAGACCAATTCCCTGACCTTGCAAAATAGCTTGCAGCAGCAAGGGATAATTACCAAACAGCATGGAGTTTTTGGTTTTGCCCGCAGGCCGGGGCGCCTGCCCCGCCAGCAAAAACCAGTCCTGCCATGTAAACCAGTGCTGGGCCGGACTGTCCAGATCCAGCAGGCGGGCGCGTACAAGGTCGGCTGTGGTGGCAAATGCGCCCATCTGTTCCAGATAGCGGGGGCTGCATATGGGGTAGACTTCCTCCGCAAACAAACGGAGGCTCTCCCCGCCTGCCGCATCGGGCTTTTTACCAAACAGAATGGAAAGATCCGCCTGATCGGACACACCTCCCATCTGGCGGGCCTGTGTGGTGAGCAGGCACAGGTCCAGCTCCGGGTAGCGGTTTTCAAAATCCGACAGGCGGGGCAGCAGCCAGTTGGCGGCAAACCCGTAATCGGTCAGCACGGTCAGGCTTTTTGGGGCGTTGCAGGAATCGATGGCCTGCATGGCCGCGTGGAGTCTGGCCAGCACATCCGCTGCCGCCGTGTGCAGGATCTGCCCGGCATCACTTGGGGCCACACCCCGGTGCAGCCGACGGAACAGCGTTAGGCCCAGAACCCCCTCCAACTGTGCAACCTGCTGGCTAATGGCAGGCTGGGTCATGCCCAGCTCTGTTGCCGCAGCGCTAAAGCTGCCGCGCCTGCCTATGGTTTCCAGAATACGCAGGGAGCGGAGCAAATACTCAATCTGGTTGGGTGTCATAAAGCCAGCTTATACCACGGATAAGTATGAACATACATCACAAATAACATATTTTATGTGCTTATATAAAAACTAACGATCATCATAGTGTTGTTTTGTGGGTGGAGATAATTCACGTTATGAGCGAGCAGTCCGCAGCGCCTCTGAACTTTCTTGTCGTTGTAGCCGACCAGTTGACGGCCTGCGTGCTGCCCGCACTCCTTGGCGGGCAGGACCCCAGCGTGCTCAAGGTGCCAACACTGACCAAGCTGGCCAAACAGGGCACGGTTTTTGCCAACGCCTATACGGCCAGCCCCCTGTGCGGCCCTTCGCGCAGCACATTCATGACCGGGCTGCTGCCCTCGCGCAGTGGTGTGTACGACAATGGCTGCGAATGGCACTCCGACATTCCAACCTTTGGCCACCGCCTGCGCCTTGGCGGCTACCAGACCATTCTGGCAGGCAAAATGCACTTTGTTGGCGCAGACCAACTCCACGGTTTTGAAGAACGCCTGACAACAGACATCTACCCCGCCGACTTTACATGGGTGCCCGACTGGACCGACCGCAACACCCGCCCGGACTGGTACCATTCCATGGATTCCGTGCTCAACGCCGGTCCGGTCCTACGCTCCAACCAGCTTGATTTTGACGAGGAAGTGGCCTTTGCCACCCGGCGCAAACTGTACGATCTGGCCCGTACAGATACCCGGCAACACCCCTTTTGCCTTGTGGCTTCCTTTACCCACCCGCACGACCCGTTCAACATCACCCAAAAATGGTGGGACCTGTACGAGAATACCCCCATTCCCCTCCCCCGCGTGGCGGCCCCCGACCCCACACACCCAGCCGAACTCCGCATCCGCGAAGCCTGCGGCATAAACGCAGCCCCTCCCACAGATGCAGACATTCTGCGTGCCCGCCGGGCATATTTTGGCGCGATCTCCTACATTGACCACCAGCTCAAACAACTGCTGGACACACTGGCCGAAACCGGGCTGGACAAGACCACGGCCATTGTTTTCACCAGTGATCATGGTGAAATGCTGGGCGAACACGGCCAGTGGTACAAAATGTCGTTCCGCGAGGGAGCGGGCCGTGTGCCACTGATTATATCCCTGCCCGGTCAAACGCAGGCCCGGCGGGTTACACAGGCTGTCAGTCTGGCCGATGTGGGCGAGACACTGTGCGCGCTAGCCCGCACCCCCGCCATAACCCAGACCGATGGCCGTGACCTGACCCCCTGCTTACAGGGCGAAGCGCTGGAGCAGGACGAAATTTTTGGCGAATATCTGGGCGAAGGCACCTTTGCACCCACAATCATGATCCGCCGTGGGCGCTGGAAATTTGTTCACACCCCCGCCGACCCGGCCCAGCTATACGACATACAGCTTGACCCGGATGAAACCCGCAATCTGGCCCCCCACCCCGAACACGCCCATATAGCAGCCGCTTTTTTGCAAGAAGCCGAACAGCGCTGGGACTTTGCAGCCCTGTACAGCAACGTGGTGACCAGCCAGCAACGGCGCGCCCTGATCAAACAGGCACTAGCCACGGGGCACTGTACACCGTGGGACTACCAGCCCCCCGCAAACGCACACCGCCAGTACATCAGAAATCACAAACCTCTGGAACAGCTCGAGGCCGAAGCCCGGCTACCCTACCAGAGGAACGGATAGAACAACCATGGCTCATACACCCATCACACACCGGATTACCTTTGCTCTGGTGCTCTCCACCGGCACGGTTTACACAGCCAGCGCCGCCCAGCAAAGCCTGCCCACCGCACAGCAGCAGGCCAAGGCCCCCGCCCCCAAAGCGGCCCCCAAGCCCGCAGCACCAAAGCCCGCTGCGGCGCAGGCCAGCACACACGCCACCACGGGCAAGCTGGAGGAAATAACCGTCCGCTCCAACAAGCGCGCCCAGCAGGCCAACGCAACGCCTGCATCCATTGTGGCGCTCAGTGGCAAAACCCTGCAAACAACCGGCGTGCGGGACGCGCTAACTCTGGCGCGGGACGTGCCCGGCCTGATGGCGGAAACCACATCAGGCTCGGCCAACCCGCGCTACCGGCTGCGCGGGATTGGCACCAACGATTTTTCGGCCAACATGACAACCGCTGTCGGTGTTTCTGAGGATGATGTGTTCCTCGATAGTGGGGCATCGCAGGGTGTGCCCATTTATGACCTTGACCATGTGGAGGTTTTTCGGGGGCCACAAGGCACCTTGCAGGGCAAAAACACCACAGCGGGCATGGTATCGTACTATACCAAAAAACCCACCAACACACTGGATGGTTACGTACGCGGCACCGCAGGCAATTACGGCCTGTGGGGGGAGGAAGGCGCTCTGGGCGGGCCAATTATAAAAGACAAACTGATGGCCCGCTTTGCCATAGTCAACCGCGATTACGATGGACAGTACTATAACGGAACCCACAAAAACCCAACAGGGGGCTACCAGTATTACGACATGCGCGGGCAGATACTGGCCAAGCCGGTCGATAATCTTTCCATTCTGGTTAAAATGCACCTTGGCCGCAACAAAACCAAGGTGCCCATAGACCATGTGGGCCTGCTGCCGGGGGGCACGGACGCACAGGGCTACGCCCAGACCTCCACCCGCAACATCCAGAACAACGGACGCACGGATGCCACAACCCGGCGGTCTGGCCTGTCGGTCAATGCCAAATATGATTTTGAAAATGGGTGGAGTCTGGCCAATATTTTTGCGCTGGAATGGAACCACTTCAACGTTTTCTCTGATGATGATGCAAGCCCCGCCCCTGTTGATTACCAAGAAAACATTGGCGGCGTTGCCCGCGTTCTGAGCAACGAGGTCAGGGTTGTTTCTCCCCAGAACAAAAAAATCCGTTATGTGGGAGGCGTGTATTACATGCGCAACCTTACGCAGTCCTATAGCCAGCAACCCCTTTACAGCCCCATTAACAGCGCCTTTGGCACGGGGGGCAATGCTTCGAGTTTTAACATCAATACACAAGACGCCGCCGTATTCTCGGCCCTGTCCTTTGACCTGACATCACGCTTAACGCTCGATATTGGCGGGCGCTTTACATCGGAAACACGCAGCGCCAATGGCGAGGCATGGGCCTATAACACCGACCCATCCAACCCCTATAACACCAGCAACCGTGCGATCACCTACATCAACACCAACACCCATACCTTTATAGACCCCAACACGGGGCAGGCCATGGCAGGGCCGCCGCTCAGCAAAACGTTTAACAAGGACAGCGAAGACGCAAGCCTGAAATACCGCATAGCCCCCGGCATTATGGCCTACCTGCGCTATGCACGCGGTTTTCGCACAGGTAACTACAACACCTATGTTGCCACCACATCCGACTTCAGCCTGTACAACCCCGAAGAACTGACCGATTATGAAGGCGGGGTAAAAGCACGGCTGTGGGGTGGCAAGGCGCAGCTCAACCTTTCGGGCTTTCATTACGACTACAGCAATATGCAGGTGACCATCCTGCAAAATACCGGCACACACACCACCAATGCGGCACAGGCCGTATCCAACGGGTTTGAGTTCGAGGGGCAGGTCCGCCCCCTGCAAAACCTGTTTGGCTCCTTTGGGGTAACGTATCAGGACGCGCATTACACCAATTTCAAAAACGCCAGTGCGCCAACGCCATTTAATGGTGGGCATGCGGTGGACCTGTCCGGCCAGCCGCTGGAACGTGCGCCGCGTGTGACCGCCAACTTTTTGCTCAGTTACAAAATTCCTGTCTCCTTTGGGGATTTTACGGTCCAAACAGACTGGCGTTACACAAGCCGCTACCGCTTTCAGGCATGGTCGGACGCCCACGCCACAACCCCTGCCGCTTTTTTGTCCTCTCCTCAAATGCAGGCGCTGGTTCGGAACGCTTTTTCGCAAAAACAGGTTATTACGGGCAATGTGCGCGTGGCATGGCATTCCGTAGATGAAAAAACGGAAGTAGCCTTCTGGCTGCATAACATTACCAACCAGATGACCTACACCAACGCTTTTGGCGAGTTCTTCAACCGCAACATCAGCCGTTATCCGGGCGATCTGCGCGCCTTTGGCTTTGAAGTCATGCGGTCCTTGTAATGGTAAGGGGGCATGGCAACCGGGCCGGGCTTGTGGTGCTGGCGGCCATTAGCGCTGTGGACTGCGCCGCCCATAGCATGAACTCGCTTGGACCGTTTGCCGTGGGCGAACTGGTGCGGAGCGGTCGGTTCAGCATTATGCTTGCCGGGCTATGGAGCTGTGTGGAAATGCTGGCCTATGCCGTGGCCATGACCGCTGTGGCCCCCCTGTCCGCCCGGCTTCGGCTGCGCTTTGTGGCCGTGCTTGCGGCTGTGGGGCTGGTGGTGGCGCAGGCAGGCTCCGCCTTTGTGGTGGAGGTCTGGCCCCTGCTTTTACTGCGTGTTCTGTCTGGCGGGTGCCTTGGCGGGCTGAATGCGGTGGTCAATATTGGCGCAAGCCGACTGGGCAGACCTGTTTTTGTGCTCTCGTTTGTTATGGTCGTGCAGACTGTTGTGTTTAGTCTGGCAAGCCTTTTGCTGCCCCATGCCAGTGCGGTTGCGGGGCAGAAAGGTATTTTTCTGGCACTTGCCGGGCTTGTTGTTCTGCTCTTGCCTTTTATGTTTTTTCTGCCCGATACAGGTGTGCGGCACACTCCACCCCACACGCACGCCCCATGTGCTGCGCCACCGGGGCCGGCGCCTGTATGGGCTTTGCTGGCCGTTCTTTTTTACACCGGGGGCAGTCTGGCTGTGTGGCCCTTTACCCAACGGATCGGGGCATCGGTTGGGCTGGCTCCAACCTCTTTTGGGGTTTTGTCGGCCATTGCCAATATTGCGGGGCTGGTGGTCTGCCTTGTTACGGTTGTGCAAAGCCGTAAGCACAATAGCAGCCCGCTCCTTGTGCCCGCCCTTGTGCTGGTTGGCGGGGTTTGCGTGGTACAGGCCTGCCCACCAACCGCCCTGCTGTTCTGTGCCGCTTTTGTGCTGAACTATGCTGTATGGTTCTTTATTTATCCAAGCCTTGTGGGGCTGGCCTGCCTTGTGGACCCGACCGGCAAACTGGCAGCCCGCTCAGGGGGAGCGTGGATGTTCTCCCAAGCGGCGACAACACTTTTTGCCAGCGCCACCCAGACAAACGGGCTTTACCTGTGGACCGGCCTGTTCAGCTTTGGCCTGTGCCTGTGCGCAGCATTCGCCACCCTGCGCGTCACCCGCCCCCACGCCGGCAGCCGCGCACTACGGGCGGCACCAGCGCAGGTCTGCTACGCCCCAAGCACCACCAGCACGGAGCAGAACCGGAGCCACCCCGAACACCACGCACGTAGGCCGGGCGGGGCATAAGGCAGCCCGCCTTGCCCACCTGTGCATATAGGGCATGGACAGCACGGCGCGCGGGTTCTATTTTCCATCCGTTATGACCTCCTTACCCTCCCCCACCCGCATCGGCATTGATTTTGGCACAACCAACAGTGTGATTGTCATTGCGCGCCCTGACCGCACAATCCAGACCATCTGCTTTGCCACACCCGATGGAGACCCTTCGGAAACATGCCGGACCCTTCTGGCTTTATGGCAGGACATGGAAGGAGGGCGGCGGGTGCAGCACCGCGCGGTTGGTGCACACGCCATTGAGGCACATCTGGATGACCCGGCCGAAACACGCCTGATCATGTCCATGAAGTCCTATCTGGCGCAGGCCAGCTTCCGCGAGACACAGGTGTTTGGCCAGCGCCTGTCGCTTGAAAGCCTGATTGCCACATTTTTGCGCGAACTGATGGCCCTTGGCGGGCTGCGCCCGGCGGACTGCCACGTAACCGTAGGGCGGCCCGTGCATTTTGTGGGCGACAACGCGGATGATGCGCTGGGCGAAACCCGGCTAAGGGCCGCTTTTGCCCAGGCAGGCTTTGCTGATGTTGCGGTTATGATGGAGCCAGAAGCCGCAGGCTGGCGCTTTATGCAACGGCTGGACCGGCCCGCAACCGTTCTGGTTGGTGACTTTGGCGGTGGCACAAGCGATTTTTCGGTCGTGCGGTTTGACCCAACCGGGCGCCACGCAACACAGCCTCTGGGCCATGCAGGCGTGGGGCTGGCGGGCGACCAGTTTGATTTTCGGATTATAGACAACGTGGTGGCCCCCTACCTTGGGCGGGACTGCACATTCCGCATTATGGGGGGCGAACCCTTGCCCGTACCGATTGAGTGGTACCACGCACTAGCCCGCTGGCACCGGCTCTCCCTCATGCGCACACCGCGTATTCTTAACGAAATTGAGGATGTCACACGCACTGCGTCCGACCCCCAGAAGCTGAAAAACCTGATCGAACTGATCCGTGAACAACGCGGGCAGGAACTCTACAACGCCGTGTCCGCCACCAAGCGCGCCCTGTCCACCAACACCACGGCGGAACTGCGCTTTGCCCAGCCCGGACTGGAGATTTGCACAACCATCCACCGGGACGATTTTGACCGCTGGATTGCCCCCGACATTGCCAGACTTGGCGCAGGCATAGACGCAGCCTTGCGCGAGGCCGCTCTACACCCCGCACAGATAGACCGCGTGTTCCTGACCGGCGGCACATCCTTTGTGCCCGCAGTGCGCGCGCTGTTTACCTCCCGCTTTGGTGCGGAACGGGTGGAACTGGGCGGGGAGTTTGTATCCGTAGCCGAAGGGCTGGCGCTGGCGGCAGCGTAAGGGCCACGGACCAAGGGCAGGCCACACCCCACCCCTTGGTCGGGTTACGGCACTCCGGCACAACGCCGCATGTCGGCTGCCAACCGGTCCACCTGCGCCATATCCGCATCCCACGCGAACATAAAGCGCGCCCCTCCGCCAATAAAGGTGTAAAAACGCCACCCGCAGGCCCTTAACCGCGCCAGTGCGCCCTCCTCCGCGCGAATAAAAACACCATTGGCCTGCACCGGAAACATGAGCGACATGGCAGGAATATCCGCCACCTGCTCGGCCAGTCTTCGCGCGCAGGCATTGGCGTGCTGGGCATTGCGCAACCATGCCCCACTTTGGAGCATGCCCACCCACGGGGCGGACAGAAACCGCATTTTGGACGCCAGTTGCCCCGCCTGTTTGCACCGGTAGTCAAAACCATCGGCCAATGCGCGGTCAAAAAACAGAACTGCCTCGCTCACTGCCATGCCGTTTTTTGTGCCGCCAAAACACAGCACATCCACCCCTGCACGCCACGTCATATCCGCGGGCGAGCAGCCAAGGGCTGCGCAGGCATTGGCAAAGCGGGAACCATCCATATGTAAATACAGCCCCAGTTCGCGGCATGTTTGTGCAAGTGCGCGGATTTCGGGCAGGGAATACAGCTCCCCCGTTTCGGTCGGTTGTGTAATGGTGACGACCCGTGGCTTGGGATAATGGATATCGCTCCGGCAGGTGGAAAGCAGCCGAACGTCCTGCTCGGTCAGTTTGGCACTTTCGGTCCGGGCCACCAGCAGTTTGGACCCGTTGGAAAAAAACTCCGGTGCGCCGCACTCATCCGTTTCCACATGGGCGAAGGAGGAGCAGATCACGCTGTTATAGGACTGGCACAGTGCGGCCAGCGCCAGCGAATTTGCCGCCGTGCCGTTAAAAACAAAAAAGACCTCGCACGCCTTTTCAAACAGGGTGCGAAAAGAGTCCGCCGCACGGCTGGTCCATTCGTCCTCGCCGTAGGGAATAAGGGAGCCTTCGTTGGCGTCCATCATGGCCTGCCATGCCTCGGGGCACATACCGGCGTAATTATCGCTCGTGAATTGCTGACGCGTGTTCATCGCTTAGTCTCTTTACCGCATTGTGTCAGGCGTACAGCCCGAACCACTGTGGAAAACAGGGGGCCAGACGCAACCTGCGTGTATGGCCTTGCAGTGTTATGGGTGGGGTGCGGAGTGTGGGTTAGTTCACCGCGTAGGTGACCAGCACAAGGTAGATCACAAGCAGCACATTGGTGAGCAGGAAAACGGGTGTCAGCCGCGCCCAGCTCCGTGTTGCCGCAGCCATGACCGTATAGGCAAAACACCCGGCACAAATCCCGATCATCAGGTTGGCGGTTGTGACTGTGAGCAGCACAATCATCCCGGCGGAAATGCTTTGGAGCGGGTCGGAAATATCCAGCTCCGTCAGTCCTTCCATCATCAGAATACCCACCATAACAAGGGCTGCTGTGGTGGCCTGTGGTGGAATACAGGCAATTAACGGCCAGAAAAACGCGCTCAGGCCAAACAGAATGGCAACGGTCAGGGTTGTCAGGCCCGTGCGCCCACCTGCCTCCACCCCGGTTGCGGATTCAACATACGCCCCCACGGTCGGGCTACCAAGACATGCGCCAACAATGGAGGCCAACCCGTCCGCCAGAAAAGCGCGACGGGAGTTCAAAAAATTACCCTGTGCATCCATCATGCCCGCACGCCGCGTAACCGCGATCATGGTTGCGGTTGCCGAGAAAAAATCGGACAGAAAAAAGTAGAGTGTTAAAGGCAGAACCAGAAAGAAGTTGTGGAAAAACTCGCTGGTATCAAACGCAAAAAAATACGCTTTGGGGGCATGGGGCAACGCCACCATCTGCGATGGCAGAACGGTCATAACATGGCCCGGACTGGTCTGGATGAACAACCCCGCCACCGTAACCGCCAGAATGGACAGCAGCATGGCCCCGCGCACACGGGCTGCAACCAAAGCGGCAATGAGCAAAAGCGAGAGAAAAACCACCATAACGGAAGGCGATCGCAGGTCCGCAAAAGCAACGCCCCCACCGGCATCCGTTACAATCAGCCCCCCGCTCCGCAGGCCCAGATAGGCAATAAACAAGCCAATACCCGCCTGTAAGCCAATGCGGATGGGTACGGGAAAACCCCGCACAATATGCTGGCGCACATTACTGAGCGACAGGCAGGTAAACAAAATGCCACCGACCAGCACCATGGTCAGCGCTGTGCCATAGGACAGGCCCATTTTGACCACAACAACCTGTGCAAAAACCGCGTTGGACCCCATGCCCGGTGCAAGGGCAATGGGCAGGCGCGACAGGAACGCCATAAGCAGGGAGCCACACATGGCGGCCAGCACGGTTACGGTAATCATATCCGCCCTGTCCGCCCCGGTGGCCGACAGAATGGCGGGGTTGACCGCAATAATATACCCCATGGCGCCAAAAGTTGTCAGCCCGGCCAGCACCTCCGTGCCCACGCTGGACTGATGCTCCGCCACATTAAACCCGAAGAGCTTTTGCAAGGATGGGACGCCTCTCATAATAAACAGCACTCCAGTTTTTGTGACGAAAAAAATTGGCCCCCCACAGACCCGTTTTGCCTGCCACCCCTACCAGACAATGGGGTGGGTCTGCCCGGTCTGCACATTCACAAACCCTTCGGGCACACGGGGGGTGGGGGCCACCAGCACCCACCGCCACGGCGAACAGGTGAGCGTGGCAAAACACAACCGTTCGGGAAAACCCTCCGGCCAGTTCTGGGAATAGGTAGGTTCGTGCATCCACTCTATGGTGCGCGCCTGCGCGTAGAGTTCCTGCATGTCCGCATCCAGTTCTTCGGCCGGGCGGGCGGTCATCAGCCCCCCGACCTCGTAGCGGACGGTTGCCAGCACGGTGTTGTCGCGCACCAGCGCCCAGCCCCCCTGCTGCTGGCGGATCTGGTTGACCACCCGCGCCATGGCCGCATCGGACGAGCCAACAACCCATATGTTGTGCTGGTCATGTGCGACCGAACACCCCACAGCCGTATCGGGCGTTTTGGGGCCACAGCCACGCCAGAACATGCGCCCCACCTTACCCTGCCCGGAATAGCGGTCCACAACAGCAAACTTGGTAATGCACTGTTCTACGTCGCGCTGCACCTGTCCGTCACGCACGGGCAGGGTTGCCACCAGAAAATCATCCGCCCAGTGGAACGGGCGCAGCACGGCGGCCTGCATGCTCTGCCGCCCTGCATCTGCTGGAATGGCAAAATCCTTCGCCTCCAGTTCATGCGCAATGTTAATGGTCTGGCTGGCCCATGCGGGCCATGGAATATCTGGCACGGGGGCAATGTAACGCCCGGCTTCGGCCACGCGCTGGCCATCTGCCCAGACCTCCGCAATGTCCAGTGCCGCCACATCGGACAGCAGCACAACATCGGCAAAGCGGCCGGGGGCAAGGCTGCCCACCCACGGGGTCAGGCGCATATGGCGCGCAGGGTTAAGGGTCACACACTGAATGGCAATTTCTGGCGCAAGGCCAGCCTCCATGGCTCTGCGTACATTATAGTCCGTAGCGCCCATGCGCAATGTCTCGCTTGCGGAACGATCATCCGTTGTGAGGGCGATCTGGGAAAAATCCTCAAAGCCTGCATCCAGCATCCCCCGCACCAGCTCGGGAATGGCCCCGTGCCGTAGCTCCACAAAAATACCGGCCTGAAGTTTGGCCTGAAGTTCGGCCATGGTCAGCACCTCGTGGTCGGAGGCCAGACCGGCTGCGGCAAAAGCGTTGATGGAGGGCGTATCATGCAGGCCCGCCCCATGCCCCTCCACCACGCCCCGATGGGCAAATGTTGCCTCGATCATGCCCCATAACCGCGCGTAGGAAGGGGATTGCGGGTTCCACACACTGGGCCAGTCCATGACCTCGTCCAGACCGGGCACCATCAGGTTATTGCCCATAAAGGCGCTTTGCTCGTCATACCCGTAATATCCGCCCCCACCTTCATACGCGGTGGGGGGAACGGCGGAACCGGGGAGCGGAAAAATTTTGAGCGCCACGCCATGGCTGCGCGCCGTCATCCAGAAAGGCAGGTTATGCGCGCCATCCACGTTGGAAAATTCGTGGCTGGCCTCGCACGTCCATGTATTCCCGCGTGGCAGCACCAGAGCGGCCTCGTATTCGGGGGTAAGGTGCGAACTTTCTATGTGTTTGTGCACCTCGCCAAAGCCGGGCACGGCGGACAGGTCCAGCCGGTCCACATGGGCGCGGGCCGTGCCGGTATAGGCACCTGCGGGGCCGGTCCATGCAATGCGGCGGCGGTAAATAACAATGTCCTGCTTGTCCACCCAGCGGCGCGTGTGCACATCCAGCAGGCGGCCCACGCGCAACACCAGATCTGCGGGGATCAGCCCCATGGCCACGCGGGTCAGTTCCTGACGGATGCGTACTTCCTGTGCCGCACTGATGAACAGGTCATTCCCCGACATCATCTCCGATGCTGATTTCATACCCTTAATCCATTATGCCAGAGAAAAATCGGGAACTTTGCGAAAAACCCGGAAAAAGTTTTCCGTTGTCTGCCGGGCCATCTCCTCCGGGGTTACCTTGCGCAACGCGGCCAGAACCTTAAGCGTATGCACCAGATAAGCTGGCTCGTTACGCTGGTCCACATAGGGTTCGGGGGCAAGGGAGGGCGCGTCGGTCTCGATCAGAATACGATCTGCTGGCAGGCTGGCCGCAATGGCGCGCATGCCTTCGTTTTCCGCATGGGTCAGCAGGCCGGAGAACGAGAGGTAGTGTCCCATTTCCACATTGGCGCGCGCAAGCGTAGGACCACCGGAAAAACAGTGCATGACAACGGGAAAATGCCCCCTGGCGTTTTGTTCACGCAGAACCTGCTCCATGGCCGCATCCTGCTTGACGGAGTGGATGATCAGGGGGAGCTGTGTTTGCCGTGCGGCATCTATATGGACCAGAAAATTACGCATCTGCGCATCCCAAGATGCGGTCGTAAAAAACGTGTCCAACCCCACCTCGCCTATGCCCACCACCTTGGGGTGGGCGGCGTGGGCTACAAGGTCTTGTGCCTGCACGTCCGTCTCGCCGTCCGCCCAGTGGGGGTGGGTGCCTACGGAGCAGAAAACATCCTCCATGTCCTCCGCCTTTTGCAAGACTTGTGCAAAAGCATGCACACTGGTGCCAATGCTGACAAACCGGCGGATACCCACCGCGCGCGCACGCTGCATGACCGCATCCAGATCCCCCGAAAGCTCGGCGAATTCCAGATGGCAATGGCTGTCTACAAGGTTCATGCCGTGTTCTCCCGCTGCTGGTCCGTGGCTTGGGTGGGTCATGCCACCGTGCCCTGTTGTGTGGCCGAAATATCAAGCACTTCTGGCAGGCGCGTAATAAAATTGACCATAACATCAAACGCGGCCTGCACATCCGCCACAATCACGCTTTCATCGGGGTGGTGGCTAATCCCGCCGGGGCTACGCAGGAACAGCATGGCCGTGGGCACCCAGTCCGTCATCATCATCGCATCATGGCCTGCGCCACTGACCAGCACATGGTCGGCCATGCCCTCCGCCCGAATGCCAGAACGCAGCAGGTCCACCAAACGGTTATCACACGGCGCGGGGGCAAAGGTCTGGTGGTCGCGCACCTCCCACCCAACGCTCCGGCGTTCGGCAATGCCCTGCACAAGTTCCCGCACCTGCAAAAATGCATGTTCCAGACAGGCGGCATCTGCCGAGCGGATTTCTACCGAAAGGCTGGCACTCCCCGGAATAACATTCACAGCGCCCGGATGAACGTCTATTTTGCCCACAGTCGCCACAAACTCCGCCGTGTGTGCGCGTGCCAGTGCTTCTATGCCCAACACCATCTCGCACGCGGCAGTCAGGGCGTCATGGCGCATGTGCAGCGGCACGGTGCCCGCATGGCCCGCCTGCCCCTGCACGCGAATGTAAAACCGCTGAATACCGGCTATGGCCGACACCGCCGCCAGCGGCGCATCCCTGTGCTCCAGCACGGGGCCTTGCTCAATATGGGCTTCCAGATAAGCCAGAACATCCGCCCGCGCCCGCCGGGCTTCCCCCATGGCGCCCGCATCCAGCCCTGCCCCCCGCATGGCCTCGTGCAGGGTTGTGCCGTTGCGGTCACGCATCTGGCTCACATCCCCCACAGGTTTGCCCGCCATGGCTCTGGAACCCAGCATGGAAAGCGGAAAGCGCGACCCCTCCTCATCCCCAAAAGCCACAACCTCTAGGGCAAAGGGGAGGCGTATCCCCCGTCTGGCAAAAGCTGCCACACATTCCACACCCAGCATAACGCCCAAAGCGCCATCGTAAAAACCGCCGTTCCACACACTATCTATGTGCGATCCGATCATAAGTGCTGGTGCGTTGGTGTGGCGTCCTTCATACCGGCCAATGATTGTGCCTGTGGCATCGGTGCGCACGCTCATGCCTGCACCTTGCATCCACCCCCGCAGCACCTCTGCCGCTGCTTTGTGCGCCGCGCCAAGGTAGGGGCGGAACAGGCCGCCGCGCATATCGCTATAAGGGTCACATCCGAGTTCTTCACATCGTCTGACTGCACGCGCCCCTGCATCGTGCTCGACAATCCGCTCCTGCTTATCCATCTAACCCACCAACATAAATCGGCACTCAATCCCGGCAGCGCCATGCACGCCATGCCACAAAGGCCGCCCCAGCCCTGATCCACCTACCGGTTTGTGGGCAGGGCATTGTGGGGCGACCTCTTTTTTTTGCTGTCTCAGAAATCCGTGGAAATGGTTCCCGTCATGCTAAAGCGCGGCAGAACGTAAAACTGCGCTCCACTCCCCGCCGCGAGCGTGCTGCCATCCAGCAGCTGCCCCTGCGTGGCGTTTGTTGCAATACCAACCGGCCCCGTGCGCACAACGGCCCCGGTCAGGTTCTGAAAGTTCATTTTGAACGTGGGTGATTTGAGGAAAGAAAAAGGC
Source organism: Acetobacter zythi (assembly GCF_963921165.1). Taxonomy (NCBI): domain Bacteria; kingdom Pseudomonadati; phylum Pseudomonadota; class Alphaproteobacteria; order Acetobacterales; family Acetobacteraceae; genus Acetobacter; species Acetobacter zythi. The sequence continues at coordinate 92,916 of NZ_CAWUEO010000046.1, forward strand.
TTGAAGCGATAACCAACACTCAGGCTGTCCGTCACGTAGCCGGGCATACGCTGGTCCCCTGTCAGGGTAACCGACTGGGAGCTGGCGTAATGCAGGGCAAAGTTGCCAAAAAAATGCGAGTCATCATACGACAGGCCAAAATTGGCCATAACCTTGGGGGCCATGGGCGCTTCATGCCCTTTGGTGCGCAGGTAGCTGGCGCCATACGGCACGTTGGAATCCATGGTCGCGTGCAAATACTCGAACGATGCATAGGGGCTGAAGTGGTGGATCGGCCGTGCGGCCACCATCAGATCAAAACCACGCACGGTCTGGTTGCCCGCATTGGCGCTGCCAAATACCCCGCCACCGAGATAGGTGCTCATAAGGCGGTTGGTAATGTTGTAGTTGAACAAAGACAGGTCAAGCATCACATGGTTATCGTGGTACCTGTAGCCCAGTTCCTCCTTGATCGAATACTGGTTTTTGGGCAGGCCGGTCGCTGCCTGAATGGCGGACGGGTCGGGCTGGCGGAAGTCCCCTTCCCCATGCACGTAAACCTGACTGTGGTCGTCAATATCATACGAAATGGACAGTTGCGGCAAAGGCACTGTGGAGTTTGCCCCCAAACGCGCCCCCGGCGTGGAGGAAGACGCCAGAAGGTTCTTCATCCAGTAATTTGTCATCATGAACTTGAAGCCCGCGTTAATCCGCAGCCTGTTATGCAGGTAACGGGCCTCGTCCTGCACAAAAATGGAGTGAATTTCATACCCCGTGTTTGTCAGTGCTCCCAGCGCGCGCTTGCCACCGGGCGTGTACAGTGCGGTGTTGGAATTACCCGGCGTTGTGGCCCCGCTATAGGACACATTGACCGGCAGACCAATTTTGGAAAAATTGTTGGCATACCAGTACCCGACAGAAAAATGGTTGTGGCTGTCAATATCATAACCCAACCTTGCGGTTACCCCCACATCGGGCTGGCTATACGCATTCCATGACTGCACAAGCTGCTGCCCACCGGGCAGTGCCGAACCATTGCCCAGAACATACTGCCCCGCAGAAGACTGCCCCACACCCCAGCTATCCCAGCCCAGAGCATCGTAAAAATAGGGGGTTACGTCCAGCGTCAGCTTTCTGCTCAACACAACATGCACCGGCATGACCAGAAAAACCGTGTTGAAGTGGGAGATATTGTTCTTCCAGTAATTATCGTTCCCACCCGTGGCGTTGTAACCGCTACGGTTATAGCCGGTTCCTGTGTGCTTGTAGTTTTTGTACTGCTGCTCCGTTGCGTAGTTATCAACCATGATCTGGTTGTTGTTCCACGAAAAATACAGCTTTACGCTGGATGCGTTCTGGAAGTCCTTTTGCAGCCCAAAATCAATGTGCTGGCGGTCGTTTGCGCCCTCGCCCATCCATTGCCGGGCATGGGTGTGTGAACCCGATACATAAAAGCGCACGCCCGTATTGCCAATATCGCCCGACTGAAGGCGCAGGAACTCGCGCGAGAGGTTGTTTGTGCCGTATGAAAAATCCATTGTGCCGCCCATTTTATGGGACGGGGTCAGGGTTTCCTCGCGCAGCACACCACCTGCACTTGTGGTAACCGGGGCCTCTATGGCCATAGCGCCGGGGCTTACGGAAATACGCTCAAGGTTTTCGGAATCCACGTTCTGGTCAATATACCCGGCACTGCTTGCGGGTACGCCATCGAGCAGAATAGCCATGTCCGCATCCGTCAGACCTCGGCTTTCAATGCCCCCACCATGCATGCCCGATGTATCCGCCGAGGATACGTTAAGACTTGGCATGGTCTTGATCAGGTCCAGCACACTACTTGTAGGGCTTTTCTGGTCAATAAACTGTTTTGTCACTGTCTGTACGGAATAGGCTGCGGTTTCGCGCCGCATCATCCCGCCGCCGCCATCCATGGACAGGCTGACGGTCTGCCTGTTGGAGGTTACGTCAATATTTTCCTTACCCTGCGCAACAACTGAGGATTTTGCGGGGGCTTTATGCCCGCTTGCCGCCACCCGGTCTGGCGCCTGCACACTGCCCGCAGCCGTTGCCGTAGCGCTGCGCGCCGTGTTGTGGAGTGCTGCCAAAACCAGAATGCCCGATGCCGATACGAACAGCCTGTGTCTTAACGAAAAAATTTTCATTGTTTGTGCCCGCCCCTACAGTCTTCCGCCTAAAAGACTGTTTTTGTGTTCTTTTTTACTTATCCCAGCCTCAGCCTGTTAGAACTCTTCGTTCTGTTTATGTAACGTATCGTTTGTGTATGCCATTTTGGAAGCGCTAAATTCTGCACGTTGTGTAGCCTTTTTCTGCACGTGCAAAGACATTTCGGTGCGATTAAGAAATGATTATGTTTATTCTTGATTAAGCTCTACCTATTCTCTTACCAACATGCTCCACTCGGATTACAACATGACAAAAGGGCAACGGACATGGTGCTGCTGACCAAGTTTTCGCGCTATTTTCTGGAGGTCATCCACCATGGCTCCATCCGCAAGGCGGCCGAACACCTGAACATTGCCGCCTCCGCCGTGGACCGGCAGGTCCTGAATGTGGAGGAAACACTGGGGGTGCGGCTGTTTGACCGGGTCTCTGGCGGGGTGCGGCTGACGGCGGCGGGGGAGGCGGTTTTTCATCAGCTCACCCGCTGGGGCAAGGAGGAAGCAGCCCTGCACCGCCACCTTGCCGAACTCAAAAATGCACGGGGCGGAGAGGTCCGCATTGCCGTGGCCGATGGGCTGGCTGTTAGCTTTATTCCTTCCGTGATCATGCTTTTGCATGATGACAGTCCGGGCCTGCGCTTTAAGGTTACTGTGGCCACGGCGGCAACGGCGGCCATTCTGCTCCGCGCGGGGGACTGTGATCTGGGGGTGACATTTGACCCCCCGTCATTTGCAGGTCTGAGTGTGGAGGCCGAGGCCCTGTCCCGCCTTGGCGTGCTGGTCCCGCGCAACCACCCGCTGGCACAAATGCAGGATGTGCGGGTAACGGACTGCACGGGCTACCCTATTGTCGCCCCGGACTCCTCCACCACGTTGTGGCGGCTGGTCAAGGAGTTGCTGGAGGAAACAGACATGCCCTACGATATTGTGTTTAATTCCAACAATATTGCGCTTGTTTGCGATATGGTGAAAAAAAATCTGGGCATTGCAATCATGCGTGATCTTGATGCATTTGGGCACTACAACGACAATGAAGCCCTGTTTATTGAACTGAACGAAACCAAGCTTGCAACGCAAAAGCTCTCGCTCATCATTCCCAAAACACGTGTCCTGTCACCAAGCGCACATTTTATTATTGAAAAATTCAAAAAGATTTTTCAAGGTTTTGACACAAACCCCCAGCAGTTTCTGGGCAAACCCAGACTGATGGACGACAGGCTTAAACCCGGCTGAGCACCACCCGCTCTGCCGCGGCAGGCATGGGCACACCACCCCGCCTGCATACCTTTGAAAAAACCACACTAATACCCACGCAAATCCTGAAAAGGCGCAGGACCGGATGGCCCGGCCCCAACAACACCCCCCGTGCGCTGGAGCGCCATATCCATAAAATACTGGGCCTGCACCCCAAGGGGCAGCCCCCTCCGCCACATAACCAGCAGGTCAGCCGTTGGCAGATCCTCCTGCACGGGGCGGCATTCTATTTTTTCGCCCTCCAAGGACCACGGGCGGTAAATAAGCTGGGGTAGCAGGGCAATACCGTGGCCTGCGGCAACCAGACTACGCACGGCCTCAATGGAACTGGAGCGAAAATACGTATCGGGGCGGAAGGCGAATCGTTCCCACACGGCACTCATGCGCTCCTCAAGCACATCCGCCGTGAGGGCAATATACGGCTCGGAGCAGAGCTGGCGCAGGCTGACCTGCTTTTCCGCAGCCAGCGGGTGGCCATGGGCCAGCCACGCATAATGCGGCGAAACCCCCATAACCCGCGCACCACACGCACTGGGCACCGCATCGCCCAGGCGCAGCATAATCGCCAGATCAAGCTCGCCACCGATTAACATATGGTCCAGATATTCGGCCCGGTCCTCCACCAGTGTAACCTTGACCCGTGGAAAGGCCCGGCGGAAGCGGGTTAGCAGGTCTGGCAGCACATAACCGGCCACAACCGGAGTAACCCCCAGCACCAGCGTGCCGCCCAGTGCTTCCTCCCCTTCGTCCTGCATACGCTGGGCATCGGCCACATCGTCCAGAATACGCTGCACGCGCAGGTGGAACTGCTGCCCGCGCCGGGTTAGCGTAACCCCACGCGCGTGGCGGTCAAACAGCCGGAACCCCATCTCGGCCTCCAGATCACGCAGGGCTTCGGTAACGGTGGACTGCGAGACAAGCAGAACCATGGCCGCGCCAGAAATGGACCCCACCTCCGCAACGGAGGAAAAATACCGTAGCTGGCGGAATGTCAGAGCCATGTGCGCGCCCTCCCCCCCTACTCGCGCGAGACGGAGGCTGCGAGTTTTTGCCCCAGAATAATTGGCAGAAGCGTGACCACCACCACCACAAACACCACCACATTGACCTCGGGCATATGCTGGCCAAGGCGGATTGCCCCAAATATCCATAAAGGCAAAGTGGTCTGCGTGCCTGCGGTAAAGGTGGAGACAATCACCTCATCAAAGGACAGGGCAAAGGCCAGCAGCATGCCAGAGGCAATGGACCCACCCAGCAACGGCAGGGTAACGCTGACAAACCCGCGCAGGGGTGTAGCCCCCATATCCTGCGCCGCTTCCGACAAAGACGGCGGCAGACGCCGCAACCGGGCCATAACGTTGCTAAAGATGATGACCGTGCAAAAAGTGGTATGCGCAATAACCAGCGTGACCAGCGTAAAGGGGATGTCACACGCGGTAAAAAAACTGTTCATGGCAATGCCGGTCAACACACCGGGCAGCGCAATGGGCAGGGTCAGAAAAAACGAGCCAACCTGCACTGCGCGCGAGGACAGGCCATTCAGACCCACAGCCGCAAGTGTGCCCAGCACGGTGGCCAGCGCCGTTGCCAGCACCGCCACCTCGAACGAGATAAAGAGCGCATTGCGCACCTCCTCATCCGCCCATGTGGCCGCAAACCATTTGAGCGAGACCCCACGGATGGGCCAAACCTGCACGGCCGAGGCATCAAAGGCAAAAACCATAACAAGCAGAAGCGGCAAAAGCAGAAAAGCCAGCACCGCAAGGGCCGCCCCCCACAGGGCAAACAGGCGCACAGATAGGGTCATGCTCCGTCAAACGCTCCAAACCTGCGGGCCACCAGCATGTAAGCGCCGATCACCACCAGAAGCACCATGGAAAATGCCGCAGCAAACGGCACATTCCCCGAAACACCAACGTTGGAATACACCACGTTGCCAATAAACTCGGACCCGGCCCCACCCACCAGCATGGGGGTCACATATTCCCCCAGTGTTACGGCAAATGTGAACACCGACCCCGCCGCCATGCCGGGAATGGCCAGCGGAAAAATAACGGTCCGAAAAGTCTGCCACGGTGTGGCCCCCATATCGCCCGCCGCATCCAGCAAGGACGCGGGAATACGCTCAAGGGCTGCCACCAGCGGCATAAGCATGAATGGCAGCCACAGGTAGGTAAACACCAGCCACAACGCCACGTTGGTAAATGCAAAGGATTGCTCGGGCAGGCCCGCTGCGCGCAAAAACCAGTTCAGCACCCCGTCATGCCCAAGGATCAGCCGCCATGCGTAAATGCGCGCCAGCATGCTGGACCAGAGCGGCAGGGCCACCAGCACCAGCAGGGTCAGCTTGAGGCGTGGCCCCACCTTGCGCGCAATCACATAGGCCAGTGGCCATGCGAGAATAATATCCGTAACCGTTACCAGTGCGGCAATCCCGATCGTGCGCTGCGCCACAATCCGGTAGGTTGCGTCCGATACAAGCTGGCGAAAATTATCCAGTGTCCAGTCATGGATCACCTCGCCGGACATGGAATCCACCTGCCAGAAGGCCGAAAGCAGCAGGATGAACAGGCTGCCCAGATAAAAGAGCGTCAGCCACCCAAACGGTGGCAGAAGCAGAGCCACATGCCCCAGAAACTTCCGCCCGCCCGCCATCACTGTTTGACCTGTTGCCATGCGCGCTGCCATGCGCCGTAATCCAGACAGGTGTTCTGCCCATTGCCGCACGCCTTCATGGGGGTTTTCCAGAACTTGATTGTCGCAAAATACGCGGATGACGCATTGGCGTGGTACTGTTTGCACGAACCGGGCTGCATGGCGTCCATTTCCGCACAGGCTTTGGTATTACCCGGTGTTTCCCCAAACGAGAGTGCCTGCTGGGCCTGCACCTTTGGGGTCATCACATGGTTGATCCACAGATACGCGCAGTTGGGGTGTTCGGCATGGGCGCTGATCATCCAGCTATCGGCCCAGCCTGTAGCGCCTTCCGTGGGAATTGTGTCCTGCACAGGCACACCTGCTGCACGCAATGTGTTGGCCTGATACGGCCATGCCGAACCAACCTGTGCATCACCACTTTTGAAAAGGTCTACTTCGTCCGAGGCGAGTGCCCAGTATTTTTTGACCAGCGCGCGCTGCTCCTTGAGCAAAGCCACCACGGCATCCATTTGGGGCTGCGTCAGTTCGTACGGGTCTGTAATGCCGAGTTCGGGTTTGACGTGGGCAAGGTAGAGGGCGGCATCGGCAATCTGGATCGGGTTATCGGGCACGGTAATGGCGCCCGCATGGGCCTTGTCATAAATAACGGCCCAACTGGTGGGAGCAACGGGGAACGCCTTGGTGTTCCACATCAGAATATTCGGCCCCCACTCGTAGGACACGCCATAATGCACACCTTTGACGGTGTTAAAGGATGGCTCCTTAAGCTCGGGCATAAGGTCGTCATAAGCAGGGATCAGGCTCATGTTCACCGGCTGGACGTTATGGCCAAAAATCAGCCGCAACGCGGCATCGCCGGAGGCGGAGACCACATCAAACCCCTTGCCGCCGCCCATGCGCGTTAACGCCACCATTTCGTCCGAGGAGCCAACATATTTGCGGTGGACCTTGCAGCCCGTCTGCTGTTCAAACGGTTTGACCCACGCATCGTCCGCGTAGCCTTCCCACGCCACGACGTTCAGGTCGCCTTCGCCCTTGCCAATAGCGCCGGGCAGGTCGGCGGCATGCGCCTGCGCCACCAGCGCCGTGCAGCAGGAAGCCATAAGCAGTGCAGTTGTAAAACCCTTCATGTCCTTATCCTTCCTTGATGACGCCTTGAATTTTTACCACCCCCCTTAACGCGGCAGGGGGTAGGCCACATCCTTTGCCCATACGGCCACAATGGCCATGCCTTCCTGCAAGGTGCGCGCCGCGCGGGATGGCACCATGGCCGTAACACAGGCCCCGGTTTCCATCCGCTGGACCTGACAGCGGGTAACGGGGCCAAGATAGGCAATTTCCTCAATCACACCGGGCAGAATGTCCTCGTCCGGGGTGGGGGTGTAACCGTGCGGTTCCATACGCACATCCTCCGGGCGGACCAGAATGGCGCTGCCGTGGTCTCCCTCCAGAATACTGGACGACCCAATAAAGCGGGCCACAAAGCGGCTGGCCGGGCGTTCGTACAGTTCCTGCGGCGTGCCCACCTGCTCGATCACCCCTTCGGCAAACACCGCAATCCGGTCGCTCATGCTCAGGGCTTCCTCCTGATCATGGGTGACGTAAACAAACGTAATACCCGTCTGTTTTTGAATACGCTTGAGTTCGACCTGCATCTCGCGCCGGAGTTTCAGGTCCAGTGCGCCCAAGGGTTCATCAAGCAAAATCAGTTTGGGTTTGTTCACCAATGCGCGCGCCAGCGCCACACGCTGGCGCTGCCCCCCCGACAACTGCGAGGGCCTGCGGTCGGCCACGGCATCCAAATGCACCATGTCCAGCGCCTGTTGTGCGCGCTCTGTGCGTTCGGCAGCACTTACGCCCCGGATTTTCATGCCGTAGGCCACGTTATCGCGCAGGCTCATATGCGGGAACAACGCGTAATCCTGAAACATGGTGTTCACATCACGCCTGTATGGTGGCAGGCGCGTAACATCCTGCCCCAAAAGCGTGACCTGCCCTGCATCTGGTAGTTCAAACCCACCGATCAGGCGCAGCGTTGTGGTTTTGCCTGAACCCGACGGGCCGAGCATGGTAAAGAACTCGCCCGAACCAATCTCCAGATCAATGCCTTTCAGAACAGGCTTGCCGTGACCATAGGATTTTGTCAGACCACTCAGCCTGACTGCCGCAGCACCCTTAGTCGAGTTGTCCGTCATTGGCCTGTCAGCTCCAGTTTACCATGACATGGCGGGGAATTGTGTAGTCTTCCAGACAGCCAAGGCTCATGTCGCTCCCGTAGCCGGAATGGCGGAAGCCTGCATGGGGCATTTCGTTCACCAGCATAAAGTGCGTGTTCACCCACGTACACCCATAACGCAGCCGCGCAGCAGCCGACATGCCCCGCCCGATGTCGCGCGTCCAAACAGAAGAGGCCAGACCGTAAATGGATGCATTCACATCCCTGATCACCTCTTCCATATCCGTGCACCGTGTGACCGAGACCACGGGGCCAAACACCTCGCGCTCCACAATTTCATCCCCCGGTCTGGCACCGGCAATAACTGTGGGTTCGTAAAAAAATCCGTTCCCCTCAACCATTTTGCCACCTGTTGTAACTTCCACATGGGGCAGTTCGGCAGCGCGCTCCACAAAGGCCGCAACGCGGGAACGCTGGCGGGCGGACACAAGTGGGGGAATCTCGTTCAGGGCGTCATCCGCGTGTCCATAACGGATGGAGGCCACGGCGGTTGTCAGTTCAGCGACCAGACGGTCATAAATCCGTGCATCGGCATAAACACGGCATGCCGCCGTGCAGTCCTGCCCGGCATTGTAGTAGCCAAAGGTCCGCAGGCCCTGCACAACGGCCTCCAGATCGGCATCATCATACACCAGCACTGGCGCTTTGCCGCCCAGTTCCAGATGTGTGCGTTTGACCGCTTTTGCCGCTGCCGTAATAACCTTGCGCCCTGTAGCAATATCCCCGGTCAGGGAGATCATGCCAATATCGGGGTGGTCCAGCAGTTGCTGGCCTACGCTGCCACCACGGCCGGTAATAACGTTAAGCACACCTGCGGGCAGGCACGCATTCATTAACTGGCCCAGCAGCAGCAGGCTGAGTGGGGTGTTTTCCGAGGGTTTGATAACGCAGCAATTCCCCGCGGCCAGTGCGGGCGCCAGCTTCCATGCCCCCATAAGCAGGGGGTAGTTCCACGGAACAATCGCACCAACCACCCCCACAGGAGCACGGCGCAGCATGGAGGTGTGACCGGCCATATACTCGCCCGCCACCGGCCCCTGCACGTTGCGCGCGGCACCGGCAAAAAAACGAAAGCCATCCACAATGGCCGGGATCTCATCACTCAGCACCAGATGGCGGGGTTTGCCGGTGTTCAGCGCCTCGACTGTGGCAAGCTCTTCGGCATGGGTTTCGATCGCATCTGCAATTTTGAGCAGACACAAAGCGCGTTCAGCGGGGGAGAGTGCGGCCCATGCGGGAAAAGCCGCAACGGCGGATGCAACGGCGGCATCCACCTGCTCGGCCGATGCTTCCGCAATGCTCAAAATGACTTCGCCCGTGACGGGGGCAAAAACGGTTTCCGCAGCCCCGGCGCCATCAACAAAACGGCCGCCGACCAGCATTTTCGTGAACATATTTTTTTACTCCCGTTACCCGACATGGCCGGGCCTTACCATTCCGGGCAACCGTGGCATACGTTACGATACCAAACCAATAGATAATGGCAACATTTAATATCGGAAAATACGATACTCTATTACGTGTTTGATATTGAAGTGTTTTTTATAAAAAATCCGCCATAAAATAATTGTGTTCCAAGAAAATCCTATATCTTGGGGGCAAATCTATCCCCTTCCAGCACATGGGGTGGGGCCTTTTGCCCTCCCGGCTTTTATGGTCGTGATTTCTCTTTGACGCCAGCGCACAAAAGGCCGGGCACCGGGCATGTGCGGGTGCGTCCTGCGGGGTTTACCAAAGGAGGGATGGCCACAGGTCAGGCCCGTGCATGCAACACGGTATCTGTGTTGCGGGTGGCCCCTGCCAGAAAGACGATCAGCAAGCGTCTTTATTTTACTGCATCTGCAAAAATATGAATTGAACGCGCAACTTTTACCCTGCTGAGGGTGTAACCATAATGGACGCCCCCTGCACGGCCAGCCCGCGCTCTGCGGCAACCCGGCGCAGGAGGGTGGCAACCTCTGGCACATCACAAGCAATTTTGCGGCCTGTTCGCGCATCCACAAAGGTAATGGCCAGCGCCAGCTTGCGCTCGGCAGCCACATGGTAATGCCACAACCGCTCGGACGAGACATCCCGCCGCAAAATACCATGCCCCACCAGCAGGTTCAGGTTGCGCTGGATAGACCCCTGCGAGGGCGCGTGCCCACCGGTCATGGCACCTAGAGTTTGCCAGATTGCCACCGCCGTGGCCCCCGGCCCTGCCTCCAGAAGACCATGCAGCAGCACCCGGCGCAGGTCGGTCATTTTGATCCCCGCCTCCTCGCAGCGGGTCTCCAACTGGCGGACCTGCCGACTGCTGGCCCCCATGCCGGGGCGGATCTGGTGCAGGGCGGGCGGGGAGCGGCGGTGTTCAAACAAAACAGGCATGGTCATGACCCTGTCACGATCAGAGGGAACACAAACGGAAACATCAGTTCCCGGCGGCATGGATGTAAAATTCAACTGGCACGGTCAGGGTAATTGGGTCCCCCTGCACGCCCTCAGGTGGTGCAGGCAGGGGTTGTGCGCGTCTGGGCAGGTCCACCGCCTCCTGATCCAGCAGGGGGTGGCCCGAACTACTGGCCAGTGTCACGCTCAGAACATGCCCCTTGCGGTCCATGGAGAAGGTCACACTGGGCACCCCTTCCTGCCGCTCCGCCATGGCATCGGACGGGTAGCGCTTGAATTTTTCAAGCTGCGCCAGCAACGCCCCCTGCCACGAAACCGGGTCGCGCGAGGCTTTGGAGGATGCAGCCCCCGGAGCCGGAGCCGCCTGCGCCAGAGCCGGTGGCGCGTCTGACGATGGCGGGGCGGTGGTCTCCTCCGCTGGTGGGGTTTTGTCCGGTGTGGGCTTGGCCTGCATGGGGGCCGGTTTGTGCTTTTTGACCTGCCTGCGCGGTTTTTCCGGCTTGGGCACGGGCACTGGCGGGTTGGGTGCGGGGGATGGCGGAGCGGTTACCTTGGGAGGCTCGACCGGGGTGGGGTCGGGAATGGACTGTGTCTGCTGCGGCCCCGGCGGCAGGTCGGTCGGGGGCGTGGGGGTGGAAACAGGTTCGGGGGCCATATCTATGGCAATGGCTGTGGGTGGGGGTTCGGGCACTGCCATAACGGGGGGTGGCAGATGCATGACCCACCCGACAACACCTCCGCTCACCCCCAGCACGGCAAGGAGCGACAGGCCCCAGCGCAGGGCGTCCTCCCGCCGGGCGTGGCGCTGGCGCGCACGCTGCCATGCCGCAAAGGAAAGAGGCAGGACCAGTGCCTGCCCATCCGCCGCCTGCCCGGTATCTGCCGTGCTGCTCATGGCGTGGTTCCGGGGGCTTGTGGGCTGGCCGGCCATGGGGCGGCAGAACCTGCGAGGGCGGAAGGCACGGGCGCTGTGCCTGCCTCGCTCCCTTCCTCCTGCCCTTGCAGGTTAACCAGTGCCACCTTGAGGTACCCGGCCGTGCGCAGCTTATCCATAACCCCCATGAGCGTGCCGTAATCCACCGTTTTGTCCGCACGCAAAAAAATGCGTTCCTCCTTGTTGCCCTTGGTGGCGGCTGCCAGCGCACCGGGCAGGACAGCGGTGCTGATATCCTCCTCCCCCAGAGCCAGACCGTGATCGGCCTTCACCGTCAGGAACACCGGATCATCCGGGCGCGGCGTCGGCTTTTCGGTCGAGGAGGGCAGGTCCACCGGTACATTGACCGTGGTCAGCGGGGCGGTAACCATAAAAATCACCAGCAGCACCAACATAACGTCAATAAACGGTGTGACGTTAATCTCGCTCGCCTCATGCGGGTTTTCATCTGTATGGCGGATACGGAGCACAGCCACTTACTCCCCAGTGGCCAAGCGGGGGTCACGCGCGGCGCCAAGGCGCACCACCTGCCCGCTGGCGATCTGGGCCTGCATACGCCCCAGATCGCGCGAGACAAGGCGCATGACCAGCGCGCTCAGGTCCGCCACCTGCGCACGGCACGATGCGGTCTGGCGGGCAAGATGGTTGTAAATCACGACCGCCGGAATGGCCGCGACCAGCCCGAGGGCTGTGGCCAGCAGGGCCTCGGCAATGCCGGGGGCCACCACGGCAAGGCTGGTGGCCTTGCTGGCCGCAATACCGGTAAAGGAGGTCATAATCCCCCAGACCGTGCCAAACAGCCCGACAAAGGGGGAAGTCGCGCCAATGGTGGCCAGCAGGCCGGTGCCACGCATGAGCCTGCGTCCTTCAGCGGCTTCCAGCCGTTCAAGGTGCAGCACAATGCGCTCCTTCTGGCCCTCGCTATCTTCGGGAATGTCGGCCGAGCGGCGGCGTTCGGTCTGTGCGGCCACAACCAGCGTGTGGGCAATGCTGCTGGCGCGCGTGCCCTCCTCCCCCAGATCGAGCGTTCCGGCCAGCTCCAGCGCCTGCTCCGCACGACCCAGCCCAGCGCGCACCCGCAGCAGTTCAACCGACTTGGCGATCAGGATAGTCCATGTCAGCACGGACGCCACTACAAGCACACTCATGACACAACGGACAACAAGCCCCGCGTTAAGGAACATCTCCCACGGGGAAAAGGCGACAGGGGCAAGATCGGTCATGAAAGACCTCCTCTCAAAGGCGGTCTGCTCCACGCCCGGATCAGGCAGACGGCTGTGACAATAAAAGGAATGGGCAGGCGCTCCCACGGCAGAACCAGCAAAGCGGACAGCAGGCCAAACGGGGCACACAGGCCCAGTGCGACCGGCCCCACCCACTGGGGTCTGTACAGGTCAGCCACCATGAAAGCCCGCCTTACCTGCACATGCGAGTAGGTCGCAACTTGCAAAATGACACATGACCACAACAGCCCCCTCCGTGCAGAGCGCGGCTTGCCCTGCGGGTTCTAACAGCACCGCGCATGCATGCGCCGTTAAGCGCACACTCCATTCTTGTTATTAAGACGAACGGGAGAGGCTTTTTCGGTAAAAAAAATTACAAAAGATGCTCACATCTATGTGCTCACCCCCCAGCACCCGGAGGCTGATGCCTTGCGGAAAAAGGGCTTGCTGGCAACACCATCATCCGTGCCAGCGGGGCCAGTAACGCGGGACACCAGCCCAGAACAAGGGCCACAGCACACGCCGCCAGAGACACCAGCCCAACCCACAGCAGAAAGCCAAATCCGCCGCCTTCGGTATATGTTGTCACACACAGCACCGCACCCACCAACAGCCCCGCCACAGCACGGGTCTGCCCCACCCGCTCTGGCGGCAGGTCCGCAGCCCCCGTGGCGCGGCGGTGTGCAAACTGGGTCAGGGCCAGCAAGGCAAAAGCCAGAAACAGCACCACAGCAAAAGCAGAATAGAGCAGAACAGCCATTAACCCGCCCCTTCCACCCGCTGGCTGGCGCCGCTATGCGCCCCCACCCTGCGGGCAAGGCGCAGGGTGGCCAGCAAGGCAAGCCCCGCCCCCACCAGCAACACCATATCCATACCCGCAACGGGCCAAAGGTAACGATGGGTGAGTGTACGGAGCGGGTGGTCCCCCGTTGTAACCCAGTTCAGCAGCACGGCACCTGCGGCAAACACCGCAATGGCCGCACTCTGGCCAAGCCACACATGGCGGGGCCAGACCCAGCCGTGCACAAATGTTGCAAGCCAGACGGTGTAAAAAACCCATACTTCCAGTGCCGCACGCCCCTGCCCCAACCAATGCACATTGGCGGGCAGAAGCCGGTTGCTTACAAAAAATGCAAGTGTTGCCAAAATAATTCCTGTAACGGAACCAGATGTCAGCCCTTCCACCAATCGGAAGCCAAACGTATTGCCCTGCTTTTTGCGCCGTGACTCCTGCCAGAACAAAAATCCGGTTGCGATCATTGCGCAGCTTCCCAGACCGAGCACAAAATACATCCAGCGCAAAACCCAATGATGGAACTGAATAAGATGCAGCCCGCTCAAAAACCGCTGGGCCTGCATAACAGGGCTTAACGGTGGAGAGCGGGAGAGCAAGGCGCCCGTGGCCCCACTAAAGGCCACCACATCCCGGTCCATCACAACATGCCCCTCATTCACCCGAAAAAAGGCAAGGCGGCTGGAGGCTTTTCCCGGGTTTGCCACAAGTACGGTCTGGGGAACATCTCCCCCCCACATGGCCCGCGCACGTGTAGCAGCCTCATCCAGCGAGACAACAGGAGCCGCCGTTCTGTCTGGTTTGACCGCAAGGAATGAGAGGTTATTGGCATCAAAAAAATAAGCGCGGGGGTTGGCATAAACCGCATGAACACCTGCGGGAAAATAGGTTGCCCCCAAAATGACCAACCCCGAAAACGTGAGAAAAACATGAAAAGGAAGACCAAGAACACCACACAGATTGTGCAGATCCAGCAGGACACGCCTTGATTTTTTATGGGGCCGAAACGTAAAGAACTCCGCAAATATTTTGCGGTGGATAATAACCCCGCTCACGCACAGGACCAGCATGGCCATAGCGGCCAGGCCAACCACCCATTCCCCCATATCCCTCAGTTCGATCTGAAGCGTATAATGGAATGGAAAAATAAACCCGGTCCCGCCTAATGTACCGGAATCTGGCAGCATGCGGCCCGATTTTGGATCAACATCGTGGCTGACAAAGGTTTTTCCCGTTTTGTAGCGCAGTTGCAGCTCGGGCTGGCGGTCATTGGGTAAAATAATATTCCAAAAAGCCGCTTTGGCTGCAATGGCTTCATCAAGAGATGGCCGGAAGGCTTCAAGGCTGAGGGTCTGGGGGGAAGGTGGCAAACGGGTTGCTGGCTTCATCCAGCGGTCAATCTCGTTATCAAAAACCGAGAGTGTACCCATCCAGAAAACCGCAAACAGCACGCTGCCCAGCACAACCCCTGCCCATGTATGCAGCCACTCCATGGACCGGCGGAAACCCTGCTCCATATCAGCCCCCATGCCTTACAAAAAGAGGCAGCCCATACCCGCACAGAATCAGCAGACAAAACACAACGACCGGCTGCCCTGCTGCGCGGGCCGCAAAAGCCCATACAATAAGGCAAAGATACACAATAAAGGTCAGCATGATTCCCAGAGTCACACTCTCCGCCCGTGGCATGCCCATGCCCACAAGCAGAACACTCAACACTGTAAAAAAGGCGGATGAGGCAAAATACCCCATCACGACCGCCAGCATGACCCTGCCTGTTGTTTTCAGCCCTGAATGCCGCATCAAAAATCAGCCGTCACCGCAAAACGGAATGTTCTGGGAGCACTCAGGGACAGATAGTTATAACCGCTGGAATTCCAGTAACGGGCATTGGTAACGTTATCCACATTCAGCAAGAATGTGATTTTTCCGTCTTTGGAAGCCGGATTATCCATAGCATAGCGCACGCCCATATCCAGCCTGACCCAGCCGGGAATGCTCCTGCGGTTTTTCAGGCTGTTTTCAATATATTCAGACGCGGTGTACATAATATCGGATGTAACAGACAGGCCTTTAACAAATGGCAGGTCGTAGTCCAGCCCCATGTTAAAGTTAACCGGCGCGGTATTGGGGGCGCGTTGGCCGTCATATGTTCCGCCCTGCGTTTTGGTCAGGGTTGGGTCAAGCAGCATAACCCCGCCCGTTGCGCGCAGGCCATGCACGACCTCCCCGGCAATATTCAGCTCAAGCCCACGGTTACGCTGGTTGCCATTGGTGGACATGATATTGGTTTTTACATCATACACCGTGCTGGGCTGAGAAATTTGGAAAACATCCAACGATAAAATAAATCTTTTCAGGTCAGCTTTTACACCCACTTCATACTGGGTGGATTTGTAGGGTGCAAAAATTTCCCCCGCATTGGCATAGCTCGTGCCGACCGTTGTGCCCTGCTGTAGGCCCTGAATCCAGTTGCCATAAATGGAAACATTTTTGAGCGGTTTGAACACAGCCAGCACCGAGGGGCTAATGGCCGTTCTGTCGTATGTGGCGGTCTGGGCACCTGTGGCTGCGGTAAAGCTGGAGCTTTGAACACGCTGGACCCGCAAACCCGCCGTAACCTGAATACGCTTGTCCAGCGCGGAAATCGTATCCACAAAAGCCAGACTGGATAATGTTGACGTGCCCGTTTTGGGCGAACTACGGGGTACGGAAACCGCCTTATTTAACAAGAACCGGTCCGGGCCACTATACAGGTTTATGGCATATGCGGGAATGCCGGTATTGGCGCCAAATATGCGCCCCATGGTCATGTCCAGCCGGTTGGCCGAAAAAGCGAGTTCCTGCGTAACCGGGCCGCTATCCACCTTCCCACGCACACCAACTTCTGCCGTTAGGTAACGGCCATTCTGCGCAATACCAACAGGCGTGGCCCCCGCACCATTCCCCAGAGCATCCTTAATAACAACCTGCTGGGAGTAAGCGCCCCTGTAGGTATAGTTATGCACACCAACGCTACCATATGCCGTAAAATTACGGAAAAGATCGACCTCCCCACGGAAGTCGCCAAAAATATCATTCCCGTTAAAGTAGCTCCACGGCAGGTCCAGATTCCGCTTTGAACGCGCAGCACTGGGGACCGGAACACCCGTTGCCAGCGAGACATAGGGGGTTACGCCATCTATGTCTCGCTGCTGGTATCCAAAATCGGTTGAAAGCCGCACATGGTCAAGGCGCAGGTCAACTGCTGTCGCAATCAGGGCTGTTTTCATATCGTTATAGGGGATTGCGGTCGAACCGGAGCGGATCATGCCGTTCAGCCGCACACCAAGCTGTTTTTCCGAACCAAAACGTCGGCCCAGATCCGCATGGCCACCAAACTGGGAATTGGACGTGTAATCCGCCTCCAGTTTGGTCATGGGCTTGTCATGCGCGCGTTTAGGCACCACATTGACCACCCCCCCAATGCCTCCACCGGGGGACATGCCATTCAGCAATGCCGCAGGGCCACGGAGCACTTCCACCCGCTCCGCCAGTTCGGATGTGACACCGCTAAAAGGCATCATGCCATACATGCCACCGTATGACATATCCACGTTATCAAGGCTGAAGCCGCGGATCTGTATGCGCTCCACACCCGCAGTTCCGGTTGAAAAAATAGACCTGACCGAGGGGTCATCCTTCAGGGCGTCACGCACACTTCTGATCTGGCGTTTTTCAATAAATTCGGCTGTATAGCTTGTTGCATTAAACGGCGTATCCATCACATCGCGGTTGCCAAGCATACCAAGCTGTCCACCGCGTGCGATCTCCCCCCCCGGCAAAACCGGCGGCAGGTTGCCAATCATGGCCGTGGACGGAACAGGGGTCTGGTAGGTGCCGCCCACCCGCACCGGGCCAAGCATAATGGCTGATGAGGACTTGATAATTGAAATATGGCTGCCAGAACGCGTAAACGTGTAACCGCTCCCGGCCAGTATGCGCGCAAAAGCTTCATCAGCACTCATGGTGCCAGAGAGCGCATTGGCATGCAGCCCCTTGACCTTGTCCATATCATAAAACACCTGCAACCCGGCCGTGCGGCTTAACGCAAGAAGGGAGGTGTTCAGATCACCCGCAGGAATATTGAGCGAAAGCATGGGCTGCACTGTCGTGGTTACGGCTGTCTGGCTCTGGGCCTGTCCGCGCTCCCCCAGCACCAGAACCCCTGCACACACCAATGCCGTGCCAGACATCAAGCGACAAAAAGCCGTTCTGTAGTTCGTACCACGCCTTGCCTGCTGGCGTGCCTTTTGAAAACCCATCCTCTTCCCACTCCACGAGGCGCTCCCGGCATAACCGAGAATGAATTGCATTTGCGTTGTGGAGTAAGACGTTCAAGCCAGCAAGAATCAGTAAGGATTTTCCCATCTTTTCAAATATTTTTTAATTTGTTCTTTATTTTCAATGTATTGCTGCACAAGCCCGGATTGCGGGTAAAGCCTGCAACGTACCCGCCAACACGTGCGGATCAATAAATAACCGTAACAAGGTGACCAATGGAAACCGATTTTACACGTAATTCCTGACTGATCGTTGCCAAAGCCCGCTCCACATCCGAGCAGGTGAACACCCCACTCACCCGCCGGTCCGCCAGCGTGCGGTTAGCCAGCACAATGCGCCCATGGCGGTAGCGGTTCAGCCGCCCGATCACACTGGATAACGGTTCATTATCAAACACAATCTGCCCATTGCGCCATGCTGTCAGCACCGCAACAGGCGCATTCTGCGGCACAGTCAGACCATCCTGGCCGTAATGAACCTTCTGCCCTTCCCGGACAATAATAGACTGAGGCAGCCCACCATGCCCCGTAGCGGCCACGCGCACGCTATGTTCGGTCACAGTGGTATCCACATTCGCCCCATCACGCGTTACCATAAACTGGGTGCCCAGCGCGGTTGATGCGCCCCCTGCCGCCTCCACCACAAAGGGTCTGCTCTCACGCCCCAGCACAGGTGCGACGGTAAAGTATGCCTCTCCATCCAGAAGCACGACCCGGCGTTCGCGCGCTGTATAACGGATGGTCAGAGCGGCATAACTGTTCAAAACAGCGGAGGAGCCATCTTCAAACCGAACGGTTCGTATTTCGCCGGTTTCTGTTGTATAGTCTGCCCACCAGCGGGCAGGTTCGATCCAGCCGGAGCCAAACCCCACCCCCAACACAAACAACCCGGCCATACAGCCCGTAGCGGCATGCGTTATAACCCGCCGCCGCCGGGCCTGCTTTTCCCGCCCACCAAGGTCCAGATCTCCCCACAGGCGGGATGCCCGTTGGAACGCCATGTTATGCTGGGGGGATAAAGCCCGCCATGCGGCAAAAGCCTGCCGTTCCGCAGGTGTTGGCGCACCACCACCAAGGCGGATGACCCACTCTGCGGCTTCGGCTTCAAGATCATCCTGTGAGTTGTTGCGCATGTCAGTCACACCGCCTGACCAACATTTGCAACCGGGCGTGCATCAGCCTTATGCCCCAGCCTGCAAAGAAGCATTATATTGACCAAAGGCTTAACCCGGCAGACGCAACAGAAGGTGCCGCAACGCTGCGGCCAGATGCTTCTGCACCGTACTTTCAGACACAGCCAACCGGGTGGCCACTGTGCGGTAATTCAGACCACTCACACGGTTAAGCACAAAAATACGGCGGGTGAGTGGGGGCAATTCGTCCAGCAGAACAGCAATCTGGCGGATGCGCTGCCTGGCGGCCACAACCTCCTCCACGCAGGGGCGGTCATCCATAACAGCGGTCAGATCTTCCAGCGGCTGACCCACAATGCCCCGCCTGCGCACGGCACGCACATGGTCGATCACAAGATTACGCACTGTGCTGTACAGAAAGGCCCTACAGGATTCCGCGGGCAAGGCATCTCCACGTTCCATAAACCGGATGAATGTTTCTTGCACAAAATCCGCCGCCAGATCGCGGTCATTCAACTGCCTGCCAACATAGTCAGCCAGTTCACGCCGATGGCTCAAAAACAGCCTGTTAATTTGTGCCTTATCCACCCTGCGTGGCCACCTGATTTTTATGCTCTGGCGCATATACCACAACTAATAATTACTCGCAAATACGGCAAAGCCCCTCTGTGCTCGCAAACCATTCCACCCGATGGCTGGAGGCTGAACAAGGGTAGGTCTTCTGCCTCCAGCCGTCCCGTTACCCTATGGGAACAGTGGTCCATGAACGATATTGATGTATTGATGAAATCAAATCATTTCTGCTCACAGGTTCGTTCAGGCATAAAGCTGCCATGGTGATGACCGCAACCGCCTAAAAAACTCAGAGGTCAAAACTGGAGAGGCTTTGCATCCCCAGTGTTCGCATTCTGGTTTGCGGTGGCAAAAGGGACGCAGGACAACAATGATTCAGGATTCGGCATTCAGCATCCATCGGCTTCGTTTCGATGAAAACTATCATCCTTCCGACAGAACCCGCCTTACGACCAATTTTGCCAATCTGGCGAGGGGGGAAAGCCGTCAGGAAAACCTGCGCAACGTCCTGCGCATGATCGATAATCGGTTTAATGATCTGGCACATTGGGATAATGCCAACAAAGATCGCTACACTCTTGAACTTGAAATCGTTTCTGTTGAAATGGATCTCGCCTTTGCGGGCAAAAGGGGCAGCTTTCCTCTGATCGAAGTCCTCTACACAACACTTGTTGATAAAAACACAAACAAACGGATAGAGGGACTCGCCGGGAACAGTTTTTCCTCTTACGTGCGGGATTACGACTTCAGCGTGTTGTTACCGGCTTACAATAAGGAGAAAACCGAATTCAGTGTTCCCCATAATTATGGAGACCTGCATGGAAACCTCTTCAAGAGCGTTATGAACTCGACAGCTTACAAACAGAACTTCAAAAAACTGCCTGTCATCTGCCTCAGTGTCTCAACCAATCGCACCTACCATCGGGCGGAAAATCAGCATCCTGTTCTCGGTGTTGAATATGAGCAGCATGAGTTTTCTCTGACGGACCAGTATTTCAAAAAAATGGGGATGCAGGTTCGTTATTTCATGCCACCCAACAGTGTGGCACCATTGGCCTTTTATTTTTTTGGCGATCTGCTGTCTGACTATTCACCCCTTGAACTGATCAGCACCATCAGCGTGATGGAATCTTTTCAGAAGATTTATCGCCCCGAAATTTACAATGCCAATTCTGCTGCGGCTGACTGTTATCAACCAAGCCTGAAGTATCAGGACTATTCCAATACCCGCATTGTCTACGACCGCGAGGAACGTACACAGCTCGCCATCTCGCAGGGGCACTATACGGACGAGCATTTTATCAGGCCGTATCACCACATTCTTGAAAAATGGTCTGCCGGTTACACCGCTTGAGCGATCAGAAACACAAGGTCATCTCTCATGAAAACACTATTCCCCACGTCAACGGCTGGTAGCCTGCCCAAACCCTCGTGGCTTGCCCAGCCTGAAACACTCTGGTCTCCCTGGAAATTGCAGGGGGAAGAACTGGTCGAGGGCAAACAGGATGCCCTTCGCCTGACACTGGACGATCAGGACCGCGCTGGCATTGATATCGTCAGCGATGGCGAGCAGACGCGCCAGCATTTTGTTACGACCTTTATCGAGCATCTCAGTGGCGTCGACTTCGAGAACCGTCAGACGGTTAAAATTCGCAACCGCTACGATGCAAGCGTGCCGTCCGTTGTGGGCACCGTAGCGCGCGAAAAACCGGTTTTTGTCGAAGACGCTAGATTTTTACGCACATTGACGAAAAAACCCATCAAATGGGCGCTCCCCGGCCCCATGACGATGATCGACACGCTCCATGATGGCCATTACAAAAGCCGCGAAAAACTCGCATGGGATTTTGCAAAAATTCTCAATCAGGAAGCTAAGGAACTGGAAGAAGCTGGTGTTGACATCATCCAGTTTGATGAACCCGCCTTCAATGTGTTCTTTGATGAGGTCAATGACTGGGGCATTGCCACGCTGGAACGGGCCATTGAAGGGCTGAAATGCGAAACCGCAGTGCATATCTGTTATGGTTACGGCATTAAAGCCAATATCGACTGGAAAAACACTCTTGGGGAAGAGTGGCGTCAGTATGAAGAGATCTTTCCCAAACTTCAGAAATCCAATATCGATCTGATTTCACTGGAGTGCCAGAACGCCCGCGTTCCAATGGATCTGATCGAACTTATTCGTGGGAAAAAGGTCATGGTTGGCGCCATTGACGTGGCCACAAAAACCATTGAGACACCAGAGAAAGTTGCAGAGACTTTGCGAAAAGCACTTCAGTTTGTGGATGCGGACAAGCTTTATCCCTGCACCAATTGCGGCATGGCGCCGTTACCGCGCAATGTCGCGCGTGGCAAGCTGCATGCTCTGGGTGCGGGTGCGGCAATTGTTCGAAAAGAACTCTCGGCCTGACAGGCAGGTCGGCGGCTTTCCGGCGGAAGGGCATGGCGCAGGTCATGCCCTCCACTCAGCCCATAGTGAAAGGGGACGTGCATGTTGTTGGCGACCATGGGCTGCATCTGCATGCAGGATTGGTCCTTCACAATAGAAGTTTATAAAAATAAACTGAAATGATATGTTTTGGTGACTCTATGAATTTCATGCATTTATCGGGCAGAACATGGGCATTCTGGAACGCAGTCATCTGACAATCATTCGGGAAGTTGCACGGGAAGGTTCCTTAACGGCTGCCGGAGTGCGCCTGAACCTGACCCAACCCGCACTCAGCCATTCCATCCGCAAGATTGAACAGCAGCTTGGCGTCCGAATATGGCGGCGGGAGGGGCGGTCCCTTGTTCTGACTCAGGCTGGTGAATGGCTGTTGTCCCTGGCGAACCGTCTGCTTCCGCAGTTTGAACTGGCGGAAAGCCGTATTGAACAATTTGCAAATGGCGGGCGCGGTACATTACGCATCGGAATGGAGTGCCATCCCTGTTATCAGTGGCTTCTGAAAGTTGTCTCGCCCTATCTGGAGAGATGGCCAAAGGTCGATGTGGACGTGCGCCAGAAATTCCAGTTCGGCGGGATTGGCGCGCTGTTCAGTAATGAAATCGATATTCTGGTAACCCCTGATCCACTATACAAACCCGGTCTCCAATTCACACCGGTATTTGACTATGAACTGGTGCTGGCTGTGGGGCCGGAACACCCTTTACGGAAAGCCAGATTTGTCTTGCCAGAACAACTGGCAGACGAAACATTGATTACCTACCCTGTTCCGTCTGAACGGCTTGATATTTACACGCAGTTTCTACAACCCCCAGGGATTGGACCACGCCAGCAGAAGCAGATTGAAACGACAGACATCATGCTGGTCATGGTGGCCCATGGCAGGGGCGTTGCGGCACTTCCCCGCTGGCTTGTGGAAGAATATGCCACACGCTTTGAACTTTATCCCGTAAAACTTGGCAAAAAAGGCATTGCGAAACAGATATTCCTCGGCCACCGGGAAACCGATGACGATATTAAATACCTTGAAGATTTTATAATTTTTGCTTCAGAAACAGGAAAGTAAACGACTTGGACAGGTATACCCCGTTGCCAGTCAAAGCCGCTCCTTTCCTGATCAAAAGAGCCATTATGACACTTCCAGATAAAGCCGTTTTCCGCAAAGCAAAGGTATAAGCCTAAATATCCAGAACCAGCAGTGGTGATTTTGAACGTGAGCAACAGATTGCCATCTGATTGCATGCCTCACGTTCGGTGGCACTGAGCACAACATCCTTATGATCCGGCACGCCTTCAAGAACGCGGGTAAGGCATGCGCCACACATACCCTGCTCGCACGACAGTTCAACAGGAATGCCATTTTCCATCAGAACATGGGCAATCGTATCTTCAGCCCCAATCGTGAAGCATTGACCAGACGATGCAAGTTGCACAACGAACTCGCCCTTGGGCTGGTCGTTCAAACCGCTTGCAGGAGACGCATGGAAGCGCTCGCTGTACAACTGTGTCGGTGACCACCCTGCTTCAGCCATACGTTTTTCCAAAAGCATGAGAAAACCATCTGGCCCGCAGGCAATAATTGCTGTCTCGGGATCAGGTCGCAGGAGACACTCCGGCACAGCCTTTCGAAAACTGCCACCTTCATCACTAAGATAAAGCGTTGTCACATTTTTCAAATGGCCTGAACTGACTTCATCAAAAAAGGCAACCGATGATCGGCATCCCTCATAATGGCACCATTCAACATGGCTTCCAGCATAGACAAGGCTGCGCGCCATTGTGATGATCGGCGTAATGCCTATCCCTGCGGAAAAAAGAAGATAGCGCCGGGCCTTGGGAATTGCGAACAGGTTGCGTGGCTCCGAGACCGTTACCTTCGCACGTACTCGCAGGTCAGTATGCAGGGATAGAGATCCCCCTCGCGAACTCGCATCCTTGCGCACACAAATCCGATACACATGCCGGTCCGTGGGGGAACCGCAGAGCGAATATTGCCTTATTTTTCCCGCAGGTGTCCGAATATCAATATGTGCTCCTGGCGCAAAAGGGGGCAGATCATTGCCCTTTGGGCAAATCAGCTCGATGTCGAGATTGTTGTCACCATTGATACGAATGGCCGAGACGATCAGTTCCATGGCGGGTATCAGGCAACAAAAAACTGGCTAAGACCCATCTCACGTAAGCCTTTGCGATAAGTGATCGAGCTTCTATCAGCCGGGATATGTGCTTCCAAACGCGGATCAAGCGGCAGGTTTTCCGGCTTTTGTTGTTCGACCATTGTTGCGTCTTCTTCAAAAACCTTGCGATTGAAGTCATAGACCTCCTGCACAGGACGATCCGTATCGAAGTTCCGGGCGATTGGGACAAACAGACGCGTTTTGCGCGCAGAAACAGGCGAGGCCGCATTGAGGATGGAAAGCCGCCCCCCTTCGGGAAAATGAACGGTCAAATGGGCGGTAAAAGGCAGGTGTGCACGGAAATGCCTCAACCATAGAAAATCCTTGGGTGTCTCAGCCTGTTTGCTATGCGGGTAATTCCCAACGGTGCTGTAATATTCGGCTTCAAAGCCAACCGCGGTCGGCCGGGTCTCATACGACGGCACAAAGGCGTTGTCTGGGTCTGCAAAGGTTTCTGTGTGAATGAAAGCAAAATGCGCGACATCAAGAAACCCTTCAACCTGCCGACCGGCAAAGCCCGCAATATCAAAGGCCGGGCAGTTGATCTGCTGGAATCCCGCATCGTCCCAATGCGGCATGAAGGGAACATCGGTCATCGCTCCATCCTCGCCCGGACGCAGGCACGTCCAGACAAGCCCGTAACGCAGCACAACGGGATAGGATTTCAGGTGCAGCTTGCCCGGAATACCGTTGTCAGGATGTGCGGACACCTTGATGCACTTCCCCCCCTTTCCGAACTGAAGCCCGTGATAGGGGCAGCGCACACCCTTGCAATCACGGTTCGAGCCAAGCGTCAGCGGAACACCGCGATGCGTGCACAGTTCGTTCGCCACGACAATTTCATTATCGACCTTATAAACGACCAGCCGTTCATCCAGCAGGGTCGCACCAACAACGCCTTCCTTATCCACATCCCGAATGAGGGCCACAGCGTACCATTGCCGAGCAAGAATATGCCAGTCGTCCGGGTCAAAAGTGCAGTTTTTTGGCAGATCAAGCGAAGGGGCGGAAGCTGTAAGGGTTGTCATGTGCCGGGTCATCCTATGCAGAAGCTACTGAGCGACTGGAAGCATGCGGACGGATCGTGTAAACTTCAAACATCATTTTTTTGATTTGTCATTGAGAAAAAGAGAACGCTTAAAGTGCAGCCTTTCTCCCGAATGCTGATCTATTTTGTCGAAGTTGCCCGGCAGGGGTCCGTCCGCAAAGCATCAGAGCATCTGAATGTCTCGGCATCCGCAATCGACCGCCAGATTCTGGCAGCGGAAGAAGAGATGGGCGTTCCACTGTTCAACCGCCTGCCCAGCGGCATGCGCCTGACCTCGGCAGGCGAGTTCCTCGTTCGCGGTGCGCTCGACTGGCGAAAGGATTTTGCAAGGATACGCGAACAGATTGACGATCTGGACGGTTTGCGGCGCGGATTAGTACGCATGGCCGTAATCGAGGCCTTGGCGCACGGCTTTTTACCGCGTGTTATTTCAACAATGCGCGCGCACTACCCCGGCATCGCGCTCGAAATCTGCGTCCTTCCTAACGACAGCATTGCGCAGAGCGTTGCTCATGGTGAGTTCGATCTTGGGTTGCTTTTGAACCCCCAATCCTCCCGGGACATCACCGTACGCGCGTTTCGCGAAATTCCACTTGGCGTGGTCCTGCCGCGTGGACATAAATTGCAGTCCGCAAAAACCCTGCGGTTCAATCAGCTTTCGGGGGAAAATGTCATACGCCCGATTGACCCGCTTGAGATTGCCGAACAGTTCCGCATGCTCGAAGTCTCAACCGGCCTGAAAATCAATTCTGCTCTGTCATCGAACAATATCGCCATAATCCGCTCTCTGGTTGCTCAGGGAAACGGTGTTTCTGTTCTCAGCCAACTGGATGTTGTTGAGGCGAGCAATGACGGTCGGTTAAGTTTCGTACCGCTGTCAGACCCCGGCCTGCGTCCCACAACTCTCGCGCTCTGCCATGCCCGGCAAGGGCTGATGTCCAGCGCTACGGCACTATGTTTACGCGTTATTGATGAACAGGAGTCTTGGACGGCGTAACGATGCGTTTGGCAGGGCTGGCGCTGGTGCGGCAACGGCCAAGACCAGCGGAAGGCGTGGTATTCCTGATGGTGAACGCCTCGTCGTCAGATTGCACAATTTCCACTGAACAATGAGGCTTGGGACAGCCATCACTCTATCACGATGCAGACTATTTTAAGCCCAACCTACGTCCCAGTACTTTTCCGATTATTTCCTATGTGCATCCTGCGGAGTGATTCAGACAACAAAAAACCCGCCTGATTGGGCGGGTTTACCGTGTGATATCAGTCACTTATTGCATGGTTGCGGGGGCAGGATTTGAACCTGCGGCCTTCAGGTTATGAGCCTGACGAGCTACCGGGCTGCTCCACCCCGCGGTGGTGATGAGTGTTGATTTTGCAATTGAGGTTTTTGGTTGGGTAGTCTGGAAGATCTGGCGGCGACCGACTTTCCCGCGGCTTAAGCCGCAGTATCATAGGCGCTGGGGGTTTT
>NZ_CAWUEO010000047.1:0-111143 GCF_963921165.1 Acetobacter zythi
TGCTCTCGTTCCAGACCTGCTGGGCGGGTGTGAAGGCGGGCACCATTCCGGATGCCTGCAAGACAGGAGACACCAGCAAATGAGTACAGCCGAAACCATGGAAGGCATTGCCGCCGCCTCTGGCGCGATCCTTGGCGTTGTGGGGGAAGTGGTGGAACTGGCCGAAAAATACGGGCCGGAGATCTACGCCACAATCATTGCCGCAATCGAGCAGAGCAAATCCGGCACCGGCCCGACCGATGCGGATATTCAGGCGATCATTGCCAAGTGCGTGGCCGATAACGCCGCGATCCAGAACGCATGACGCCCGATAACGAGTTCTTTCTGATCTTGGGAGGCGGGGCCGTTGGCCTCGCCTTTGTCCTGTTTGCCGCAACCGTGCGCTGGCTCAGAACCCGTGCGGATAGAGAGGATGATCAATGATCCAGTTTGCGAACTTGCGCAAATTCGCAAGTTTTGGGCTGCTGTTGTTGGCATCCGCCTGCTCCAGCCTGCCCCTGCGGGCCAAGCATGACCTGATCGGAATGCCCAGATCAGACCTGATTGCCTGCGCTGGGGTGCCGGATAACGTGGCTACCCTGCCCGATGGTGAGGTGCTGCAATGGCGGCAGGATCAACAGGTGCAGGGGCCGCTAACCCTCAAGGGGCCATTTAGTCTGGAGCTGGATCTGTCCGGGCACGGTACCTGTCATTTCGTAGCACGGATCAGAAATGGGCTTGTTATTCAGGTCGAATATACCGGTCCGAGCAATACTTTTCTGGGGAAATATGCCGCCTGCACTTCGTTAATAAATGCATGCTTGCATAATAATAAATAACACAGGTCTAAATTGTATAATTTTATATCTACAGAATATTTTGTCATATTTCATGTATTATAATAACATAAAAAATATTTGTAATTTGAAATGGCTTTTTGTAACAAAAAAAACACGTTAGATAGTGTGAGCATATGGAAGCAAGTGAGGGTCTTACGTCATGTCATTACGAGTCAGATTTGATCCTGAGTATGTTGGAGAACAAATCGGACAATTATGTTTTGAAGAAAACCGTACTGTACAAGAATTAGATTCGTACTTAGCTGGCGCAGCTTATGCTGTATGTTTGTCGTTAGGAAAAGAAAAGCCTTGGAAACAAAAAGATTTTGTTAATATTGGGCTATCTATTGTTCGTTCTGGAACTAAAAAATACCTTGATCTTACAGAAAAAAATATATTGATAAACTCAGTTCCGCAAGAAAATGATATGAAATATATGAAAAATTATGTGGAAAAATAAGAAATTTATTTTCTGTATTGTGTTTGTTTCGAATTTTTCTTCCGAGTCTTTTGCCAAAACTGTTAAAGACATTGTTGTGGGGAAAGTTATTATTCACCCATTTGCTCAAGATCAGCTCGAGGTGGGTAGTAATATACGTGGCAGTCAACACTCTTCTCCATCTGCCAGTGGCCCTCACATCCGTAACGGGGTGCGAATTAATATAGCTAACCAGGTCAAGATCGGTGCCATTTGGGACTTTGGGCCGGCTCCTGGTGGACAAATGCGTCTATTCGAAGGTGCTGCTAGCTATACTGGTTTAAAACATTTTCAATTTTCTGCCGGGGTGTTTAATCCAAGTTTTGGACTGTCATCAATGCAGCCCAGAGGTGATAGCATTTTTCCTGAACGGGCAAGCGTTGCAACAATTACCCGTGGGCTTGCCGCCGGTGCAAATCGTCAGGCGGTGCAAGCGTTATTTTATGGAAATTACTATCATTTAGCTATTTCTGGAACGGCGGGGACAGCTGGTCCGGGAAAAGACGGCAATCAAAGAGCAATTGTTTTTAGATCTGTCATTCTACCGATACATACCCAATCATTTCTTATGCATATAGGCATATCAGGCGAGTGGGTTTTTCAGCCGTCTCATAAAAGTTCTATGGCAGGTGGTGTATCATTTTCAGATACACCTGAAAATGGTGATGGATTAAACGATAAATATATAAAGACAGGTAATATTCCAGCAAAAAATGCTGGTGCCTTCGGTTTAGAAGGGGCTGCTGCATGGAAGAAACTATTGCTAACCAGTGAATACTACAACTTAATTGTTAATACAAAGCCAAACTCTAGAATAAACCGTCAAAATTTTTATGGATGGTATATTACTGCGGCATACACATTGGTTGGAAAACCGCGGGCATGGAAATCCACATCTGCAAGTTTCGCTTCTCCATCATGTGATCAGAAAATCTCAACTTTTTGTCATGGCACGGGAGTCATTGAACTGGCTACAAGGTTTTCTCAAATGGATTTAGAAAGCAGTGACGTATCTGGAGGAAGACAAAATATATGGAGTGCAAATATAAACTGGTATCCATTAGATATTATACGAGTTTCTTTGGATTACTCTCACACAAAATATTACGAGAAAGGGAATTATAAAGATTTTGATAGTATTTTATCAATGTTCCAAGTATATTTTTAATTGAAAACTATATTTATAATTAATAGCAATTTACTTCCATAATTTCTTTCAGCCTTGTCGTGTAACGAGCTGAAAGCATGGCCTGTCGTGGCTTCCAGTCCCGTTTGATCCCTGCCGAGAGTGGAAAGAGTGTGCCGCTACCAAACTTCTGGTTGATCCCGTCCATGGCGGCCAGCAGGGTCTCGTGATCTGGTTTTGCGCTAGCCATGCTGAACAGGGTACTTTGCTGTCCGTGTGGCGCCAGATCATTCAGCATGACGCCAGCTTTGGCGTAGCAGTACCCTTTGAGCCATATCTGTTTCAACAGGCGGGAAGCGTGTCGGCAAATGGTAAAGGTGTCGTTGGTCGGCTCGCAACTGATGCTGAACTGGTTCGCATACCAGCCATCATCCCGCCTGTGCCGGTTGGTCTGGATGAATACGGCGATATGGGCCGCATCCAACTTCTCCGCTCTGAGCTTCTCCGCCGCTCTGCTGGCGAAGCCGGTTATGGCTTCATGCATTTCGTCATAGGCCGTAATGGGGCGACCAAAAGACCGGGTGCAGGCCATGCCTTTTCGAGCCTCTGCCATTTCCGCTATCTGGAGGCAGCTTTCCCCCTGTAATTCAGCCTGGAGCCGCAAACCTGTAATGGCCATGATCTTGCGGATCTGCGCAGGTTTGGCCTCTACAAACTGCTCTATCGTGCGGATACCCGCATAATGCAGCTTCGGGAGCAGTCTTCGGCCCACGCCCCAGACCTCTCCCACGGAGACGTTGCGGTAAAATCTCTGGCGCATTTGTGGGTCTGTCAGGTCGCACAGCCCTTCCAGCTCCGGCCTGTCCTTGGCCAGTCCGTTAGCCAGCTTGGCAATGGTTTTGGTTGGCCCCCAGCCTACGCAGGTTGGTACCTTGGTAATCTGCTGAACAGCCTGGCGCATAGCCCCACAATGGGCATGTAAGGCGTTTGAGAAGCCGGACAAATCAAGGAACATCTCATCAATGGAATACGGTTCTACCCTTGGGCTGTAATCCAGCAGAACCTGATAGACCCTACGGCTCATATCCGCATAAAGCGGGTAGTTGCTGGAGAACCAGCGCACGTCCGACAGCTTCCGCTCATTGCGGACCAGATGCCATGCCTCTCCCATTTTGATGCCGAGCTGCTTGGCTTCTGCCGTGCGGGCAATGGCGCAGCCATCATTATTGGACAGGACGACAACCGGGCGATGCTTCAATTCCGGGTCAAAGGCCCGCTGACAGGAGCAGTAGAAGCTGTTGCAGTCGATCAGGCCGTACAGCATCAGGCTTTCTCGCGTACCACGCTGGCAACATTGGCCCAGATTTCCACATCCCGTGCAGGATCAACCTCAAGTGGTGGATGCGTGTTGTCTCCCGACACAAGCCACCACGCCTTGCCCCGCTTCTGCAATTCCGCCAGCAGAACACGCCCTGCTGCCCAGGCAATGACCAGTTGGCCTGCCTGTGGGGAGCCTGCTGTATCAGCTATCAGAATATCCCCATCCAGAATGCCCCGTGCGGCAAAGGTCGCCCCGCGCACACGCACCGGGTAACGGCTGGGATTCGCTAAATCCAGAGTCTGGGAAAGGTCAATCGGCCCCTCAACAGAATCGGATGCCGGGCTGGCAAAGCCGGTCGTGCGGTCTCCCGCATAGCGTGCATTCATCTACTTTCTCCCTAACTGAGAACATAAAGAGAACATGGTATGCAAAGTCAATCAAAAAGGTGCACGGATTTTGCACGGATTGATGTGGTTTAATATGGGTCGAAATGGTCCAATATGGACCGATATAAACCGATAGCACGCTTATTATTTTGTGGATTGTTTTCTGTAACCCGCAGAAAACTAGGGCAAACCGTGGTGGGTGCGACAGGGATTGAACCTGTGACCCCCGCCGTGTGAAGGCGATGCTCTACCGCTGAGCTACGCACCCGGTTTGTGAGCGCTTGATACATCCATCACGAATGTTTTGGCAAGAGGTGATTTGCTATTAAAGTTAAAAAAATCAGATATTTTGCTACCGGACGTTAACTGCCGGAATGAATTAAGGAGAGGGTATGCTCTTTCAGGAGCAGGAAAAGCGCAATTTTGTGACAAACCGGCGGCTGGGCAGTTCCCTTGCTATGATCGCGGGAGCCGTAAATGTCGCAGGATTTATGGATTTTGGTTATTACTGCGCCAATATGACCGGCAATGCCTCTGCCATGGCCCTTAACCTGCAAAATGGTCAATTGCTGGAGGGGGGCCGTGCAATGGAGTTGGCCGGTAGTTTTGTGCTTGGAGCTATTGTCTGCACATTTCTGGTCAACTGGGGGCGCAGTCGGCACTGGCATGCAGCTTATGCCTTTAGTATTTTACTCGAAGCGGCCCTGCTGGCTCTATTAGGGGCTGCTCATGCCTTCACGTTGCTGGGCGCACATAGCTTTCTTCCCGCTTTAACGCTCTGCTTTCTCATGGGGCTGCAAAACGCAACAGTCACCCGTATCTCAGGCTCAGTTGTGCGGACAACGCATATTACCGGTATGCTGACTGACCTTGGAATGGAAATTGCCGACTGGCTTGGGGCATGGCGACACAACCTGAGTGCTGAACATCTGGATACGATCCGTCAGCGGCTCCGGTTACATTTGCAGATCATCTGCTGTTTTGTTGGAGGCGGTGTGGCCGGGGCGTTTATATACCACGCATGGCCTGTAAGTTTTTTGTTTATTATAGCGGCTCTGCTGGCCTCATGCGCCCTACCCGGCATTGTTACAAACGCGCTCTCGGGTAGGCCCGGAAGAGCCGGGTAAATTCTGTTCGCCGGATTGGCAACCGCACCCGGTGCTAGCCCGGCGAACAGAATCCTTGTGTTTTATGCGAGCACTTCCGGGTTCAGGCGGTAGCCACCACCCTCGGTGACCAGAAGGGAGGCATGAGCAGGGTCTGGCTCAATTTTCTGGCGCAGGCGGTAAATATGGGTTTCCAGCGTATGGGTGGTCACCGCTGCGTTGTAGCCCCAGACTTCATTCAGTAGAACCTGCCGTGGCACAGGGCGGGTGCCCGCACGGTACAGAAACTTCAGAATGGCTGTTTCTTTTTCAGTCAGGCGGATACGACGGTTTTTAACCGGTTCCAGCAGCAGCTTGGCGGACGGACGGAATGTATATGGTCCGATTGAGAATACGGCGTCTTCGCTGTTTTCGAACAACCGCAACTGCGCGCGCAACCGGGCCAGAAGCTCGGCAATACGGAACGGCTTTGCCACGTAATCATTGGCGCCAGCATCCAGACCGCGCACAATATCGGCTTCATCATCCGAGCCTGTCAGCATGATCACGGGCATGCGCAGGCCTTCCTTGCGCAGTTCCGCACAAAAATCCCGACCATCGCCATCTGGTAATGACACATCAAGCAAGATGGCATCACACCGGGCGTCCGGGCCTTTCATTTTTTCACGTGCTTCGGCAAGTGTGGCGGCTTCCAGAACCAGAAACTCACCATCAACCTGCAACTGTTCCGTTAAAGCGCGGCGGATGACCTGATCGTCGTCAACAACCAAAATGGGGCGTGCACCCGTCATGTGGTTCCATCTCCTTGTGTCAGCCCTCTATAAAGTGGCTGCCTGACCTATTCTTTTGCTATCGTGCCACGAATCTTCACACAACGTAAGAACTGACATGATACGTGAGCCGCATGGCAGGCCATGAACAGAGGCAAGATATGGAGACGATAATACACGTGTGGCCCACGCCTGACAGCCGTAGCCACGCAAAACTGCATTGCGGGCACACAACAATGGCAGCAGTCATTGGCAAAAATGGCACAACAGACCAAAAGCGGGAGGGGGATATGGCCACACCGACCGGGCAGTTCACTCTCCGAAAAGTGTATTATCGCGCCGATCGAACCCACCCGCCGGTGACGACCCTACCCGTGGAAGCCCTGACCCCTCATGATGGATGGTGCGATGACCCTGCATCCCCTCAGTATAATCAACACATTACACTTCCAGATGCCGCCCGACATGAAGTTTTGTGGAGAGAGGATGACCTTTACAACCTTGTGGTTGTAATTGGTTACAACGATGCACCCGCCCTGCCCGGCTTTGGGTCTGCCATTTTTATGCATCTGCAACGCCCAGATTGCACGCCAACAGAGGGGTGCGTAGCCCTGACAGAGCAGGACCTACGTGCTGTTCTAAGGTCTGGTGCTACGTCTATTGCCATTCACGCCGCAGAAAACTGAACCGTATTTTATGCCGCCGTTTGGGGTGGAGGCATAAGACCAATAGCAACCAGCCCTACCCAGAAAGGAGGAGAGGCATCATCTTCAAGTGAGACCACCGTGATGGCGGCACCTTTCTGGATCATGAGAAAAATCAGAAAATCACTGTTTTCCATCAGAAGACGTTCTTTGTTTTCTTCCGTAATGTCCTTGGCCACAAAGCGCCAGCCCTGTTTGACCAAGGTTTCCAGCAGGGTAAAGTTCCATCCGGGCTGCCCCAGAACCTTTCCCCTCGCCTCACGGCTGAGGCCCCGGTACTGATCCAGCCGCGCAATGCCCGGACTAACCTGATACACACGCTGATGGCCAAAATGAGGGGCCAGATGGGCACAGACCAGTCCATTATAAATGGCATCCGGTGTTGCGGTAATCAGGTAATCGGCGGGGCGTTCCTCCAGACTTTCCGCCCCTTCTTCGGATAGAACTTCCGTGCACAGCACGGGCACGCCGGCTTTTTGTGCGGGTGCCAGATCTCTTGCGGAACTGTCTACCAGAAGCACTGGGGTGCCTACGTCATGCACGGTCTGTGCCAACTGGGTTGACCATTCGCTTGCCCCCACAATAGCCAGTGCCGGTTGGTTGGACAGGGTCAAGTGTAATTTACGCCCCAGCGGAATAAGCGAAAAGCCATGCAAAATCATGGTTGAGGCAATAACCGCAAAAACAGCCGGCATCACCAGACCAGCGCCGGGGTAGCCCGCATCTTGCAACCTGACCCCGGCAATGCCGGCTACTGCGGCGGCCACAATGCCGCGCGGCGCAATCCAGCCAACAAAAAAGCGCTCTCTCCAGCTCAGACTGGACCCCATGGTCGCCAGCCATATGCCCAACGGGCGAACCAGAAACAGAACCGCCAGTGTTAACGCGCCAATGGACCACGAAATACTGGCCAGTTCGTTGCGTTGCAGGTCTGCTGCCAACAGCACAAACAACACCGAGACAATGAGAACAACCAACGCCTCCTTCATGCGCTGGAGTTCACCCATTCCCGGAATACGCAGATTGACCAGCCCCATCCCGAACACCGTGGAGGCGATCAGTCCCGCGCCATCCATGCTCAACGTTCCAACCACATACAGCATGAGTGCCAGCGTGATGAACAAAGGCATCTTCATGATTTCGGGCAGAAGGTCACGCACACATAGCCACCGGACGCACCATGCCGAGCCAACGCCCAGCCCGATCATTAAGGCAGCACTCGCCAGCATATGCGGAACAATTGCGGCAAAAACAGTGCCCGAGCCTTCATCAGGGTGCATGAGGAGGACTTCAAGCACCAAAGTCGCCAAAATGGCCCCGACCGGGTCGTTCAGAATAGCTTCCCAGCGCAGGAAGGCGGCAATACGGGGCTTGAGTTTGGCATGCCGCAGCAACGGCAGCACCACCGTAGGCCCAGTTACAACCACAATCGAGCCAAACAGGAACGCTGGCCCCCAGCCCATGCCGCCAAGGTAATGGGCTGCCAGACTGCCCAGCATAAAATTAATGGGCAGCGCAACCAGCGTAAGGCGGAGCACACCTTCCCCTGCTTCCTTGAGCTGGCGAAAATCTAGCGCCAGACCGCCCTCAAAAACAATAAGGGCCACAGCAAGTGAAACCAGAGGATGAA
The DNA here is from genome assembly GCF_963921165.1 of Acetobacter zythi. Classification (NCBI taxonomy): domain Bacteria; kingdom Pseudomonadati; phylum Pseudomonadota; class Alphaproteobacteria; order Acetobacterales; family Acetobacteraceae; genus Acetobacter; species Acetobacter zythi. The sequence continues at coordinate 8,340 of NZ_CAWUEO010000047.1, forward strand.
AAGCAGAGCCAATCATTTCGGACGGATGCATAACCTGTAGCACCGGCCCGTAAAGTAACCCGAGCGAGAATAGCAACACAATAGCGGGCAGCCGGAAGCGCCAAGCCGTCCATTGTGCGAGCATACTGCCGCCCAGCACAAAAAAGACGAAAATAATTACACTATCGGTCATGCAGGTCTATCTCGTGGTCAGATGTGATCCATGTTTTTCGTGCCCAGAGCATATAGGCATGGCAGTTATACATCAAACCAAGAAGATAGACCGCAAAAGCGGTGGGTTAATACTATTTTCTAAAAAAACAATCAGTTCTCGGGCGCCTGCCGCTCCAGAACAGCAGCAAAAAATCCGTCTGTCTCGTCCCGCGCAGGGGTCAGGCTGATCATGGACTGCTCGCGCAAAGCATCGGGCAGTGATGGGGAACCGGATGGCACAAGACGAAAGTCAGGATGGCGGGCAAGGAACTGCTCCACCTGCCCTGCATTTTCCGCACGGAGGAGCGAGCATGTTGCATAAATCATACGCCCCCCCGGCTTAACCAGAGCAGCCGCACGGTCCATAATCGCGGCCTGCTTGACCAGAAGTTCGTCCAGATCAACCTGAGTAGTACGGAAGCGGGCATCCGGGTTACGCCGCCAGGTGCCTGTGCCACTGCATGGCGCATCGACCAGAACGCGGTCAAATGAGGCCGCCCGCCTTTTGGCCCATTTATCGCCTTCGGTCAGCAGATGGCGTTCCACATTATGCACCCCGGCACGACGAAGCCGCTTTACGGCCCCTTCCAGACGCACCACGGAAACATCACACGCAACAATATGGCCCTTGTTTTCCATCATCATGGCAAGAGCCAGTGTTTTGCCACCGGCCCCCGCGCAGTAGTCCAGCACGCGCATGCTGGGGTCTACACCCGCCATGGCGGCCACAAGCTGGCTGCCTTCATCCTGAATTTCGACCAGACCATCGCGGAAAGGCTTGCTGGCGGTAACCGGTTGGCGTCCTTCCAGCCGCAGCCCCCAAGGGGAGAGCTTTGTTTCCTCCGCATGCAGGCCTTCACGCGCCAATGCGTGCATGGCCTCCGAACGGGTTGTGCGCAGCATGTTAATCCGTAGGTCCAGCGAGGCAGGGTCCGCCATAGCCTTTATTTCGGATTCAAGGGTGTCTCCAAAAGTTTCTTCCAGTTTGGGAAGCAACCAGTCTGGCACTTCAAGCCGAACAGCACGCGGCATATCGGCACAGTCAAGGTCCTTGCCTATCAGGGCGGTCAGAACGGCCTGTTCGGCCTCGCTTAGCGCCCCTGCGGCAAAACGCCCGCCACCATAGATGGAAACCAGTTTTTCCATGGGGGTTCGGTCAAATACCAGTTGAGCACCCGCCAGCATGCGGGGGCTGGCAGCGCCCCCGTTCTGCTCAAGCCACCACCCCAACCTGCGCCAGTTGCGCATGATGTCCCACACAAGACCGGAAATGGCACGCCGGTCGCCGCCGCCAATGTAGCGTCTTTCTCTGAAAAAGCTGTTGGCAACGGCATCCGCTGGTTTGCGTGGTGCCGCCTCCATGGCCGCAAGCAGGTCAATGCTTGCGGCAAGTCTGGCTGTAGGTGTCATAAAGGCAGATCAGTCCTGACGATAATTAGGGGCTTCACGCGTGATGGAAACATCATGCACATGGCTTTCGCGCAGGCCTGCGCCTGTAATGCGGCGGAACTTGGCCCGCACCTGCAGATCACTGATCTCGCGCGAGCCAGTATAGCCCATGCCAGCTTTCAGCCCGCCCACAAGTTGATGAATAACGGCGGACATGCTGCCCTTGTAGGGAACACGGCCTTCAATCCCTTCAGGCACAAGCTTGAGCGCGTCCTTGACTTCCTGCTGGAAGTAACGATCCGCCGAGCCTCGCGCCATGGCGCCAAGGCTGCCCATGCCCCGGTAGGACTTGTAGGAGCGGCCCTGATACAGAAAGACCTCGCCCGGCGCTTCTTCTGTGCCAGCCAGCAAGGAGCCAATCATCACTACGTCTGCCCCGGCACCAATAGCTTTAACAATATCGCCCGATGTGCGGATGCCACCGTCTGCAATGCAGGGTACGTCCATTTCCTTACAGGCCAGAGACGTTTCCAAAATAGCCGAGAACTGGGGCACCCCAACGCCTGCCACAATGCGCGTGGTGCAGATGGACCCCGGACCAATGCCGATTTTAATACAGTCAGCCCCGGCCGAAACCAGTGCCCGGGCGGCTTCGGGTGTGGCAACGTTACCGGCGATGACCTGAATATCGTCATCCAGAGCCTTCAGGCGTTCCACCGCGGCCAGAACGCCAGCAGAGTGGCCGTGGGCGGTATCGACCACCAGAACATCCACCCCTGCGTCAATCAACAGTTTGGCGCGGCTAAAGCCGTCTTCCCCCACGCCGGTGGCGGCGGCGCAGCGCAGACGGCCCATGCTATCCTTGATAGCCAGAGGGTGCGCTACCGCCTTGTCCATGTCTTTTACGGTAATAATGCCAACACAACGGTCTGCATCATCCACAACCAGCAGTTTTTCAATCCGGTGCTTGTGCAAAAGCTGGCGGGCTGTATCCGGGTCAACGCCGTTTTTAACCGTAACCAGACGGTCCTTGGTCATAAGCTCGGAAACACGCTGCGTGGGGTCAACTGCAAAGCGGGCATCCCGGTTGGTCAGAATACCGACCAGCTTCTGTGTGCCGGGCTGCACAACCGGCAGGCCGCTAATACCGTGGCGGTGCATAATTTCCCGCACTTCGGCCAGCGTCTGGTCTGGTCCAACCGTGACCGGGTTGACCACCATGCCGGATTCAAAGCGCTTGACCCGACGCACATGCTCGGCCTGCTCTTCGGGTTTGAGGTTTTTATGAATAACGCCCAGACCGCCCTGCTGCGCCATGGCAATGGCCATGCGCTCTTCCGTTACCGTGTCCATGGCGGAAGAAATAAGAGGGATGTTAAGCTCGATGGAACGCGTCAGATGCGTACGCACCATGGTCTGACCTGGCACGACATCAGAAGCAGCCGGGACGACCAGAACATCGTCAAACGCCAGAGCTTCAGTAACACGGCTGTATGGAGAGGAAGTCATGCAGCGGGCACCCTTGCTGAATTACAACGTGGCGGGTTAACCCTGTAGCAAAGCACTGCCGCAGGTCACCCGACCTTTGGCGCTTCCTCTTATGACTTTGGCAGGGTAAACGCAAGCGCCCATAGTCATTATTCATAATGTTTTTGAAAAAAGCTGCTCAAAGGTGAGCGAACGGCAAATGCCCCGAAGGCGCAAGCCTGCGGGGGTAACCTGCCAGATTTGGGCGTAAGACCTTTATTTGCAGCCCGCGTTGCAACGGGTCATTCGGGCTTTCTGCTTTAGAAAGACGGTTTTCTGGATGTGCAATGGTGCTTTACCATCCGCCATCAGGGTTTCCCGTTCCCATGCACTGAGCAGCGTAATGCGCCAGCGTTCCCGAACGGCCTCACGCCAGCGGTTCGCGGTTTCCGCCTGAGCGGTTTGCACTGCCTGATGACCATACATGCTCGCCTCCTCCCATGCTGTAACCAGACACTACACGCAAAAAAAACCGTTTGGGTGTGATTGTTTTGTGACGGGATGTTTTCAAAACAACGCCCATTGGCGGAGGCCGATATGCGGCACCCCTTCCCTACCATTTTCATATTTGAACAGGGCGGCAAAGCAGGCCATACTTGGGCATGACCAACCGGATGCCGCTTATATTCCCCTACCTTGCCGCCTTGGGCTTGCTGGCCAGTTCTGCCCCCTCGGCTTGGGCGGCGGAAGCACAGCCCGCGGGCCATACGGGCGGCACGCTGCGTATTCTTGCGCAAAGCAGTTCTGGCACGCTGGACCCGCAGATATCCTACACCGCCCTGACCAAGTTATTTGAAACACCGGTTTATGATACGCTACTTGCCTACCCCAAATTCTCCGGGCCTGAGGCGCAGCCGGTTATTGCCAATCTGGTCGAATCTGTACCACTGCCTGAGGATGGTGGGCGCACCTACCGCCTGACCTTGCGGGAAGGATTACATTTTTCCAACGGCAAGCCTGTGACAGTGGACGATGTGGCGGCATCCTTCCGGCGGCTTTTCAAAATTGGCAGCCCAACCGCTGGACCGTATTACGGCGCCATTATTGGTGCGCAGGCCTGTCTGGAAAACCCGGGAACGTGCACACTGGCTGGCGGCATGGAAACAAATGCTAGCACGCGGCAAATTATTTTTAGGCTCAGCACCCCAGACCCCGAATTTCTGGATCGCTTGGCATGGATGCATGCCGTTATTCTGCCAGCCGAAACACCAGTACGGGACATGGGCAATACCCCCATCCCCGGAACCGGCCCTTACCGCATTGCCGAGTATGACCCAACCAGCCTTTTGCGCTTGGAACGGAACCCATTTTTTCACGAATGGTCACACAACGCGCAACCCGCGGCCTACCCTGACGCTGTACAGGTTTCCTTCGGTCTGGATGGAGAGTCTGCCGTTACTGCGGTCGAAAATGGGCAGGCGGACTGGATGTATGAGAACGTGCCGCTGGACCGGCTGGGCGAGGTCGGCAGCCGCTACGCCGATCAGGTCCGGCTTTACGCCCCTCTTCTGTCCTATTTTGCCATGCTGAATGTGCATGAACCTCCCTTTACGTCTCTTAAGGTCCGTCAGGCTCTGAATTACGCCGTAAACCGGCACGCCATGATTATTTACAGGGGCGGTCCAGCGGTGGCCTCGCCTTTATGCCAGATCCTGCCCGATGGCACACCGGGTTACGAACCCTTCTGCTTTTACACGCAAGGGGCATCCCCCACGCACCCGGCGGAACACTGGGTCAAACCAGATATGGATACAGCCCGCCGTCTGGTTAAAGAAAGTGGCATGGCTGGGCAAAAGGTCACCATTATTGTGCCATCCGAACAGCACGGAAGTGCAACGGCGGAAGACATACGCAATACATTGGAAATGCTTGGGTTCAAGGCAACAGTCCGCAGTATAAGCCCCGCCATTGCGTTTACGTATATCCAGAATACACAAAACCATTTTCAAATTGCACTGGCAGGCTGGAATGCGGATTACCCTTCCGCATCCAGTTTTCTGCAAACCCTATTCTCTTGCGAGACCTTTCACCCCAATTCCGATAACTCGCCCAATTATTCCGGATTTTGCGACCCTCATATTGATCAACTCATGCACGAAGCCGCCATGCTGGCATTGACGGATAGAGCCGCCAGCAATCATGCTTGGTCGGAAGTGGATCGGGAGGTTATGGCGCAGGCACCTTTTGTTCCACTCTCTCAGACCCAAAGGGTTGTTCTGTTATCGCGCCGTGCCAGAAACGTCATTATTACCCTGAATGATGAAATTCTATTTTCGCAAATTCAGGTGCAATAAATGAGCGTTCATTCCGCAGCCTGTTGCACCTGCCGCACGACATCATGAATAAAGCGGAGTTTTGTGCGCACCCCCGCCGTGAGCACAAAAGGATAAAAATCGGCAAGGCCCATGGAGCGGTTCAGACTGTTAACGGCATAGGTTAACGGTAGCCATGCCTCTATCATTTCATCAAACGGCATGTGCAGATAAGGGTCATTTTTATGGGTTAGAATGGTTTGCCCATCGACCTTTTGACCAATGGTCATGTCATAAGACAGAGCAGTTTCCAACGTGGAGACAATGTGGAAGTAGTGCGCCCATGTTTCCGCAAAATCCTCCCACGGATGAGACATCGCATACAGGCTGACATAATGCTCCCGCCAATTCCCCGGTGTTATGCGTGCATAGTGGTTTTGTAGTGCAGTCTGATAATCCATCCGGTCATCACCAAACACAGCGCGACACGGCTCCAGCCGACCTCCATCACGAATAAGAACATTCCAGTAGTAATGGCCAATTTCGTGCCGGAAATGGCCCAAAAGGGTGCGGTAATACTCTCCCATTTCCACACGCATGCGCTCCCTGTAGGCATCGTCCGCCTCTTTGGTCGCAATTGTGATGATGCCGTTGCTATGGCCTGTCATGATGGGAAGGTCGCTTTGTGGAGAATCATCCAAAAAATCGAACGCCAACCCTTCCCGCGGGTCCTGTCGTCGGTTTTTAACCGGGAGTTTTAAGCGCAGAATGGTGTAGAACAGCCGGTGCTTGGCAATTTCCAGCTTGTGCCATCGCTCCATGTTGCCCGGTATGTTGAGGTTGGGAATAACCCGGTTGAACTGGCATGCAAAACAGAACGCCCCGGTACCCTGCGCAGGGGAAGCCAGCCAATTACACACATCATAAATGTGATTGGTGCAGAACGCTCGGGGGGCGTCCTCTGTACCGCAATCAACCGCGCGATAGAGCCCCCCTCCCACGGGGGAAAGTGCGGTAAGGTTGGCACTTTCGGGCATAAAACCCAGTGGGGCATGGCACTGGTTACAGCGGGTGTTTTCAAAAAACAGTAATTGCCCACAGGATTGGCAGGTAAAGCGCTTCATCCTGCACTTCCTTTTAACATTCAGCGGCCAAAGATTTATTCTTTGAAATCTCTTATCACGTAAACAGCCGTTCCACCTTCATGGAAACATTAAATGTTGCTTCACATCGGTCTAATAGGCCCGAAACAGGGGCTGCATTTTCCGGTCTGGCTGCAACAGCGAGAGGAATATGCCCCTCCCCGGTCAGGAGGCCTGATGTCGTATCAAACCCCAGCCAGCCGCGTTCGGGTATAAAAATCTGTGCCCATGCGTGGAGTTCGCCAGTCAGAACCTCTTCGCCATCGGCCGTTATGGCACTCTGGATCAAATAGCCTGAGACAAACCGGGCAGCATGCCCCAGATACCGGGCTATATTAACAAAAAGCCAGGCACTATCCCGGCAGGAGCCGGCCCCATTGCGGAGTGTTTCCTCCGCAGACCATACACCCGGTTCCAGACGGCGCTGGTAGCTGACCCGCTTGGCGATGCCGCGATTGATCGCCATCATGTCCCCCAGCATGTCTCCGCTCATGCCGATGGAGTAATTGGACAGAAAATCCCGAACCTCCGGCCCGCAATCTGGAGGCATGGAATAATCGTCCAGAAAGCTGTCTTCCTGATCTTCGCTCGAACGGGTCTGGAGAAGCGGGTCATAGGCGGTCATGTCCGCAATAAGCGAGACTTCGATATCAAAATGTGTCAGGCGGTCAAGAAAACCAATGCAGGCAACATCATTCCCGCACGAATCACGCTCCCATCGCAGGTTAAAGCCTTCCGGCCGGATGTGCAGAGCATAAGATTCAATGGGGGTGCGGCTGCTTTGCATCGGGCGCAGGCGTATTGTCTGTGGCCCCAGAGCTACGGGGCGGTCGTAACGGTAGCAGGTCCGGTGCAAAAGCGTTACGTGTGAACTCATCAGAAATACGGTCCTGCTCTTTTTGCGACCTGACGCAATGTGCCGCTGATATCTGTTTGGTATCAGAACAATAATTCAGCACAAAATCATAGCATTCTGTGCAAGCCACGCAAGGGACCCATGCGGGTTTGTTCAAACAAAATGTGAGCGCGTATTTTGTGCTTGGCAAATGCCGGAAATCCTGCTCCGTTAATACATATTCGAAACGTTTTGGCGGGCCGGACCCTTCTCTCCTTCAGTCCCGAACGCCAGATGGGAGGCTTTTATGACAAACGCCCTACACCTTGCCCCTCCCCCAACACGCGGACTGCTGGATAATTACGCAACGCCCGATTTTTATTGCGAATTGATGAACCGCAAATCTCCCACACCCCCCATTATCGAGTGCGTAAAAAAACGTCTATCCGCATTGCAGATACAGGAACTTAAAAACAGAACAGCCTCGGCAGAAGCGCAGCTTTACAGAATGGGCATAACCTTTACCGTCTATACTGACCGGGAGGCGATTGACCGTATTCTACCGTTTGATGCCATTCCGCGCATTATTACAGCAAACGAATGGCACCATATAGAACGCGGCGTTCAACAGCGCATTCAGGCGATCAATCTGTTCTTGCATGATATTTACCATGAGCAACACATTCTAAAAGATGGCGTGGTGCCAGCCGAACTTGTGCTGAAAAATGCAAATTACTGTCAGGCCATGGTCGGTCTTTCCGTGCCCGGCGGGGTTTATGTCCATATCAATGGCACGGATCTGATCCGTGACCAGCAGGGCCGTTTTCTGGTGCTGGAGGATAATGCACGCACCCCCTCTGGCGTATCTTACGTTATAGAAAACCGACATATGATGCTCAGGCTCATGCCTGATCTGGCATCTGGCCTGCCCATACGTTCTGTTGAGGAATACGGCCCACGCCTGCACCATGCTTTGTGCGAAGTCGCCCCTGAAGGTGTGGATGATCCTCAGGTCGTTCTGCTCTCCCCCGGTATTTATAATTCCGCGTATTTTGAGCATGTCTTTTTATCGCGTGAAATGGGGGTACCCCTTGTGGAAGGCCGGGATCTGTTCGTGGATGACCATAAGGTGTTCATGCGCACAGTTATGGGGCCAAAACCCGTACACTCCATTTACCGCCGCCTAAATGATGAATTCCTTGATCCACTTGCATTTAACCCTGACAGTCTTCTGGGGGTGCCGGGTCTGGTGGAAGCCTACAGGCGGGGCAATGTAACGCTTGCAAACGCTCTGGGCACGGGCGTTGCGGACGATAAGGCCGTCTACGCTTATATGCCGCGCATTATCCGCTATTATCTGGATCAGGAACCAATTTTGGAGAGTGTGGAAACACACATATGCGCAGAGCCGGAAGGACTGGCCTACACGCTGGCAAATCTCGACAAACTGGTTGTTAAACCTGTTGGTGAATCCGGTGGGTATGGCCTGCTTATCGGCCCACAGGCCACGCAGGCGGAACTGGATGATTTTAGCCAAAAATTACGCAACAATCCGGGTAATTACATAAGCCAGCCGACTATTGGGCTGTCTGTTACACCAACGCTATGTGGCAACGCGGTAGAAGCCCGCCATGTTGACCTGAGACCCTTTGCTGTTACGGGGCGTTCTGTATGGGTCATGCCCGGTGGCCTCTCGCGCGTTGCCCTGCGTAAGGGGTCTTTGGTGGTCAACTCATCCCAAGGTGGCGGTTCAAAAGATACATGGGTCATGGCGTCATGATAATTGTTTCCCCAACTCCCCTCCTGTCGCGCTATGCGGAATGTATGATGTGGCTTGCACGCTACATGGAACGCATGGAAAATCTGGCCCGCTTGCTGGAGGTTACGGAGACTTTTGTCCGCAATGCGGAAGGCCAGACGGCATGGGATTCCATCCTTGCCATCAATTCGGACGAGAGCCTGTTTGAGCAGATACACCCCACCTCTGAACATGCAGCGATTGTCCCGTTTTATGTAACGGAAACACGCAACCCGGCATCACTGGTCTCGCTCGCGCAGCAAGTGCGTGAAAATGCGCGCGCTGTGCGCCCCCTTGTGTCTATTGAATTATGGACACAGCTGAATGTTTTTTCCCGCAATCTGCTTAATCTCAAAAATGGAGATATGGCAGACCATAACCTTGCCGAACTCTGCACCCGTGTCCGGCAGGACTGCCAGACCCATTTTGGCATTGCCGAAGGCACGCTCTACCGTGATCAGGCATGGCTTTTCTATCGGTTAGGCAAAGCACTGGAGCGGAGTGACCAGATCACGCGTCTGATTGATATTCGCTACCATATGCTCCTCCCCCAATCTGAAGTGCCGGGGTCTGATATTGACCTGACACAATGGACATCAGTCCTCCGTTCAGCCGCGGCCTACCATGCCTTCCGGCGGTTACGGCCCGTAACCCTGACACCCGCCAATATTGTAGGGTTCTTGCTCAAGAATGATGGTTTTCCCCGCTCCCTCAGCACAATTCTACGTCAGATTGATGAAACACTGACCCTTCTGGCTGCCCATGAAAATCTGCGCCAGATATGTTCCCCTCTTTTGGAATGCGTTGCCGAACTGCGGGCTAGTCTACAGGACCAGACCGCCGAAGAAATTATTATTCGTGGGTTGCACGACTATATGAGCTGGATTCAGACACAGATCAGAGATTTACAAAATGCCATTGCCATAACATTCTGGCCCGCGACAACACATCAGGAACCCGCTACAATCAAAGCTACAATGCAGGAACAAAGCTAGATCGGGTTGCCGGATGGGCCAACGTGTCGGGACTGGGTCCTCCGGTTAGCATATGGGATTTATAGAGTGATCAGGACAACAACCGTTTTAACCGCTTTAAGGTTCTCACTTATCGCTCTTCCTGTTGCAACTGGACTGGCGTGTAACGCCCAGCCAGCACAGGCGGCTTTATCTCAGGGCGTTAATGCTCCGGACTTTACGCTTCAAGGCGCTCTGGCCGGCAAACCCATAACTTTTTCCCTTAAAGCGGCGCTCGCAAAAGGCCCTGTTGTTCTTTACTTTTTTCCCGCAGCATTTACTGCTGGCTGCACACAGGAAGCTCATGATTTTGCCGCCGCAGCGGAGCAGTTTCAAGCACAGGGGGCAACGCTTGTTGGCATAACTGCGGGAAATACCGAGAGGGTCTCGGAATTTTCAAAAGTGGAATGCAGGGATAAATTTGCAGTTTTGGCCGACCCGGGTGCCTTAACGGCTATCCTCTACCATTCTGTCAGTACAGAGCATCAAACCTTACTTTCCCAACGCACTTCGTATGTTATTGCACCAGATGGCAATATTTTACTCAGTTATACGGGTAGCAACCCAGAGCAGCATGTTGCTGAAACCCTTGAATCTTTGAAAAAATGGCATGCAAGCCAAATACAGAAATGAAAATATAGAGATAAAATCTTAATATCATTCTGATCTCTGTTGCATATGCTTGAGAAGGATAGAGAGGAACTGTATATTCTTCTCGGGCTTAAGCATCGTATTTTGTTCAATCATACAAATCCATGCTAATAAATATTTGAAAATTCCGCGTGATCTCGTAATAATCACCCCATGAATCATAAACCGAATATGATGGGTCGCCGAATTTTTGGCTTTTCTATCATGGGCTTAAGCCTGACAGCCCATTTTGGAAAAGCTTTTGGCGAGAGTGCCCCGCCCCCTGCTCCAATCCCTAAGGCCGCTTTACCAAAAGCCAACCCGGAAAAAGCTGCCAAAAAAGAGGGACCTCGCATTTTATGTTATGTGGGGGGGTATACGCGCTCAGGCCCGGCAGAGAGTAATGCACTCGGTATTACCCTCTTTGAAATGAACCCTGAAAGCGGGATTTTAACCCAGTTGGGTCATGTCACCCCCGCTGACAATCCCTCGTTTCTGGCATTATCCCCTGACCAGAACACCTTGTATACGGTTAATGAGATAAGTGATTTTGAAGGTGGTCACACGGGTTCTGTTACGGCGTTTAAGGTCGACCGACACACAGGTGTGCTCAGCAAACTTAATGTGATGAGTAGCGGTGGCGCGGACCCTGCACATTTAAGTGTTCATCCATCGGGAAAATATCTGTTTATCGCTAATTATACGGGTGGGAGTGCGGCAGTTATGCGCATTCAACCCGATGGTAGCTTAGGGTTATTAACTGATCTTGTGCACAACACAGGACCTAAAATGCCAGAACGGGCAGCAGACAACCCGCCGGGCAATTATGCCGTCAGTGACCATTCAGGCTCCCACGTTCACATGATCCAATCCGATGTGAGTGGAAAATTTGTTCTCGCCTGTGATGCTGGGCTGGACAGGGTTTATGTCTGGTCGTTCGATATGGAGAACGGCACCTTAAAACCGGCTGAAAAACCATGGTTGAGCATGGAACCGGGATCTGCTCCCCGCCATTTCTGTTTTAGCCATGACGGAAAAATTATTTACATTCTTGGCGAACAGGATTCCCGCGTTGTTGTTGCGGATTATGACGGTCAGACGGGTGCTATGCAAATCAAGCAAACGGCTTCAACCGTTACAGCGCAGTTTCGGGGTAGCACGCTTGCGGCCGAAATTATTCTCCACCCAACAGGGAAATTTCTCTATGTCACCAATCGGTTAGGTAACGCCATTGCCTGCTTTAGAGTGCATGAGGATGGTTCGATAACATTGTTTGACGAAGTCTGGGTACATGCGGATTACGGACGGGCCTTAAGTTTTGATCCTTCCGGAAAGTTTGTATTTGTTGCCAACCAGCGTAGTGACTGCATTACATCGCTGCGGGTTAATACAGACACAGGGGCACTCGATTTTACTTGGCACTTTGTGCCAATAGGCACCCCAACATCTTTTGCGTTTACTGTTATTGATTCTGAATAATCGAAAATGCGCCGCACTATAAAGTGCGGCGCATAGTTGAACTTTATTTATAAAGGCTGTCAAAAACCCCGCCGTCAGAAAAATGCTCTTTCTGCAGTTTGGTCCAGCCACCAAGGCTTTTCACATCAAAGGTATCCACTTTGGGGAACAGTGCTTTATTTTCCTCCAAAATGGCTGGATCAACAGGGCGGAAATAGTGTTTTGCACCAATTTTCTGCCCTTCAGGCGTAAACAGGAAGTCCAGATAGGCTTTGGAAACGGCTTCCGTACCATGCGCCTTAACGTTCTTGTCTACAATGGACGCAGGCGGTTCGGCCAGAATGGTCTGTGACGGCACAACAATGTCGAACTGATCAGGCCCAATATCACGTGTGGCCAGCAGTGCTTCATCTTCCCATGCGAGCAGTACGTCACCCAGATTACGCTGCACAAAGCTGTTGGTGGCGCCACGGGCCCCCGTATCCAGCACGGGCACATGTTTGAACAGGTCTTTCAAGTACGCTTTGGCAGTTTCGGGGGTTCCCCCTTTCTGGTGCAGCGCCCAGCCCCAAGCGGCCAGATAGTTCCAACGTGCCCCGCCCGATGTTTTGGGGTTTGGCGTAATGACCTGCACGCCGTCACGGATCAGATCGGGCCAGTCGTGAATGTTTTTGGGGTTCCCCTTACGGACCAGAAACACAATGGTGCTGGTATAAGGGGTTGCGTTATGGGGCAGCCTGCTCTGCCAGTCAGCCGCAATCAGGCCATGCTGGGCCAGTAGATCAATATCGTAAGCCAGCCCCAGCGTTACCACATCTGCCGGTGCGCCTTCCAGCACGGAGCGCGCCTGCGCCCCGGAACCGCCATGCGCTGATTTAACACTTACCGTGTCTTCCGGATGGTCTTTGTGCCATTGCGCGGCAAATGCCTTATTCACATCAGCATAGAGTTCACGCGTTGGGTCATAAGAGACGTTAAGAAGATGGTAAGATTCCGCATAGCTCGCCGTTGCCTGCAACCCCGCCAGCAGGGAAACACCCAATACCGCCGTTACTTTGAGAACGGCGCGACGGATGTGAGAAAAGTTGTCCTGTTTCATAAGCCTGTTCCTTAAAAATAAAGTCAGATTAGAATGCCGCCTGCACGCGACCAACAACAGCATTGCCACTACGTCCAAAGAAGTTGGGGGCCGTTGATTTTGCACCATTGTAGCTGGAAACATCAAAGTGCGTGTAATCCAGCATGATTTTGATGTGCTGGTTGGGGTACCAGTTCAACCCACCCTGCCAAACTGTTTGTTTGTCGCCTGTTTCACCATTGGCTTTGACTGTGTTCCCTGTCGCTGTGGTCGAGCCTGATGTCCGCAGGTCAGTTACACTCCAGCGTCCGCTAATTTCCAGTGCTCCCCAGTGCCCTTTGGCCGGATCAAAATCATACTCGACGCCCGGAGTAGTAAAGGCCCCAATTTTCTCATTATAGCCACGACCATGCCCAAGAAGTGTATAGTTTGCCGCAACATACCAGCCATCAAACCCAATGGATGAGGGGTTAATAGTAGCAGCTACGTTATCATGCTGAACACCAACGTGGTAATATTCCCCTTTCAGCAGGAATTTTTTATAACGGAACCCAAGCTGCGGCCCGGCAGCCCAGATTTGGGAAATATTGGATAATGCTCCAGAGGAGAGCAACTGGTCTTCGCCCAGAGGGACTTCCACATTATCCTTGAATGTATAGGACCGGCCCGCAGTTGTGGTCTGGTTAACCTTAAAGGCCGCTGTCGCACCAACACCCACATGCAAATCAATGTCTTTAGAGACATAAGGACGCCCTGTGGCTCTGAACACGCCCCCTGTCTGACTATCGACGATACCAGTTGTATCCGTGTTGCTTTTACGATCACCATATTTCTGGCCCGTAAAATACCCGGCAACCAGCCAGCGTTTTTCGTAATGCTCACCACCAATGCTAAAGCGGGCAACGCCACCAGCAATGTTACGCACCAGATCAACAATGGTCGGACGTTCAAGGAATTCAAACGCGCCCGAGCGTTCTGCGCTATCTTCTTCCATACGTGGCTGAAAATAACCAACAGTCAGCGTTGTATTGTGCAGACCTGTGTAATTAAGGTTGGCTTCAAACAGACTGACCGTGCCGTCAGCATTATTTGCGCCAAAATCGGGCGTTACGTTAACAACCCAATCCTTGTAACGCCAGGACATGTAAATACGAAGACGGCGAGCATTTTCTGTAAACTTATTGAAAATACCACCGTTTCCACTCACTCCCATAAAGCCGCCAAAGTCTTCTTGCGCCAGCAGGCCAATGGAAAATGCGTAAGCCTTGTCATCCGAAGAAATGGTTGGTCGGCCTTTGGGAAAACCAATTTTGATACCACCAATATCGACACTCTCATCCTTGGCGGTAGCCGCCTTGAATGAACTCCATGACTGCGCAGGTCCTTCTGGCAGGGCAATACGGCTTTCGCTGGCACTACGGGGACCATGATTGACCGGAACAATCGGATCTTCCCGGAAACGGGGCTGGGCATCATCCGCATCGCCCGCAGTCAGGGTACGCGGAACGCGCCCGATCCTGTGGCTTTGCTGGGTGGAGACATGCTCGTATTTATCAACCCGCGCCTGAAGACGATGGATTTCCCCCATCATTTCACGATGCATCGCTGCAATTTCACGCCGTAAGGCTGCATTTTCCGCATCAGATGTTGCGGCCATGGCTACGCATGGCAAAAAAAGGCTTGAAACTGTTGTCGTCAACAGAACGCTTGCCCGAACAGACACCGCCATAAGTCCCCCAAAACTTAAACTTTTACTTTGATACGGTAGAATAACACAAAACAGAATTATCTTGTTTTGAGACCGAACCATTCAAGACACAACTGACGCACCACCATCCACCCTTTGCAGATAATGCTCATTGAGAATGCTATTTATTACGGCAAAAGAATATTATATGCGAACACCACAGCGCAATACCATGACCGGCACGCTGCGTGCGCGGTCATACCGCGCTTAAATTGTGCTGTGCAAAGGTTGTTTTGAATTTGCGAATAACAGAGGTCCGCAAATCCTGCCCATCCGGGTAGCGCTTGTTATGCAAGCTCTGAACGCTTTCATGCGCCGCATAAAAACGGCGGGTTCGGCGATCTTCCTCAAGAATAATTGCACCAACAAAAGTGCCATTGATTTCAATAATACGTGATTCAAACATTACTTTAATCCTCTCGGGTAAAAGCTGACCCGAAAGGTAATAAAACCTACAGGTCAGGCGTCAGATACTTTAACCTCACAACATCGGCCAAGCCGACACATTCGACCAAACAGGTTTTGCATTATGTATGCGCTCCTTGTGTGCCACGTGCTTAACGTGTGATTTTGTATCACCCATATTTCCACGTTAGTCAATTATATAATTTTATGAATCGTTGTTTTTTTATATCACGCCAATTGTTGTTATTTTATGGCCGTGCCGCCGATCATTCGGTTTTATCCAAACTGATAAACACAACCCGGCACAGCAGCCCTGAAGTGGTCAGTCGTGTCATTATCCGCCAGAAGGGCGGCCTGTAGCGCCTCTTTTGGGGCAAGAATACCTTCATCTGTCAATTGGAAGGTGCCCCAATGAATACCCAATGCCTGTTTGGCCTGTATCTCTTTATAAATACACACAGCCTCATGTGGATTAACATGCTGGTCAGCCATAAACCAGCGCGGCTCATACGCGCCAATGGGAATTAACGCGACATCCGGCGCACCATACTGGGCCAACAGCGTGCGGAATAGGGTGCCATCTCCATAAGCCGTGTCACCTGCAAACCAGAGAGTATCTGTGGGCATATTCAACCAGAACCCGGCCCACAGAGCCATCCGGCGATCAAAAATACCGCGTGCGGACCAGTGATATGCTGGGGTAAGTGTGACGCTGAGTGGGGGAGAAATAACCTGCCGCTCATGCCAGTCACCGCTCAGAATGCGTGCCTGGGGAATAGCTTTTTGAATGATGCTTTCATTCCCCAATGGCGTGATCATGAGCGGATCATGGGTTGCCTGCAACCGTTTGAGTGTTGTCAGGTCGAGATGATCATAGTGATTATGGCTGATCAGAATAACATCAATGGGCGGTAGGTTTTCAAACGCTATACCCGGAGCACTAACGCGTTTAGGGCCAACCCAGTTGAACGGGCTTGCCCGATCAGACCACACAGGGTCTGTTAGAATATTCTGCCCCGCGACCTGAATAAGCAGTGTGGCATGGCCGACCATGGTAATGCGTAATGCATTCACATAACGCTCTGGCACAACAGGTTGAACGGGAATGCTGGTCGGCCATGGCGTGGGGTGCGACGTTCTCCGCCAGCGCCAGATGTCCCGTAAGGAACGGTCTGTGGAGGATTGCCCAGGGTTAAAAAACCGGGCCCCATCGAAGTGATCGGTTATTGGGCCAGTATAATATTTATTCCGGGCAAAAAGCCGCTTCATACCGCCCCCAATCAAACAGCCTGATTATAAGCGTGATCCGTTGCACATAGGCGAACAAACCACGCTTAAAACCAGAGAGTGCAGGTTGCTGAGTGTTCTCAGTTTGACTGAGCCTTCAAGGATGCATCCACTTCCAAGGCACGTCGGGCCATTGCCAAAGCCCCTTCCCGGCTCCCTGCACCACAGATAAAGCGCGCCGGGTGGGCAAACACGGCATCTGCAACACCACTGGCAGCCGCCAGATCCTGCCCATTCAGTCCGCCCCATGCTTCAGGCAGGGAAATACGCTGGCCAAACGCCCCTCGTTCGGGCGGTACAGCTTTCACATTCCACTGCCCGCTCCCGGTGGGGGAAACGACATAAACAACCGGAAGATCATGCTCGAAAATGACTTTTTCGGTTGGCATCCCGGTTTCCATCAGCAGGATGCGCTTGTCTTCGGCCTGTTTATAGGCTGCCAGAACGCGATCTGTGGCTTTTAAGCTGGCGCGAACACGGTCAACCGTGTTGACCAGATGGGACGCAACTGCCGTTGCCGCATTAGCAAAGCCAAGGGTTTCGCGCCGCTTGGCTTCTTCTGGGCCGTGGAGTTCGGCTGTATCCCACGGGGGGCTGCAGGCAGACACAATATCAGCCAGCGAGAGCTTGCCCATTTTGGCAACGCCGTTGTCGTCCTGATCAATCGGCACAACAAGGGATTTATCAATGCTTTGCCAGATTGCGTTGATTGTCGCGTCATCCACCTGTGTGCGGACCAGATTACGCACAGCGGCCTTGCCATAGTCTTTCCATAGCAGCCCAGCTGCACTGTATGGTGTGCCGTCTTCACGCAGAGGCTTGTTTTTCATGTGGTGGTCATAACGGCCACATGATGGGTCATAAATGCCCCCCACATCAAACACGATGTCCGCAGCCTGAATATCTTCCGGTTTGCGTGAGCGGCTGAACTTCAGACAGTCGTCCGATGCTCCTTCCAGAATACGCGCACGTAAATCACCCATGGGAGCCAGAGCATAATGCAGGACCACATATCCCAGTGTTTCATCAACATGGAAATTACCCGAATGGGTCAACGCCGTTGTGGTTGTTGCCTCATGACCGAGACCAATGGGGGTATGTTCAGACATATTGATTACCTGCTGCAAACTGAGGAAGGTGTTCCATAAGCTTCCTCATGCCGCACGGTCTGCTATCAGACAACAGGGTTCGTCATGATAACTGAAGATAATCCGGTTTTTCCTATCGGGTTTGGGGGATAAGGCGACCTTCCCCCCAAACCGACCGGATTTCATCTGCATGAAGCAAGGCGCTTAACCCTGATTGCCCCATAGCGCTGGAGGGAGTGTGGTTATTTGATAACCGCACACGCTACCCGATCCCCTGCCCCACCAATGGGCTGGCTCTGGTAGTCATCGGGGTGAGCGTGGATTACAAGCGACGAACCATCTGCATCCAGCAGCGCAGGTTTGTCCTTGCTGGCTTTAAGGGCCACCAGAGGGGAGAAAAGTTCGACCGTAGCCGTACCATCTGCTCCTACAAAAATGTTTGGCAGGTCGCCTGCATCATTCGCATTGGAGTTAAGCAGGCCATGCACAACAGGGGTTACGGCATGCACATGCGGCCCTGCGCTGGTAAATTTTGGCCCTTCACACGTGCCTTTGTCGTGGAAGTGCATGCCGTGCCAGCCGGGGGTCAGCCCTTTTGCTTCCACCCGTAAAATAACGCCCTTAGGGGCATCCGTAACCTGCACTGTGCCATGTGCTGTGCCATCTGTGCCCAGTAAAGTGCCAGAAGCCGTGTCGGCTGCGTGGGCCAATGATGGCAGTATAGCCATTGCACAGGCGAGGAGAATAAGAGGCTTTGAATGAAGCATAACCACGTTGCATGTCCTTTCAGACAAAAATTATGAGCTTTCAGGCCCACGTCGCATCATAAAATACTCACCACGGACGGAAGCCCCCGTGCTGATGAAAGCTTAGACCATCCCGCCCCAATCCACCACGTCTGATCCGGGCGGGATTAAGCCTCCCGGTTCTACTCTGGCAAACGTTGCGCTGAGTTGAGGAACTGCGCGAACACACTGCCTTTAACGCATTCTCTGCGTCCTTTGTTCCCTGAAATATGGTGGCCACCCGTTGCCTGTCCATAACTGGTCTGACGGGAATTTGAAAAATTCAAGGTCCGCCATTTCCAGAATGGAACAACGGTAATTTCTGACCATGGGCAGGAAACCCTGTGGCCGTTCAAACTTTATGGACAAAAAGCGTTTTTACAAAAAAGCATCAGTAGAATACTTCAGGCCGGACAGGATCCAATATGCATGTAACATCTGTTGTACTCCTGTTGCTGCTTATAACAGCCGTATCCGGGCCTTTTTCCCGGCTTTTGCGCCTACCTTTGCCGCTTTTGTTAATTGCCTGCGGTGTGGTGGCATCGCTCCTTGGCCTCCATATTGATTTTGAGCCGAATACTTTTCTGCTACTTTTTATTCCTCCACTGCTCTTTTCCGATGCATATCTCATGCCTTTGCGCAATTTTCGTGAACTGCGCTGGCCCATTTTACTGCTGGCCGTTGGTCTGGTTATTTTTAGCACGATTGTTGGTGGTTATTTTATTCACTGGCTACTGCCTGTTGTACCCCTTGCGGCAAGCTTTGCCCTTGCTGCCATCCTTTCTCCCACCGATGCCGTAGCCGTAGGCGGCATGATAGACGAGGAACATATTCCCAGACGGTTTTTGCATATTCTACAAGGAGAAGCCTTGCTGAATGATGCCTCGGGTCTGGTCTGCTTCAAATTTGCGGTGGCGGCCACGTTAACCGGCACGTTTTCCATCGTACATGCGTCTTTAGGTTTTTTACTGGTTGCCTTAGGGGGGATTTTTATTGGAATAGCCCTTACCTTTGGCTTTAATATTATTAACCGTATTCTCTCCCGCCATGGTTTTGATGAACCAACAACGCAAATTACACTTATGACGTTACTGCCCTTTGCGGCTTATCTGCTTGCGGAACATCTGGAGGCATCGGGCATACTGGCCGCAGTCAGCGCCGGGTTAAGCCTGAACCAGAGCCGTGTGTTTGGCGCGGCCCAAACTGCCACCCGCCTGCGCGGCAGTGCCGTGTGGGAGATGATAACCTTTATTTTTAATGGGTTGGTCTTTTTGCTGCTGGGTTTGCAACTGCCCGATATTGCTACACAAGGTATTCGTATCGCCAACAGGGCGGGTGACAGCACATGGTCCTTAATTGGCACAATTGTTTTGCTGACCAGCATGTTATTGCTGCTCCGCCTGATCTGGATATTTTTTGTCAGTGGCGCGCACTCTGTGATCGCAAAAGCACGTGGCCACAAAGCTGGCATGGTTTCGATTATGGAAACAGCCGCCATGACTGTAGGGGGTGTGCGTGGAGCGGTCACACTGGCCGGTATTCTCTCCCTTCCCATAGCGGAAAGTGGCGTGCCGGAGTTCCCTATGCGGGATCTGCTGGTTACTTTTGCCGCAGGCGTGATCATGACATCACTCCTGATCGCCGCCGTGTTGTTGCCCCCCCTAAGCCGCACCCTGCGCCACGATGGGGGCGACCCGGTTAATAAGGAAGCAGATGAGGTGCGCCGCCTTCTTGCGTTGGAAGCCATTGCGGAAATGGAGCGCCAGTCTGCACTGGTGACAAAACAACTCGATGAAAGTGCCGCACAGCAACGCGCAGAAGTGACCGCAGCCCTGATAGCTGAATATCGCTTCAGACTAAGGCTTCTGGAAGACGCACCCGATGACCGGCATAAACCCGAAGATAGCCAGACAGCAGATGGAACCCATAGGGACGCAGCTCTGGCAAGGCGAAGGTTTGAGGCGGCTTTGCGCCTCCATCTGCTCCGGACTGAGCGCAAAGCCCTAACGCGTATGCGCCAGGAAGGTCAGGTGAGTGACGAGACAGAACGGCTTTTAACCCAGGACCTTGATTTGGAAGAAACAGTGCTTTCTGGCAGCGCGCGCGCCCTGCCACGACATCTGGACTACACAGACCTGCCCAAAACAAGCAGCCCGGCATTCTACCCGGGCTGACCCCATTTTCCGCATCCGACTAAAGGGCCGAAGGGGATATTGAAGAAGCAACATCGGCCAGAATGACCACAGCATTCTGTGTGGCCATCACCACAACCTGACTTGTCTGCGGGAGCATGGCGCCATCTCCGCACGCCAAAGCCGTGCCCGAAATTGTAATGCCTCCCTCAACAACCAATACATGCAGGTCCCTGCCTTGGGTCGTCTGGTAAGCTGCTCCCTCGCCCGTGGGAATATGTGCATGCAACAGGCGGCTACGCGCACTGAGCGTTACAGGGGAGCCGTCATCTATGATCTCCATCGCCTCCGGGTCATCCTCAGGAAAGCCGGAGGCGATAATACGAAAACCACCATCCTCCAGCATGGGGAATGCGGCGCGTGCTTCCTGCGCGGGCGCGCCCCCTTCGGTATCCGGCAAAAGCCAGAACTGAATAAAATCGGCTCCAGCCGGCCCGGCCTGCCATGCCAAGGAACGCACTCCGGCTCCGGTGCTGACCAGATGCAGGCCACCGGGCTGGATTGCTTCGGGTGGAAAATTCTCTACGCTGGTTTGTAAGGAGCCTGCCCGCAACCACGTAAGCACATCCACGTTGGCCTCTGGTCCCAAGGAGTAGCGACCATCTGGAGGAATGCTCCCGGTATTGATTGCCCTGAGTGTGCCTTCATGCTGGTATTGAGGGGCCTGATAATCGGCAAAGGCAAAATGGCAACGCAAAGTAAGTGCGCCTGAATGCGCCAGACCCAGACTATCGGCCCGCCGGACTATCATCATGGTGTCCCCCTATGCATGCTGTTTGGTTTGTTTGGTATCAGGGTACACGGTTTCCCATCCACCCCCAATCGCGCGGTAGAGATGCGTTACAGAACCCGCAACATTGGCTGTAGCTTCAACCAGCGCACTTTGTGAGGCCAGCAGGGCGTTTTGTACGGTCAGAACATTCAAAAAGTCGGATGCACCCTGCACGTATTGGGCTTTGGCTACGGTTACGGCTATTTCATTCTGCTGCACGGCCTGTGCCAGTTCGTCACGTCTTTTCTGGGCTGCGGTAAAATTAGCCATGGCATCGTCAATTTCCTGCCAGGCTTTGAGCACCGTGCGCTGGAACACAACAGAGGCCTCATGCTGCTGTGCTTTACGCAGGTGCAGTTGCCCCGTCAGACGCCCCCCTTCAAAAATGGGTAATGTTGCCGTGGGGCCAAAGCCATACTGGCGAGAAGCCCATGACCCAAGACCGCTGAACTGAAGTGCCTGCACGTCCAGACTGCCCGAAAGCGTAATGCGGGGGAAAAAGTCGGCAATGGCCACACCAATACTGGCTGTTGCTGCATGCAGCCGGTCAGCCGCCATGCGAATATCCGGCCGCCGTTGCGCCAGCTCCGATGGCAGGCCAACAGGCACAAGCCCCGGTACGGGTGGTATGGGGCGTGGCTGCTTTAGCTCGGTGTCCAGTGCTCCGGGTTCGCGCGCGACCAGAAAGCTCAGACTGTTCAACAGGTGGGTTGCTTGAGCTTGCAAGGGGGCTGCGCGCGATTCAAACATATGCAACTGCCCTGTGGCCTCCGCCACATCCAGCCGGGTTGCAGCCCCCTGCTCAAGCCGCATGGAGGTCAGTTGCACACTATGGCGCGCAATGGCTATGTTGTGGTCCAGAATATCAATCTGGGCCTGTGTGGCGCGCAGGTCTATGTATGTCTGTGCTGTTTCGGCCATAAGGGAGACAAGAATATCCCGCCGTAATTCTTCTGTGGCATGCACGGCAGCCGTTGCCGCTTCCACCTGCCTGCGCACATGCCCCCACAGATCCACCTCCCACGAGGCATTCATGCCATATTGCGGCAGGTTAAAGGACGGGTTGCCAACACTGCCGGGCAGCGCGGCCGGGCCGAACCCTTGAGTGCCGCTTGCAACGCTCCCTGCTCCGGCCTGTTCCATGCTGCCCATAAGGCCCAGAATACCGTTACTGCTTGCCCGCTCCCGCGCGTAAGAAGCATTGGCTTCCATATGTGGGAGCTGTGCTGCACTGGCAATGCGCCGTTCCGCCCGGCTTTGCATCAGCCGCAGGCTGGCGGCCTGCAGATCAAGGTTGGAGGCCGCCACCTCCTGTTCCAGCCGGGTTAAGACCGGGTCATGGAACAGGGTCCACCATGCGGGGTCGGTCGAGGCGGTACTGACCTGACTTTGCGCGGGCGGTTGCGTGTTCCGCCACGTTGCCGGGGCGCTGACCTGCGGCTTGTGGTAGTCCGGCCCCACAGTGCAGCCCGCAAGGGCAAGGAGCGAAAAGCTGGTCAGGAGCGAGCGCTTCATGCCGTTACTGCCAGATATAGCGTGCATCATTGGCATGCGAACCTTCCGGTCTGGAGGCAGTATCAATATTCACTTCCACGGACATACCAACCCGCACCTTGGCTGCCAGGGGCTGGTTGGGGTCAAAGGTCAGCTTGACCGGAATACGCTGGACCACTTTGGTAAAGTTGCCCGTGGCGTTGTCTGGCTGAATAGGGGCAAAAGCCACTCCTGTTGCCGGAGCCAGGGAATCCACATGTGCTTTGAGGGGCTGACCGGGGAACGTATCCACCCACACAGTGGCCTGCTGGCCGGACTGCACCTTGGTCAGTTGTGTTTCCTGAAAATTGGCAAGAATATAGGCCGCCTGTGTAGGCACAACAGCCAAAATACCTGTGCCCGGATGCACATACGCCCCAACACGCACCCCACGCTCGCCGACCACGCCATCCACCGGCGCTGGAATGGAGCAGTATGACAGGTTGAGTTCGGCCTGTTTTGCATCCCCCTGAGCACGCAGCAGCGCGCCTTTGGCGCGTTCAAGCTGGGCTTGCAGAACGGCAACCTGCCGGATAGCCGCATCGACCCCCGCCTGATCACGCGCTACGGCGGCAAGAGCCTCTTTTTCATGCGCTTCAGAGGATTGTTTTTGTTCAATAGTACCGGCCCCGCCAGAAGACAGGTTGCGGTAGCGCGTGGTGTTCTGGCGCGCAAACACAAGGTCCGCCTGATCCGCCAGAACAGCCGCACGGGCCTGAGTTATAAGGGCATCCTGCCGGGCCAGTTCGGCGCTCAGGTTTGCAACGTCTCCCTGCGCCGCAAGCACATTGCCTTTGGCAACATCCAGAGCCGCCCGGTAGTCATCATCCTCAATATGGGCAAGTTCCTCGCCTGCGCGAACACGTTCGTTATCCTGTGCGATCACGCGGTCAATACGCCCAGCCACCTTGGGGGCCACGGTGGTAAAATCGGCTGTCACATACGCGTCGTTTGTATACTGGTTTACGCCGTCCCCGTTGACCAGACGCGCGCCCCCCCATGCAACAAGGGCAAGCACGCCAGCGGCGCATCCGGCGTAAAGCAGAGGTTTTTTGTAAATCATTGTCTGTTATTCCGGTTTAACGGGCAGGAGTGTTGGGTGAAGGTGCACGTGGCGGATACACACGGTGCGGCAGAACAAGATTCATGGCGGCATAGCCAAGGCAGACCCAGATCAGCACATAGTAAATATCGTTCAGCGCCAGCACGAGGGACTGCTCATGCACAAAGGTATGGAAGACCTGCAGCCCGTTCCACGCCACATGCGCGCCATCGGGCGATGTTGCGCTCAGTTGCTGGTCAATGGGATTGCCCATACCCTGCAACGCCAGCTGGTGTGTGCCGTGGTGGTCTAGCAGCATGGTGGAATGGTATTGTTCCCGCCTGCGGGTGGCGGCCGAGAACAGCGCAAAGGCTACGGCGTTGGCAAGCCCCTTGAGCATGTTCACCATCCCCGAAATAAACGGACCATCCGCAGGCCCCATGGCCATTGTTGCCAGCATAAGGGTGGGAATAACGGTCATGGGCTGACCAAAGACCTGAAGAATCTGGAGCAGGTAAAAATTGTCCCGCACCCAGTCCACTGTCAGCCACGTACCCAGCCATGCGGAAGCAGCCAAACAGAGCATGCCCCCCGCCAGCACAAAGCGGCAGTCCACCTTGCGGTTGTTACAGATCCACGCAATCAGGGGCAGCATGATCAACTGCGGCAGGGCCACAACCAGAGATACCGGGGCCGCCTGTATGGGCCTGTAGCCGCGCACAGCCTCCAGATACGTTGCCGGGATTTCCCCCATAATGGAACAGATGGCCAAAATACCGACCAGAGACAGCAAGGATGCCTGTATATTGCGTGACCGCCAGTACTGAATTCTAAAATACGGGCTAGGATGAAAAGCCTCATTGATCACAAACACAATAAAGGCCGCCCCACCCCAGAATGTGAGGTTGGTGATTACGGAGGAACGGAACCAGTCCAGCCTGTCCCCCTGATACAACACGATCACCAAAGAACAGATGGCAGGCAGACCCACAAGAATGCCCAGCCAATTGAACTTTTCAAACCGTTCAAAATGCATGGGGTCACGTGGCAGGCCATAGGCCATCATGCCAATAGCAAGGGCCGCCGTGGGTATGATCTCCCAGTACAGCCAGTGCCAGCCGATATGTTCAAACCAGAATGCCTCTAGCGGCAGGCCAAGGTTGGGGCCGAAGGTCGCACTCATGGCGTAACCACCAATTCCAAACACCCGGATCTGGGGGGGCAGGTATTTGAGCATGACGGTCATGAGCACCGGCGGCAGGCACCCCCCTGCCAGCCCCTGAAAAGCCCGCAGAATACACAACGAGACCACATCCGGCATGAAAGGAGCAGGAATGGACAGCAGCGCCAGAATGGCGGTCATGAAAATGGAAAACCGGTAGATCGAAAACGTCATGTAAAACCAGGGCGTGAACGCCATGGCCGCAATGTTAAAGGCTTCGTAAATGGCAATGACCCACGTGCCTTCATCATGCCCGATGTGCATGGCGCCACGGATGTCGGACAAACCAATTTCGGTCACATGCTCATTAAAGCCCGCAACATGCACGGCAAGCAGCATGCCAAGGCAGCCCACAATGGTGCGCAGGCCAAATGGCGGAATATAGGATGGCCGCGGCGGTGAAGCATGGATAACAGGCTCACCAGCCGCCAGAGCAGGAGCGGCATTTGTCATGCCCCGCATGTTCACGATCAAAACGGGGGAGACAACCCCTATTCACGGC
Organism: Acetobacter zythi; assembly: GCF_963921165.1. Lineage (NCBI taxonomy): Bacteria > Pseudomonadati > Pseudomonadota > Alphaproteobacteria > Acetobacterales > Acetobacteraceae > Acetobacter > Acetobacter zythi. The sequence continues at coordinate 34,229 of NZ_CAWUEO010000047.1, forward strand.
AAGCAACGATTCCACTTTTCGGAATGATAAATGGTGGTGCCTGCGCCAGATAAAGTCTATTTTTGCAGCTATGAGAGGCTACGACCTAGATCTGCTACGCTTCCTTCAGGTGCTTATTGAGGAGGAGAGCGTCTCGCTCGCGGCAAGGCGGCTGAAGGTGAGCGAACCTGCCATGAGCCGCCATCTGGCTAAACTGCGTGTAGCTTTTGCCGACCCTATTCTGGTCCAGTCTGGCCGAAAAATGAGTCCCTCCGCCTTTGCCGCAGGTATTCTGGACCGGGTGCAGGAACTGGTCCGGGCAGCGGATAGCCTGATAGAAACCCGCGCACTGGCCAATCTGGCCAACATGGTGCCTACGTTTACAATCCGGGCGAACGATCTGGTTGTAGCGTCCCTTGCCTTGCCCCTGTTGCAAGCGCTCAAAAAAGAATGCCCCCGTTGTGAGCTTATCTGGGCACCAGAGATTGATGACCCGGCTTCCGACCCACTACGGCACGGTCGCGTTGACCTCTACATTGGTGCAACAGATGTGATGAAACCCGAAATCAGGCGGCAAACCCTGTTTCGGGACCATATGCAGGGTGTTGTGCGTAAAGACCACCCCATTCTGGCAAACCCCATTACCCCACAGAGTATGGTGCTTTATGATTATATCAGCGTCTCCCGCCGTGGTCGGGCGCAGGGGCCGATAGACTGGGTGCTCCGTAACCAGTACGGGTTGACCCGGCGCATAGCCATGGTGGTGCCCAACTACCATTGCATGGTGGAGAGCATGAAAAATTCAGACCTTATTCTTCCCCTGCCTGGTATTGTTATTGACCATATTTCAGTCACGGCATTGGGGTTGGCGACCTTTGAATTCCCATTATCCCTGCCCAGTATTGATGCTTTTCAGGCATGGCACCCAAGGCGGGATACAGACCCGGTGCATCGCTGGCTGCGCGAGACCCTTTTTCGTGTTTCGCGCCAGATATTAGGACCGTGCACGCTGTAAGCTACAGTTTTTACAAAAACCCTGCCGTGCGGATATAGGGCCGTAAATCGCTCAGAAAAGCCTTAACACTTGCCCGCGTGTGCTGGCGTGTTGGCAAAACGGCATACAGGTCAATTTTCTCGCCTTGCAGGTCTGGCAGAATACGCACAAGTTTGCCTTCTTCAAGGTCCTGATAAACGTCACAGAGCAGTTTGTAGGCAATGCCCTGCCCTGAGAGCGCCCAGTCGTGAATGATCTCGGCATTGGTGGTGGAAAGGCGCGGTTCCACCATAACCACATCTGTTTCCGTCTCATTGCCAATAACCCACTTATTCAACAGCGCCATGGTTTTGTTTTTGCGTAGGCATAAACAATCATGTTTGGGAATGTCGCGCGTGTGGGTCGGCATGGACCGGCGGGCAATATAGGCAGGTGATGCACACAAAACCCGCATGGTGGAAGCAAGGCGAGTTACAACCGCTCCCGGTGTTTCAGGCAGACCAAGCCTGAGCACTACGTCCAGATAATCGTTGAAGTCATAATTCCCTTCGGGCGCCAGAGCCAGATTGATCATTAAACGTGGATGTTTGGCGCTGAAGGCCTCAATAAACGGTGCGATCTGCCTACGTCCCAATTCTACGGGGGCGCCAATACTCAACGTACCGCGTGGCGCATTCGTGCTGGACGATATTTCTTCTTCAAGGTGATCAATATCCGCAACAATAGTCAGGGCACGTTCGTAATAAAGCCGCCCGGTTTCGCTCAGACCAAAATGGCGTGTGTTGCGGATAACCAACGTGCTGCCCAGCCGGGTTTCCAGACGGGCCAGACGGCGAGATGCGGCTGCGGGCGATGTGCCCAAACTGCGCGCCCCAGCGGAAAGGCTGCCCGCATCCACCAGACTGATAAAAAAACGCAAATCCCCTGTTTCGTCATAGGACATGGCACATCGTTCTCCCCCAAAGCCTTTTGGCAGCCACTTTTGCGTTTAGCGTAATATTATTTTTCCTTAACTGTCACTACCGAAGATGTGAAATGAGAGGCATGTTTGGCCCAACACATAAACATAAAGCGCAAACCTCCTTTGCGGATCTGTCAAAAACTGGACAGACGATACGAATTAGCAACGGAATGAAACAATGCCAATGCAAGCAACCGCCCAACGGATCAAGGACGATTACATCGCCCCCGATACCTCCAAGGAAGAAGCCCTGAGGCAGGACCTGATCGGCACATGGGAACTTGTGTCCTATAAGGTGGAAGAAAAAGAGAGCGGCAATTTTATTAACGCAATGGGGCCAGCACCACGTGGTCGCGTTGTTTTTACACCAGATGGCTGGGTGGCTTTTAATCTGGAAGGCAGCAACCGCCATGCCGCCGCGACAGACACGGATCGTGCCCAGTTAATGAAAACACTTGTCGCCTATATCGGTCGTTACCGTGTGGAAGGTGATCAGTGGATTACCAGTGTGCAAACCGCATGGGCACCCGAATGGGTCGGCACCGAACAGCGCAGAACGGTTACGGTGAACGGCCAGTATGCGGATGTTGTCACCCCATGGCGCAAAATGCCCAACTGGGCAGCCGGTCGCCTGTCACGCAGCATTATCCGTTTCCGTCGGGCAGATACAAACACCCCGGCACAAGCCTGCGCGTAAGGCTGCAAGGGCCATAAGGCCCGGCCAAGGCCAGACACATGGCCTTGGCGTGTAATGCGTCTTGCCCGATCAGATCGGGCAGGCGCCGCTGGCACATTGCAAATGCGCCCAGTCCACGACCTCCTGCACCCTGTCGTCCTGAATAGCGGCGGTAATCGCGGCAAACCGGCCTGCTGAAACTTCCTCTTCCGGCAGGTACTCATACCCCAGATCGGAATCCGCACGGCTTGGTAGCACGGCACAACACCGAACGCCGGGCTGGTGGCGAGCAACCATGGTTCGGAAGCTTTCCAGATCATGCCGATCTGTATAAATTTTGAGCGTGTAGGACACCTGATTACCCTGCTCGGCTCCAATCCAGTATTTTTCCAACAACCCAAGCCAGCAATACTGTTCCTCCGGCGTGGCTTCTGGCGCGGTCAGCACCTGTTCTCCCATGCCCAGACGTTGAATAAGCGGCACGGTTGGAAAGCCAACAATACTCATGCCCGGAAAACTCCGCAGCGACCGAACAGGGTATCCCCTGCTCTCATACGTGGGTAGCAGCGGGTCCGTACCGTTTTCCCACACACCGTCTTCACGCCGCACGCCCTTGAACTGCACCCAGCGCAAATATTGCCGTCTGGCGGGGAGATGCGCGCCTTCAGTCAGGCCGAACAGCTTGGAGGTCGTACCCGCAGGTTTGACGGTTGTCACCGTAACCGGGCGCGCCGTGCCCGTTTCCTGCGCGTAGGCATTGGCTTCTGCCTTGGCAATAACCGAGAGTTCGCGCACGGCATTCCAAAAAGGTGCTGCACGTTTTTCGTCCAGCATATCCTTAAAACTCAGGCCAAAACGCAGCCATGCCCATTCATGCAGCCCTGTGGGGCCAATACCAATACGGTTTGTTCTGCCGACCTCCTGAGCATACAGGGCATCCATCCGGTTTGCTCGCAACAAAAAGCGGACACCCAACCGCACGGAATCCCTCACCCGTGCATCCCACTCCTGCGTAACCTCGCACGGAGCATGGCCGGGGGTCACATCCGCCAAGGGCACCGGGCATGCCAGAAGGGGTGCAAAGTCACCAATAACGCAGTATCCCCCGGTCACGTGCAGCGTAATTTCGCCACACGGATTGGTCGTAACGGGAAAATGCGCTCTGGCTGCGCAGTCAGCCAGATCAGCCAGTAGGGTCGCGGCCTGTGTTGCCTGATAACGCGAAGACCTGAAATCCCGACCATCCGTATGCACGGGCTTGCGTCGTGCACTGCCGGTGCGGTTATCCTCCAGCTTGTCCCCGTTAATGAAACCGGGTTCACCATTGATCCACGCGCAACGGGTTGCTTCCGCAAAAACGGCCCTTGCATGCTCGGCCAGTGGTTCCGCCTGCTCCTGATTATTGACAGACTGCCAGAACTCCTGATCGACCATAACTGAATGATTGGCCGTCCAGAGTCCGCCTTCCTCCTTGGCGCGAATAAAACGGAGGACCTCCATATCCCGCCAGGATTTGGTAGCCATACGCGCCGCACGGCGGGCACCACCCACCTGCACCTCAACAGACAGGTAATGATCCACGCGCAACGCCTGTTCCCACCGAGGCATACCCTTGCCCTGTGATGGTTCGATGACATTGCGGCGGACATTCAACAACCCACGCAAAAGCGAGATCGGACCAGAAGCAGGCCGGCCCTGCATGCCAGCGATGGGGCTACCCGCACAACGGATATGGCTGAAATCAAGCACCAAAGAGCGGCCCTGCGCGCCTTCAAATGCCATGGCCTCGATGATTTCAAGCGCTTTGGCCCACCCTTCGCGGCTGTCCTCTATCTTATGTGTTGCCGCATCAGGCAGTTCTGGCGCTGTGGCCAACACAAAACGATTCAAAAACCGGGTGACCTGCTCTTCCATTGCCGCATCAAAGGCATCAAGCATGGTGCCCCACGGCAGTATTTGCATTTCCAGCCCAAAATGCAGCAGCGCCGCACGGTCACGCGGGTAATCTGGATGGTCCGCACAAAGCACAAAATACAGGTCCGGGGCCTGCGCCCAATCGACAATACAAAGCTCATCATCATAGGCGCGGCCCACGCCTGAACCGTTGAGCAACAGGTAGAATTTGGCAAAGGAGCAGATTGCCGTGGCGCAATTGGTAAACACCTCCATATTGCGACCCGGCTGTTCCTCATCTCCATGCTGAAGGTGGCGGCCGGAGGTTAGCAACGCCCCTGTTGCAATGGCGTTACGCAGTTGCATGACCTCCCTGTCATCCACAGAGGCAAGCAATCCTGCATTCCCTGCGGCCACACGGTCGGCAACTGTACCAAAACTTTCATGATCGGACGGGCGGAAGACGGTTCGCCGCCCAACGGCCTCGCCCATGCCACGGTCAAGTGCGCGTGCCTGCATCGGGCGTAGGCCAAATGCCTCCTCAAACGGGTAACGTGCTGCCACAGACCGCGCGGCGAGGGTCTTTGTCTGTAAAAAATGCCCGCCCATACCTTGGCTCCATCATCTGGCCCGGCCCAAGTCTAACGGGCCAAAAATCATTCATATTGTGTTTGATGGGCGATCATTGCACCATATCTGGTGTTACGCACGTACAAATTTGTGCACATGATCAGGCCAGACGCGCACAGGCAGGACTTCCCTTGCCTCTGTAGCGAATATTTTTTGCAAATGATCCGCATTCCGATTCTAGCGGCATAGTTATGGTGTAACTGTCCGGCAACCGCCCTCAGGATCTGTGTTCGATCAGGTTCGGCGCCATGTTGCTGCACACGTTGGAACGCTCCTGTCCGGGTGTGTCAGACCTCTCGTATCTTGCCATCTCCACGCAGGGGCTTATGCTGCCAGCCGTCATTGTCATGCGCGTATCTGCGGGGAGCTTCAGTCCGTTGTCCACACCTCAACTTGTTGATCCAAAACTGACACAGGCCGCAGTTTTCCTTGTTCTGACCCTCAACAACACTCCATCCATCACTCCGCAGGTTCTGGACCTGATGGGAGATATCTCTTCCCTTGTGCGAGGAATTGGCTTTCGGATTCCAGATGGCAAGCTGAGTTGTGTTACCGGAGTGGGTTCACAGGCATGGGATCAGCTTTTTGGTATGCCTCGCCCCAAGGATCTTCATCCCTTCCGCGAAATTAATGGTGTGCACCATGCGCCTGCAACGGCGGGGGATCTGCTTTTCCATATCCGGGCAACCCAGATGGACCTCTGTTTTGAACTGGCTACGGCTCTTGTTACCCGTCTGGAAGGTGCGGCGTGTGTGGTGGATGAAGTCCATGGGTTTAAATATTTCGATGCCCGCGACCTGCTGGGCTTTGTGGATGGAACAGAAAACCCGTCCGGTCAGGTTGCCACCGATGCCACGATCATTGGGGATGAAGACCCGGAATTTACGGGTGGAAGCTACGTGATTGTGCAGAAATACCTGCATGACATCAAAAAATGGGAGGCCATCCCAACCGAAGTGCAGGAACATATTATTGGCCGCAAAAAGGTGTCGGACATAGAACTGCCCGAAGCAGCCAAACCCAGCTACGCGCATAATGTGCTCACCAACATTGAAGAAAACGGCGAGCAACTCCAGATCGTGCGCGAAAACATGCCTTTTGGCACTGTTGGTAAAGGGGAGTTTGGCACCTATTTTATTGGCTACGCCCGCTCCCCGGCCCGCACGGAGCAGATGCTCCAGAATATGTTCATTGGTAAGCCGCCGGGTAATTATGACAGGTTGCTTGATGTGAGCACAGCCGTCACTGGCACGCTGTTCTTTACCCCCACAAGCGAATTTTTGGATGCGGCACCGGATATGAGCACCGCTGTGGCGCAACCGGCCCCCCTCCCCGCCTCGCCTGCTCCTCCGCCGCGTGAAGGACAAGACGGTTCTCTTGGCATTGGATCATTGAAAAATTAAGGACGCCTGACATGAACAACCTGCACAGACATCTTGCCCCAATTTCTGCCGAAGCATGGTCCCAGATTGAGGAGGAAGCCTCCCGCACCATCCGCCGCCATCTGGCAGGCCGCCGCGTGGTCGATACGCCTGAACCTAAAGGCACGGCCTTTGCCGGGGTTGGCACAGGACGTGGCAAAAAGATCGATGCAACAGAGAGCGGTGTGCTTGCCACACAGCGCGAAGTGCTGCCACTGGTTGAACTGCGTGTTCCCTTCACCCTCTCCCGCGAGGAAATTGATGCAGTGGAGCGTGGAGCGCTCGATTCAGACTGGCAGACAGTCAAAGACGCTGCACAAAAAATTGCTTTTGCCGAGGATCATGCCATTTTCAATGGCTTTGAGGCCGCAGGCATTTGCGGCATGCGCAAAGGTACGTCCAACCCGCACCTCAAGCTCCCGCCCATGGCCAAGGATTACCCCCATGCCATTGCAGAGGCCCTGAATGCCCTGCGTCTGGCAGGTGTAAACGGCCCATATTCGGTTGTGCTTGGCGCGCAGGCCCATCTGGCCGTTAGCAGCGGGGATGATGATGGCTACCCCGTTCGCAAGCACATTGAAAGCATGATCGACGGCAAAATCATCTGGGCACCGGCACTGGAGGGGGCTTATGTGGTCTCCATGCGTGGGGGGGACTTTGTTCTGGACATCGGTCAGGACCTGTCGATTGGCTACCTGAGCCACACAGCCGAAACCGTGGACCTGTACCTACAGGAAAGCTTTGTGTTCCGTGTGTTAACCAGCGAGGCTACGGTTACTCTGGATCACTCCACAACACCGGCCTGATCAACTCTTTTCTGGCAGGGTCTCAAAGGGCGGCTCCATGTGTGCTCAGGGCGTGTTCAACACCGCCTCTCATCCGTGGGGCCGCCATTTTTATGTGCGCTCAGGCTCCGTTTTGGCCTGACTTGCGCAAAACTTAATACCCGCAGCAGTTTACGCAGCTCCGGTGTTACGCAATAAGACTGCTTGTTTTCACCAGTCCCTTACTCGTGCGTCACCGAGGTTCCATGATCCGTCTCGACAATATCAGCAAATATAACGGTCACCGCGTGATCTTTATCGAGGCTTCCGCTGCCTTGCAAAAAGGCGAGAAAATCGGATTGGTAGGCCCCAATGGTGCGGGCAAAACCACACTGTTCCGCCTGATTACGGGGCAAGAGGAACCAGACGAAGGCCATGTCCTGACCGACCGGGGTATTACTGTCGGCTTTTTTAATCAGGATGTGGGGGAAATGGCAGGCCGCAGCGCAGTTGCGGAGGTTATGGACGGCGCAGGCCCCGTGGCCGAAGTGGGTGCTGAGCTGAGCAGGCTGGAAGCCGCCATGGCCGACCCCGAGCGCTTTGATGAGCTGGACACCATACTGGAACAGTTTGGTGAGGTTCAGGCCCGCTTTGAAGAGTTGGGAGGCTACGCTCTGGACGGCCGTGCGCGGGAAGTGCTGCACGGGCTTGGGTTTAGTCAGGAGATGATGGACGGAGATGTGGGCCGTCTTTCCGGTGGTTGGAAAATGCGTGTGGCACTTGCACGCATCCTTCTGATGAAGCCCGATGTGATGTTGCTTGACGAACCAAGCAACCACCTTGATCTGGAAAGTCTGATCTGGCTGGAGCAGTTTCTGGCAGGGTATGATGGCGCTTTGCTTATGACCTCCCATGACCGGGCCTTTATGAACCGGATCATCAACAAGGTGATCGAAATTGACGGTGGCGCCCTTACCAGCTTTACGGGCGATTATGAGTTCTACGAACAGCAGCGCGCACTCAACGAAAAACACCAGCAAGCCCAGTTTGACCGGCAGCAGGCCATGCTGGCCAAGGAGGTTGCTTTTATCGAGCGCTTCAAGGCCCGCGCCTCCCATGCAGCGCAGGTGCAAAGCCGGGTTAAAAAACTGGACAAGATAGACCGGGTAGAACCGCCAAAGCGCAGGCAGGCCATGTCCTTTACATTCCCACCAGCGCCACGGTCGGGAGATTCCGTGGTCAACCTGCGTGGGGTGGATAAAAGTTACGGAAGCCGTGTTATTTATAAGGGCCTTGACCTGTTAATCCGGCGGCAGGAGCGGTGTTGTGTGCTGGGTGTGAATGGTGCGGGCAAATCTACCCTGCTCAAACTTGTGACCGGCACAACCGAGCCTGATGCAGGCACCGTTACCTTGGGCGGTAGTGTTAAAATGGGCTATTTTGCCCAGCACGCCATGGACCTGCTGGACGGTGATCGAACGGTATTTGAAACACTGAACGATGCCTTTCCCCTTGCCAGCCAAGGGGCCTTACGCACTGTGGCTGGTGGGTTTGGTTTTTCGGGCGATGACGTTGATAAAAGCTGCCGGGTTCTTTCCGGTGGGGAAAAGGCCCGGCTGGTCATGGCGCTTATGCTATATGATCCCCCCAATTTTCTGGTGCTTGACGAACCAACCAACCATCTGGACATCGCCACAAAGGAAATGCTGATTACCGCATTGGCCGATTATGACGGAACAATGCTTTTTGTCTCGCATGACCGGCATTTTCTGGCAGCTCTTTCCAACCGTGTTCTCGAACTTACACCTGAAGGTCTGCACCGCTACGATGGCGGATACACAGAATATGTGGCCCGAACAGGCCGGGAAGCACCGGGACTACACGAATAAACCCACGGCATGCCCGCCAAAGCAAACGGTTTGAAAGTCCCTTTGGACATGAAACACTATTCCGCAACCCAGACCGCCGAACTCCTGCCTTTTGGCCTTCTGGTCGAGGAACTGGCGCTAACGGTGCAGGATTATGCCAATGGCCGCATAATCTGCCCCGAACGGGCTGTTGTTACCGCACCAGAAGGCACAGGTCTGCTCATGGCCATGCCCTGCGCAAGTGCAGATATTCTGGTGACCAAACTGTTGACTATCTGCCCAGACAACGCAGGAACCACCCGTCCGACCATTCAGGGGCAAGTGACCTGCGCAGATGCACAAACAGGTGTCCTCCTGTTCTCACTGGATGGGCCAACAGTCACCATGCGCCGTACAGCCGGGATGAGCATGTTGGGGATACGGCTGTTGGCCCGTAACCCCATAAAACGCGTTCTGATTATTGGCACAGGCACGCAGGCCAGCGCCCATTGCGCCGCCTTGGCCAGCTTACACCCCGGCACCACGGTTGTGGTGCGCGGAAGAACATCCGATCGCGCAAAAGAATTTTGCGAACAGCATAAAAATCTACCGCTTGACCTGCGCCCCGCGCGGCCAGATGACAAAAACTTTGATGTCGTCCTGACTGTTACACCAAGCAGGCATTGCCTTTATGACGAACAACCCTCTCCAGATTGCCTGATTATTGGTGTTGGTGCTTTTCGGCCTGATATGATCGAAGTGGGGCCGCGTGTTGTTCACGCCAGCAGGCTTTATGTTGATGACCCGATTGGTGCGCCAAGCGAAGCCGGAGACCTGATACAGGCAGGAGTGGATTGGTCATATGTACACTCTCTTGCTTCGGCTCTTCACACCCCGCCGCCTACTGAGCAGGCAATTTTTTTTAAGTCCGTAGGATGTGCTGCGTGGGACCTTGCTGCCTGCCGGGTTGTGCGTGGCTGATACTAGGGCATGTACACTCCCACAAGTGCCTATGACTGCCTGTGGGAGCGTACAGAACCTTAACGCTGCTTAGCCCGCAATACTCTGCATGATGGCGGCCCCAAGTTCGCGCGTTCCAGCAGTGCCGCCCATATCTGGCGTGCGGGGTGCTGCCGGGTTTTCCAGTGTTTTTTCAATGGCCTGCATAACAAGACCAGCGGCTTCTGGCTCGCCCAAATGTTCGAGCATCATAGCCGCAGCCCATATCTGCCCAACCGGGTTGGCAATAAACCGGCCAGCAATATCTGGTGCAGAACCATGAACCGGCTCAAACATGGAAGGATATGCCCGCTCGGGGTTAATATTGGCCGAAGGGGCCACGGCAATAGTGCCCGTAATACCCGGCCCAAGATCGGACAGAATATCGCCAAACAGGTTACTGCCAACAACCACATCAAATCGTTCGGGAGACATGACAAACCGCGCGGCCAAAATATCAATATGATACTGGTCCATCCGCACGTCTGGATAGTCCTTGCCAATGGCCTCAAACCGGGAATCCCAATACGGCATGGAATGGAACAGACCGTTGGATTTGGTGGCAGAGGTTACATGCGGTCGCCCCAGTTTACGTGCGTATTCAAACGCGTAGCGTAAAATCCGGTCGGTGCCGTAGCGGGTAAATACGGCTGTTTGCATAGCCCCTTCAGACGGTGTGCCCTCACCAAACACGCCACCGATCTGGGAATACTCGCCTTCGCAGTTTTCACGCACGATCCAGAAATCGATATCTCCGGGTTTTTTATTGGCCAGAGGACACGGAATACCTGGCAAAAGCCTGACAGGCCGCAGATTAACGTATTGGTGGAATTCACGCCGGATGGGAATAAGTAGGCCCCACAGCGAAATATGATCCGGCACGGATGGAAAACCAACAGCGCCCAGCAAAATGGAGTCACTTTGCGAAAGTTGGTCTATACCGTCTTTTGGCATCATCTGCCCGGTACGCAACCATGTTTCACAATTCCAGTCGTAGTGACGGAACTTTATTCCAAAATCACAGACTTCGGCCACACGTTCCAGCACGCTCAGGGCTTGTGGCATAACCTCGGTGCCAATACCATCCCCCGGAATAACAGCGATATCATAAGTTTTCACGCGGATTTATCCTTACAACTAGAACCAAAAACGTATGATTTTTTCAATCAGGCGGCATGTTCCGCTGCGGCGCATGTATGGGCAAGCTGATGCCAGTACCGCACGCCACGGGTTATGATTGAATCATCAAAATCATAATCAGGGGAATGGAGTTTGTGAGAATCTCCATTCCCGATCATGGCATAGGCCCCCGATTTTTTTTGCAGCATGAAGCCAAAATCCTCAGATGCCAGACTGGGAGCAATATCCATGTCCGGTGCTGGGCCACCCAATTGTTCTGCAAGCGCCTGCATGGCCTGGCGGGCAATTTGGGTTGCACGGTGTTCGTTAACAGTAACCGGATAAGGTTGATGAAAATTCACCTCTATATCCACACCATGGGCTACACTCAGCCCGCCACACAACTGCTGGAGACCCTTCTTGAGGTCGTCCAGAACCTGTGGGTCCAGCGCGCGCAGGGTGCCTGCCAGGCGGGCTGTTTCGGGCAATATGTTATCTGTTGTTCCCGCATCAAAAATGCAGAACGATAACACTGCAGGAATGACCGGGTCCGTGCGACGGGCCACCAGTAACTGGGCCTCCTGCACCAAAGCCGCACCTATGGTCAGGGGGTCTGTGCCCATATGGGGCTGGGCGGCATGTGACCCCTTACCGATAATCCGAATTGCAAAACGCCAGCCCCCGGCCATAATGGGGCCGGTACGGACACCAAGCCGACCAGCCTCCAGACCGGGCCAGTTGTGCAGGCCAAAGCAGTAATCCGTGGGGAACAGGTCAAACAGACCTTCATCTATCATAACCTGCGCCCCTGCCCCGCCTTCTTCGGCCGGTTGGAACACAAAGTAGATTTTGCCACATGGTGGTGGGTCTGCCTTAAGCAATGCAGCAGCCCCCAAGAGCATGGCCGTATGCCCATCATGCCCACAGGCATGCATAACACCGGGGGTGCACGAGGCCCACGGCACCTGCCCTGCCTCGCTAACCGGTAGGGCGTCCATGTCGGCACGCAGCATAATGGCAGGGCCAGCCCGGCCTGTGTCCAGAGTGGCAACAACCCCTGTACGGGCAAGGCCGGTGTGCGGTGTGTAGCCGAGGTTTTGCAAATGTTGCGCCACAACAGCCGCGGTTCTTTGCTCCTCAAACCTCAGTTCGGGGTGGGTATGTAAATCCCTGCGCAATTCGGCCAGAAAGGTCGCATCTACAGCCAATGGCTTCATTGCCACGTTACTCCGCCGCCATAAGAATGCTTTTGAGCCGCAGGTTCGCCTCGAACGCCTGCCGCCCAAGATCCTTGCCAATGCCCGAACCGCCAAAACCACCTGTTGGAATAACAAAGTCCGAAGATCGGCCATAACGGTTCACCCAGACCGTGCCTGCCCTGAGCGTGCGAATGGCACGCATGGCTCTGGGAAGTGAGGCCGTATGCACCCCGGCGGCCAGCCCGTAGACGGGATGTTCAGCCAGAGCAAAAGCCTCATCATCTTCATCAAACACGTGTATGGCCAATACGGGGCCAAAGACCTCCTCCTGCCACAAGGCGCATTCGGTATTGTCGACCATTGCCATGCCGGGGGAGAGAAAAACCCCACCTGCTGGCGCATCCATACGCCTGCACGCAACAAGTTCCTGCGCGCCAGAACGGACGCTCCCCTGCACCAGAGCAAGAATACGCTGCGCCTGTGTTTCCGAAATAATGGGGGAGTATGATGCCGCAGCATCCCACGGAGCCAATGCTGTTACTGCACCACATCGCTCAGTCAGGGCCGCGATCAGGGCGTCAGCCACACCCCGCTGCACAATAAGGCGGGACCCGGTTACGCAAACCTGTCCGGCATTGCCCGTAAATGCACGAAAAATACGGTCCGCAACCTCATTCACGCAGGGAATATCATCAAACACCAGTTGCGGGCTTTTGCCCCCCAACTCCAGCGTTACCGGCTTTGGCCCGCTTTCCGCTGCGGCCTTCATAACCGCAATGCCCGTGCGGGTGGAGCCGGTAAAACTCAACTTGCCAATGGCTCCATGCCGGCAAATAGGTTCCCCCGTGGCAAGCCCGGTGCCCTGCACAACATTGAACAGCCCTGCGGGCAGCCCGGCCTCTACCGCAAGTTCGGCCAGCCTGACGGCAGAAAACGGTGTCATTTCTGAAGGTTTGAGCACCGTGCCATTGCCTGCGGCAAGTGCGGGCACCACTTTCCAGCTTGCCATGACCAGAGGGAAGTTCCACGGCGCAATAGCCCCAGTAACCCCATAAGGTTCATACACGGTCATGCCCAGCAGGTTTGTAGCTGTGGCTGCTACGTCCCCTCCGATCTTGTCACAATACTCCGCAAAAAACCTTATTCCTTCGGCAAGGAAAGGAATATCCCAACCCATGGTCTGGGCAATGGGGCGGGTGGAGCATACGGTTTCCAACCGGGCCAGTTCGGTGGCATTGCGCTCAACCAGATCTGCCCAGCGGCGCATCACACGCGCACGTTCGCGCGGCGCACAGGTTGCCCATCCGCTCTGACGTTGCACACGGGCAGCAGTTTGTGCTGCCTCATCTACAATATCTGCCCCGGCTTCTGGCAAACTGGCTATGATACGGCCACTTCCCGGACTGGTTACGGGAATATCCGCAGGGCCGGATACAAGCCTGCCTGCCAGAAAATGCCCAACTGGCAACACCACATCTTCTGGACGGAAACCGAGATTGCTCACGCTCTACTCCCCCTGCATTATGCCTGTACAAACGCCAGTCAGGTCATTGCGGTATCGTAGTTTTTCTTATCCACGCACATGGCGCAAATACTAAAATGGAGCAAAGGGCAATTTGATGCTTTCTTATAGCACCTGCCTCCAGAACAGCACAATCCGCTATCGTAACGACTGGTTATGGCACCATATTTTCCGGCTGTACCAGCATAGGAAAAACAAGGCCAACAACACAATGGATACCAACAGCCATGACTCCAGAGACACTCGTATCACTCGATCGTGCCCACCTGATCCATCCCGTCTCATCATGGCGTGATCAGGAAGAGCACGGACCTCGCATTCTGCAATCCGGTCAGGGCTCTTGGCTGACGGATATTCATGGTAACAAACTGCTGGACGGATTTGCCGGGCTTTGGTGCGTTAATGTTGGATACGGCCAACAAAGCGTTGTGCAAGCTGCCGCCGAACAGATGACCCGCCTGCCCTATGCGACCGGCTATTTTGGTTTTGCAAGCGAAAGCGCCATTACGCTGGCCTCCCGTCTGGCTGCCGTCACACCGGGGGACCTTAACCGGGTCTTTTTCTCCCAAGGGGGGTCCGATGCCGTGGATAGCGCATTGCGCTTTATCCGCTTTTACCAGCATGCGCGTGGCACACCGGGTAAACGGCATGTTATTGGTCTGGCCCGTGGCTACCATGGTAGCACCTATACCGGTGCCGGGCTAACAGCCCTTGCCGCATTCCACCGCAATGCCGATGTCCCCCTTTCGTGGCAGCACCACATTCCAAGCCCGGACCCCTACCGCCACCCCAAAGGGCCAGATGCCGCCGCAATTATAGCTGCCTGCGTTGCCGATCTGCGCAACAAGGTGGCGGAACTTGGTGGCCCTGAACACGTGGCCGCATTCTTTTGCGAACCCGTTCAAGGCTCTGGTGGTGTTGCCGTGCCGCCGGTTGGCTGGCTGCGCGCCATGCGCGACACCTGCCGCGAACTGGACATTCTGTTTGTTACCGACGAAGTGATTACAGGCTTTGGCCGTACCGGCCCGCTCTTTGCCTGTGAGCATGAAAACGTTGTGCCTGATATGATGACCGTGGCCAAAGGCCTGACCTCCGGCTACGCCCCCATGGGTGCGGTGTTCATGAGCGAGGGCATGTATGCCACAATCCGCGATGCCACCCCAGCAGGCGTTGCGGTAGGCCACGGTATGACCTACAGCGCCCACCCGGTGAGTGCTGCCATTGGCCTTGCCGTGCTGGATCTTTATCAGAACGGACTGCTTGAAAACGGTGTGCGTTCAGGTGTGCATCTGGCAGCCCGCCTTGCCGCAATGAAGGACCATCCTCTGGTAGGGGATACGCGCTCAATGGGCATGTTGGCCGCCATTGAACTGGTGACCGACAAAAAAGCCAAAACCAAACCCGCAGCATCACTTGGCATTTCCAAAAAAATGGCCAAAATCGGCTATGAAAACGGTGTGCTGTTCCGCGCCTTTGGCGACGATATTATCGGGCTTGCTCCTCCGCTGTGCATGACACTGGAAGAGACCGACATAATGTGCGATCGTATCGAGGTCGTATTGAACACGCTGCTGGATGACAAGGACATAGCCGCAGCAATTGCCTGAGACACACAGCCGTGGCGCACATAATGGCGCCACGGCATATGGCAGGAGGTTCGCCCTGATGAAGGGACTTTTCCGACGTGTGTCCGAAACACAGCGGTCACCCATTACCATAACAGTCGATGGACAGCCTGTAACGGCGCTTGAAGGAGACACTGTTCTGACCGCTGTTCTGCTAGCGGGTGGACAGCTACGCCACAATGAGTTCGACGGCAAACCCCGTGCAGGTTTCTGCCTTATGGGGGCCTGTCAGGACTGCCGCGTATGGACCGAAGACGGTGATGAACTTCGCGCCTGTTCCACCCCGGCCACACCGGGCCTTCGTATCGTCACAGCAGAGGTGCCATGGACAAGCCAGTAGTTATTGTTGTCGGGGCGGGGCCTGCGGGCACACGCGCGGCACAAACCCTTGCCCAGGCAGGCCTGCGCCCAGTGGTACTGGACGAAAACCGGCAGCAGGGTGGCCAGATATACCGCAGACAACCCGAAAACTTTGTGCGACCGGCCACAAAGCTTTATGGCGCGTCCGCCCGTTCGGCTACTGCCCTGCACACGGCATTTGCGGACTTGTTACCCCATATCGACTACCGGCCAGAAACACTGGCATGGGGCGTTGTGGACCAGCAGCTCCTGATCGAGCATAAGCAACGCGTTGAAGCCATTGCCTATGATGCGCTGATTATTGCCACCGGGGCCACCGACCGCATTATGCCCTGTCCGGGCTGGACGCTGCCCGGCGTGTTTACACTCGGTGGTGCGCAAATAGCACTTAAGGCACAGGCCTGTGCCATTGGCAGTGCCCCTGTGTTCATGGGCACGGGGCCGCTACTGTATTTGGTTGCATGGCAATACCTCAAAGCCGGGGTAAAACCGCGTGCGGTGCTGGATACGTCATCGCTTAAAACACGCATCAATGGCCTGCGTGGCCTGCG
The DNA here is from genome assembly GCF_963921165.1 of Acetobacter zythi. Classification (NCBI taxonomy): domain Bacteria; kingdom Pseudomonadati; phylum Pseudomonadota; class Alphaproteobacteria; order Acetobacterales; family Acetobacteraceae; genus Acetobacter; species Acetobacter zythi. The sequence continues at coordinate 50,769 of NZ_CAWUEO010000047.1, forward strand.
GCACCGACCTGCCATACTCGCACAGGGTGTGCGTTACATGGCTGACCTCATGCGTTCTGGCGTGCCCCTGCATACAGGCATCCAGCCCGTGCGCATACAAGAGCAGGAAGAGGCTGACGGGCTGAGAGTAAGGGGGGTAACATGGCGCAACAGCCGTGGCCAGTTGCGCCACACGGTGGGAGACGCTGTTGGTATGGGCTACGGCCTGCGCTCCGAAACTCAACTGGCCGACCTGCTCAAATGTGACTTTGCTTTTGACCCCACATCCCGCCAGTGGTTGCCAGTTACGGATGAGGACGGCGCAACATCGCAACCGGGTGTTTACACGGCTGGCGATGGCGCGGGCATACGCGGGGCGGATGGCGCAGAATATGCTGGCGCTCTGGCCGCCCTGCGCTGCCTTGCGGATATGGGGCATACTGTGGCCACGCAGGATATGGCCCGCCTGCGCAAGGCGTTAGAGCCTATGAATGCTTTTCGCCACGGGCTGGAAACAGGTTTTCCCTGGCCATGGCGCAATGCGGCCTCCTTGCCCGATGAAACGGTAATCTGCCGGTGCGAAAACGTAACCGCAGGGGATATCCGACGTGCGGCGGATGCTCTGGACGCCCCCGAACTCAACCGGGCCAAAGCATTTGTGCGTGTGGGCATGGGGCGCTGTCAGGGCCGCATGTGTGGGCTTGCCGGGGCCGAAATTCTGGCCGCCGCCCGCAAAATGCCCATCGAACAGGCAGGCCGTATCCGCAGTGCTGCCCCTATTAAACCCTTACCCGCCAAAATCCGGGGTATTATGACATGAGCCACCCTGCCCAACCCGTTACACACACCACAGCTCGGGCCGATGTTATTATTGTTGGCGGTGGCCTTATGGGGGCGGCCACCGCTTTTTTTGCACGCCAGCAAGGCCTGTCTGTTATTCTGCTTGAGCGTGATCTGGTCGGCCAATACGCATCTGGCACAAATTTTGGGAATGTGCGGCGTCAGGGCCGTTTTTTACCGCAACTCCCCCTCGCCAACAGATCCCGGGCCATATGGGGCGACCTGCCCCGACTGATCGGGGAGAATGTGGAGTTTTTACCCAGCGGCCATGTGCGTGTTGCTTTTAAGTCCGAAGATAGCGCACGGCTGGAAAAATATGCGCAGGACTGCAAACCTTACGGGCTGGAACTGGAGCTTTATAGCGGGCGCAAAGCGGTAGAGCGTTTTCCCATGCTTGCCCCGGATGTGGATTGCGCATCTTTTTCTCCACTCGACGGGCATGCAAACCCTCGCCTTGCGGCACCAGCCTTTGGCCGCGCGGCACGCAGAGCAGGGGCCACGGTGCTGGAAGGCGCTGAAGTCAGCCATATTACACGTTCTACCGAAGACTTTGTGGTTGAAACCACCAAGGGCCAGCGCTTTACGGCCCCTTTGCTCCAGATTTCCAGCGGGGCATGGGGGCAAAAAATGGCCGCCGCCTTTGGCGAAAACCTGCCCCTAACCCCCAAAGCCCCGCAAATGGGGGTAACAGAGCCTGTTCCCTACCGCATTCACCCGGTTATTGGGTACGCCTCATGGGTGGAAGAGGAAGGCGTTTATCTGCGGCAGGTAGAACGCGGCAACATTGTTTTTGGTGGGGGGCTGCGTGGCACCGTAGATCTGGCTGCCAAACGTGCTTACCTGAACCCGCTCAATACCGTGCGGCAGATGCCGCATCTGGAACGCATTTTACCCGATTTTGCCCGCCTGCGTGTTATTCGTACATGGACAGGTATTGAAGGTTATACCGATGACGACCTGCCGGTCATGGGGCCAAGTGCGCGTGTGCCGGGGCTTTACTATGCTTTTGGGTTCTGCGGGCATGGTTTTCAGCTTGGACCGGGCGTGGGGGCAACCATGGCGGATCTGTTGGCTACAGGTAAAACAGAAATACCTCTGGCTCCATTTAACATTGCCCGGTTTCTGGCCCCGGCGGTTTTGTAATGTTGCCTTAACAGCCTGCCATTTTCACACAGGCATGGCTGGTCGCATGACCACACGGCATTTTCTGTGGTCCTTTTTCCAACATACAGAATGCTCTGCTGCATAAACAAAAAATGCAGTAGCATTCTCCTCTTGGTTTATGTTGTCATATCGTAACGTTAACCAGACGGACAAAAAACATCATGACGACGTTCAGGCCCAAATTCGTAACATTCGACTGCTACGGCACCCTGACCCGCTTCCGCATGAGCGACATGGCGCGTGAGCTTTACGCCGATGTTGTTCCCCCCGAAGGGATGGAGCAGTTCTGCAAGGACTTTGCCGCCTACCGGCTGGATGAAGTGCTCGGCCCATGGCAGCCCTACCGCTACGTGCTGCTTAATGCCGTGGAGCGGACGTGCAAAAAGTGGAATGTTCCCTTTGCTCCCGAAGTGGCGAACAAGTTCTATGAAGCTGTTCCCACGTGGGGTCCGTGGGATGATGTGCCTGCGGGGTTGTCCAAGGTTGCCAAAGAGGTGCCGCTGGTCATCCTTTCCAACGCGTCCAACTCGCAGATCCATTCCAACGTAGCCAAGCTGGGTGCACCTGTGCATGCTGTATTCACGGCGGAAGACGCGCAGGCCTACAAGCCGCACATGCGCGCGTTTGAATACATGCTGGATAAGCTGGGCTGCGGGCCGGAAGACATTCTGCATGTCTCCTCCTCCCTGCGCTACGACCTGATGACCGCGCATGATCTGGGCATCCGCAACAAGGTTTTTGTTGCCCGTGGCCATGAACCCTCCACCCCTTACTATGGCTATACCGAAATCCCCGACATTGGTGGCCTGCCCGGCGTTCTGGGTCTGTAAGAGCGCACTCCCCGAGCGGGGCAATGATCCACTGCCGTAACCTGCCCCGCTCTTGATTGACCCCTGTTTTCCTCGACTTGGAGCGTGTTGATGCTGAACCGACGCAACATGATAAAACAGGGTACACGTATGGTTGCCGCCAGCATGTGTGCCACCCGCCCATGGTTAGGTGCTGCACGTGCTGCCGATGGCTTTATTCCTACAAACGCGCAGGTTGACGCCGGGCTACGGCGCGCGCAGCCCCGCACAGGCGGGCATGTCCGGGCGGCCTCCACATCCGGCTCCCTCAGTGACACGCTGGACCCCGCACGCCAATCCATGGCGACCGATTACCTGCGTGGCAATATGTTCTACGATGGCCTTGTTGCACTGGACGAAACCCTTACCCCACGTCCAGCTCTGGCCCAGAGCATTGAAAGCTCTGATTTTCAGACATGGCACATCCAGTTGCGTAGTGGGGTCTGCTTCCATGATGGCGCACCGCTGACATCTGCCGATGTTGTGTATTCCATCCTCCGCCATAAAGACCCCGAACTTGGTTCACAGGTGCATTATCAGGCCATGGCCATGCGCGCCGTTCGCGCAAACGGACCATTGGGGGTTGTGATTGAGCTGGACGCGCCCAATATTGCTTTTCCCTCAGTTCTGGGGCTGACCAATTTTGCCATTATCCGTGATGGTACAACACGGTTTAACACCGCCAACGGCACAGGCCCGTTTACCTGTGCCGTTTTCCAACCCGGTGTACGCTCAGTAGCCCTGCGGAACACCAACTTCTGGAACCCCGGCGGTGTATGGGTGGATTCACTGGAGCTGATCTCCATTAGTGATGACATGGCCCGGCACAATGCCCTGCTTTCGGGGGATGTGGATATTATTGCCGCTGTAGACCCACGCCTTGTCGCGCTGGTCCGCAAACGCAACATTGCGGTCATGGAAAGCCCAACAGGGACTTACACCAATCTGGCCATCCGTCAGGACGTAGGACCGGGAAAAAACCCGGATTTTGTGCAGGCCATGAAGCTGCTGTTCAACCGCGAACAGATGCGCAATTCCATTTATCTGGGTTTTTGCCGCACCGGCAATGACCAGCCCCTGCCCCCCGAACACCGCTTTTGTAACACCGGTTTGGCCCAAACCAGTTATGACCCGGATAAAGCAAAGTTCCTGCTTAACAAAAATGGTTTCCTTAACCAGAGCCTGCCCCCCCTCATCTGCTCGCCCGCGGCAAACGGGTCGGTGGAAATGGCAGTGCTCCTCCAGAATGCGGCACAAAATATTGGCCTGCGGCTGGACGTGCGCCGCATGCCAGCGGATGGCTACTGGAGCCAGTCATGGATGCGGTTTCCCATGGGTTTTGGCAATATTAACCCCCGCGCATCTGCCGACATGACCTTCGCACTCAGCTTTGCGTCCACCGCACCGTGGAATGAGGCACATTGGCGCAACCCCCGTTTTGATCAACTTCTGGCCCTTAGCCGCCATGAGCCGGACGAGACCAGGCGTCATGCCCTGTACAACGATATGCAGGCCATGATCCACGCAGATTCCGGCGTATGCATTCCTACCTTTATTACCAGTCTGGATGGCTTTCATCCCCGGATACAGGGTTTACGCCCGCATCAGGGTGGGCAGTTGATGGGGTATAACTTCGCCCGCCACATCTGGGTTAATGACCAGCCTGCTCCAACCACAACAAGGGAGGCAGCGCCATGACTGCAAAGCTTGGCATGGCCATTGCCCGTAGACTTGGCGCCTCCTGCGTTTCTCTGATTTTTGTGGTGGTGGCGGTCTTTTTTATCACCTCTGCCCTACCCGGAGATGTCGCCCAGTCCTTGCTGGGGCAGGCCGCAACGCCTGATGCTGTAGCAGCCCTGCGCCATAGCCTGCGGCTGGACCAGCCTGTTCTCCTGCGTTTTGCCATCTGGGCTGGTGGGTTGCTCAGAGGGGATTTTGGCACATCGCTGGTCAGCCACCAGTCCGTCATGAGCATGGTGCATGAGCGGCTGATCCACTCGCTTTTACTCGCGGGTATTACAACCCTGTTTGCTGTGCCTACGGCGCTGGTGCTGGGCACTCTGTCTGCCATCTTCCGCAATACAATTTTTGACCGTGCTGTATCCCTGCTGACCCTTTGTGTGGTCTCCGTGCCGGAGTTTTTGGTCGCCACACTGGCCGTTCTGGTTTTTGCCGTACAACTGCATCTGTTGCCAGCCCTTGCCAGCATTAGCGACATTCATTCCATTGGGTCATTTCTGGCAGCTTTTTCCATGCCGGTTGCAACACTTGGCTGCGTGATTGTGGGCCAGATGGCACGCATGACCCGCGCGGTCATGGTGAATGTTCTCAGCTCATCATGGGTGGAAATGGCACTGCTCAAGGGTGTTTCTCCCACGGCTATTATTCTGCGCCATGTTTTGCCCAATGTTGTGGCGCCGTTGTTCAATGTAATGGCGCTCAGCCTTTCCTATCTTTTGGGAGGCGTGGTGATTGTGGAATCTGTTTTTCATTATCCCGGCATTGCCAGTCTGATGGTGGATAGCGTGGCCTCGCGCGATATTCCGCTGGTGCAGACATGCGCGCTTATTTTTTGCGCGGCTTATCTGCTGCTGACCACTCTGGCCGATATTGTGGCCCTGTTCTCCACGCAGGAAAGGACCCGCGCATGACGCTTACCCTGCCCCTGCGCCGCCTGTCCCCTTTGTTGCAGGTGCCAGTCGTGATCACGATCTTCTGGCTGGCGCTGGCTTTTGCAGGCCCCTTCATAGCCCCCTGCCTGCCGGGGGAGGTTGTCAGTTCCACAGTATTTGCCCCCATATCTGCCCAGCACCTGCTGGGAACGGACTATTTGGGGCGTGATGTACTGACCCGCCTGCTCTACGGCACCAGCAGCACCGTGCTGCTCTGTGCGGCGGCCACTGTGTTGGCCTGTACCGCAGGCGCTTTTCTGGGCATGATGGCCGCACTCCAGCGCGGCATGACCGATACCCTGCTTTCACGCTTTATGGATGGGGTCATTTCCATTCCATCCCTGCTGAGCGGGCTGGTGGCGGTGGCAACTTTTGGCTCATCGGTGCCTGTTCTGGTGCTGGCAATGGCTTGTATTTACATGCCCGGTTCTTACCGCACATGCCGGATGCTTGCCCTGTCCATTGTGCAGAAGGATTTTATTCTGGCCGCGCGCATGCGGGGAGAAAAAACCGGATATCTGGTCGTGCGCGAAATTCTACCGAACATGACAGGTCCCGTTCTGACCGATGTGGGTCTGCGGTTCATTTACGCCGTAAGACTGCTGAGCAACCTGAGCTTTCTGGGGGTCGGGTTGCAGCCCCCGCAGACAGACCTTGGCTCCCTCACGCGTGAGAACCTGCTGGGCCTTGTTTACGGCGCTCCGGCCGTTATTGCCCCGGCACTGGCCATTGCCTGCCTGACCGTAGGGCTTAACCTTGCTCTGGACGGCAAAGGACGCCGCCAATGACCCAACAGCCCCTCCTGTCCCCCCCGCCCCTTATTTGCGTGCGAGATCTGTGCCTGACCGGGCGCAGGGGCACAGGGCCGGAAACGCCCATTGTCTCCAATGTCAGTTTTGATGTGGCGGAAGGCGAGATGCTGGCCCTGATTGGTGAATCCGGGTCGGGCAAAACCAGCATCGCCCTTGCTCTGACCGGCTATGCCCGCTCAGGCTGCCGCATAGCGCAAGGCCAACTGCGGGTTGCAGGGCATGATGTACGCACCATGAATGCAAGCGAGTTACGCAGCTTTCGGGGCAAAACAATTGCTTATATTGCCCAGAACGCCGGTGCGGCCTTCAACCCTGCCCTGCCCCTTATGGAGCAGGTGATTGAACCGGCCCTTGCGCACCATATTCTCCCACGTAAGGAGGCGATAGAGCACGCAATAGCCCTGTTTGAGATGATGGCGCTGCCCACACCCCAGACGATCGGCGCGCGTTACCCGCATGAATGTTCGGGCGGGCAACTCCAGCGGATTATGGCTGCCATGGCGCTCATAACCGAGCCTGAGGTGGTTATTTTTGACGAACCCACAACAGCGCTGGATGTTACAACCCAGATAGAAGTGTTGGAGGCTTTTCGTGTGGCCATGCGCCAGTGCGGGTTTACGGGTGTTTACGTAACCCATGATCTGGCCATTGTCGCGCAGATGGCGGACCGCGCCGTTGTGCTCAAAAACGGCAAAGTGCAGGAGGAAGGCACAACCCGACAGATCCTGAGCAAACCTGCACAGGCCTATACCCAGCAGCTTGTTGCCGCCAGCCAGCCCCACCTGCGCAACCATGATACCCCCGCCCTGAGCACACCACTGCTTGATATAAAAAATCTGGTTGTTGGTTATGGCCCCACCATGGCGGACGGCCGCCCCACGCACACCATTGTGGATAATGTAAGCCTACCCGTTTGTGCGGGTGAGACCTTGGGCATTATTGGGGAGTCCGGGTGCGGTAAAAGTACTCTCATCCGGGCCATGGCGGGCATCCAGCCATGGGCGGATGGGAGCATGGTGTTTGAAGGCCAGCCTCTGCCCGCCAGAATTGAAGAACGCACCCCACAACAGCGCCAGCATATGCAACTGGTCGCGCAGAACGCGGACCTTGTGCTCAACCCCGCCATGAGCGTGGAAGCAACACTCCGCCGCGTCCTGACATTTTATAACGAGGATGCGTCGGACGCGGCCATAAAGCGGGTGCTGGACATGGTCCGCCTGCCTGCGGCTCTGGCCGGGCGTTACCCTCCCCAGCTTTCTGGCGGGCAAAAACAGCGGGTCAACCTTGCCCGTGCACTGGCCGCACGCCCCCGCCTTGTGCTGTGCGATGAAATAACCGCAGCACTCGATACCGTAGTCGCCGCAGCCATTTTGGACCTGATGATGGAACTCAAGCGTGAACTCGGCCTTTCCTGGCTGTTTGTCACGCATGACCTGCACGCGTTGCGATCGGTCTGTGACCATGTGGCTGTTCTGTATGCGGGGCATTGCGTGGAATTTTCCACGGCCGCGGCCCTGAACGTGCCACCGCACCACCCCTATACCCGCAAGCTGGAAAACTCCGTGCCCGAAATGCAACCCGGCTGGCTGGATGGGGTTATCCAGCACAACGGCCTAAGGCAGAACAAAACGGAGCACGCACCGGCAACCGGGTGCAGTTACATGCCACGCTGCCCGGTTGCGGTGGCAGAGTGTGCACAGACCCCTCCCCCCACATGGCAGGCTCCTTCGGGCGCACGGATTGCCTGCCACCTGCAAGCTCAAGATCTATCCTGATCCCTTTTTGTTAGGAGAACACCATGGCGCTACTCGACCTTCATGATCCCACACTCTTCCGCCAGCAGGCTTTTATTGCCGGTGCATGGTGCAATGCGGCGGACGGGCAAAGCATTGATGTGGACAACCCGGCAACAGGGGAAATTATTGGCTCCGTGCCTGCCTGCACTGTGGAAGATACCCAAAAAGCGGTTGAGGCCGCACGCGTTGCGCAACTGATATGGCGGCGCAAAACCGGCACACAGCGGGCGGAAGCTCTGGCCACATGGTACCAGCTTGTTATGGACAATGTGGAAGACCTTGCAAAAATCATGACCGCCGAACAGGGCAAGGTTCTGGCCGAAGCTCGGGGCGAGGTCCGCTATGCCGCGTCTTTTCTCAAATGGTATGCCGAGGAAGCACGCCGGAGCGAGGGCAGCATTCTCAGCACGGCCGACCCGGCCCGGCGCGTATTGGTGTTGAAACAACCCATTGGTGTTACGGCTGCCATTACACCTTGGAACTTTCCTCTGGCCATGATCACCCGCAAATGCGGGCCTGCCATTGCAGCAGGGTGCAGCATGGTGATCAAGCCTTCCGAACTCACCCCTTTTTCCGCACTGGCCCTTGCAGTCCTTGCAGAACGCGCAGGCCTGCCCGCAGGCTTGTTAAGCGTTATTACGGGCCTGCCCGCTGCCGTAGGCAAAGTGCTGACCGACAGCCCGGTTGTGCGCAAGATCACATTTACCGGCTCTACTGGTGTGGGTAAAATCCTGCTTGAACAATCCGCCGCAACCGTAAAAAAATGCAGCATGGAGCTTGGTGGCAACGCCCCCTTCCTGGTGTTTGATGATGCGGATGTGGAAGCAGCAGCCGAAGGGATTATGCAAAGCAAGTTCCGCAATGCCGGACAGACCTGTGTTTGCGCCAACCGGGTGCTGGTGCAGGATGGCATATGGGACCGCCTGCTCCTTGCTGTTATGGCCAAGGTTGAGGCCCTGCAAGTTGGCGCGGGCATGGAACCCGGGAGCACGATTGGGCCGCTCATTAACGATTCTGCCGTAGCCAAGGTGCGTGCCCATGTGGAAGACGCCCTTAGCAAAGGTGCGCGTTACGTAGGTGCCCCCCTGCGCACACAAGGCCGTTTTGTATGGCCGGTTGTGCTTGAAGGCGTAACCACCGACATGCGCGTTGCCCACGAGGAAACATTCGGCCCCGTGTTGCCCCTGTTCCGCTTCAAAACTGAGGAAGAGGCTGTCAATATTGCCAACAACACGCCTTTTGGGCTGGCAAGCTATTTTTTCACCAACGATATCCGCCGCCTGTGGCGCGTGGGAGAGGCGTTGGAATTTGGCATGATCGGCCACAATACCGGTGCCATCTCCATGGAAAGCGTGCCTTTTGGCGGGGTCAAGGAATCCGGTCTTGGGCGCGAAGGCGGCCATGCGGGTATGGAAGAATTCATGGAAACGAAGAGTCTGCACATCGGCGGGCTTGACGTTTGACATCCGGAACATTCTGATCAGTGTTTAATCAGCCCCGTCTCGGGGCTGACCCATCCTTGCTCTGGAGATCGTCTCTGCCATGCAGCCCACCCCAAAGCTGGACAGAATTGACCTTAAAATTCTCACGCAGTTGCAACGCAACGGTCGGTTGACCAATGTTGAGCTTGCCAACAGGGTTGGTCTTTCGGCCAGCCCCTGTCTCATCCGTGTCAAACGGTTGGAGGCTGCGGGCTACATAACCGGTTATGGCGCACAGATTGATATTCGTAAGATAACGTCCATTCTGACAGTTTTTACGGAAATCACTCTCTCAGACCATAGGCGCCATGACTTTGCGCGCTTTGAAAGCCATGTCAGCAAGCTTGATACCGTTGTGGAATGCCACCTGATTAGCGGGGGGTATGACTATCTGGTCAAATTCATTACCCGCGATGTGGAGCATTACCAGATCATTATGGAAAACCTTCTTGAGCTGAACATCGGGATCGAGAAGTACTTTAGTTACATCGTGATAAAATCCCCTATCGTAAAAGAATCTTTTCCGATTCAGGACTTTTTCCCGGAGCAGAAAATTTGACCCAGACCGCCACCTCTCCCCCAATCCTGCACACCCAGATCACATTCCGCTCCATACAGCCCGACGACCTTGGGCAGGCCTGGCAGCTCTCCAAAGATCTGGCATGGCCCCACCGGCTGGAAGACTGGGAGCAAATGCTTGCTCTGGGCAACGGCTTTGTCGCCACAACGGCAGATGGTTCCGTGGTGGGGACACTCCTGTGGTGGCAATGGGGCACACAGGCTGCCAGCATGGGCATGATTATTGTCAGCCCCGCGTGGCAGGGCCACGGCGTTGGCAAGCATCTGATGGGCTTGGCGCGGCAGGCTTTGCCGGGTTACCGGCTCCACCTCAATGCAACATCCGCCGGGGTGCCGCTGTACGAAAAAAGCGGTTTTCATTCCACGGGTGTTGTCATGCAGCATCAGGGCAATGTTTCCACCGTGCCACTGATCCCGCTGCCCGAAGGGTGCCGTATGCGCCCGATGGGGGCTGCCGATCTGGAGGCAATATGCGCTATGGACCAAGCCGCCCTCAAGCTTGACCGTTCCGCCCTGCTTTTGCGGCTTATGGAGGATGGGCGCGGTATTCTGGTAGATTCAGAAAAAGGCATTCTGGGCTTCTCCTTCTGCCGCAAATTTGGCTGGGGGCAGGCAGCTGGCCCGATTATTGCGCTGGATCAGGCTTTTGCCCTGCCCATGCTGGCCTACTGGGCGGGAACCTGTGCCGGGCAGTTCCTGCGGGTGGACATACCCCAGGACGAAACTGTGGCAGGCCTGCTGGACCAATGGGGCCTGCTCCGCGTTGGTTCTGTTGTTTCCATGGTCACCGAGGAAACCGAGAGCGATAGCGCTGCCCAATCGCCCACCTGCTTTGCCCTGTGCAGTCAGGCCCTTTGCTAAAAGCCATACGCGCGATTACCCATTTTCTGTAGGAAACTACACTATGTCTTTTGTGCTCAAATCCACCCGTGAACGCGCAGAGGTCTGGAAGCCACTCTTTAACAAGGCATTGCCTGATCTGGCCTTCCATATATGGCCAGAAACAGGGGCTCCAGAAGACGTGCGGTTTATTGCCGCATGGGAGCCTCCGGCGGACCTGCTAACGCGCTTTCCCAACCTTGAGGTCCTGTTTTCGGTCGGGGCGGGTGTTGACCAGTTCGATATGAACACAATTCCCGAGCATGTTACCATTATCCGCATGATCGAACCCGGCCTGACGGACGGCATGGTCGACTACGTTCTATGGGCAACACTCACATTGCACCGCGAAATCCTGACATATCTTGCACAGCAGAAGCAGCATGTCTGGAAAACAAAACATAACAAAATCGCAGCGCAGCGCCGGGTGGGTGTTATGGGCCTTGGCACGTTGGGATCACCAGTTGTGCAGGCTCTGGCCCATGCGGGTTTTAACTGTAGCGGTTGGTCGCGCTCACGCCATACACTGGATCATGTAACCTGCTATGCTGGCATGGAGGAGTTGGATGCGTTTTTGGCGTCGTCCGATATTCTGATCTGCCTACTCCCCCTTACCGATGCCACGCGGGGCATGCTCAATGCTGACCTGTTTGCCAAGCTGCCTAAAGGTGCGCAGATTATCAATGTTGCACGCGGGGCGCATCTGGTAACCACAGACCTGCTTGCAGCACTGGATAGCGGGCAGATTGGTGCGGCCATTCTGGACGTAACAGACCCTGAACCCCTCCCGGCCGACAGCCCCTTGTGGGACCACCCCAATGTTATGGTAACCCCCCATGTTGCCAGCAATAGCCAAACTGAAACAGCAGGCCGCGTGCTGCTTGATACCGTGCAACGCTACCTTGCCGGAGAGCGAAACTTTCCCTCCAAAGTGGATCGCAGTCAGGGTTACTGATATCTTCTCCGTTTTTACCAAAAAAGGCAGGGATTGATATCCCTGCCTTTTTTGTATCCAATTCAGGAGCCAGCCCTTGAGGTGCTGGCTCTGGTCATTCCCGTGATTACATTAAATCAGCACGGTTATGGCTCAAGGTTTTGCACATAGTCCTTTGCCCGGTAGTAAGCGCCAACCACAGGCAGGAAGTGGGAAGCCAGACCATAAAACGGAATTTTGGGCCACGACCGCCCAGCAAGCGGGTTTGTCCCGGGCATGCCACTCATCGCTTCCGCCATGCGTTGCCCCATGTAAACAGACATTTGGGTGCCATGCCCGCTATAACCCATGGTGTAATATAATCCGTTCCATTGCCCCGCACGCGGCAGGCGATCAACGGTCATATCCACATCCCCACCCCAGCAATACTCTATTTTTACGTCTGGTAAGGCTGGCAGTGTACGGCGCATGGCGGCAAGCAGCATGTGGCCACTCGCAATATCCGTTGTCGTGCGTGAGCGGGAAAAACTGGCCCGGCCGCCAAAAATCAATCTGTTATCTGCTGTAGCCCGAAAATAGTTGTGGATATTCTGCATAGTCACCACATTACGGCCACCCGGAAGCACCTGTTCCAGACTTGATGCATCCATGGGTTCTGTCGCAACAATAAAGCTTCCCACAGGCATAATGCGTTGCCGGAACCAGGATGGCCCATGTCGGCTGGTCCCGGTGGCCATAAGCACATTTTTTGCAAAAATAGGACCATGGGGGGTAGAAACCTCAAACCCGCCTTTGCCGGACTTTATGCCAGTCATAGGCGTATTTTCAAAAATCAGCCCCCCAGCCTTAAGTACAGACTGGGCCAGCCCCACACCAAAACGGCCCATATGCATGCGTGCACTATGGGGGTAAATCAGCCCACTATTGAACAGGTCAGACGCCAGTTCGCTCCGTATCTGCTGACCATCAATAAATTTTACGTCTGGATCAGCCTCTTTTTGCAGTTGTTCATAATCAGCCACCAAGGCGGCGCGATGGGCCTGAAGATTACCAACCTTGAGTTTGCCGCATCTTACAAAATCACACTCAATGGCGTTATCGCGTACAATGGCTTCAACTGTATCAACAGCCTGATTGAAAACCTTGTACAATGCAGTCGCTTTTTCCACGCCCATATTTTTGCACGCAAGGGCAAAGCTACCGGCAAGTCCATTGTTAACATGGCCACCATTCCTGCCCGAGGCCTCGCCCACCACCTGTTCGCGCTCAAGCAGAACAACAGAGGCCCCCAACTGGCGCAACCGTAAAGCCGCGGAAAGACCGCTAAAACCGCCTCCCACCACCACGGCATCCACCTCGCCGGGCATGGCTGCAATGGGGCTGCCTGTGAATGATGGGGCTGTTTCCAGCCAATAGGAGGTTAATTTCATAACGCGTTCCTCATAATCGTATCAGGAAAGGGTAATATGGCTGGCTTGAGAGAGACTAAGCCCGGCTGTTTCCGGCGCCCAACGCCATGATATGAGCGCTCCAAGAGCCAGTAGGCCAAAAGCTGCAAACAAGGTGGCACGCACGCCAAAATGAGCCACGCCAACAGGGAGCAGAAAAGTACCCACAGCCGCGCCCAACCGGCTGGCGGACGAGGCAAACCCTACTGCCGTGCCCCGTATTTCTGTTGGAAACAGTTCGTTGGGATACACAAATTGAAGACCACTCCCAGCGGCTTCCACCGCAGAGTAGACAATAAATGCGACCATTACCGCCCAACCCGCCTGCCCCGGCCAGACAACAATAAACAGCAAGGATAATGCCGCCATGACAAACGACCAGATAAGGAGTGTTCTACGCCCGATCCTGTTGATCAGCCCGAATGTGACAGGCAAAATCCCCAAAAACGTAAAGCAGGTCACAACGCAGGCCGCCAGAATAGGGTTGGTCAGGTGCATCTGCGCCAGAATTTGCGCTTGTAGCGTATGGATCGAAAATGCAGGCGCACTTTGCAGTATCCAGAACGCGCACACAAACAACAACAACCCTCGGTAACGGGGGCTTCCCAACAGGCCCATAGCCTGCCGCACACCCCCGGCGGATGATGCGGCGGACGGAGCCTCAAACGCAATATCCGTATTCAGGAATGTTTTAACAATATGCCGCGCCTCGGCGGCACGCCCAACACTGAGCAGCCAGAGAGGGGATTCCGGCATACCGGCACGGCACAGGAGCAAAAGCAGGGATGGCACAAAGCTGGAGCCAAGAACAAGCTGCCAGTTACCCGGAAAAAACGAGAGCAGCGCATACCCTATGATAAAACTGCACACATAGCCCAGCCACCAGAAGGTGATCAGTCCACTCAGGGCTGGTCCACGCCAACGCCGGGGCATGAACTCGGTCACGTAGGCCGTGGCAATCGGGTAATCCGCACCAATGGCAATGCCAATAAGAAAGCGCCAGACCAGCAAACCTGTAAAGCTTGCACAAAAAAACTGGGCGGCGGAAAAGACCGTGAACATAAGAATGTTCACGGTGTAAAGGATCTTCCGCCCGAACCGATCAGAGGTCACACCACCGGCCAGTCCACCAACAAACACACCGGCCAGAGATGCCGCCCCCACAAGCCCGGTGGCGTTGGCCCCCAGATGGAAGCTGGAGACCAGAAGTGGCAGCACAACGCCAATAATACCTAGAATGTAGCCATCACAAAAAGGCCCACCACCAGCAATAAGCGCCAGACGCAAATGAAAGGCCGATGCTGGTACGTCATCAAGGGTCCGGACTTCCATGCCTTTATCCCCTCAGGAGTATAACATCTGCAGGACGCCCTGATCGGCCAGGTCTGCCAGTTCCTTCAAAGTGGAAAAATGATAGTCCGGTTTGGTCAGGCTCTCGACCGCTATTGTGCCGCCAAACCCACCAATGGCTTTGCGCCGTTCAATCCAGCATACGGTGTAGCCCAGCTTACGGGCCACCCCAATGTCATGGTACTGGCTTTGGGCTACGTGCAGAATGTCCCCTTGCAGAATGCCATCCCGGCTCAGGCGGCCACGCGCAAACCCGAAAAAGGCCGTATCCGGTTTTTCGCACAGCGCATCATCTGCCGTGATTGAATCATGGAAGGGCAGTCCAAGTGTTTTTTCCATACCGGAAAAAGCCCAACGTTGTGTGTTGGTCATGGCCACCAGCTTAAAGTGCCTGCCCAAACGCTGCATGGCCTCCACGCTGTCTTCAAACGCGGGCCAGTCTTTGGCCGCGTAGACAAAGGCATCGGCGTACGCTTCTTTTTCCGGCAGGCCGAACTGTGCGGCAAGCTCCAGATAAATCGGCTTAAGGTCCTGCGGAAAAGGAAGGGTCTGCGCGCGTGCGCGCATCCCCCTATAAGCACTCAAAAATGCCTCCCGCTCAATGGTGGCCCCGCACAGCTTTTGCAGCGCGTCTATCATCCCGCTTTCAAAGTCGATCAGGGTGCCAACAACATCAAAGGTCAACGCTTTGGGAAAACGGCCCACGTCAATATCTCCGTTACTTAGTGCTTAAAAACCTGTTGAGAAGGAAAGAACACCAGCAAAACCACCACCAACATAGTACTGCGGTGCACTCCCGGCCACAGTTCTGCCATTCACCACCACACTATGGGCATTGGTTTTAATGCTGCTTGTGCCGGACAAATAACCACTATTACCAATATTGAGCAGATTCAGCTGGATCTGTGGATGTTTAGCAAGCCACATATTCTTGAATCGATACCCAAGATTGACGTTAAACGTTTCATAGCTTGGGATAGATTCATCATTCATGAATGTTGAATACTGCTTGCCAATGTAATTCATGTTGAATCCTCCAAAAAAGGATCCATCATCGTAGTTCAGGCCAACTGCCGCAGTGAATTGAGGCGTATTAACAGCCATTTTACCTTTGGTTGGCAGCGCCACACTCAAGTGCGCAGCATCGCTCGTTACGCCCGGCAGGTTACTGTCGATCGTGGCGTGTTCATACTGCCCTGAAAAATAGGGGCTAAAGTTATGCCACCGCCGTAGCCCGACTTCCAACTGCACACCACGCATGGTCTGGCCACCTGCATCGATCGATTCAGAAATAGCCTGGCTACCCTGATAGGTGGTCGTGCTCAATTGCCTATGTGTGAAGTTATAGTTGAATAGCGCGACAGAGATATTGGCAAAACCTGTGTGCCTGTAACCAATTTCCTCACCAATCGCAAACTCGGGTTTGATATTGGTTGCATGTCTGGTGCTCAATTTACCACTGCCAACACTGTAACGGTCAGCATAGGTCATGATCGAAGCCGGCATACGGAAAGAGGACGTACCATTGATATAAATCTGGTCATGCGGCGTAATTTTAAAGCTGGCCATGAACTGTGGCAGCGGTTGCGCAGTGCTCTGCCCAGTTGCGTAGGTCACACCCGGCACATCGTTGGTTTCCGAACGTGTGATCATGACTTCCTTGAACCCGGCCGTAACTGTCAGCCTGTCATGGAATGCCTTGTAGGTATCGTTAATAAACAGCGCATTTGTCTGCTGGATCAGGTGAATATTATACGTACGCAACACACTGCCATTGGCGGTCAGAATGGGGTTATTGCCCCACATGCTAGGCACGCTGCCATCGGCATTAACGGCCTGATAGCTCTGCGGTTCCGACTGATCGAAATAGGAATACCATGCGCCACCCGTGAGTGTGTTGTGCCCACGCGTCCAGGACAGGGCCGTATTAATGCCGGAATAGGCCAATTTGTACGTATCGATAGATGCGGCCACAATGGGGTTTGACGTACCAGCAACCTGAAGCGGACCTGCCGGATTAGGGCCAAGATAGCTGGTATTGCGGTCAAGCGTGGTGCCACCATTATCATACCCCCAAGAGTAGGTGAAATATGGTGTTACATCCAACGCCAGCCCGTGATCAAACTTCATGTTGATCGGAGCACCCAGAATGAACTTCTTCATCCTGTTTTCACTATACTTATAGTAATTCGCCGCATCAGCGGCGGTGGCGCCGCCGGGTGTATCATTATAGTTGTAATTGACGCCGTATTGATCCCACTTCTCCTTGGTGGGGGCACGCAGGTAATACTGCTTGGCGTCATTATAGCTCATCACAAAGGCAGCGTGGTTATCCTGCCCCCAGTCTTTTACAAACTTCATATCCACATGGTAGCGCTGGGTTCCACCCACACCACGCCACTCATCCGCTACGCGGTGTGAGAAAGATACAAAGCCGCGCACACCGGTTTTGCCAATTTCACCCGTATCAACACGGATAAAGTGACGGCGCAGACTAAAGGAACCATAAGATGCATCGACCAGCCCACCAAAATGGTGTGAAGGATCATGCATTTTTTCAGACAGTTCCCCCCCCACGGCGTTATACAGCGGAGAGCGCGTATCGGGTGACCCCTGTGTCAGGGTCAAGGACTGAATGTTTTCGTTATCTGCCGCAGCAGACGTGTATGGCAGCAGGTACACAGGAGCCGCCGCAGGAATGCCTTCAAACAGAAAGCCGATTTCCTGCTGGTTCAGGCCACGTATTGTTAGGCCCTGCTGGTCATCATTGGTGCCAAGCGGGTCATTGCCTGCGTAAACAACGCCTGGAAGGCTGGCTATAAGGGCCGCCGCATTGCTTGTCGGGCTTTGTTTGGCAATATAATCGCGCGTAAGGCCACTACGGGATTTGGCAATGGTTTGCGGAGGCATCATGCCCCCACCCGGAGTTCTGTTTGTAACCCCATTAGGCAGAGAAACGTGCCCGGTTACCCCGACCTCTTCCGTTTTGGCTGACACAACCGATTCTGATTTCTGGTTGGTTGCAGCAGTTTTGGTAGACGCTTTAGCCTGCGTACCGCTTTTACGCGGCAACGTCTTGGCGTTGCGTTTGCCCACCTGTGCGGACTGGTCGGATTCAGCCCATGCTGTTCCGATGCCGGAACAATATAGTCCACCAAAACCGGTAAAAGACGAGACCGAGAGCAGCAGAGCAAGGGAGCGGGACATACCCCCCTGAGCCACATTACGCGGCAGCCGCGCGAACATGCCGTTGCGCGCAACAAGAGAAGTTTGAGTGTTTGCCATGCCTATCCTCCGGAACACCCAAAATAGGGCGATAAAGCGTGAGACAGCGCCAGTTGTCCGAATGATTATGTGCAGATCGGTGCAGCGGAATACTCCGATTTCCTATGCTATACAGTACATCATATCGTTTTTATACCGGAATGAGTAAAATTCTCCCAAAGCCTACCATCCTTTCATCATCACGTAAGCCAGACAGCGCCCTGCGCTACACCTTAAGCCGATAAAGCATGACTGAATCCTGAGAACATCAGATTGAACCTGTATCGACAAGCCAATAAAAAAAGCTGCCATCTTGTATGATGGCAGCTTTTTTTGTTGCTGTTCTGGGCTTGAATTGAATGCCGCTATAAAGAGGCCCCCTTAAAGCTACTGGGCATTGCAGCCTTAGCCATTTGTTGGACGAAAAATTACATAAACCTTTTTCACCACATCCCGGCTTTCCCACGAGCAGCTGGCGCCACGGCAGATCAGGAACGCATCTCCTGCTCTAAAAGTCTGTTCTTCGCCTGCCTCATTGACAAAAGACACGCTCCCTTCAAGCAGGTACATGAACTCGTCATGCACATAAGGTACTTTTTTACGGCAATACGGCGTTGCGGACCAGATGCCACCATAAAACTGACCATCGCAGGTGCGCCATGCTGGTGCGCTCTGGCACACTGGGGTCGGACCGGTCAGATATTCAGCCGGAGGCGGTGAGGACAAAGACATAGCGGCTGCAGGGTCAATCTGCACCACGCCCGGTTCGGACGGGTGCAGTTCCTTTACCCCCATCACAAACACTCTGGTGCCGGGTGTGGCTGACCACTCAAATGCCGTACCCGCAGTAACCTTGCTCCCCTGCCCCACGACCATAATATGGTCATTGATGGCAAACTGACCATCCAGCACGAAGACAAAAACGTCCTCATCCGTAGCAGCAACATGCCCACTGCCTTGTGGGGCAACCAGTTCCAGTGCAACTGCACCATCGGCCACGGGAAATGCATAACGCGCAGTCAGGTAATCCCCCGGCGTAACGGGACACGTTGCGGCCAGCGCCTTAAGGTCCAGAGCGCGTTTCATATCGAGCATTTTTCTCAACTCCTGCTTTGCAGCGGTTCAAATCAAGCGGCCGAGCAAAGGCCATTCCCACGAGGATAGCGGCATCCTTTCCGCATGAATGGCGGTTTTGAGCTGAAAAATTACCAATTACTCCTTATTGAACAGGCATATCCACTGCATCACCACTGTTTAAGGCCGACGGTTGGTACACACGGCGCATCACATAACGGGCAGTCAACAATAGCCCGGTCAGGGCGCAAGTCTGCCTTTGCGGGACATCAGGACCATAAAGCCCCCCAGCAGACCCAGACCAAGCCCCACGACAGAAACCATCGGATACCCAAACCCAAGCGAGAGCACGGCCCCACCCAATGCCGCCCCCAAGGCATTCCCCAAATTAAAGGCCCCAATATTGACCGCAGAAGCCAGTGCTGGTGCATCATGCGCTGCGGTCATGGTACGGATCTGCAAGGCGGGTGTGAGTGCAAAGCTGGCTGTCCCCCATACAAAAACGCCTATCAACGCCCCTGTCGGTGTTTGTGCGGCAAAGGGAAAAACCAGCATGATCAGGCCCAGCAATGGGAATACAGTCAACAAGGTTCCCACCAAGGAGCGGTCAGCCGCCCATCCACCAAGAATGTTGCCAAGACTGAAGCCCACACCAATCAACATCAGAGCGGCGGTCGTTAGGGTTGGGCCTGCTTTGGTAATATGCTCCATCATGGGAACAATATATGTGTAGAGTTCAAACATGGCCCCGGCCCCAACAACCGTAACGCCCAGCGCCATAAGGGTATTGGGGCGCAAAATGGCCTTTAGCTCTGCCCGCACGTCTGGCCGTAGTCCGGCCTCGGCCAAAGGAAGCGCCAACAACAAGGCAACATCCGCAACCAGCCCAAGGGTGGAAATGGCAACAAAAGCCGTGCGCCACCCCAGCGTATCACCCAACCATGTTGCTGCGGGCACGCCAAAAATATTAGCAACCGTAAGCCCCATAAACATGCTGGCCACAGCACTTGCCTGCCGGTTTGGAGCAACAAGGCTTGCCGCCTCCACCGCACCAAGACCAAAAAATGCACCATGGGCCAGACTGGTCAGCACGCGCGCTACAAGCAACTGGCTGTACGTCGCGCTCATGGCTGATGTTAGATTGCCAATGGCATAGAGCAGCATCAAACCGATCAGGGCATATTTGCGTGGGTAACGGGCCAGGAACAGCGTAATAACAGGTGCGCCAGCCATAACCCCAAATGCATAGGCACTGACCAACCCGCCAGCCTTGGGCACACTCACATGCACACCATCCGCCAGAACAGGCAACAGCCCCATGGGCGTAAACTCCGTTACCCCTATGGCAAAGGCCCCACATGACAGAGCAAGCAGGGCCAGAGCAGCCGACTTATGTTCTGGCGTCTGTTCACAGATCGTTTTTTTCACGCAAATTTCCTTACAGGGTCAGCAACAGGGCACATGCTTAAAGCAAAATACGGCTCTATGAGAACACTTTAAGGCTTTTCCACCGCTGACCCACCCAAACACCGCATGGTTTTTATTTGATGTCTCCACACCTTGCCTTACCTCACAGAAACAGCCACTTTACGTGGCTCTGTGCATTTCCTTCCATTTGATTTCGAGAATTTGTGTGCCTTCTTACAAAGCATCTTATGCGGTATTGATTGCAGGTTTTTTACTCGCTGGCTGCACCCCGCCGGATTTTCATACCCCCGGCCCCCTGTTGCAGGAAAATGCTTACAATAGCCTGTTCCCCCAATGGGCTGAGCTTTGTGCTGTTTCCCAAATTTCTAAAAAACCCGGTTATGGTGCCGATATTGCCGGAGGCCCCGGTGGGCATGCCGTTCTGTTTTTGCATGGGGCATGTCTGGACCCCACCTCCACCTACCCCGTGCTTAAAACCTGCCCGCAGGGTGAAACCGGCGTGAGCATGAACGCCCATTTTGTGAATGCAAACTGGGTTGGCGTGTCCGGGCGCACGTTTTTTTACGATGGTATTCTCAAACCCGGAGCGGGCCTTACGCGGAACACGTATCAGGCGACCAAAAGTGCCGCCCGGCAACGTGGGCTTTATAGCGCCATTACCTTCCGCGACTGGGCACTGGCCGACAAACCCGCCAGTGCCACAGCCGAGGACTGGAAGTATGAAGTGTCCATCGGCACGGATTACGCCGTAAGCTATGGCCGCGCGCGCTACTGTGCCCGCCTGCCAGTAACTACGGACCAGATGGCCCATGTTGTGGACTTTCTGAACAGCCGGAACGCCCTGTACCATTATGGCCCCAAGACGTTTGAAACCAATGTTATGCAGGATAACTGCAACCATCTGATCCATAATGCGCTGGCTGCGGCTGACTTCTGGCATGACCTACCTGTCCATCAGTTCATTCTCAAAGCGGCCCTGACCTTCCCTGTTCCCAAGAACGAGGTGGTCAATCTGCTTGACCGCGCCGCACGCCACGACCCGGGCGACCTACATGCCCTATTCCATGACCCGTTAACCCGCCAAACCCTGCTCAATGACGGATGGCTGCCCGGTGAACCCGGCGTTATTCTGGATTCCAACCCTGTGCATGACCCTAACGAGGTCTACAACACCAATCTGTCCCTCATTTTTTATGATGACCCCCTGCTTGGCCATTACAACCGGGCGTTCAAACGCTACCTTGCGCAGCCACGTTACCATGACCTGCATGCCAACCTGCTTTGGTATCAGGCACTCTATGCGCGTATTGCCAAAGACCGCCAGCCGCTCCTGTGGTGGTTAAAAAAAGAGCCTGCCGATTTTGCAGCTTTTTATAACGCCTATTACTTATGGCTTGGCAAGCAGCAGGCTCTGGTGGACAGGGGGCTTAGTCTGTTATCTGCTGTTTCCGCGCCCATTTCCAGCGCATGGTCTGCAACACCGCACGGAATGCCAGCAGAGGAGCCTGCACCCGCCAGCGCCCCACAAAATCCCCCGCCAGAAGCGAAATAATGGCATCCCGCATACGCAGGATATTGCGGGGGTTCAAAAAGAGTTCCCGCTGAACCGGGTCGTTAATCCCATAAATCAGCCATGCCACACGGCGCATTTCCGCCCTTGTGCACTGTTCCTCATGCCGGGCAACCTTGCGCCCCTGTGCCGGGCTTTTTAGCCATGCCTGCGCCACTCTGGCTCCACGGTATGCGCTCTTCATGGCCAGCAGCACACCAGATGAAAAAACAGGGTCCAGGAACGCAAAAGCATCCCCGATCATGTAGTAGCCTTCACCCCATGTCTTGTCCGCGCAATAGGAGTAATTGCCGGTTGTTGTTAATTCCCCCAATTGTTCAGCCGGAGCCAGACGCTCGGCAACACTTGGGCTTTCTGCCACTTTTTTCCAAAACAGGTCTGTTTTCGGGCCAGTTTGACCGCTAAACGCATTTTTATCGCCCACAAAACCAACACTCATAATGTTGTCGCGCAGGGGGATCATCCAGAACCATCCATCATCAACCAGATGGATGGAGATATATCCCTCCATATCAGCTTCGCGGCGCACAACATTACGGAAATGCGCAAAAATGGCAGCGGTGGAATTGTTTTTGTCTGCGTGCCGGGTGTGCAGGCGGCGGGCCAGAAAACCATCCCGCCCCGATGCATCGAGGACAAAACGGGGGCTAAAACTATGGGTCTGCCCCGCTTCATCCTGCGCCACAACCTGTGTGGGCTGGCGGGGGGCAAAACGGGCTTCCGTCACACGCAGCCCCTCCCGTGTTTCCACACCATGCGCCTGAGCATTACGGAACAGAATTTCGTCAAATTCGGAACGTCTGACCTGATAGGCGTGTGTATCCCGCGGGCTGATGGCATGACGGAAAGGAAAGGCCAACCGCCCCTCCCCCCGGTCAGAGACAAACTCCGCACCGGGTTTGAACACCCCGATCTCGCGCACCTTGTCCAGCACGCCAAGGTCACGGAGTAGGGCCATGTTGCAGGGCAACAGGGATTCACCAATATGGAAGCGGGGATGCGGGTCTTTTTCCAGCATAATAACCGACACACCCTGCCGTGCCAGCAACGTGGCCGCAGTGCTCCCCGCCGGGCCTCCACCAATAACCAGAACATCACACATACGAGGCGAAGTGTCCGAACCGTTCATGCCATACCTCCATTGATCCCGATGGTCTGCCCAGAAATATAGGCCGCTTGCGTTGACGCCAGAAAACCCACCAGATCTGCCACTTCCTCTGGTTGCCCCGCACGGCGGGCGGGAACAACAGCGGCAATATCGGCCGCGCTCAACACGGATTCTGTTGCTGGGGAGGCAATAATTCCCGGCGCAACGGCGTTAACCGTAATGCCCCGGCTGCCAACCTCGCGCGCAAGGGAGCGTACCGCCCCTTCCAGCCCGGCTTTTGCCGCAGCGTAGTTCACCTGCCCCCTGTTACCCATTTGCGCGGTAATGGAGGACAGAGCAATAATCCGCCCCCATCGGGTACGGGTCAGAGGTAAAAGCAACGGCTGAACCACATTGAAAAAACCATCCAGCGAAACCGCCAAAACGTCCCGCCATTGGGCAACACTCATGCCCGCCATGGTCACGTCATCATGCGTTCCGGCATTATGGATAATAACCTGCGGAACGCCTGCCTCCAGCACGGGAGCAAGGGCCTGCTTGGCCCCCTCCGCACTAGCCAGATCACAGCACCATAGTTCGGCAGAACCACCTCCGGCGCGAATACGCTCCACAACGCCGCGTGCCTTATCGGCAGAATGATGGGCATGGACCAGAACATGCAGGTCCTGTGCAGCCAGCCTATGGCAGATGGCCGCACCTATCGGGCTGCTACCACCGGTAACCAGAGCGCGCTTCATTCAAGCCCCTCTTTTTCAGCAGTACTGCGGCGGAACATGACCGTACCACGCCCTTGCAGGAGGATATTCCCCGGCTGGGAGCGGATGGTAAAACCGTATACCATGCCCGCACTGTCCATTTGCTCGCGCAGCACATCAATCTGCAACAGACCGTAAGCTGCGCAATCCAGCCGGTCTGTGCTGCTCAGCAGGTCTCGCAAAGCCGCCAGATAGCCACCAGTGCGTGCCATGGCGCGCCCCGTGAGCGCACCATGAAGGGCCGCCGCCTGCATGGCCATTTCCGCTCCGACAAGCACACCCAACCGTCCTGCGTGGCGCAAGGGATTATCCGGGTGCAAATGGGCTGCCGTGTGTGCGCACAGCGCAACATCCGACCAAGCAGAACACGTATCCAACAGGCAACTCGCACCTTGGTGGGGAATGCGGGCCAGAATATCCTCACGCTTTAACATGGCTGCACCTCAACCCGAATAGCCCCCGGCTGGCTTGCCAGATGCACGGCGCCAGCCTGAGCACGGGCAATCTGCTGCAACAATACCAGCCCGCCTGCTGCCGGATTGGTGCGTGCAAGTTCCGCCAAGCAAGCGGGAGAAACCTCACCCTGCGCCACGGTTTGGGCCGTATGCGTTATATCCAGCGTGCAGACCGGGTTCTGCCCTGCCTGCGGGTACAGCACAAAAGCACAGCCAAACGTATTGTGGGTCACGCGGACTTTGCCAATTGGCCCGGGTATGGGCAGGTCATATGCCACAAACAGCACAGGTGCGTTCTCCACCACGCATTCTGCTGCTGCCTTGAGCAACCCCTGTGCAAAGGACCAGTCATAACAACCCAATGCGACAACAGGCGCCAAAATAGCATGCCCGATTGTCCAGTATCCTGCTGCCGCATTATGTACTGAGTTATGGAACTGGGTGGGTGAGACCTCCCCTCCGGGTATGGTCAGGGCAGATAGAATGCCATCCACCACCGCACCATCACCATTGGAACTGGCAAACACCCCCCGAACATCCTCCAGCCGAACACCGGCCTGTGTGCAGGCCTCATCCGCCAGAGCTATGGCAAGGCGCGTGAGCGGGCCGCAGCGGCGGCGCTCATTGGCGGGCAGGCAGGCGGCGGGGGGCACCTGCACTGGAGCAGGCTCCCAGCTTTCCTGCCCCCGCAGAACACGCGCGGCATGAGACCACCCTGATAGCCCCGGTCCCCAAACAGAAACCCCTTGCAAAACAACCCGCATCACACGGCCTCAAAAATCAGGCTACAGTTTGTGCCACCAAAACCGAAAGCATTGCTCATAATCCGCCGGACCGGCTTGTGAAGCGTATTCGTGAGGATCTGGCTTTCAAATGCAGGATCTGGCTGGGTCACATTCAAACACCCCGGCACAAACCCCGCACGCATCATCACGATCGCGAACATGGCCTCTATAATACCCGAAGCACCCAGCGTATGGCCTGTCCACCCTTTGGTGGATGAACAGGGAACGGCATTCCCAAACAACGTATGTACGGCGTGGTCCTCCATAGCGTCGTTCACGACCGTGCCTGTCCCGTGCAGGTTGATATAATCAATTTGTGCAGCCTCCAGCCCGGCGCGCTCCAGCGCCTCACGCATGGCGGCCACGGCTCCGCGTGCGCGCGGGTCGGGGGAGGACATATGGTGGCCATCACTGCTTACACCATACCCCACCCAGCGAGCCATGGGAGCCGCCCCGGGGCGAGCGCCTTCACGCTCCAGCAGGGCAAAACCCGCTCCCTCCCCAACGGAAATGCCTGTGCGTTCCGCATCGCACGGGCACGTTGGTGTGTGACTAACCAGCCCTAAGGAGGCAAAGCCCCGGAGTGTCATACGGCACAGGCTATCCGCCCCACCGACCAGTACGGCATCGCACAACCCGGCCTCCAGCCAATGGCGTGCATCCACAAAAGCACGGGAGGAGGATGCACAGGCGTTGGACACACTCAGCAATGGCCCATCCAGCCCCAAACGGGCAGCGACAAAACGGGGGAGCGAAAACAGGTCCTGCGTATGGGACTGGTCAAACGTGGCCGGTGGAAAACCCGTGACCGGGTCGCTCGCCCTATACGCTTCCTCCGCGGAGAGAATACCCGAAGTGGAGGTGCCCAGCACCACGGCAACCCGGTCGGGGCCATAAAACTGGCGGGCCTCGCCCACAGCATGTAAAAAATCCGCCTGCGCGAAGGCCATATCCGCCAACTGGTTGTTACGGCAGGCAAAGCCGGGATGAACGCCCTCCAGCGCATGGTTTTCTACCAGCGGAACACGCCCGACATAGCCTGTTGTTATTCCGGCAAAGTCGCATGGTGTTAAGCCGGAGCGGCGGTCTAGCAGAGCATCCTGTGTCTCTGCCAGCCCTTGCCCGATTGCGCTCAGGACTGTTCCGGCGGTAATGGCGAGTGGTTTCATGGTGTGTCTGGTGGTCCAATATGCTGGCGTTGTCCAGCCAGAAGAAAACCATAGATCATGGCCAGCGCAACACCAAACGCAACAGTCATACCAATTTCGCGCAGGAGCAGGGTATGGCACGCCGCCAGAAGGCCAAAGGTCAGAACAGTCATGGCGTTACAGGTCAGCAATGTGCGCATGGTTCTTGCCCGTTCCTCCGCATCCAGTTGTGGGCGCGCAAAAAATAAGGCGTAATCCAGACTGACCCCCAACACAAACTGCAACGCAATCAGGTGGATAAGGGTTAAAGGCTGCCCCAGCAGCGCAAACACCCCCAAGACCGTTATCTGCACGGCCACCACAGCCCCTATAACGCGCAGGATCCGCCCTGCATCGCGCAAGCCAAGCACCAGCACGGCAAATGCCAGCGCACACCCCACAGCCATCCAGCGGAGGGTTCGCCCGGTATGGTAGGCAGACAGACTGTCCACTTCCTTATGCATATCCATGGTCAGAACATCCGGCTGCCCCACCAGCGCTTGCTCCACGGCCTGATGGTCCTGAACTGATTCTGGAAAAACAAGACCAAACCATTGTCCGCTACGTGCAAACAGTAGTGGAGCCATTGCCGCGCCGACCGGCGTGCCCAGTAGGTCCTGCGGCAGCAAAGGGGGCATCTGCCGGGCTGCGTCTACGTCGCTTACAAAGGTATCAAACGCCGTGGGGCGGAAGGGTAACCCTTCGCGCGCCTGCGCAATGGCCGCCTGCAACGCAGCAGTAGGCGGCAACTGCTCAACCCGCTTATGCTGAAGCCGCACAGACGGCAAAAAACGTGCGGCATCCTGCACACCCACCAGACGACCCTGCTGGCGTAATTGCGCCCACACAGGGGCCAGAGCTTCCTCCCGCTCCAGTACGTCCTGCGCCGTAAGGCCGGAAACAGCAAGCATAAGCGAGGAATCTGGTACGCCAAGGTCCTTTCGGAGTGCTTCATCCATACGCAAGGTCTGTTCGGGCAACGGGCTAAGGGCTGCCAGACGCGTGTCCAAGACCGGGGGAGACCACCAGAGTTCCGTAGCGCAAACCACAACAGGAATGACAAGCCACCCTCTGTAACGCCGCCATCCCTCCGCCCGAGCCAAGGGGGCGGATGGCCCACTCGTATACGGCGCCAGATCGGCTGCCACCACCAGACGCGGCATAATGTGCAGGGTAACAACTGCCGCCACCACCAGCCCCACAGCGGCAAACGTACCAAGCTGGGCCAGCCCCGGCAGTCCGCAAAAAACCATACCGCTCAGGCCCAGCACAGCCGTTGTAACCCCAAGGCGCAAACTATGGCCAATACGGCGCAGCGTTGCCTGCGGGCCTTCCCCATGGTCACGGTGCCCGATCAGCAGGACCGGGTAATCCAGCGCCACGCCCAGCATGGTCATGCCAAAACCAAATGCTATGCCGTGCACAAAGCCAAAGACCAGCCACACAACCAGCATGGCGATACTGAGCGAGAGCAGAAATGGCACCCCAATAGCCGCCAGCACCCACAGGGAGCGAAACCGCCAGTACAGTATGCTCACGACAAGCACAAAGGAGCACAGCGCCATCATATCCACATCGTGGCGCATACCTACGGCACTGGAGACAGCAAAGACCGATGGCCCGCTCATCAGCAGTTTTGCGTGACCAGGGTGTAAGCCCGCAAACGTAGCAGAAATCGTGTGTTCCACCTGTGCCTGCCGGGCAAGGTCCATGCCCGGGGCCGTGGTGCGTAACAACAACAGAGCCCGCGCTTGGTCTGGCGCAAACCACACGCCATGCAGGACCCGGGCATGCACATCTGGCTCAAGTGCGTGCACAGTCTGGATAAATGCGTTTGTCGGGTCGCGCAAAAGCGTATCGGCAAACGCAGGGCCAGCGGCGGAATCCAGCCCGTCCAGAACATTGGCAAATGCCTGCTCCAGCGCCTGCGCATCCATGTTCCGCACATGATCATCCGGGGCAAGCTGGTAACGATGCTTGAATAAAAGTGCTCGCAGGGTCTCGGCCTGATCTGTTGCGAATACACCATTCAGAACAGAGACAAACTGTGGGTCTTTGACCAGTGCGGCATGCAGCCCCAGACTCAGGCGCGCCAACTCCGGTTCTGGTGCGCCTTCAAGCCCCAGCATAATAACCGTACCGGCAACACCCCCCTGCACCTCCCTGAGCAAAAAACGTGTGCCATCATCATGCCCGCGAGGCAGAAAACCCGCCATGTCCAACCGTAGCGGAATGCTCACGAACACCAACGCTGCAAACAGGGCCGACACTGCCAGCGTGACAGCCAGAACCCACGGTTTTCTATGCTGTTTCACGGATCAAGGGTCAGGGTTTGCACATCCCCATTGGCCTGCATGACCTTCAGACTGTCTATGGCGTTATTGCGCCCTTTCAGCACGACCAGATGCACCAGTTGCGTAGCCTGCGGCGAAATGGGGGTCATGATAAGTGTCCATGCACCAAGGTCGCCTTGCGCACTCAGGGTGTAATCATGCGTCAGGGTTGCCATATCGCCTTCCAGCGGGGCGCGCATGGTTGTCACCAGCAACGCCAGTGCGGGGCTTTGCGCCAGAGGAACGTGGTGCACACTCCCTGCCCCGCGCTGGATGGAGACCATGCCTCCATCAATAATCAGCCTTTCCTGCCGTGGGGTTTGCGTTGTTTTTTCCAGATACGCGGGGCGGTGGAACGCCAGCACACCGGAGGAAAACAAAGGGTGAGTAAGAGCCGCGATGTCCTTTTTCTCATGGAAAGGCTGGGTTCTCTGTGCCACCAGCCCCAGACTGGCAATGATCTGTCTGCTCAGATCGCCAGCGCTGTCCGCCGCCCATGCCTGCCCCAGACCTGCCAGCAGGCCGGATATGGCCAAAAGGGAGAAAACTTTCATGGCAGGTCTTTCCAGTAGTCGTAAAAATTGAACCATGAGAATGGGTGCCTGAGACACAGCGCCTCCATCCATTTTGCATAATATTCGGCAGCCTGTTGCACAAAGCCCCCCCGCTCCTGCCGGGATGTGGGGTATGGCACATCAAAGGTGTCAAAACTTACGTCATAGACCCCATCGGTCGCGCGAACTGCGTTAACAAGCACAATGGGTGCCCCCGTGGCCAAAGCCAGCCGGAACGGCCCTTCAGGCAGTTGGACCTTGCCCCCCAGCATGGTCACGCATACGCACCGGCCTGTATCGGGCGTTCTGTCACCCAGCATACCCACAATTTCGCCCCGGCCCAGACTTTCGGCCACGCGGAGCATGGTATCCACCTGACCTATGGGAATAATGGTCTGTGCGTATGTGGGGTCGAGTGTTTCCAGCACATCCGTAGCGCCCCCCAGATTGGAACGATACATGAGCATGCGCAATGTCATGCCATGTTCACGCCCCAAAGCGCGGAGCGCCTCGAACGATCCAATATGCGCGCCCAGCAGCAGGCAGCCCCGGCCTGCTGCAAGGGCGTACAAAAATCTGTCCCGCCCGACCACACGCACGGGTGGCATGTCTTTTGTGTTTTGCAGAAAAAAAATCCGGTCCAGCACAATCTGGGCAAACGACCGCATGTGCCTGATCATATCGGCAGTTCTTGGTGGAGCGGGCAAAACACGCTGCAAATACGCGCGCGAGGCCCGGCGGGCAGCCCCGTTGTGCAGGAAAAAATACAAGGTAATGGGGCCAAGCAACCATTCAAGCCGCCGCCGCCCGATCTTGCGGGTTAAAAACAGCGCAAGCCACATGGCAAACCGATTACCACGTTCTGGCACAACCCATCGTCTGTCAGTCGTGCCCGGCATGCTCGGGCTTTGCCTTTAGCACAGCCCGCATAACAGGCTGATCATTCACTCTGGCCACCAGACGCACAACGGAACCAGAGTTCCGGGCCAAAAAGAGCACAGTCTGGCCCGGCAGAACAGGGTGTAGGAATTTGACCATATCCACACACAAATCCGCCTGCCCCAACTGCTCCATTCCCGCTTCCAGCAACAGCACACCGGGCACAACCGGATGACCGGGAAAATGGCCCGGCAGGCAAGGATGGTCATGTGGCAGCGTAAAAGAGCCTACCTCCTCCTCCCCCGCAAGCTGCCCAGCCATGGTGCGCAAAGCCTGAAGGGTCAACTTACCCACGGCATTACGGGGCAAAGCGGGCACAAGTTTGACACTACGGGGCAGAAAAACCGGTTCAATCTGCTCGCGCAGGGCAAGCAGAATATTTTGTGCGGACTGCGTGGAAGATACCGCAAAAACCTGCATCCGCGCCAAAAAATTGCTTGCTGATGCGTCCGGCGGCAGAAAAGCACCATCTTCCACGCCGGGAATAGCATTCAACGCCATGTTCAGTGCGGCCAGAGACGTGCGTTTGCCCCCCAGCTTGACCACATCGTTCACACGGCCGAGCAGCAGAAACTTACCGTCATCACGGGTTTGAATGAAATCAGCCAAAACATAGCTGAGCACTCCCGGTGCCGAAATTTCAACACCCTCGGCTGTCTCATTTGGTACAACGCCCTTGTACCATTGCCATTCAGGTCCGCCAACCGTCCGCCGGATAGCCATGGAGCCGGTTTCCGTCGAGCCGTAAATTTCGGTAACTTCCGTTGCCAGAGCGGCTTCTGCTTCCGCCGCCAGTTCGGGGGCCAACGGCGCCGAGGCCGAAACCACGCGCCGGATGGGCGGCAATGCCAGACCTGAGCGCAGCAGGGTCCGTAATTGCAAAGGGGTTGTGACCAGAATACGCGGCGCAAAAGCCCTGTTCAGGCTAGCCTGCCAGTCCGCTGGATAGCCCCCTCCCGCGGCCACCACCGCAATCCGTGTGTTCAGGCACTGGAGGACCAGCGCCTCGAACCCATACATATGGTAAGGAGGCACGGTACCGACCAGACAAGCCGGAGCATCGTCCGGGTCCAGCAGAACGCGGGCGGTCACACTGCGCGTAACCAGCCCTCCCCAATATTTATGATGTCCAACCGGCTGGCCCGTACTGCCAGAAGTAAACACAAGAGCAACCAATGTGTCCGGCCTGATCACGGGGTTAGGGCAAGCCTCCGCAGGGTCCGCAGCGGACATGGTTGCCAGAGTATCTGGCACCATCAACCCGCCTTGCGGCAGAAGTTCACCCTCGGCATCCCCCATAACACTCACGCAGACCGCGTTATGTTCGCAGGCAAGATCGGCCAGCCGTGTGGGGTTCCGCTCGCTACTGAGCAGAACATGCTGCCCCCGCAGCAATGTTGCGGCAAAGAGCAGGCTGAAATGGCTGATGCTTGAACACACAGGAACCACAGGCTGGTCAGGCAGCAAGGCGGCTAGCTGGTGTGCGGCACGCAAAAATGCCCACCCACTAACAGCCCCATGATCAGTTAAAAAAAGTGGTCGGTCGGGAGCATGAACAAGAGAAAGATCAGGCCATTGCTGGTCAAACAGACTGTCTGACATACACGTCACCCAGCGGTACGGTTTGCCTGCACATACGCGCACAAGGACCGCAAAGAACTAAAAATCTCCTGGTTATCCGGGTCTTCCGAACGCAGGGTTACCCCGTAATCGCGCCCGACAAGCAGGGCAATTTCCAGAGCATCAATGGAATCCAGTCCCAGCCCTTCTCCAAACAGGGGCGCCTGCGGGGCAATTTCTTCAGCCGTAACTTCAAGCTGAAGGGCCGCAACAAGCCGTTCTGCAACTTCATGCTCAAAAGGCGTTTGTACTGTTGTTGAACGGGTCGTATTCACAGCATGTCTCATGTTAAATGCAGATATCATGAGTGAGCTAACACAAACGGACATTCGCGCAAAGCCAAGCTGGTGGAAAAGCCGCCCCCGTTTGCGGCGTGGGGCAGGTGTAATGCTTGTCTCTTTATCAATTCTTCTTGGGCATATACCCTATACATTTCATGCAATAACGCTGATTAGTGTGCTCGCCCCCTTCATGCAGTGCGTGGCGCTTGCCCTCCTGACCCAGTATGCCAAAACAAGCATGGTTCTGGCTGTTATCCTTCCGGTACTGGCCATTTACTGGCCCCACCAGATCATGGTTGTGGATGCCTGCGGCCTGTACGCTGCATCTTTGGGGATGATGCTGTTTGTTTTTGGCCGATCCCTTATGCCCTCGCAGCAGCCTCTGGTTGCCGTTATGGCCAGCCGAGTGCATGGCCCCTTACGTGCGGATATTGCCCGCTATACGCATGGGCTGACTGTTGTCTGGACAATGTTTTTTGCAGCAGCCCTTGCTACCCCGCCCCTGCTATTCTGGCTTGGCCCAACAGGCGCATGGCAATGGCCCCTGACCGGCGGCACATTTGCCGCAGCCCTGATGATTATGGTTGTGGAATCTGGCGTAAGGCGCCTTGTTATCCGCAACTTCCAACACGTATCGCTCAGAACGACCGTAGCGGCTTTCCGCAACACGCGCGCCACACCCATGTAAACAGCAACCTTACATGCATAAAAGCCAGCCGTGCATTGTCGCGCACATAATGAAAGTGTGAAATACCGCCCTGTTCAGCGTTAAAATACTGCACTGCCGCCGGTTTGTTGAGCACAGGCATACCTTGCCAGACCATGCGCACAGCCACCTCGGGGTCAAAGTCAAAACCACGCATGAAGTGTGATGCCTGAAGGGCAGCCACCATGGCCCTTGCCGGATAAACCCTAAAGCCGAACAGGCAGTCCTCAACAGCGCCGCGTGTTTCCATACCAATCAAAAAATTGGACAGCTTGCGCCCCCATACGCGCAGAGCAGGAGCTTCTGGCCCGAAGACAGGCACCCCCAGCACCACAGCCCCCGGTGCACACTGGGCTGCGTATATGAAATCGAGCACAGATTGCGCCGGGTGCTGTCCATCGGCATCCATGGTTAAAACATGCGTATAACCTGCCTGTATGGCCCACTGCGCACCGTGCAGAACAGCACGCCCTTTGCCACCATTATGTGCCAGATGCAGAACTTTTAACCCTGGATGCATCGGCCGCAGGTCATCCAACGTCTGATCACTGCCATCCGTGCTGCCATCTGTTACCACCACAACATCCGGGCATACGGCCAGAACGCCCACAACCGTCCTACGCAACAACGCTCCCGAATTATAGGATGGAATAAGTACAATACAGCGGAACATGGCAGATATACCTGTAAAGCCAACATCAGATAAAAAACAGCAAGACTGGTCCACATACCTCAATTACGATAAGAACCGAATACCAAGATCATTGAACCGGAAATGGTAATGTCCGAGCGCAATCCCTGCCCACCCCACCCTGTCCTGCCCGACTATTACCGTACAAAGGGCGAACACAGGCAATTTGTGCGCTCTATCTTTGACCGAACAGCCTGTTACTATGACCGGATCAACTCGGTTTTCTCGCTTGGGTCGGGCAAGTGGTATCGGCGCTGGATGTTACGCATGGCGGGCCTGCGCGCAGGACAGACACTGCTTGATGTGGCAACCGGCACAGGTCTGGTTGCCCGCGAGGCGGCAACAATCACAGACATAAGCAATATTATCGGACTGGATATGAGCGTGGGCATGCTCAAGCAATGCCGCAACAATTTGCCGGTTCAGGTTGTTCTGGCAGATGCACAAGCCCTGCCCATTGCCCCAGCCAGCGTGGATATGCTGAGTATGGGCTATGCCTTACGGCATGTGCAGGACCTGCGGGCTACGTTCTCCGGCTACCTTAACACCCTCAAACCCGGAGGGCATGTGCTAATCCTTGAGATCGGGCGGGCTGACAACCGTTTTGTCCAGTTTTTGCTGCGCTTTTACCTTGGGCGGGTGGTCCCCCTGTTATCCGGCGTTACCGCCTCGCAGGAAAGCCGAACCCTCATGGCCTATTACTGGGACACGATTGAAGAATGTGTACCCCCTACCCGTATTTTGGAGACCTTGCACTCTGTTGGTTTTAGCAATGTTCGCAAACACACCTCATTTGGCGTGTTCCATGCCTATATGGGCGAACGACCGCTTTGAAACAGCCGCTCGCACTACGGTAGGCCAAGGCATAAACCGACCTACCCCCTTTACGTGAATAGGCTCAAAATCGCACGTTACGCGGCACCCGATGGCAGGCAGGCTCCGTGGAATTCACGGCGTGGGTTTTCCTGCTGCTCACGGAAAAAATTCAATGCTTCTTCACATGCTGCGCGCGTATAAAAATATGCTGTGATCATGGAATCTTCATTATCCGGGCCGCGCTGCGCTACCAGCACCCACAACGGACGCATGGATTGCCCGCTTTCGCCATTGGGCGTTGGTATATATGGCGTTGCTGCCATAGCGGGGGCCGCAACAGCCACGCCAGCCACAACAAAAAAGCCCAACATATAGCGCATGGTGCGCATAATTTTTTTCTTCATCCGTGATGCTCCTGCAACTTAAATCCTTACAGGATTCCCATACTATGCTTATCGGAATATGAGCTTCCTGTTATCGACTTATCTGGAATACAGAATTATCAATACCTTGTCGTGCCTCGCGGGCTGCGGCAGATTATGGTGATGATCCGTATTTTTATCGATTCCGATGCCTGCCCAGTCAAAGATGAAGTGTACCGTGTTGCCGGGCGTTATGGTCTGCATGTTTTTGTTGTTTCCAACCGTATGATCGCCGTGCCAGACACTCCGTTAGTCGAACGCGTTGTGGTGGAGGCTGGGCCAGACGTAGCGGATGACTGGATTGCCGAACGTACCAAGGCGAAAGATATCGTCATTACCGCCGATATTCCGTTAGCTGCACGTTGCGTGGAAAAAGGCGCCTATGTGCTCGAACCCAAAGGCAGGCTGCTTGATAGCGATGCAATCGGTATGGCGTTGGCCATGCGCAATCTGATGACAGACCTACGCTCGGCAGGGATGATCACATCCGGCAGTGCTGCATTTGGCAAAGCCGATCGTTCCCGCTTTCTTTCCGAACTTGACACTTTGGTGGTGAAGGTCCGCAAACCAACCATTCGGTTGGTTCCACCACCAATGTAATAACCATACACTTCTGTGTAAAAAACATTTTTCACACAGAATGGCAGCATAATACAGACCCAATCCTACAATCAGGCCATTTGGGCTGTGCACGATTATTTTTGTTCGGCAGAAAAAATATTAGCCCCCAGAGCTTCGGCAATAAATTGCACTGCCAGTTGCCCACGTACACTGTTCCCTGCATCATCAAGGCGTGACGAGTAAACGCCAATGGCCAGCTTGCCGGGAACAACAGCAACAATTCCTCCACCAACGCCACTTTTTCCGGGCAGCCCAACTTTGAATAACCATTCACCAGACGTATTGTACAAACCCGCCGTTGCCATAACGGCCAACACACGTGCGCTGGTCGGCGCGTCTACAACAACTTGATGAGAGCGTGGATTTGTTCCGCCATTAGCCAATGTGGCTCCCATGGTTGCCAAATCCACTGCATCCACATCGTAAGAGCATTCACGCGTATACAGATCAACTGTTTCAGACGGATCAGCATAAAGGTGGCCATAGCTTTGCAAAAGCACAGCAATCGCCTGATTATGCTGGTTACTCGCCATTTCTGACTGGTAAACAGCATCATTCAGATGCAACTGATGCCCTGCGAAGGCTGATGCAGTATCCAATACACTTTTCCACCGCGCATCCAGCGTTTGCCCCGACACAAGGCTGGCTGTTGCGATTGCCCCGGCATTGACCAACGGATTACCCGGAGGAGGGCTGCCCCCCAATTTGTCGTTATTCAGTTCCACCGCAAGCACAGAATTAAACGGTAGCCCCGTTGCGTTGACACCAACTTTACCCAGAATATTCTGGGCACCCTGCTTGTGCAGGACATCTGCCAAAGTAAAAATTTTAGAAACAGATTCCACAGGGAACGGATGCCCAGCATCCCCGATCCTGAATATCCGCCCATCCACCGTTACAATTGCAATGCCATAAAGCTTACTGTCTGCTTTGGCGAGATAGGGGATATAGCTAGCGTTCTTCCCTTCTGTGACAGATTTATATTTCTCATATGCCTGCTCCATCGCCTTTTGAATGACAGGCGACGACATTTGCTGCGGTTTTTCCCGAGCCTCTGCATTGGTGTGAGAAAACAATAAAAAGCAGTTGATGAGTATTAAAGGCGCATATTTTTTTACAAAAAAATTATCCCGCATTTGGTATATCTTTCCGCAATACATTCTGTAAATTTTCACTATTATGCCTATTGATAATTTAATAAAAAATAAATTCCAATCATTTTTCTCAAATTTCTGGGTTTTCTACAAAATTGGACTGTTCCGCGCCAGTCTCTAGCCTGCCACGCACAATAATCAGAATTATTTACAGAAACAGGAATGCTACGCTTTACAGGGTTCTATAAAACATGGCGCGCAAGCCTGCGCGCACATGCACTTCACATCAAACCCGCCAAAACAGCACACTCAGTCAGGAGGTAATCTTCATAATTACCTCCTATGTTGACTGCCAGCTTGTGACCACAGGGGCACCATCGGAGGGCCTGCTCCTCCGCACCCCTAAAAGCCGTTTATTCCGCAACAAGCTGAAGAGATGCTAACCGGCTGGAAGACTGGCCAACACTCTTGCCAGAGCGCACCATGTTACCAAGTTCAAAACGACTAACAAGTTTTTGCAATTCACCAGACATGGTCGCCAGATTATGGCTTGCAGCAGCACTTTGCTCCGCGACTGCGGCATTCTGTTGCGTTGTCTGCTCCATACTGGTCATCGCAACATTCAACTGGGTGATGCTGCTCGCCTGATCCTGCGCCGCTGTTGCAATGTTCGACACCAATTCACTGATCTCGCCCACCTGCCCAACAATCCGGTGTAGAACAGCCCCGGTTTCCTTGACGGACAGAACCCCAGCCCGGACCTGTTCAGTCGAACCGCTGATCAGAGCCGATATCTCCTTCACGGCTTCCGCCGAGCGATGGGCCAGTTTGCGTACCTCATCGGCAACAACGGCAAAACCACGCCCGGAATCCCCTGCCCGCGCGGCTTCCACACTGGCATTCAGGGCTAGAATATTGGTTTGGAACGCCACATCGCTAATCAGACCCACAATTGTGGAGATTGCTTTCGAGGATTCGTCAATTCTGGACATGACTTCAATTGCCTGCCCCACCACTACCCCAGCATGGTCAACATCCGCACGGGAGGTATTCACCACTTTATGGGCGTGCTGGGTTTCCTCCGTTGTCTTCTGCACGCGCTGGGTAATCTGTGTCAGCGCCGCAGATGTTTCTTCCAAAGTCGCGGCCTGCTGCTCCGTTCGGCGGGAAAGATTATCTGCTGCTGTGGCCACTTCCTGCGTGCTATTGCCAATACTATAAGCCGAGCCAGAAACAGCCGCAAAAGCTGCTGCGAGTTGCTCAATGGAGTGATTAAAGTTTTCTCGTAGAGGCTCAAGATCGGGGGCAAATTTTTTCTGAATCTGAACAGACAGATCTCCGGCAGCCATTTTCTGTAGCCCATCTGCCAGACTGTCCGTTGCAACCTTCAGTTGTCGAGCAGCCTCCTCGGTTCTTTCCTGAACAACCCGCCGCTCCGCCTCCTGCCTACGGCGTGCTTCTGTTGCCTCACTTTCCAGACGGGCCTTGTCAATCGCTGCCAGCCGAAACACTTCAACGGCTCCAGCCATTGTCCCGATTTCATCATGGCGTTCCACATAGGCCACGGGGGTTGCAGTATCCCCTTCAGCCAGAACCCGCATCGACTGGGTAATCACCGGCAAAGGCCGCAGCAACCATGCGGTGACCACACCCATGCCCAGTGTTGCTATGAGCATGACACCGCCAGAAACCAGTGTAAGGGTCCATAAAAAACCACTGATGACAGCATCAGCCTCATCCCCTCTGATAGCAACGTTCAGCACACCCGCAACTTTGCCTTCGGAAGAAAAAATCGGCTGGTACACAGTGTAGAAATCACTACCAAGGAGCACCATAGGCCCTTCGTAAGGTAAACCTTTAACAATGGCCTTATAGGACGAAGCATTATGATCAAGCGGCGTATCCAGAGAGCGCTGATCTCTCTCGCTTCCGTTCATCATGCGACGTATAAAATCGGTACCATTGCTATCCGTGACAAAAAGAACTGTTCTTCCACCTGTCACGTGTGAAATGTCATCAGCCATGCCGTGACCATTAAAAGGCAATGGCACGGTATCGGCTGTTATTTTTTCTATTGTGCCATCAGCCCCCCATGACACATGGATTCCGGGTATATCCCGTTGCAAAAGGCTTGCCGCAGCCCGCATTCCCGCATGAAGCTTGTCCTGCAAGGCCTGCTGCATCTCGCTGCGAACAAGATGCGTGACTTCCGCGACCACGCATAGTGCAGAAACCAAAAGAAAAATACTGGTAGCTAAAACAATTTTTTGAACAAGACCGAATTTCATGGCGCGGAAACCCACAGAGTTTTTACGTGTTATAACGAGAAAAAACGACCTTCAATTTTCATATGTACTAGCACAGCTATCTTCATCAGGCTCAATAATTCACGCAGGGAAAAACACAAACCTTATTTATGAAAATAATCTATTATTACTCGGTAAAATCATATTTTTCATACTTTTTCAGCACAAGAAATCACATGAATGTGTAGAGGCTCGACCGGGATACAAAAAAGCCCGTTTCCATTAGAGCGCCGTCTAATGAGGCAAACCATTGCAGCCCATAGACCACTCAGGCATGCAAAATTGTTTTTCGCTTGACCCTATATCAGTCTATCTCTTAAAAAATTAGCTTTATTCCATAAAAAATTGACTGGGCAGTATGCAGTATCTCACTCAGTCCGAGTATCAGAACCCCTACTGGCGGCATAATCTGATTGTTTGCCTCTTTGGTTCTTTTGCAACCTTAATCGCTATGACGCTCATCTTGCCGTTCCTGCCATTATATGTGCAGCAGCTTGGCATTAACGGGCAGGCTGCCATTGCCCAGTGGTCTGGCATTGCTTATGGGGCAACCTACTTAACAGCCGGAGTAGTTGCCCCCCTATGGGGGCGACTGGGGGATTTGTACGGACGCAAATCCATGCTGGTGCGGGCCAGTGCAGGAATGGCCATTACCATGGCGCTCATGGGCTGTGCGACCACAATCTGGCAATTTGTGGGGTTAAGGCTTTTGGCAGGCATCGCCGGAGGTTACTCGTCTGGTGCCATGATACTGGTCGCATCGCAGGCACCTCGCGCTCAATCCGCTTGGGCGCTGGGCCTCCTCTCATCTGGAATAATGGCAGGCAATCTGATTGGCCCTCTCATCGGAGGTATCTTTCCGCCACTTGTCGGTATCCGTATGACATTTATTGGTGCGGGTAGCCTGATTTTTATTGCGTTCCTTGCCACCCTTTTCATGGTAAGGGAAACACCGCAACGGACCAGAAAACCTTTACCAACCAGAGGTCACTGGTCAGACATTCCAAACAAACCGCTCATGATCACAATGCTTGGCACAGGCTTACTCCTGATGGTCGCCAATATGTCGATCGAACCAATCATTACGCTTTATATCCACTCCTTAATTGCCGATCCGACCCAGACCACGCTTATAGCCGCATTGGTTATGTCGGCCGCGGCGCTGGGGAGTGTTCTTTCGGCCTCTTACCTTGGTCGAGTAGCCGACAAAAAAGGGCATGGCGTCATTATTGTAAGCGCTCTTGCCGTTGCCAGCATGCTGTTGATACCGCAGGCATTTGTAACGGCTGGATGGCAACTTATCGCATTACGTTTTTTAATGGGGCTTGCTTTGGGGGGGCTAATGCCCTGCGTTACGGCAGTTATCCGGCATAATGTACCGGAACATTCTGTCGGTGTTGTTTTGGGCTATGCTGTATCTGCACAGTTTGTTGGGCAAGTCGCGGGGCCATTGCTTGGCGGCTTCATTGGGGGGCAGATTGGTATGCGTTTTGTCTTTCTGGGAACCAGCCTCCTGCTGTTTTTGGGTGCGATTGGCAACTGGCGTATTCTAAGCCTCTCCAAACAACGCTAAAAATCAGCCGCTTCAACAGGCGAATTGTACCGCCAAAACACTGAGCCTCCCTACATTCCAGCTTGAATTATGCTCACACCCGTTACGCATACGGCCCCTTGCACGTAACAGGCTGTCCGTTCAGCCATCAAACAAACTTCAGGAATCGTTAGCCCTCACAGAATAGGGGAATTGCCATATTCTGCCGTTTTATGTGCATGAACAATATTATATTTCATTTCAATACCGGAATATAATAGAACGACGCAAACGCCTGATGTCATGCTTTGCAAAGACATACACAGTGGTTTTGTTATGAGGAGATTGACTGATGCGGAACTCTCAATCCTCAGCGTAGCATATCAAAAAACGCACTACCCCGCAGACCAAGAAAACCTCTTTTTCTTCTCCATCAGAAAAGATGTTTTCCGACAAGATGGAGCTCATAATGAAATTAAAAGACTTCAAGGTCCTGACTTTTGATTGTTACGGAACTCTGATCGACTGGGAAACAGGCATTATCAATGCCTTAACACCGTTGACATCACGGTTGAAAACACCCCTCAGCCGCGATGAAATCCTGCAAGCCCATGCGAAATATGAATCCCGCCAGCAAAAATGGACCCCCGGGCGGCCTTATCCCGCCATTTTGTCCAGTGTTTATCGTCGCCTTGCGGAAGAATGGGGAGTTGCCCATACAGTTTCCGAAGCACAGGACTACGGAAATTCCGTTCCAAACTGGCCTGCTTTTCCAGATTCTACCGAAGCGCTCACGTATCTGAAGCAGCATTTCAAACTGGTTATCCTTTCCAATGTCGATGCCCGCTCTTTCAGCGGCAGCAATGCGCGGTTGAATGTCGCATTTGACGGCATTTACACAGCTGAAGATATTGGTTCGTACAAACCGTCCATGCGTAATTTTGAATATATGTTGGAATATCTGGCGGACATCGGACTAGGCCCATCCGATGTGCTCCACACGGCAGAAAGCCTGTTCCACGACCATCAGCCTGCCAACAAAGTAGGGCTGACATCATGCTGGATCTACCGCCGCCACGCACAGAACGGTTTTGGGGCGACAATGGACCCAGGTGCTATGCCAAAAATTGATTTCCGCTTTAACTCCATGATGGAGCTTGCCGAAGCCCATCAAAAAGAAATGATGGAAGGCTGATCTTCCATTTACTAATGCCCTTTTCTGATATCCATGAAGTTGAGATCATAAATGAAAAATAGCGATAAAAAGCTGGGCATGGGTGTCGCAATTTCACGCCGTGATATGATCCACGGCGTGACCGCAGCCGCACTGGGAGCGTCTCTGGCGCGATCACACATTGCTCAAGCGGCAACAGAAACCGGAAAAACTTCTCCTCTAACCAATCATACTGAAGCGACAGCAGCAACTTACCCGCCTTTACGCAATGGTCTGCGAGGCGCCCACCCCGGCGCATTCGAAGCAGCACATGCCCGTCGTGATGGCGCCCCCTACCCCACGCCCCAGCCAACGGGAGAGACCTATGACCTCGTTGTGGTGGGTGGCGGCCTGAGCGGTCTGGCCGCCGCATGCCTTTACCGGCGGCGGTTGGGCGCAAATACACGCGTGCTGGTGTTGGACAACCATGATGATTTTGGGGGCCATGCCAAACGCAACGAATTTGTGAGCGATGGACGCACCCTCATGACCACCGGTGGATCAGCTTACTTTGTTGCCCCGGACCAATGGACTGAGAATGTGGCAGGGTTTGTTAAAAGCCTTGGTGCTGACTTTACGGTAAAGCGTAAGGAAAATAATCCTTTCGCACAGATGGGACTACGCCCGGCAACTTTTCTGTCCCAAGAAAGCGGGGGAGATGGCAAACTTTACCCTCATGTCCGCTTTACCGATCCAACAGTGGAATTCCTGCAAACAGCGCAACTGCCACCACGCGTAAGACAGGATCTGATGGCTGTCTATCATGGTAAGGTTGACTATATGGCAGGCATGACAAAGGAACAAAAAATCCAGCGTCTGCAAACCATCACATACAAGCAGTATCTTCTGGATTATGTAAAAGTAGCACCGGAAAGCCTACCATGGCTCCCCGGCGTGTGGTGCCTAAGCAAAACCGCCTCCAGCGCTTGGTTTGCCTATTTCCGCTATGCCCCCGGTTTTTCAACACTGGGCGTGGAGCGCGCGCCCCATTCGCCCGAATCTCCCCAAAGTGCGGCGGCAGACTTTCATTTGCCCGCAGGCAATTCTGATCTAGCCCGCCTGATGGTACGCGAACTTGTGCCTCAAGCCCTACCACAGGGAACGTGGCAATCTCTGGAAACAACACGGGTTCGCTACGATACGCTTGACCGCCCCACAGCACCAGCACGTATCCGGCTAAGTAGTATTGCTGTGCGGGTGCAGCATGTCGGCCCAGAACCGGTGGGAATGTTCGAACCAGACACCCGCCAGGTTGCTGTTGATTATATTCAGAACGGCAAGTGCCTTCGTGTTATGGGTAAAAATGTTATTCTTGCTGGCAATAACAACATGATTCCCTATTTGTGCCCAGAAATGCCTGAGGAACAAAAAACCGCACAGCACAAAGC
Source organism: Acetobacter zythi (assembly GCF_963921165.1). Lineage (NCBI taxonomy): Bacteria > Pseudomonadati > Pseudomonadota > Alphaproteobacteria > Acetobacterales > Acetobacteraceae > Acetobacter > Acetobacter zythi. The sequence goes on from NZ_CAWUEO010000047.1 coordinate 93,692, forward strand.
CGTCCGGGCTGCCAACCAGATGACAACTGTTCTGATACGGAATTGGGAAGCCTTCCAAAAGGCAGGCGTCAACCGTGTGGATACACCAAAACGCTTCTTTGCCAGTTTTGCGCTGGATGTCCCTTGGGCAAAAAATGATGGTGTGCCCGATATGGACCCCAAAAAGGGTGTTCTTGTAACATTTATGACAGGTACCAACTCGGGTATTCTGAATAATGAAACAATGACACGCACCATTCTGGGTTATGACATGCCAGACAAGCTGAGCATGCAAGAACAGTTCAGAATGGTACGCATGGGATTGCTGCAAACACCTTTTGCAACATTCGAACGCGCTGTCCGCAGCCAAATGAACGATGCACTTGGGCCTTATGGTTTTGATGCCGCACGCGATATTATGGGAATCACCGTTAACCGTTGGCCACACGGTTTTGCCATGGCGCAGAACTCCCTGTTTGATAAGCCCAGCCCCACAGGCGAACAGCCCTGCGAAATTGCCCGCCGTCGTTTTGGCCGAATTTCTATCGCAAATAGCGACGCATCTGGGCAGGACTTGTGTAATACCGCCATTGATCAGGCATTCCGTGCGGTAGAAGAAATTGTTCCGCATAATTACGGTTACTACAATAGGATATAGTTTCTCTCATCAAAGGTAATGCTCCACCATAGATTCACACTATAGTAGAGCGCGCAACAATCCGTAGTAACCATGGAGCCATAATGAATATGAACAGGAAACCTCCCATATTCCGTTTTTTTTCACCCACGGTTTGTGCATCCATGCTGCTGGCTGTTGCCATGGCGTATGTTACGCCCACCGTCCACGCAGCAGAAGAACCGTGGCACGGCACAGATGCACGCCAGCAGGTGCCAGATGCTTTACTTGGGCCATGGAAAGCAGACATCTCGGCGTCTCATTATACGGACCCGCCGCCACGTAAAGCATTACGCTTTTTTTCCTATACTGAAGGAGGAAAAGTTCTTGTTACTTTCATGACCCTAACTGCAAAAGGTCAGTTCAGTTCGGGACACTGGGCAGCGCAGGTGGATGGTACACCCGCAGTTGAATACCATAGTCAAGGCGGATCAATTCCGTTTAATGTTGTCTACTTCACAAAAGTAGATGACTACAATTACCACCTCGTTGTTAAACGAAATGGGAAATTGGAAATAACTGCCGATTACAGCCTATCCAAAGATGGTAAAACGCTGTTCTACCGTTATGGTGGCACTGAGGTCGTATACCACCGTTGGGATATGATGGAATAAGGTTTCACTAAGCGCAGTTATAACCCCAACCTACTGAATGAAGTCCATTTTCACTTGAGCATCACTGAGTTGTCAATGGACTGCTCTACGCGGTCAGTGACCATTCTGTTCCAAGTGACGGGACAACATTGCAAAAAAGGAGTGCAGTATGGAAAAAATTAGCTGGAATGATTTCGAAAAAGTCCTGATTGTTTCGGGAACCATTTTACGTGTTGAGGATTTTCCAGAGGCCCGCAAGCCAGCCTACAAAATATGGGCTGACTTTGGACCTTATGGGGAACTGAAAACAAGTGCGCAGTTTACAAAACTCTATAGTAAAGATGAACTTGTTGGCCGTCAGGTCATCGGTATTATCAATTTTCCTGTAAAACAGATCGGTCCTTTCCAGTCGGAGTTTTTACTATCCGGCTTTGAAACACCCGAGGGCGTTGTGATGGCATCCATCGAGCGGAGTGTCCCTAATGGCACACGTTTAAGTTAACATCACACTCTCGGTTAAAAAATCGAGCGAGATCTGCCGCCTCCACTTTTGGTAATACAGAAGCAATTAAAAAGATGGAAAAATCCGTCAAAACCCAAGTTTTACTTTTCATCTTCATTGGGAATATTACCAACCATGCCCAGAACAGCTAACAACACCAATCCCAACCAGACTCTCTCCACTCTAAAACAGCGTCATATTATTATGATTGCACTGGGGGGAGCCATTGGTGCAGGGCTGTTCGTGGGGAGCAGTGCTGCCATTGCTGCTGCTGGACCTGCCGTATTGGCTGTATTTGTTGCTGTTGGCCTATTGGTCATGCTGGTCATGCGCATGCTGGGGGAAATGGTAACAGCCCGCCCAGGCCGGGGATCATTCGTCGCCTATATTCGCGAAGCCCATGGTAATGGAGCGGGCTTTACTGCGGGCTGGTTATACTGGTTTTTCTGGTTGGTTGTGTTGGGGAGCGAGGCAATCGCAGGTGCCATTATGCTACACGACATGATCAATCTGCCGGTGTGGCTATTGGCGACAGGCCTGATCATAACGCTTATGGTTATCAACCTTGCCGCTGTGCGCGTGTTTGGCGAATGTGAATTCTGGCTATCAATCGTTAAGGTTGCCAGCATTGTTTTGTTCGTATTCATTGGCGTCCTGTGTATTGCGCATCTATTTGGACCACCTGTACCAATTGTACAAAATGTAATGGGCCATGGCGGGTTAATGCCCCATGGCATTATTGCAGTGCTTTCGATTGTTCCCACCGTGTTATTCACAATGATCGGCTCAGAAATTGCGACTGTTGCCGCGGGGGAAACTGCCGAACCAGCCCAGAACATTGCGCATGTCACCCGCAGTCTGGGTACTCGGCTGACATTATTTTACAGTCTTTCAATCGGAATCATTCTGATGATTGTCCCATGGACAAACATCGTGCCCGGCCATTCACCCTTTGTTATGGCAATGCAGGTCATGCAAATTCCTGGTGCCGCATTGTCTATGCGTATTGTTGTGTTAACAGCAATAATCTCGTGCATGAATTCCAGCCTATATATTACATCTCGCGTTCTGGCGGAGTTAGCCCGTCATGGAGATGCCCCTTCAAAGCTGCAACACCATGGCCGCCATAAAACACCTGTCAATGCGATCGTGGTGAATTCATTAGCTGGGGGGATTGTGGCCTTCGCATCTATCATTGCTCCGGACACAGTCTTTGCCTTTCTCCTCAGTTGCAGTGGCGGGGTGATTCTGGTGGTTTATTCCCTCATCATGACAGCCTATATCGCCATTCGTTATCAGGCAGACGATAGGGAGAAAAAAGCGTTTTTCCATCTCCCTCTTTTCCCGTTCATCAATATTGCCTGCCTGGGGTTTGTCGTGTTGATTTTTGTCGCCATGTTCAGTGACCCTACTCAGCGGACAACTGTCATAGCCAGCCTTGGAACATGTTTTCTGTTCATGGCCATCTACTGGACACGACAATTTGCACAGCGTTCATTGAACCGTGCCTGATCAGAACCAAAACAGAAACTGGACTTGTAACGGTTTTGCGCTGATCATCTGAGCATTTTAAGCGCGCATGAGAAGACCGACGAGGCTGTGAGGATTACGTTGAGCCGTAACCTGTCCCGCACACGCATTGCGGCCGATCTGGTTAGCCCCGTTTCTGGATGTCACGCCCTGTGCTCCAATCGGCCAACCTCTGCGTTGAGGGATATTGTGCCGCAGCCATCAGGCCGACACAGGAGATGATCCGGGTCACTCTGCCAGGGTCAGAGCCGTGCCTTTGTGAAAGGCGATATGGCTGGTTTTAAGGCTTTCTATTTCATACTGAGGCTGCTCTGCCGTTGCGTGATGCTGATAGCCGTTGACCAGAAAGGGCGCCCTATGAATAGCTCTAATCCGCCCACTGACGTATCCTGCTTCCGAGTTCCATGATACGATATCTCCGATCTGGAAAGTGTGTGACGGCATGGAAAACTCCGTATCCAATGTGAACCTCGCAGGGGAAGCAAGATTATCTTCTTGCCATCCATTCTACACCATTGGGCATTCCACGCTTGCACTATCTGACTTTATCGCACTTTTGCGTCATTATGGCGTGACACTGATCGCGGATGTGAGGGCTTTTCCGTATTCCCGGCGTAATCGGGACTATGATGGCACGAATCTCCAGCCGGAACTGGCGACACATGGGATCGGATATAGCCATTTTCCAGAGCTTGGTGGACGACGACCACGGTCGAAAACGGTGCCCGCGGAGACCAACGCATTCTGGCGTGTCCAGAGTTTTCATAATTATGCGGATTATGCGCTGGGTGACGATTTTCACCAAGGTCTCGTCCGACTTATCGAGGCGGGGCAGCAGGCAACTGTTGCAATCATGTGCGCGGAAGTGCTTTGGTGGCGGTGCCATAGGCGCATCATCACCGACTATCTTCTGGCTCATGGGGTAACAGTCTTTCATATTCTGTCCATGACGGATGTCTCTCCCGCGCACCTTACTGAATCTGCGATTATTGATAACAGCCACCATATTACTTACCCACAAATAAATACTTCCAAAGACTGACAGTAAAACGCGGGACGCAAAAACATACCCTCTCGAAAAATCGGTATGATTTTTGATCGAATGACCCAGATTATTTTGTGCTCACGCCCCACAGAGTAACCTTGAGTGACCGAAAGCCACGCGTTACGATAGAGAGCTGACATTCAAATGCAGAATGCAGCAATCTGGGTATTGGGAGAGGTGGATATGAAAAAACTTGGTCTAATTGGTGGAACAGGTCCAGAATCCACGCTCATTTATTACAAGAAGATTGTTTATGGAGCCAATAAGCGGGTTGGAAAAGAGTTTTTTCCTAATCTGACGATAGAAAGCCTGAACGTTTTCAATGTTCTCAAATATTGCTCGGACAGGGATTATGATGGGTTAACGCGTTATCTCGTAGGCGGTATCAATAATCTCATAGCAGCGGGTTGCGAGATCGTGTCTCTTACGGGCAATACGCCGCATATTGTTTTTGATGCCTTGCGCGAACACGCGTCTGTGCCGCTTGTCAGCATAATTGAAACAACGCGCGATGAAGCAAAAAAACGGGGACTGAAAAAGTTAGGGCTGCTGGGCACCCGCTTCACCATGGAGGAGGATTTCTTCAAAAAACCCTTCAGGGAAGTCGGAATGGACGTAGTAATCCCCACAGGACATGACTTCGATTTTGTGGTGGAAAAAATATCGGCTGAACTGGAACATGGAATAGTCAAACCGGCGACGCAGACCGAGTTTCTGAACATCATTCAGCGAATGACCATTGAATCCGGCATAGATGCTGTTGTTCTCGGCTGTACGGAACTGCCGCTTCTGTTTGACGGTGTCACACTCTCAATACCCTGTCTCGATACGCTCGAAATTCATGCAGAAGCACTTCTTTCTGCCATGGAACTGTCACGCTAATTTTCAGGATGCCGCTCGTATCCTTGAAGCCTGTCAACAACACCATACCAGCCGAGGTCGAACAACATTTTTACGCGGCATATGGACCAAATTCTTATGGGCGCGTAGTTTATAAAACCCGGTCCCGGCCAATCATGGGACTGAATGACAACGCGTAATCCGGCATAAACTGTTCAGGGTTCAATATAGTGTCTCTACGCATTCTGCTTTCTTCCCTGAGCTTTATTGCCCTCCCGGCTCTGTGCCTCGCGCCATGCAGTCGGGCGGCCTCTGCTGAGTCCTCGCCTTTCGCGTTCCAGCGCACCTCTCTCGATGCAACAGGCGAGCACCCTGAAATCTGCCTGCATTTCAATCAGAACCTGAACGCACAAAACACAGCAACACTAACCCATTCGGTCCACCTCTCGCCAGAAAGCGCCTTCATACCGCGTATTGAGAATGACGCATTCTGCCTTGGCCAGCTTGCCTTCGGACAGGGTTACACAATAACGGTCGCCCCGGATTTTGCCGCGGCCGATGGTCAGCAACTCGCTGCCCCCCTTACGCTCAGCGCCCGTTTTGGGCATCGTGATGCGCATGTCGGGCTGACAGGAGACGGCTTTATCCTGCCCGGACGCACGGCAGGGCATACGCCTGCCCTCGCGATCGAAACTGTTAACGTCTCCACGGTTCGTCTCCATGTCTTTCGGGTCGCGGCCCATCAGCAATTTCCCGGCACAGATCATATTGACGACACACTGCCTGATCTGAACCAGACCAGTTTTGACCCTTATACGTTCCAGAGCCTGCTGGATACGACCATACGTGAAATCTGGCACGGCACCATGGCTATTGACCATGCTCCAGACCGGTCTGTGACAACTGGCTTCCCACTGGCAGAGACAATTAGTGCAGGACAGACCGGGCTGTATCTGGTGACGGTTGAAGACGCGGCAACGCCACCTGAGAAAAGCCCGGTAGAAACCGCGCTTAAACGTGGGAACATCAATACCGATCTTCTGCAAAGCAAGCCTATTTCTGCCCGCTGGGTCAATCTGAGCGATCTTGGCCTGACCATGCTGCGGGGTGAAGACGGGCTGACAGTCAGTGCCCGCTCCCTGATGAGCGGACAGCCCACTCCTGATGTCACGCTGACACTGCGCGCCCGTGATGGCGGCACTCTGGCAACAGTCACAACGGATGCGAGTGGCCTTGGGCATTTTGATGCCCCCCTGCTCCGTGGCACCATGGCAGACCGCTCATCGGTCCTGCTGGCCAGCAAGGGAGAGGATTTCGGCTTTCTGCATCTTGACCGGCAATGGTTCGATTTTTCAGAACAGCATCTTGAAGGCGCCATCAGCCCCTTTCAGGGGAGCAGTCGCGCACTCGTGCAGCCTGACCGCGGGATTTACCGTCCCGGTGAGAGCGTGCATCTGCTCACTCTTCTGCGTGACCGGGCAGGACGGGCTATTCCAGACGCACATCCGGTTCTTGTTCTCTACCGCCCTGATATGATGGAAGAGCGGCGCATTCCGCTTACAGGTGCGGCAGAAGGGGGCTACGCCACCACCCTGCCCCTGAGCGCCAGCGCACCCTCGGGTCTGTGGCGAGCCGATATTCTGCTCGACCCTTCTTTACCCGCCATCGGTTCGGCCCGTTTCAGCGTTCAGGATTTCGTGCCCCCCAGTATCGAAGCCCGTTTCAGGCCACCAGCCTTCGCAACCGCCGGACAGGACGTTGTGATTGATGCCTCGGCCCGTTTTCTCTACGGCGCGCCCGGTGCTGGCCTGAAAAGTGACAGTTCCTACAGACTTGTTCCCACAACCGATCCGATCCCCGGCCTTACAGGCTGGGCTTTCGGGTTTGAGAACGAGGAAACCCCGTCAGCCAGCGGTGACATCAGCGCCGATCCAACTGATCATGACGGCCATACGCAACTGATCTTCACACCGGATATTCCTCCGGGCCTGACCCGGCCGCTCGCTCTTGATATACATGCCGGTTTTCTGGACCCCATGGGGCGGCGCGTGGGTGAACACTTTACTATTCCCCTCCGCCGCACCGCACCGCTGATCGGCCTCCGTGTTGCAACAGACGCCTCGTCCAGCATGGGCAGTGCTGTTATCCCCATTGATCTTGCAAGTTTTGCACCTGACAATAGTCCGGTTGCCATCGGCAAAATTCACTGGACCCTGTCACGCGTCAACCGGATCTATAACTGGTCCCACACGCCCGACAATGGCTGGACCTTCAGCAGCCACACTGTGGACGTGCCCATGCGTTCGGGCGACCTTGCAACAAATGCCAAAGGCACAGCACGGATCACCCCATCGCTGGACTGGGGCGAATATCGCCTGAGTGCCGTCCCGAGCGAAAGTGGCAGCGTAACAGGCAGTTCACTCCGCTTTCAGGTCGGCTGGGGTGGAAACGGTAGCGCCAGCACACCGGACCATCTGCCGCTCAGCGTGCGCGATACCCATATTGTGTCAGGCGGTAGCACAGTCCTCCACATTGGCGGCGGTTTTGCCGGGCAGGCTCAGGTAACGCTTGCAACAGACCGTGTGCTGAACACACGCTTTGTAGACGTGCCAAAAGAAGGGCTGGACGTGCCCGTAACCGCCACGCCGGACTGGCATTCCGGCGCCTATGCACTGGTCACACTCTATCGCCCCCTCAACACCCCCTCCGGCCTGCGTCCGCATGACCCTGTGCGGGCGGTTGGTGTCACATGGATTGGTGTCAATCAGGACACCCATCGGCTGAACTTAACGCTTGATGCGCCCGCCACGGTCACGCCGCGCCATCGCATCACCATTCCCGTGACTGTTCAGGCCAGTCAGGGTCTTGCGGTGGAGCATGTGCAAATCGCGGTGTCTGCGGTCGATCAGGGTATTCTCAACCTCACGCATTTCACGCCGCTCAACCTGTTTGACGCCCTTTACGGTCGCCCCCGTCTTGGGCTGGACATGCTGGACAATTACGGGTCTCTGCTGCTGAGTGATGCAAAAAATGGCCAGATTCGGTCCGGGGGCGATGCAGCGTCCAATAACAACCGCGCGGACGGACCACCCGTGCGAACAACAGAAAGCGTTGCGCTGTTCGATGGCCCCGTCGCACTCGACAGCACCGGGCACGGCACACTCTCGTTCGATGTGCCAGATTTTGACGGCCAGCTTCACCTGATGGCCTCCGCCTGGAGCAAAGATGCCGTTGGCAACGCGCAGGCGGACATCACAGCACGAGACCCGGTTTTCCCCGATCTGGGGTTGCCACGGTTTCTCGCCCCGGGAGATACCGCACAGGCACAGGTCTCCATTATCAATGTTAATGCACCATCAGCACCTTACGAGGTCCAGATCACCACGGATGGGCCGCTCCGTGTTCTTGGCTCCGGCACACTCAACGCCTCTGTCAAAACCGGTGAGCGCGCTGACCTGCATGTTACGCTGGCCGCCACCCCAACCCTGCCGGGCCGCACCGCTATTGCGCATATTCATCTCACATTGCGCCAACCCGGCTCATCAAAAGCGCTGCTGACGCGAAGCTGGCCCATCGGAATCAGGCTGGCGCATGTTCCGCTAACCCTCAGCCGGACTGCCCCGCTCCCCCCCGGTAGCCACAAGACATGGGAGCGCACGGAACTGGCGGGCTTTAACCCGGCAGATGCGCGGATAACCCTCAACATCTCCGCATCGAACGGTCTTGATACAGTTGGGTTGCAAGAATCCCTGCAATCCAGCGTCTGGGGGGATTCTGATACGCTGGCGGCGCAGGCCCGTGCGCTGCTGCAAAAAGGCAACCCGACCACATCCGATCCCCACGATCCCAAAGGCACTCCGGGCAAATCCATCCAGTCAGCCATCAATACGCTTTTTGACCGTCAGACCTCTTCAGGTGAGATTGGCCAGTGGGACCGCTCCGATGGCCTCAGCCTTCCCGACGATCTGGACTATCTTGCCGATTTCCTGATCCGGGCAAAAGCTGCTGGCTACACCGTGCCGGAAGACCGGCTCGGCCTGCTGCTCGACCATATTGAAAGCGAGCAACTCCAGTCTCAGAGCGTCTATGTTGATGAGCATGATAGTGAAAGACAGGCAGAACTGCTGAATACACGCGCTTACGCGGCGTACGTGCTGGCCCGTGCGGGTCGCCTTCACCCTGATGCAATCCACACTCTTGCGGCTTCGCTTGTTGCGCGGCAGGACGGCACCCGGGTCAGCTATGTCTGGGCTGGCACGGCAGGTTCCAATGCACAGGCCTATCCTCTGGCTCTTGGGCATCTCGCTGTCGCACTCGCAATGGACGATGCACCGGCGGACAACAGCGCGACATCACCAGAAGCACTGCTGGACGCAGCCATTTCAGCACTCGGGCCAATCCGCACCGGAAAGCCGGATCTGTGGGATTACAGATACTGGACCTACGTGCGCGACTTGGCCGGGCTTGCTGCTCTGACAGCCGAAGCACATGACGAACAGCGCACACACCTGCTCATTGAGCGGTTTGGCAAGCTGACTCTGTCGCCTGATATGCTGACAACCGCAACCAAAACGGCGCTACTCGAAGCTGCCGGCACTCTGAACAAGGATACTGACGGGCAAAGTGTACGTGTGCAGGGGCGCTCCAACGCCACACCGCTGCGCCTGCCGCTTACCTATCCGTTTGATTCCGCCGCACTCGGAAAAGGTCTTCAGGTTGAGAATACCGGCAAGAAGATGCTGTTCAGCACCCTGACCGTACAGGGCGAGCCTGCCGGGGGTGTCAAACCTCTTACCAACGGGCTGACACTGACCATGCAGGGCTTTACCTTGACTGGCCAGCCATTCGACTTGGCACATATGCAACAGAATGACCGGTTTATCGTCAGTCTCAAAGGCACGGCCCTCCACCCCGGTCAGTATCTGGTGGGCATTACCAGCCTGCTGCCCGCTGGCTGGGAAATCGAGAGCATTGTCTCTCCTGAAGATGGTGCATCTGACGAGCATGACAGGGACGATACTGAAAACGACAGTACACAGCCCCCTTACGCTTTTCTGGGCACACTCAGTAACACCGAACATGCTGCTGCGCAGGATGATCGCTTCAGTGCTTCGGTAAGCTTCACAACGCAGTCTCCAGACCTTGCCGCACGGAACTTCCATGTCGCCTACATTGTCCGCGCCATTACGCCGGGTCGCTTCACTGTGCCAGAAGCAATGGTCAGCGCACGGCGTCTTCCAAGCCTGATGGCGCGCACGGCATCCGGGACTGTCGAGATTACCGCACATTGAGGGCTTCCTCTCGCCTTGTCAGAAACTGTACACTTGGCCTGCTGCTCACCAGCCTCATTCCGGCTGGTCTGCTGGTGGCCGACCGTTTTAACCCACCAGACCTGCATCGGGCCGAGCAAGCTGCCCTTCTTGTTCAAGCCCGCGACCATACGCTACTTGACGGCCATACAAGCCGCGATGGCTTCTGGCTGCTACCGGTTGAAAGCCAGAATGTTGACCCGACCTACATAAAACTCCTGATGGTGACGGAAGACCACCGCTTTGAAAGCCATCCGGGGGTTGATCCGCAGGCCCTTGCACGCGCCATCTGGCAACTGGCCCGGCGTGGTCATATTGTCTCGGGTGGTTCCACGCTGGCCATGCAGACAAGCCGCCTCCTTACCCCGCACCGCCATACATGGGGCGGCAAGCTGCGCGATATTCTGCGCGCCCTCCAGCTTGAATGGCGTTTTGGGCGCCGGGGGGTATTAAACCTTTACCTCACGCTGGCTCCTGAAGGCACGAATATCGAAGGCATCCGTGCGGCATCCGTGCTCTATTTCGGACATGAACCCAGCCATCTGACACCCACCGAGGCCGCGTTTCTTGTAACTTTACCCCGGCGGCCCGCCGCACTCCGCCCGGACCGCCACCCTGACGCCTTGCTGAACGCGGCGCACCGCACACTGCAACGCGCCACGTCATTGCAGCCAGTTGCATGGCCAACACTCAACACACGCGGCGTACCGCATGACGCCCCTGAACTCGCCGGTCATTTTCTCAGCGCAGGGCGCAACGGCGTGGTGGTAACAACGCTTGATGCAAGGCTCCAGCGCACCGCGCGGCAGGTGCTTGCCAGCCACCCTGCCCCGCTGCGTGGAACATTTGCGGCACTGATTGTCGATCATGACCGGCAGATCGTGGCATGGGTCGGAGGGGCCGAGCATAAGGCTCCGGGCAATGCGATAGATGCTGTTTTGGCGCCCCGTTCCCCCGGTTCCACACTCAAGCCGTTTGTCTATGGTATGGCGTTCGAAAAAGGCTGGATGACCCCCCACACACGTGTGCGCGATAGCCGACTGGCCATTGGCGGCTATGCCCCCAAGGATTTTGACCATGCTTTCCGGGGTGAAACTACTGTGAGTGAAGCCCTTCAGCTTTCACTCAATGTACCCGCCATTCAGGCACTGGAGCGGGTTGGCCCCTCTCACTTCATGGACCGTCTCTCTGCCTGCGGTGTGCGATTGCGACTGCCAGAAAACCCGGATGGCACACAAAGCGCACCGAGCCTCGCGATTGTTCTGGGGGGAGCTGGCATCTCACTCCATGACCTGACAATGCTGTATGCGGCACTCGATCATGACGGTCACGTCGCCCCCCTACGCCGTGAAGCGACAGATCTGACATCGGCTACTCCTGCACACGAGGCAGTCCTGCTGCCCAGCAGAGCAAATGCCGATATTCGTACAATCCTGCGGGGCACCGCTCCACCGGCTGGCGTTGCATCATGGGAGGGAGTTGCCTTCAAAACGGGCACATCCTATGGCAATCGTGATGGATGGGCCATGGCCTCCACCCCGCAGGCAACAGTCGGTGTCTGGGCCGGACGCCCGGACGGCACCGCCTCTCCGGGGCTAACAGGGCGGGATACGGCAGGGCCAGTGCTGGCAGTTCTCCTCTCTCTGCTTTCTTCATCCCCGCATACATCGGCCCCGCCAGCCAATGCCCGACCACATCGTGCTGTTACAGTCCTGTCCCCTGCTCTGCGCACTCTGCAACAGCGGCAGGCACCGCAAATCATCTTCCCACGCAATCATTCCGAAATTGAAAGCCGCTCTTCCGAGGGCAGGATGCTTCCTGTCGGACTGGAAGGTTCAGGCGGCCATCCGCCTTATCATTGGTATATCAATGGCATTCCGCTGGATGTGCCGCCCGGTGCACAACCTACATGGACACCCGATGCCCCTGGCTTTGCGCACATTACCCTTGCAGACGCGCAGAACGCCCATGCGACTATTGATATTCGTATACGGTAACAAGCTTTCCATTTTCCAGCCAATCAGCCTGATGTGAGCTAACATCGCTCTCTACAATATTGCAGGTTTCAGAGCGGCCGGGTTTGCAGACACAGATAACGAGAACTGTTACTGGCCGTCTACTTTGGGAAAAATCGAACAACGCCACTTATGATCGAAATGCAGCGATAGCAAGTCTGCTCTGATCTACATAAAAGGCGCATTCTGCTTCTGCAGGAGTCCTATGAAGTTTACTCCGGAAGCGGGTAGGTCGTCTGCCAAAATTTAGTAAAACTACCTGATTGTTTCATGCGATGCGTCCAAAAGAACTTCAAATGAATCAAAAATAACAATAAAAATCCAACCATCTAAAATATTTTTATTCTAAAGCATATGCAGAACACCCTGCCTCAACAAAAGCGCAGCAAGAAAAAGCATAACGCACCCAATAACAAGATCCAATATTTGCCACGAGCGTGAACTGGCAAAGAGAGGTTGAAGCAAGCGAACTCCGTACCCCAAGGAAGCAAACCATAGAAAACTGGCAGATGCAGCTCCTGCTGCAAAAAATGGTCGCAAAGCTATGGGCTGTGCAGTTGAGGCCGTGCCCATTAACAGAACGGTATCAAGATACACATGGGGGTTGAGCCATGTAAACGCGGCAACAGTTGCCAGCACTTTTCTTAAAGAAATCGGCTGGTCCTGTAAGACAGTCATGCTGCCCTGATCTTTGGCTCGCTGCAGAGACTTTATACCATACCATGCCAAAAACAGGGCGCCGCCAAGGGCAAAGACCGTAGACACCTGAGGGATGGCAGTAAGGAATGCCCCCATTCCGCTTACACCTGCAATAATGAGAATGGCGTCTGATAGTCCACAAAACAGAACGATTACCCCGACATATTCTTTTTTCAGACCTTGTCGAAGCACAAACAGGTTCTGCGCGCCAATCGCGACAATGAGTGAGGCGGAAAGAGCAAACCCAACGCAGAATGGGATCAGATAGGACATCATAGGAACTGCATAAAGAATGCCACCGAGCAAAGAAAACTTGTTTTTCTTAATCAAATGAAGAAAAACTTAATCATGCTGGATTATGCCGCCCTTACCGCAGTGAGTGCCGTTATACGCGAAGGCTCTTTTGAGGGAGCCGCGCGTCTTATGGGTCTTACCGCTTCTGCTGTTTCTCAACGTGTACGCAGTTATGAAGAGCGCTTGGGCTCCTTACTCGTCATAAGGGGAAACCCCTGCCTGCCAACAGACCTTGGCAGGTCGTTATGTGCGCATGTTGATAAGGTACGCTTACTAGAAGCAGACATTCCCCACTTGTCAGAAAGGGCGGCAACGGAAAAAGCGTTTCCTGTCAGCTTAAAAATTGCAGTCAATGCAGATAGTCTTGCCACATGGTTTCCTGATGCTATTGCGTCGTTCACGAAGCAGAACCGTATTTTTTTAGAACTTTACGCAGAAGATGAAAGTCATACAGCAGATCATCTGCGCTCAGGTGCGGTCATGGCAGCAATTACAGCCGATGTTGCCCCCATTATTGGGTGCAAGGTGGTTAAGCTGGGTCAGCTTAGGTATATAGCCTGTGCAAGCCCAAGTTTTATCGAGCAGTTTTTCTCAGACGGTTTCACCCCGCACGCTTTCCAGACGGCCCCATGTATTTGCTTTGATAGAAAGGATAGCCTGCAAAAGCGATGGCTTGAAGCAACACAAAAAGTATCTTTACCAAAGCAGGTTCATTACGTCCCCTCTACTCAAGGTTTTTTGGATTTTATAGCGGCTGGATTAGGCTGGGGACTACAGCCGCTTTCTCTTGCACGGGATTATCTGACGCAAGGTCTACTACGCCCTCTCGGTTCTGATCATTTTATGAATGTAGATTTATACTGGGTTTACCCAAGACTAAAAAGTAAGGTGATGGAGGATCTTACGCGCCATTTAATACACTACTGTAATTCTATGATGGATTTGGCAGGAAAAATAGGTAAACATTAAGAAATTTGGAAAAAAACTCCAAGTTTGTTAACTGCCTTGACCGAAACGCTTTCTATATTCGACGGGTGTGACCCCAAGGTGCCGCTGAAAAGCACGCCGCAAGGTTCTGACAGCGCCAAATCCGGCGTTTGCAGCAATAACTTTGAGAGGGCTTCGACCTGTTTCCAGAAGACGGCGTGCAATTGCCAGACGTGTCTGTTCAACCCATTGTGCGGGCGATAAACCGGTCTCCTGAGTAAAAAGCCGCGTTAAGTGTCGTCGTTCCAGTTGCATCATGTCCGCCATAACGTCCACACTGTAATGGGCAGAAGGATTTTCCATAATCCGCCTTTGCAGAGATTGCAAAGCGGACCGTCCGGCAGGAGATAACTCTTTTTGTCGGCTATATTGTTTTTGCCCTCCCGGTCGTTTGTAAAAGAGAATAAGTTGGCGCGCGACATCGCGTGCAATTTTCTCCCCCAGATCTTCTCTCACCAGAGCAAGAGCAAGATCTAAACCGGATGATACCCCGGCGGCGGTACGCACCGCGCCGTCCTCTTCTACAATAGCATCTGCATTGATCATGATTGTAGGAAATCTTTGTCGCATAGGCTCAATATCAGCCCAATGTGCTGTGATTTTTTTATTATTTAGAAGACCTGTTGCTGCGAGAGAAAAAACACCCCCACAAATTGATCCAAAACGTCGCGCCTGTGGTGCAGTATGAGAAAGCCACTGAATGACATTTCGTGCAGGTAAACTGCGTGCAGCATTGGGTGCTCCAGCAACCAGAAGTGTATCAATTGATAATGCGTTCATGTCTTCAAAGCAGTAGTCCGCCTGCACAACAAAACCGCATGAACTCCGAATAGTTTTCTGTGGCGCTACAATAATAGACCGATAAATAGGCCGCCCATACAGAGTATTTGCTTCGGCAAACACATCAGCCGGACCAGCAATATCCATCAGTTGTACATTGTCATTGACCACAAAAACGATCAGAAGCTCTGTCATGCGCTCTCCTTAAACACTTTTAACCTGCCATACTTCCTGTTTCTATATAACGCTGATGCCACGCAAGAGCTGAGGGAAGATGGTGTGGGATATGCTGCCCAAAGGAATGCTTACGCGCTTGCTCAAAATAGTCTTTCAAAAGAGGACGGAAATCTGGGTGAGCGCAGTTTTTAATAATTTCCCGGGCGCGTTCTACAGGGGCCAACCCGCGCAGATCCGCTAATCCCTGCTCTGAAACGATAATCTGAACATCCTGTATAATGTGGTCCGTGTGAGGAACCATAGGAACAAAAGCTGAAATTTTTCCCCCTTTTGCTGTGGATGGGGAAACAAAAATGGACAGAAAAGCATTGCGGGCAAAATCCCCTGATCCACCAATGCCGTTCTGAATACGAGACCCCATGACACAGGTTGAGTTTACATTCCCATAAATATCCGCTTCAATCATGCCATTCATAGCGATGATCCCTAAACGGCGGATCAATTCAGGGCTGTTGCTGATTTCCTGCTGGCGAAGAATAATTTTTTCACGAAAGAAAGAGGCTCTCTCATTAATTCTCTGGGCTGCTGCCGGACTAAGCGAGAAGGAGGAGGCCGATGCGACAGTCATACGTCCACTCTCCAACATGGAGAGCATTCCATCTTGAATAACTTCACTAAAACCTGTCAGATTTTCAAACTGGCTGTTATTAAGGCCTTCCAGAACAGCGTTGGCTATATTCCCCACTCCACTTTGAAGAGGCAGTAAGGAGGACGGAAGCCGCCCCTGTTTCACTTCGTGTTGCAGAAAATCAAGAACATGGGCGGCAATTGTTCGCGCATTTTGGTCTGGTTCAGCAAACGGAGCATTCCGATCCGGCTCATCAGTTATGACAACAGCGGCAAGCCGATCAATATCAATAGGAAGAGTGCCATTGCCAATACGATCCCCCGGATGAGCAAGAGGGATACATTGCGTATTGGGAGGCATACGAACATGCGGCCAGATATCATGAATACCTGCCAGTTCCGGGCTTTGCCATGTGTTGATTTCAACAATAATTTTGTCAGCCAATTGCGCCCATGTGGGGCTATTGCCGACGGAGGAACTGAGAATAAGGTGCCCATCAGCGGTTACACCAATAGCTTCTATAATAGCAATATTGGGCTTTCCATACTGCCCTTGGCGGGCTTTTTGAGCAACCTGCCCCAGATGCGTATCCAGATAGAGCGTGCTGCCGTCATTGATACGTGAACGCAGCGCGCTGTCACCATTGTAAGGCGCACGGAAGGCAATGCCGTTTGCCTGCGCTAACGCACCATCTAACTGTGGGCCTGTCGAAGCTCCTGTCAAAAGACGTATGGAAAACTCTTTACCCGCAGCATGCGTGGCAGTGATACGCCGAGCCAAAGCTTCTGGAACAGCTTTGGGATAACCCGCACCGGTAAAACCACTCGTTGCGACAACATCGTTATGATTAATAAGAGCGGCGGCATCTTCTGCACTTGTAATGCGTGCAAAAAAAGCCTCGTTTTTTATACGGTCGTTCACGGTTTTTCTCATTGCAAGCTGCTGGTACGCCGCATGATGGAAAAGAAGAGACGAGAGACGCAATGAGAATAAGATGCCAAAAAAAGTATCTTGTACCATATTAGGACATGCAAGCCTGCGTTCATGTGTCTTCATACACTATTTCGTGCAATAAAGCTCCATGGGTAAATTTCAATGATATCATTTATTTTGCAATGAAAATAACAATATAAATAAAATTCGATCCATTTAATTATTTTTTTATAAAGATAGATTGATTTTGTCTCCATAGTATTCTGCTTAAGAGCCAGCAATACCTTATGGCTATCCGTTGAGAGCCTTGAATATGCTGGTAACGGAGTGTGCCTCCCCCGCCCCCCACACCATAGAGACTGAAACTATGCCGGATATGCCGTAACCATCCGGCGAGAGACGCGGGCGTATTCAGGCGGCGATGGTATTGTGGACCTGCTGGTGGGCTTTCCAGTGCCAGGGCAG
>NZ_CAWUEO010000048.1:0-110168 GCF_963921165.1 Acetobacter zythi
CTGCCCTGGCACTGGAAAGCCCACCAGCAGGTCCACAATACCATCGCCGCCTGAATACGCCCGCGTCTCTCGCCGGATGGTTACGTATAAGCAGGAAATAGGTATCGTCCGCCCCAGAATGCGACAGCGGAAAGTATGACAACCGGCATGATGCGCTTTGCGAGACCTGGTGCCTGTGTTCCCTGTTTTTTTAAGGTTGTGGTGGTGTCATGCCAAGGGAAAGGGGCCGGTGCAGCTGCTTCAGATGATTGTTTCGGGGAGAGGATCACAACATCCTGCTGTCCGGGATGGATGGTGATGGATTGACCCTGTTCGGGAATAATAATGACCATGACTGGCTCCTGCTATGATGATGGTTCATTTTGCGCGAACAGGTTGTGAATGCGCATCGGAGCACAGTTCCTGAGCATACTCCTCCATGGCTTCAATGGTGATCTGACCTTTACTGTCGACCAGTTGCTGGAGCATGTGATCGACACAAAGAACGATGACACTGATGGGAGCGTAGTGGACAGCGTTCAGGACGTGGCCGCACAAAGCATTCTCATTATGGTCAATACCCAGACCAAAGCTGGCCTGTCCGTGTGTCGGGGTCCATTGATCTTCCGCCAGACGGATGATGACGGGCAAAAGAGCATCTGGAGCGAGCAGACGGCGTGGCGTCCATTCCTTTTGTTGCTGTCCGACTATAATGCGATAGGAACGCAGCTCAAATAGTGCGCAGAGAGCATCAATCAGACGTTCAATGTCGATCATGCGAATTTTCTCTTTTTCCATGTTGGTAGGCGTGGCCTGCGTGAGCCGACACACAGGACGCGCACCATGCGGTATGCCACGGGAAGAGTAAGGCCCAACCATGCCATGATGCCGAATATCAGGGTGCTGATCACGGCGAGGATGAATACCCACTCACGCATGTGGGCAAACCAGAGCACCATTGGCACGAGAGAGCGGCAGTCCAGTATAAACAGGTGGACCGGTTCAGAAGAGTAACGCCACATGATTACATCTCCGCGTCACGGGCTTTTGCAGCCACGTCATCTGTAATGCGCTTTTCAGCCAGAGCCTGCGCGATGGACTGGACATAGGTTTGTCCAGTCTGTTCAACCGCTTCATGCGTAAGGGAAGGCCATCTATCGCGTGGCGCATCGAGCAGTTTGTTACGAAAGGCCCGTGTAACTGGTAGAAATTCCCTGATGGGTGTGCGTGTGCCATCAGTCGATGGAAGAAGGCGTTGATTGACGATTAGCCGAAGATTTTCGACAAACGAGATTGTCAGGCTATCGCGCTGATCAGGTGGACATAAGGCTTCAATTCTGCGGATCGTTGAAGCAGGGTCGAATGTATGGACCGAAGATAACAGACGATGTCCGGAAATCATGGCCTGAATGGCGGCTTCTATCGTTTCGGGCTCTCGACATTCCCCAACGATGATATCGGTGGGTTCCTGTCGCATCGCAGCTCGAATGAACTCGGGGAAGCTCTTAATCTGGCGTGGAATCTCGCTTTGACTAATGGTTGCATTTTTCCTATCGACCAGATCATAAAGCAGTTCGAGAGGTGCTGAGCCTTCCACGATATTGCAATGACAATCCGGGTCCTCGAGACGGGCTCGCGTTATTCCGCCGATAAGGGTTGTCTTGCCGCTCCCGGTGGCGCCGCATATCCAAAAACCTCCATTGTCACCTTCGAGAGCATCTCTAAGGCGAGGTTCAACATTCTGTTCGTCCAAAGTTCTGGGGAGGTCCACCAGTGGCCGAATAGTGATGGTGATGCCTTTCTCTGCACCGACAGATGCGCAAACCGCATTGACACGGAACGAATGGCGCGGACCTTTCCGGCCAGGCCAGACTGTGTGTGATATGTCTATGGTTTCGGCTTGGGTCAGGACACTTGTAGCAACCTCACTGCCGTACATGAAGCGTATAGCCTCCTGTACGCGGCGCGGGTTCCAACGATCTTTCCCTAATTGGGAATTTTTACCATGGACACGGATTTCCACGGGTTGGTCCGTCTGGATCTGGATGCGGGATGCACCCATTTCGGCGCAATGGACCAGTAAGGTATTCAGGTCGACATCGAGAGGAAGATCACGCATCGAATGCTCCCCTATTGTGCTGGTGGGCAGCTTCGGTGATCTGGATAATGCGTTTGTGCTGATCCAGTATGCGCTTTGGAAATGCTAGACCTGAGTCTGCCTTCTGGCCGTCCCAGAGCTTGCGGATATAATGCTGGATGGGACTGCGCAGTGAGGCCGGAGCCTGAGAAATGCTGTATCCGTAGAATGTTTCTGAACGTGTGACGTGGTCCAGTTGACGCAAAGTGGTTGTCATACTGCTGTCGAGTTGGCTTTCGCGCAGGAAATAGCGTTTCAGGACCCAGATGCGCAGGTCACTGGCAGCACTTCTGGCCGCAAGGAAATAGACACAGAGTGTCTGTTCATCAGTTGGCATAATGCGGTGTCACCTCGGGAGTCATCAGGGCGGTTAAGGTCAGCGCAAGCTGGGGGTCTGGAAGTGGTGTTCCTTGAAGACACTCCGCCCGCCAGTGTTCCACAGCTCCGGCCGCTTCCGTGCAGGTTGTTGTGACAATGGCGTGCAGCGGGCGGCCAGGCATTGGATACGAAAGACCACACAGAATGAGCCAGAGATCCCGGTCAACCAGTTGGACAATTGAGAACAGGCTGGGATTGACAACACCTGACTTCCGCCGGGCTTCCTGAAGAAGTGACATCAGGGCAGGGCGGACATAGGCGTGTCTGGACGCGATTTCGATTCCGCTTGTCCAATTGCTCGCTGCGTAGGTCTTCTTCATCTTCTGGGTGAAGGTTTTGTCCAATTGGACAAACCGCTTGATCTCTCCTTTATTCCACCGACCGGAGAGAGCAGCAGAGAGAGATTCCAGCATCGCCTGAGCCTGATCTTTCTGCCGGGTGTAATAAAGGCTGAACACCATAAAAAGGCAGAGTTCTACGGCGGAAAGCTCTGCTGGACTGCTCCATGGGTTCCCTAACTGACGCACCAGCGCATCATGACACTGGTGGACGGTCTCAGCATCCGATGTTGATCCTGGAGCATACCGCCTGAGCCATTCATCCGGGGTGAGGACCGGGTCCATAGGACGCAACGGCTTTCCCGCAGGCGCTGGAGGCGTCAGTTTGGCGGCCCCCCCGACCCACGCTTGTCCAATCGGATGGATTTTAGCCAGCATGCGGGTCATTCCTTCAAGACCAAAGCGGTGCCGGTAGATGGCTCGGGGTGCCTGTATTCCACAAAGAATACCAAGCACGACAAAAAGCCCAAGTGACGGCAGCAGGATAGCCTGACCAGTCAGAGTGCAGAGTGCCCACAACGTCTGACCGGACACCTTTTCGGGCTGGGCATGGGCCAGGTTGACCAGAATCTGATCATATTGGTGGGTAAAAAGAGAGATCATGCGCAGTTCTGCACCGGCGCAATACAGGACAAGTTCGGCAATCTGTGTGTGAAACTCATACCAGAGCAGCAGGGCGAGACACGTTGCGACAACGATAATCGCAAGAGCCGTTAGAATCATATTTTCCGGATCGACATCCCGTCCTGTGCCGATGGGCTGTTGTGGCATCGTCATGGGTTTGTTTCCCCTGCGTGCCAATGTGCCCGGTTGGCATCAAGGCCAGGTTGAGAGCGGATCCGGATTTCCGTGTCATCGACCCGCAGCTGATCGTGGCCTCCCTGTGTGTCACGATGGAGGAAAGCGACCTCTGGTGGTTCGACTTTGCCAGCCTTTAACAACACCCGGTACCGAGCCATGCCTATTATGTCGCGCTGCAGCCGCCCCAGATCATCAAGAAAGACTTCTACAGCCTGTCGTTCGCCTGCGGCCCATCCGCGAGCAACGGCTTCTCGCCAGACATCAACCTCGTGGCGGGTGCGGGGGCGTTGGGCATCAATAGGTGTATCTGGAGATGCGACATTTCTGACAAGCCACGTTCGCCACTGAGGTGGTAGGGAAACAAGCTGCGCATGGCGGGTAATACGGTAGACCTGCCGTGTCTCACGAGCCGTTTGTCCACTATCGTCCAGTGCGAAGGCCATTTGTGCTTCTGTGACGACGGGAGGACGAATAAGGGTCTGTCCATTCCCGGCTGGCAGGACAAGATTACGAAAATCAAACTCACGATCAAGCACGGGTTCATAACGGCGAAGCATGTCGTTGATCGCAAATGATCTTGCCGCCAGCCCGCCTTGCGCACCGTAAGCCCATGCGGCCTGTTTGAGCGCTTCATCCCGGCCATTGCTACTTTCCGTTCGTGGTGAGTAGCCGGGTCGAACAGCCATAAGAGCTTCCAGAGAGGGGGGGCGTGTCGTGTCTGTCAGGACCGGCTGTTCGGCCGCACCGCTCAGAGGTGTGTCGAGTGGATTGGCGGCCGCCATGGCTGTTTGCGGTTCGGCCGGAACAGGGAGGGGGGTCGGTGTGTTGGGCTGGGCATATAGTGTCCCGGCAGGATTGGACAACACGATTAACCCCAGGATGAGGGTGCGTTTACGCATGCTGATTAATCCGAATGGTATGATGAAGAATGTCGACATCGACATCCAGTTCAGGATTACCGGCTGCTGCGAGCTCGTTGATGAGCTCTCCCGCCGTGGCATGTGCCTGATGGATGCTGACAATTGGACCATGGTCTATGGGGGGTGAGAGGACCTTGTATCCCACCATCCTGGCAATCTCTCGGACCCCGGCGTCGAGTGAACCCGTCCAGTTCCAGCGCATAGGCCGGTTCATTTCCGCAGGGAGGACCGAGCCCGGACGTAACATTGGAAATCGAACCTGCCCCATTGTGTCCATGCGCCCGAGGAGCGTGGACATTTCAAGCGATATGGCCTGATGGCGGGCAGGGGGTTTTGTCTGGTGCTGGCAGGCTCCCACCAAAAGGAGGCTGATCAGCAGGGGGGCAGATGTGCATGGTGGTATTGTCATACCCCATGATCACCCATGTGGTTGTGAATGCGAGATGCCGACAACATGGCTCCAGACTTTGAGCTGGTATGCCTGATTATGGATGGGGGTGTGCGAGTTGTAGTTTCCGACACGTTGCCAGAATTCTTTGGGATGCTGAGGGGTCTCGCCTCCGAGTTCCCGGGCCAGTATCCATGCGCCAATGTGAATATTGAGGCATCCGTCATTGATGATCTGTTCGCGCGTTATCCCTTTTGCGGCGAGTTCGACGAGATGGGACGAATTGATTTGGGCGGGACCCATATCATATGTCCCATTCTTGTTGCTTACGATCTGCCCAACATGCCCACCTTCAGTTGCAAGAAGGCCCAGAAAGAGTGGTACCGAAATCCGGTACTGACCGGCGGCATCCACCGCGCATGTCCGTAAATTTCCCGGTAAGGCCGTTGTCTGGGATGATGGCACTGTGAACGTTGGTATTATTTTGGGAGTTTCTTTCGTCTTATTGCTGACAGCATAGGCCAGTATCCACGCACCGGCAGCGATATTTGTACAGACATTAGTCTTTATGGCTTCAGGAGAAAAACCGGCCTTTTCAAGAATGGGTATCCAGCCTGGCTGGATACCCATTGGCCCAATCAGACCATCATGTTTTTTTTGAATGATCTGCACGATGGATGATTGCTGGACATGATAATATTCAGCAATCTGGTCAACACATGGCGGTATGATCATGGCTGGTCTCGACGTAGGAGAGCCAATGTATTCCGCGCACTCATTAAGTAAAACATTGGGATTTTGAGTGCGCGAATACTGAGGCAATTATCTGGTTTGACTGGCTGGTGAGGGAGCGAACCTGTTATTGATAGACATGATAACAAACGCCGCTTACCCGGTGTTCTGGGCTAATAAACCATGCCTGACCGGGAGGGACGACGAATGTCATACTCTGGTCAACGCGTGAATTGTCACCGCTCCATTCGATATGAGAAACCGATTGACGATTAACATAAGCGTCAGCAGTAGCACCTTTATGTCCGGCGTAAATGATTGCTTCCACAAGGATGGGCAAGTCCGACGAATTCAAATTGTTCAAGTTCCATCCACCACAGGACGCTTTGATAAGGGTGGCAAATGACAGGCCAATAACTCTCCATGTTCCATTTACACAATTTAGCGTGTTCCCCCGCTCATCTCGCGCGATGTCCCCAATTTGGGTTGTGAAAGTATCCTGACTGTTATTGGATTCAACACCGTCCATAACGCCTGTATTGATCGCAACCCCATCACACGGACTGCCATTTTGTGCGATGAAGTTAGGTCGAAAGACCTGTCCTCGGATATCTTTCGTAGCGTTAACCCTACCGTCTTCACTCATGTATGCATTGACGCCTTTATTATCGTCGTCATTGCCCGTGCTGACTGTACCGTAAGCATGCACGTCACCGGCGCTATTGATATCATTCCCTGTCATATTTAGGGGCGTTTCCATGGAATTGAGCTCTGGATGGCCTGCGATAGCATCCCGGTAGAGATAGTTCGGGTTATTGTTGGCGTCATCTGCGGATGCAACCAGTCCGACCAGATGCCCCGCCCCGGGGTTAGGAAAACCGGAAATAGTCTGGGACCATGTTCCACTCGCGCCAACGGCCATGTTGGAATTTAAGCCACTGATCAGACCGTTTGGAGGAATATACCCTCCTTGTGCCCCGGCTTTCAGGGCTATGGCAACGGCATCCTTGGGCGAGAGCGTAAGGCCCCCGTATGATATGACGCGGCCGTCAAGCACACCACTGTCAGATTGTGTGACGTAGACAACCCATGTCTGTCTGTAGGGATTGGTGCTGGTAAACCCTATTGGAAGATCACGTTCCTTGATTAGCGTGGCCAGAGAAACAGCGGTAGAACTGCCGACCGGGATGCTTTCGATCAGTTCATCGCTATGTGCCCGGATGTATTTCTTAATTCCGGCGAGAAGAATATCGAACTGTCCTCCAGCGACAGCAATCACGGAACGGTTGTTCGCGTCCTGTGTCATGTTGAAATAGCGGGCAGTAGGCCATAAGGACACAAGAATGGCTGCAAGTACGGCGATGATGGAGGGCATCTAGAACCTCGGACCTGTAAATGTGACAACAGAGATGATGTCCCCTTCCGGGACAGAAACAGGCAGGTTTCCCATGTTGCCAAAAAAAGGAGAGGACCAGCTCGTATCGTGTGCGATCCCGATGCTTCGGTCGCCATCGGCTAGTCTGATGGTGTCGGCAACAATATTTGGAGCAAGAGGCATCCAGGTTACGATGGTTGTCCCATTGCTATTTTTGAAAACATCATTCCCGGCGTTTGGCAGAAACTGTTTTTCATTCCCCATGCCGATATCCGACAGATTCAGACTTCCAGAGAAGTCTGGGTGACGTTCAACATAAAATTGCACGGCACTTCTGTAAGCTAACCATCTTTGAGCCGCATTACTGGGCTCAATGTAGATGTCTTGCTGAAGGGCCAGAGTGGCTAGCCCTTGAGTGTCAGCAAAGGCCCCAAGGATGAGGGCAAAAGCGAGAATGATATAGGCCATGGCCGTTAGCTGTCATGCTCGAAGGTAATTGTTGCTGTTGAAGAGGATGCGCCTGCATTGCAGGCCATTGCGATGCTGGATGCAGCAGCGCTGTTTGTGGGATCAATCGACGTAGAGTTAATGCTAATCATATTGGCGCTTTGTGAACGGGCAAAGGTAGCGCAGTCATCACTCGGGACTTCAACCCAACTGGCAGTAAAACCCATCCCATTACTTGTTGAACTCAGGGTAACATATGAGTTTGCCCATGGGCCTTTGATCGTGCTTCCATCGCCATTCAGCATCCCTTTGGGGACAAGATTGGCCTTGATGGCGACCGAGTTATTAAGACCACTGAAGTTTCTGGCCGTCAGGCCTCCTTGGAAGAAACCGTCAACATTTGTGACCATTTCACTTTCCCAACCCGATGCAGTCTGTGCATTCGATTTGTGGAATATTTCATAAACCCCCGCCATGACAAGAACGAGAGCCATTATTTCAAGGCCGTGTTTGGAGAGAATGGCAACGATAAGATCCATGATGGAAATTCCTTATGGTCAATAATTATAGGATTAGGAGGCCATTGTGTGGGAAAGGTCTGCGCCCAGATTGTCACAGGCGGCACCAAGTATGACCACAAGACCAACCATGATCAGGATGAACGCGTTTTCAGCCTTGTTCGCGAATGCGATGGTGCGTTTCTCTGTCGCAGCGACCCAGACCGTCGCCGTATCATGAAGTCTGATGTAGCCTTCCTTGCTCACCCAGTTGGCTTCGACGTCATCAATGATGCGTGGCGAGGGAAATTCGAACCCCGTTGATAAGAGTGCATCGGGAAATGTCAGACCATTGATGGTAAGGTTTGTCAGGATCGCCTCAAGCCGCTCTTTTAGCCATGGAGATGCAGCTGACGCCTGAATCCGCAGGGCCTCTTTATCGGGAACCTGTGCAAGCACAAGTGATAGGAATGCTGTGATCCAGACGTATCCCTGAACATCTCTGTAGATGGACCATGGCGGGAACCGCTCGAGAATTACGCGGATATGTCCGGTAACGCGTCTAAGGCTGAACCAGGTTGCGAATGCCAGAAGAAGCATAAGACCCAAAGTAATTGGTGCGTACCACCCCGATGCGAGATTGGAGGCGAATATGAGGATCTGTTGACTCGAACTGGGATGTTTGGGCGCCATAGGGCCAGAAACAAGGCCTGGTAGAATTTGAGTGCCCAATATTCTCAGAAACACGTAGATAATTCCGAGGTACATCAGAGGCTGACTGACGGCTTTCATGGATGCCTGAACCATAGCGCTGGATCGCCCTTTAGCTTCACAGAGCAATTGCAGGGCATCTGGAAGCGTCCCGGCCTTGGCGCCGGCATACATCAGCATGTATTCATCATCTGGAACATAGGGTCGAAAAGCGTCAACGAGCTTCTCGCCATGGTTCAGATGATAGATGATGTCGTCGATAATCTGCGGAATAACTTTCTGTTTTTTTCGCGCGGCCTGCGTTGCAAACATCCGTAAAATAGTTGTTTCAGGGATGTGGATCCGCAACCGGACGGCCAGCATCTGGTATAGTGTAGAGCGTGCAGTCCAGTTGAAAAAGATCAGAGCGTTAAACCTGAACCACAGGGAATTTCTGCGGTGCTGCTGTTCATAGTCAACGTCAGTATAGCGGATTAACATTATTGAGCCCCCCGTGATGCGCCGTCACGGCGTTCTTTGAGAACCTTCTCGCGGGGGCGGATACGGTCGACTGTGGTGTTGACATCGAACGGATCAAGCTTGCCCTCGGCAACGAGCTTCATAGCGGTTTCGAGCAATGAAGGATCGGCATCAGGACGAGAGCGATACCTATGCCGAGCGACATTAACCCCATGCGTGACAAAGTCGCTCATGAGTTCTTCATCTGTTTCAATCACCTCAGCAACGCATGTGCGCCCGGCGATCCCAGTGCCATAACAATGCTCGCATCCGGGACCGATACGGCGGATCAGAGCTGGGTCAGGGCACCACGTGGGAACAGATTCATTAATAACTGTAGCCAGTCGCTTATCGTCTTTAGTCCATGGGACTGCACAGTGAGGACAGATTACGGGCACTAGTCTTTGCGATACGATGCCGCGAATAAGGGATGCATTACAGGTTGTCGCAAAGTTCAGACGGGTAAAATCCATAATCTGGAGGCGAAAAGGAAGGTCAAATGGATCATCAACGTGACAGGTTGACGCAACAAAATGGCCGGTTTGAACTGCGGTGAAGCAGGTTATCGCACCATCGACATCGCGCATTTCTCCCAAACCAATGTCGTCTGGATCCATACGCAGGGTGGCACGTTGACGCTCGCGCAATGCGCGTCCGTTTTCGTCTTCGTTGTCTGTGTTGGGAATATCCAATTGGATAGCCCATGGCATACTCAGTTCGACTGGCTGTTCGATAGTGACGATGTTGCGGCCGGGCTGAATACGTGCTTTTTCCGCCCAGATTTCATAAAGCGTTGTGGTCTTCCCATGACCAGTCGGAGCTGTGAAGATTATAGCCCCTGAAGGAGACATCGCGATCCCCATCAGACGGTCTATCTGTCGTTGGCTGAAACCATAATCTTTTAACCGAAGGTGCCCAGGAGGTCCTTGGAGTGGGTGTAGGGTGCTGTAGTTTCCTCTGACGCGCCTGTTGACTCCACGTTTAATGGATTGCAGGCGTAAAATCATGAACCATCCCCCTTCTGCGAGAGGAACGCAGGGACCTCGGACAATACGGACGTTATCTAGTCCGGTGCCTTTGAGGATATCTCCCGAGATGCCGCCGTCCTGAAACTGACTGTCGGTGACAGATGCGGCCTGTGAAGAACCCAGCCGATACATCGCGCGCATCAGACGATCTGCAAAAGCATTTTCCCATTCGTGGGCAACCATATATCGCCCGTTGATACGGCAGGCGATTTCGGTATGCCTGGATAGCCGTCTGATCCGGATGTCTGATGAATTATAGCCGCCGATCTCGGTCAGAAGGGCCAGTGCGCGATCCCTTACTTCGACATCTTCTTTGGGTGTTTCCATAATCGCGGAGTTTTGGTGAGCATGTTCCATTCGCTCCGTGACGGCACTGAGGGGAACATATTTGACTTTGACCCCGCGGAAACCTTCAACGTAACGTAAGGTATCAAGCCATTGCAGGAAATGAAGCCGATCCTGAAGCTGCCTGCTGGCGAATACGGTTCGGTCATCGCCATTGGCTTCAATAAAAATCTGTCCTTCAAGACTTCTAGGGATGTCGATGACGATTTGGTTCTGCGACGCCGTCATTTTATCCGCCGCCCCCTGAGCGGGGGTACCAAACAGCCGTGACCAGATATTACCCATGGTTCAATGCCCTCCACTTTCCGTAGAGACCGCCGCTGCTGAAGCATCTTTGATGGCAACATGGATCTGGTAATCAGTGTTCTGAAGGGTGCCGTGTGCATCGGCATTGATCTCACGACCCAGACGTTCGACACTGATGTCTCGAAAAAAATCCCATGGTATTTCCCGTGGGTCTCCTTGCCATGGGAATGTGATCATATAAGCGCTCTGTGCCTTCGAGCGATCGTCATGGGCCAGATCGGCAATTTTAACCGACAGATTGGCCTCTGATTGCTGCACGAGGGCTATGAAGGTTTTTGCATCACCTGCTGCATCAGACGGCGCACCATGAATTTTCTCATAAGGTAAAAGTGGATAATGGGATCTGACCGAGTTCCCATTGTTAAGCATTAAGCCAACCGGCGCATCCGCAAGAGTGCCGCCTGTACGAACCCATAGGGCACTTAATGTTCTTCCTGCACATTCCCAGTTGTTGAGCGTCCATCCATTTTTGAAAGGAGGAAGTGCGTAGGCATTGTGCATGCAGATTTTGACCCATTCAGCGGCCGAGGGCCCCTCATGGGTGGCGGCCTGAGCTTTCTGCTGCTCCAGAAGTAGGTTTCTGCGTGCTTCATCGCGCAAATGGGCCAGATTTCGTTCGTGGAGGACATGAAGGCTTTGCAGCACGACAAGACCACATACCGCGAAAATACTGGCGGCAATGTAGTAAGGTCTGAATGAGACAGAGCGGATAATAACTGGCGTTGGCGGAAGAGCCGCCATGAACTCATCGACTTTATGTGCCTCGATAAGCAATCTTTGTGTGAAATTGAATCCCACCAGTGAGGACCGGTAGCCTTCGAGGTCTTCTTCAGAGAAAAAGTCATCTGAACCGGGCAGGGGCAATGAATTTTCATCTGTGGCCATGACCCAAATGCCCGATGGCCCAAAGTCGCACTCGACGTAGGTTAACGGTCCGCTCTGGGCTAGAACGGCCAGAAGCAGGCTTTCTATTTTAGATTTTCCAGTTGTTTTTTCACCAGTTCTCTCGGCGACCATTTTCAGATAGCCAATCCGATTTGGTATCTGTTTTGGCCGCACATAATTCGTCATGCCCATTGCAAGGGCTTCCTGCCGAATGGCTGGCAGGGAAGACTGCCCATCCTGGAGATGAATGATGCCCGTGATGACAGTCCCACCTTCCCAAAGGACGCCGTCCACGGTGGCCGTGGGCGCAGTATCATCAGGTTTTTCCTGCTCTGGTAGCGGGTTCGACTGGGGTGTATGAAACTGTGTTCCCGGCTGCTGGGGGAAAGGCACGCGCATTGTGGTCAGGTCATTCCGACCGACTGATGTGGTGAACGCCGCCCCCCCCTTCGAGCGCCTTTCATTGTCGGCAATTGTTGCCAGCCCTTCCGAAATTTTTTTCTGTGTATCAACAATGCTCAGACAGGCATTGTTTGCATCAATCTGTTCCTGAGACAGTCTTCCGCCGATCCCAGGTTCCTGAAGGTGCTGTGCACATTCTGGCGGTGTTGCCCATGATGGCATGGGTAAGGCCAGTGCCGTCGCCATAGACGCAAGAATAATTTTTTTCACAGTGTGTGTGCCTCCACGGTTACGACAACATGGGTTTTCTCAAGAGTGGCATCGCCCCCGCCCCCGAGGACCCAGTCCAAAGCAGAGCCAACGCCATTGCGTTTGCGAGATGTCGCATCATCGACGTAGCCGCTGAGCACAAGCGTGCTGTTGTTTTGCAATGCGACGGTATCGTCCAACGATGTGCTGGATGTTTTGGGAGCCTGAATAGAGGAGCCACCACTTGAGATGGTGGTGATGGTCTGCAATGTCTGGAGCAGGAAATTGAGATGGAGGAGTATCCGGCTATCAACAATTTTGGGTGTGACCGAGCCCATGAACCCAGACATGACAACTCCAGGGGAGAGTGAATTAGAGCTTCCCGAATTTGTCGCCAGAACCGAAGAACTGTTGGCCAGATAGGTCGTGTTGATGCCGTTCTGGAATGGTGCTGTCTGGTTATTGGTTGTTACGACTGACCGGTCATACTGTTCGGTTACATTCCCAAGCTGCTGGAGTGCCTGCACAACAACTTTCGACCCTGAAAAAAGGCCGCCAGTGCCTTTGCCCGTATCCAGAATGGACGCGCCGAAGGAGAATGGTGTGTCAGAGGTTTGGAGTTGTGGGATTGCGGCCGGGGTCGAAGTCAGTCCGAGCATGCCGCCGTGCGAGGCAAAGGAGAGTGTCGGGCTGAAACCGTAGTTGCTTTCGTGGCTAATCTTGACAGTATAAACATGCACTTCAACAGCGACCTGTTTGAGCATGTCATCACGCAGTCCCTGAACCCATTCTTCAACGCGGGCAATTTGGTCAGGAGTGCCAGTTACTGACACCGTTCCCAGACCTTCATCCGCGACAACATGGGCGTCACCGGCGATCACGGCCGCTGTCTTTTGGATAGTTTGCCACCTGTTGGTTTTGCTGTGGGCTATGATGGACGCCATACCGGATGACTGGCCTGAGGACTCACCGCTTCCACTCATGCCGCCCCCTGATGTCCCGCCAGACATCATGGAGCCACCTCCCATGCCCATACCCATGCCAGACGAGCCGCTACCACCGCCTGTGTAGGCGACGATCGAGGCGTCAGAGGTTGTGTCACCGGAGAAAGCGGGGATCGGCCACGTTTTGGTCAGAGTGCGATAAAATTCGATCTGCCCATTTGTCCAGCGCTGCCAGACGCCAAAACGTGTTGCGAGAGTCTGGAATAAACCCTCACGGGTCCCTTGATACTGAAGCCAATTTCCTACGCCAGACCATGTTTCATTGCTGGAGTTGGAAATTCTGGTTTCTGAACGCGAAACTGACCGGTTTTGCGAGGAATCATTATCAGAGCGCGATTGTCCTCCCGATGCCGCTGGGGGCGGGGGAAGATCGGAAGCACTATAGCTCCCCCCAGCCGAGGAGAAGTCCTGTTCGGCATCAGACGTGACACTGACAGGAATGTGCGTCACGCGGCTGGCGATGATGGCTGCATCTCTTAATGAGACCGGTCGGGCAAGTGTAATCCCCGCGGAGTGAAGGAGGATCTCAGGAACCCTCTCAGCCTCGTGGACGCTTTCCCCCAGAAGCCACGGCCTGTCCGATACGGTTACGACAGGGTTTTGTGGTATTTTATAATTCCTATCGACCGTTTCGGCCTCATGCTCGGCCTGACGGGCTGCTTTGAAGTCGGCACAACCGGCCAGCAATGTCACACATGATGCTGTGGTGAAGAGTAGCGGGAGGTACTTCATTCGCTGCGCCCCCCTGGGCTGGTCACGACCAGAGTATGATTGGGTGTATGGAAATCCGCGTGGATGGACTTTCCTTCGTCCGAGATCGTGTGGATGATATCCGTCATGACCTTCTGGTAATCCCCGTTGAAGGAGGTCATTGCCGGAACCATCCAGTTCAGATCATGTGGCCAGAAAACTTTCCACCCTGCACGATCTCCCCATGCGACCATCTGTTCGCGAATGGGTTGTCCTTCCACCAGTGTCCACTCTTCAGATGGCACCTTGGCCTGAGCAAGAGCGGGTTGAGTGTTGGTAGGTTTAAGCGGAATGGGGCGGGTCTGGTCCGTGTTGGGAATTTTCAGAATCAGATGTTGTCCATTATGGATTGTGCAACTGCCTGCGCGCTCGAGTGCGCCATCGGCGTTATGTCCATAGAGGCATGTTGCTTCCGCATCATCGGCGTCCAGCTCTAGCAGGAGGTTTTGTCCAACCGGGCTGACCGCGTAGCGCACGGTATGTGCGCCGGGGTAGGACATCCCATCAGGAGACAAAGCGAAACCACGTTCGCGCAAGGTATCCATGAGGAGCACTTCAGTATGATTGGGGTCTGGACCATCATAGGGTGCGAGCCGAATGATGCTGTTTGGTCCGTCCATGCTGTTGGCGAGGATATCCGCGATAAAAACGGTTAGGGCAGATGCGTCGCGGAAGGTTGCTCCTGCGACATGCGATGACGTTGATGGGGGCATTTCCCCACATCCTGAGACCATAACTAACAGGGCACCTGTTGTAATATGACGGGCGAGGCGGTTCACTCCGTACCTCCATGGGTTATGTGGATTTGCGGAGCTTCTGGCCCATTCCCAATGAGCAGGGCGTCATCGACTGCTCTTGGAATGACGTAAGAGTCTCCAACGATTGTGTAGTCCTGAGTGTTTTTAGCTTTGGGTGAGAGCACGATCAGGCGTGGTGCGGCAGTAATTCCGCCAGGGGGGAACTGGATGTATGTGTGTCCAGCTTCGCGGTAGACCCGCATGGGTTTCCATGGGGCAGATCCGCTCATGTGATAGGCAAAGTCAGGAGTACCGGTCAGACCTGTTTTGAGTGTGATCTCGGGTTGACTTAGGGCTTCACCCGGCGAATGGGTGAAAGCGACAGTTTTCATGCTCGGACTTTGAGCACTCAGAAGTATTCTGTAGGTATGTTCACTGGCTTTAAGGGTTAGGGGGGTCTGTGTAGCGTTGACACCAGGCGAGAGGGCTATGGCCCAACCCTCATGAATGCCTTTACTTCCTCTCACCAGATCGGCATGCCAGTTTGTCGCGTCATCGACGCTCAGATCTGTCTGGGTCGCAGTTTCACCACGATCTAGGCGAACAATGCAGATATCCGGATAACGACAGGTTATGGTTGGCGTCCCATCGCCAAACGCGAACCATGTGATCCCTCCCTTCCCAACGAGAGGTATGGCCGAAAGGTGAGGGGGCGTAAGTTGGATAATTGTTTTTGTCGCACCGGCTGATGTGCTGACTGGAGCGACATCGGCAGGGTGGGGGAATGACCCAGTTACGAGCGCAGGTTTATCAAGGCGCTCATTCAGGCTCGCCATGAAAGCATGCACACGATCCAGGCTATCCTGTAATGCGTGTTCGGGTGATGGAAGACCCGGTGTTGCAACGGTTACGGGAGCGGCGTTTTCAGCCGACCCGCATCCGAAGAGTGGCATGACCACCATGAGGACTACTGAGCATCGTTTCATATACCCAGTATCCGACATCAGGTTGTGAATACGCGCACGGGCCTATGCCGCTTCCCTGAGGAGCGCGCCAATTCCGATTGCGTCACAGATTTCTTTACTGATCTGTGTGATCACACCCCCCAGAGCCTGCGCAGAATCTGTTCCCTGCCGGATCATCTCATTGCGGCGGCGACCAATTTCGTCAGATGCTGATCCTCTGGGAAACACACGAGCCAACCTGCGGCGAGCTTCACCAGAACCGAGGGCGGCATAGACGCGCTTGCGGAGTGCGACATCTTCCGGATGAGTGGACAAAGCCCATAATTCGATAGGACCAAGCATGTTTAGAAGGTACATTTCATACATCTGGTTATTCACCAGGATCTGAAGAATGAGCGGAGAGCCAGTACCGTTTTTGTTGGGTCCTTTAAGACCGTGATGGACAATAGCTGTGGCCGCTTCGCTTAAACCCAGAAGAGTGGACACTTCAGTAGCTTCTTCGGGGTTGGCGACCCCAAGGATGAAACGCCCGGTTGAATGTTGGGTCAGGTATTCACCAAAATCTGTGATTTTCTGGCTTGTAAGGCCAATTTTAACGTTAAGCTTCGCGGCACGGCGCGCGGCTTCTTCAAACTGTTGTCGAATAAACGGTGCTTTGATTGTGCGTTGGAACTCATCACATTCAAGTCGTTTGAAACTTTCACGAAACTCCCTGAAGCGCTTGCGATGGATGTCGCGTACGAATTCCGGAGCATGCTCGGCATCTTCCGGGTCAAGAAAGAAGTTGCGGGAGATAATCTGAAAACCCATGAGATACATGAGTTCTGTCTGACGTTCGTTCGCGGCCCCTTCGGGGGCTACACGGTGGATGTCCAATGCGACAATTCGTGCATCACCCAGATCAAGCTGGGTGGTTCTGTTGAGTGTCGGGTATTGTCCAATGAATGATATTATGTAGCGGCGGAAAATTTCCAGCCCTTTCTCCTGTCCGGCCGTGGGGGTGTTGGAGCCATAATTACTCCAAACCCTATCTTCCTGAATGGCCTCAAGAAGATCTTCAATCACGGGCACAGCATGCTGTGTCGCCATACGGGCAAGGCGGATGTCGCCTCGCTTGCCGAAAAAATCAGCGATATCCCACCATGTGGTGGAGCGGTCAAAAGGGTAGCCCAGTTTGTCCAGTTCCTCATCCAACAGCCTGTTTTCTGTCTGACGATAGGGTTTGGGGCGCCCGGATGGACCATCGGAATAAAGGTCGTAAACTGTTTCAATGGCAGCGTGGATAATCTGGTCCATGCCTTCAAAGGGAATTTTATCCACGGGCATGCAGATTAACGAGAGGAAATTTTTGAGAAACCCGAGGTGATATGTCAGGGGTCTGCGATAGCATGCCTCGGTATCAAAGATATTATAGGCATGTTCGGGTTTGAGCTCGAACGGGATGTAGATGGCCCGATGGGCATGTTCTGGCGGCAGGCCATGGACAATAAGGTCGATGAAACCACTTGTCGCATCACCAATGTCCAACTTCCCGATCAGGGGAAGTTGGACACCTGTATCGGTCAGTGTGGCCGTACTGAGGACAGTAGCGAGAAGCAGCGTGTTGGCCAGCATGGATTTACCGCGCCGAGACGGTGCGACAAAGAGGTCGAGAACGGCGTCACGTCCGTTCCCAGCTGGATCAAAGGGGACGATCCGTCCATCAGCAGCTCTTAATAAGGTGGCGCCATGTTCCCATGGTCTTGCCGGTCGGGCCCATGGCGCCATGGTAAGAGTTTTGTCCAATGGTGCGGCTGTAGGCGGCGCTGTTGACGCCAGCGCAATACCGGGCACGGAAGACATTGTCCCTTCGAGGGGGTCGCCACACTGACGTGTCGCCTGAGCGCCGCCCCAGCCGTTGATCCCCTGTTCTAGTCTTGATGCGCGCGTGCGCAATGTGTCAGCGTCTCCTGCGGTAGCAGATGTCGCAAAGGATACCCGGAGTTTGACAACGGCTTCTCTACGGGCCCGTCTTTGAGCAATATCCTGCAGTGCATCATAGACAGCCCGGTTCTTGCCAAAACGGAGCAGGGTTGAGACATGCTCTTTCCAAACCATATAAGAAGGCCTGACGCCTTCAACATGCATGGTAACGCGCCATGGAAGGCGGTAGTGGGCAAGATGGGAAGTCAACTCGGTGAATGGCCGCACTTCCTCAGAAACCATTGTCATGTCCACTGGCGTCCAGTCGGAACACCCTAGCCGGATGGTCTGAAAGTCAGGGGTGTAGGCATCCTCTTTGAATATCTGCTCACGTAATGGTGGCCAGAGTGCAGCACTGACATCGGCAGGCCGGTCAGTTTCAGGAATAATGTCAGGAGGAAGATCAGAGGGGGTGATGGGGGACCAGTCCTCACCTGCTGTTTCGGGATAGATTTCTTTCCGAATAACCTTCAATGCAGCTTTTGGTGGTAATGCATTGAGAAGCACACCTCTACTGGAGAAGACCTTCATTACATGTTCGACAAAAGCATTATGGACCGTTGCGAGTTCAGGAGATCCCAGTAATGGATTTTGGGCGTCTCCGAAGTTAGGCAGGTTAAGCCGTGCTTTTTTCAGACGTTTGTGGGCAATGGAAAGTTCGGCTTTTGAAAGACAGCCTTTTCTACTCCATAGGACAAGCCAGATGCGTTCCTGTCGCATGTAAGGGGTAAGTACCCTTTCACGCTCAGTGAAAATGTCTTCGAAGTCCGCCTCAAGTGCATTGGCGATAGTGCGGCGTTCGTTGATGTTGTCCCGGATGTATTCAGAAGCATCTGGATCAGAGATGTAACTGAATTGCATGGCATGACCGGTCTCTTTGAATACTCCGGCCAGATCAATGCGAAGCTGCTCGGCCGCGGCTTCAACTTCACCCTTGCTCGCAAGGCGTTGCAGGCCACCAACTTTGAGCAGGGTAACAAAATCCCCTTTGAAGGTAATGAGAGACTTTTCATCAGTGGTAGCAAGATCACAAAAGGATGCGAGATCTTTACCCGTTAGCGCAGATATCCAGGCGCAGGTACGCAGGAAAGATTCAAATGGTTTGAAGCCTGACGATGTGACTTCCTTGAAGGAGGTTACAGGCTTATTTTTCTTTTTGGAGGAGGATTTGAACATAGGTCACTTCCGGGAAGTAGAGAGTGCCCTGAAATCCTCTCCATGGAAGTCGAACCATGGTGCGAGCGGCAGGACACGTAGACCCGAGACGCGTTTGCTACGCAAAAAGAGATTATACTGCGGGATTTCAGGGATCAGTTTGCGCAGGACACTAATCCGGTCTGTACCAATTATCTGTTTTGCTACAGATCTGAGGTTCTCGAGTTCCGTCAGTATGTCATAAGCTCTTGAGGCGCGCTCAACGGCTGCGGGAGGCGAGGACGCCGGCACATATCGAGCCTGATATGCCGATCGTAGCAGGCGGCTCACAAAGCCCTGATCAATTTGTGGGAGCCAGATCAGAGTGCTGACCTTATCAGTGTCAGGTTCGTCGACACAGAACGCTGGGGCACAGACGATACAGAGTTTTGCACCAGAGGCAGAAACACTGGTACCCATTTCACCACAACAGGAGCATTGTGTTTGTGGGCTGAAGGTCTCTGAGGACAGAGTCAGAGATCCACGTGGGGCAAGACAGTGGTGTATAAAGTCCGTCATGTTATTGATCAAACTGCATCTTATGCTGTTCGCCAGTAACTACTGTTGTGGCATCCCAGAAAGTGAAGCTTGCCGTCCTGACCACAAATGGAAATCCGATCAGGAAACCACCACACAGGAATGCACCGGCAATATAGGACATGCTGGTTCCAGCGTTATTGTTCCTATGTTTCTGATAAAGCGATAGTATTCCTGCCGCGAGTAGACTTCCGCCAACGATGAAACAAAATGAGTTCAAGATGTAACCGAAGGCATTATTGGCGTGTTCTGTTGCTCGTGCGGCCATTTCATCAATAGCCTGAGCATGGGCATACTCAGGTAGTATTGACACCATGACGACCGAGACAAACAACAGGAGGTATATATTTTTCTTTGTAATCAATTTACGCATATTTTCCTCTGAAGAGTTTGGCGACTGGCTCAGGTGAGGTATCCAAGTTTTTTACATGTTGCAGCGGCAACCGTATCTGCGTTCATCAGAATGAACGAACCGACAATGATCAGTAAGTTCACTGATGTAGACGTGTTGTTTTGTCCTTTCATCCGACCGACCTGCCGGATCATGCCCCAGTAAACCAACAGAGCGCCGTAGCAGGCGAAATACATCCGGAAGAGATGCAAAAAGGCGACCAGCAAAGCTGTGGGGCCTTTGTTAATTCCTGTTTGAATATCCTGTGCGGAAAACTTCATAGGTGTCGCATCACTTCCAGACATACTGGCGGTGGTGGTGAAACCCAGTGATTTATTTCCCATGTTCAGAAAGTCAGGGAATGACAGGAACGACGCACCAACGGTAAACAGAGCCGCGCAAACAAAAAGGTTGCTGGCTGGGCCGTTCTCTCCTTTGCCGCGACTGTAAATGCCGTAGACGCTGCCTAACAGGAAAGATGAGCCCGTGACGTAACACAGTGTTGGCAACAGATAGGCCAGAGAGTTACCAATTTCCTGTGCGAAGGAAAATAGGGCTTCCATCTTCCTCTCTCTCTCCTTATCGAATGATGCCATGTTCAGTTTTGACGACCCATCCATTGCCCGCAGGCATCACAGCAAGAACATTTCCCCATCCATCAATGTTGCTCCCCGGCTGCACACGTAAGGGGGTTCCGGAACTGTCCATCAGGATGGCAATATCTGGTGCTCCGGCCTGTACGCTGTAATGGGGAAGCGGGGCTGGTGTGGGGTCCTTGGTGATTTTTTTGACAGTGTGATGGTCACTGAGTGCTGTGGACACAGGGTTTGCCCTGGTATCAGTCGGCGCAGCTTTGGGTGTGGTTCCCTGTGAAGACGAAGTGGGTTCTGGACGTTTCTGACTTTCGATCAGATCTTCGCGGTGCTGCAATTCATCCAGACGGCCATCTATTTTACCAAGGCCAGTTGAAATGCGGTCATTAAGAGCCTGCTGCGTTGTATCCAGCTTGGCCTGAAGCTCTTTCATCTGATTGGACATATCGGTCAATTGCCGATGCATCTCAATGAAGAGACGGTCACTGGCACTGTCCTGATTTTGCGGTTGGACATCGTTCGGGTGATTCAGGGCCGTGGCGGTATCCATACGGTTTTCAAAATGGGTATCAGAAACGGCGTGAACATCAGGAGTGGTTTTTCCTGTGGCCACATGGTCTGCCTCAGAGGGAGCTACCAGAGCAGCTGCATCCGCCATGGCAGGGGAGGGAGGTACGAGCAAAGGTTGAAGGGGAGTTTTGCTCTGTGCCTGCACCGTTTCAATGTGAGGGGCTGGCGGTGGCAGTAAAGTTTTCTGCGCAGCAGGGGGGACAGGTGTCAGCGCCATATCCGGGGGCGTTATATCCGACATATTCCGCTGGACTGGCTGGATGGCGACAACAGCCTTCGTGGAATTTTGCCCCAGGAAAGGAAGTTGAATCCCTGTTGCCTTTGTTCCAATGAAAATCGCAGCAGCTGATGCGACAAGAAGACAGGCTGGGTTTTTAAGCCTGGCCAGATTGAAAGTGCTTGCGGACTTTACGGCGTCCGTGTCCGTCTGTTTGCTGGAGGAAAGCTCAGGGCCGCCATCTTCCCTTGAAGAAGGAGGGGTAGAGTTTGTGTCCTCTGCCTGTGACTTGCCCTGTGGAGAATCAGGGCTGGGATTTTCTTTGGTATTTGTGCGCAACATAGTCACGGAAGAATTTTCAGGCTGAAGCGTCATGACGTTACCTCGCATGGGGGGAAACTCCTTTTTTTTCATTATCGCTTGTTCAGTTGTGAATACGGTCAGGGACCGTAAACGGGCTGATCGAACAGGATTCCGACCGTATCGCCCTTATCCAGCTTGACGGTGGCCGTCTGCGGGGTCTGCTTTTGCAGCAGTTGTCCCATCTCCTGTCCGAGGTTTCCGGCTGCCGCACCCATTTGCTGGGCAATATTGAGATGCGTGAAGGAGGTCATGCCATACCCACCAGTATAGCTCGATGTGTTGGCGCTCATCATGGCGTTCCCAAGCCCCTGAACAAAAGCTGAGGCGGCAGGAAGTATTATTCTGGTAGCCAGATGTTCATTGACTTCAGAGGCGACACCCGTCTCGGCCGTTTCCGGCGATACAGCATATGCAGAGACGGATATTGGGTCGTTATCACCTATCATCAGGGTGTTGAATTTGATGATCAGTTTATCATTCTGCATTGAGAACGTGCCGCTGATCCGGGCCTTTCTGAATGGTCCGGTATCAACTTCGACGAGCACTTCGTGGCCGAGGTCACTATTCGACGTTAGGACGGAATGGCCATAAACGCCTCTTCCCCCGGCTAAAAGCAATGTGGCGTGGGTTTTTGATTTTCCACTGTCGGCGCTCACATTTCCCACGGATGTCGCAGTCACCGTATGCGTGGATACATCCTTGTCGCTACCAACAAAGCGGTTTACCGGGCTTTTGTAATTGGTGCTGACACGTTCGATTGATGCCGGCCGACCCGCCCATGCCTCAAGCAATTCGACTTCTGCCTGAGTAGACAGATGCTGCGTGGCTGTTGTGCCAGACCGTTCATTACGGGGCGTTATGTTTCTGGGGCCTACAGGATCAATGAACGGATTGGATGATGCCGGTTGAGCAGGCTTATCTGTCTGGGCAACAGATGGTTCTGTTTTATGTGGTTTTGTTGTGCCAGCACCAAGTTCAGGAATAATCGCGGGAGAGGGGAGCTCTTTTCCAGTAAGGGATGCTGTGTAGGATTTCCCAGATTTCTGAGCTTCAAGGGAGGCCTGCTGATCCTGTTGAGAGGCAAGCTGATCCAGTTTTTTAATCTGGGTGTTCCCCCCTGCCGGGCTAACCATCGCAGGAGCAGGCAGCTCCGCTGAGTGCGGTTTTCCCACTATGCGGTGACTAAAGTAATAAAAAACCACCACACCGAAAATGGCTAAAGCAATGAGAGATTTTAAGAGTGAGCGTGAGCTTTCAAAGCTGGCTCGTAGCGGAGATTTTGCATCCACTTCCTCAGCGTCACTCATGGCTATCTTCCCTTAATGACACAGGTATTCCCTGCTTCGTTGCTGACGAAACCAACAACCGTGACGTGTTGGGCACTTCGTAAGCGGTGGTATCGTAGAGACTCTGGTGATCGCTAAATGCGGGCGATGTCAGTTGATAGGTTGTCCTGAGATAAATCTTGTTTGCGATTTTCCATGCCCTGAGATCATCCGGGTTTACCCCGGATACCAGCATAGGCACGGCTTCTGCCGGGGGTGTCCCGTCAAGAATATCGTGCATCAGGGAAGAACCCGTGGACGGTGCTTCAGGGTCTGTGCTGACAATATCTTTGGCATTAGGCCCACGCTTATTGACCCGTGCCGTCATGTCCGCATCATACGCTCCAGTTCCCGCCACGATCAGGAAACTGACTGGCTTAGGAGCATCTTTGAGACTGACCAGGATGCCACCGTGGGCATATCTGGAAATGGGGGTGAGCTGGAGGACATTGGATCCGGCCTCAGGAACGCAGGCGCTTATGCCGACCGCTCGGACTGATGCGTTATGTCCATCGCCTTTTTCGTCGCAACCACCATTCTTTTTAGTGGTGATGTCCCATGCGATTGGCCATGGTTGTCCCGTAATGTCGACAAATGAAATCGACGATGGGTAGTCCTGTGCGATCCGGATGATGTTGATTTGAGAACCGGACGTAAAGGATATGGACACCGACCGGGACGCAGGGCTGACAAGCCGATGAGGGTCATCTGTGCCGTCTAGTGCTCTTTGTCCTGCGTCGAAACGCTCATAGAGGCTGTTTACGACATTAGGTGGTGGTGGCAGGGAATAAATGGGATCAACCTGATTATGCTCATTGGCTGTGTCATGTTGGGCAAGGGCGCAGAGCGGTACACTCAGCGCAATTCCAGCGATAAACGCGGCCATAGGGACATGACGAAGCATTTATTCACCGCCATTTGTCGCGCGAGGGGCATTGAGTTCAGAGATGACCCGGCCATCGGGATGTAGAGGATCATTCGTACGGGTAACTGTGACATTGACCGACAGAACATCGGTTTTTTCGCCTGCGGCGTTTATCCATCGCAGATACATAGGAAATGCGACGTGCCACTCGTAATCTCCCTGCCTATTTTTCCCTTCATCTACGACTATGGCTGCACTTTTTAAGGAAGCGGTCATGATGATCTGTTTGGTTTTAATGAATTCTATGTTCCCAGGCCCTTTGAAAGCCTGTCCCCATGTATTCCATGCATCAACAGTAAAATCCTTGCTGGATGCATCAAGATGTGGCGCATAGTCGAGCCAATTCATTGTGTAGAGTTCAGTTACTTTGTTAGTGGTCCAATTGGTAATCTCGGCATCCGAGAAATACGCATGGTCCGTCACGATCAATTCGCGCGGCTTACCAAACGAGTCATGATATATGTATTTAACCAGAGGTCTGTGCGTTATTTCATAAATTAAAGCACTGCCAGTCAGAGTATTTGTGACCAGTGAGCATGCAAATCCCAGAAGAACACACTTGATGACCTGTTTAGAAAATGACGGATCATTCAATCTGCGGGTAACCGCTTCGTACGTGTTTTTCATTCAGGCGAAGCTTAGCTGAGACTGATGTGCGTAATCGCCTGTTGTGGTGTTAACAGGAAAATCAATTTCCCATGCGTCTACCTCAGCTTGCCTGCGGTTGAGTGCTAGTTTGCCTTGCAAGCTGAAATGAACTGTTTTTCTGTCACGCGGACGTACAAAAAATAGCTTCCCCGTCAGGCGACAAAATTTTTGCACCATCATACTGACGAGCGTCTGATTTTCAGGTTCTGCGAAAGGGTCTCTATGCTTGCAAGTGCTAAGGATCGGCAGACCCCGCCGGTCAGGAAGGCCTGCGCGTCTGGCGGCCTCGGCAACTGCCGTTGTTTTCAGTCCGAAAAACTGAGCGATGCATGTGGGGGAATATAGACGTTTCCAAAGGGCCGCCAGCGTGGCGATTGCCTCGTTGGTCCAGATAACGCGACCTTTGTTTGACCTCGAGTGAGGGGCAAAAAAGTAAAGAAATCCGCGATGTAGGGTTGAATCTAGTTCAGAAATGTGCGGGGGGGGGGGGCGTTCATTGGATTGGCGGCATTTGCCGCCCGACCGCTACGCGGTCGATGTACACCCAAACGAAGGGCTTTGCGCCGCACGGCAGATATCGGGCGCCCGATCAAACCTGCAATAAACCCGACATCCGTCCCTTTGGGGTAAGAGCGCGAAAGATAGCTCTCTTCATCGCGGCTCCAGCGTGGCCGTTTGTCGGACCCGCCAGTGTTGTTCTCAAGAAACGCAAAAGCTTGAAGCGCTTTTTGCCTGGGGGCCGAAAATTTCCCCCTGATGG
This sequence comes from Acetobacter zythi, assembly GCF_963921165.1. Classification (NCBI taxonomy): domain Bacteria; kingdom Pseudomonadati; phylum Pseudomonadota; class Alphaproteobacteria; order Acetobacterales; family Acetobacteraceae; genus Acetobacter; species Acetobacter zythi. The sequence continues at coordinate 25,358 of NZ_CAWUEO010000048.1, forward strand.
CTGCTCTGGCAGCTTTGAACATGATTGGCTCCTGCTCTGCGCATCTGGAATATCTTTATTCCCGTATCATAGGTGTCTGGAATAAAGCATCATATTTTTGCCATCGCGCGAAACCGAACCATAAATATCCTGTTTGGGAAATTGTAGATATATTACCATTTTTTGCTTCGGTTCACTTTCCTGCATGTTCGCCATGTACTCCGCGCATAGCCAATTTACTCAAATTCGTGCCGCGCAAACTCTCTAAAAACTATTTTGGCAGTGTGTCGTGTCTGTATTCACAACTGAACCCCGTATTCTGACAGAACCGATCATAGAGATGAGTTCTGTCAGATGCCTGAAACGTCAAAAGTGTCCAAATCTGCACGCGACCCCAATACATGGTTGTCGCGGGATTATGCTCAGGATCTGCTGCTAACGATTGTTCTTCCCGGTGAACCTGCCAATGCGCGCCAGCATCCTTCTTCTGACCAGGAGGAAGGAGAATGATGTGGCCCCAAAAGCTGTGTATCTATGGGGCGATGATAGGGATGGTACTTGTCGTGCCATCTCTCTCCCGGGCAGATACCTCTGGGTGCAAGGCTTTAGTGCAGGCCGCGGCAACTGGAAAAGCTGCCCAGATCAAAACTGATGACGCCATGATCCAGCAGCCGGAATCAGTGACCAAGTTTACCTGTCTTGGAAACTTTTTTAACGGTCTGGGTCTGGACGTTCTTACAAACGGATTGGACATCGCCTCTATAGCGCAATCTGCGATGGGCAAGATTTGCGACGAACTATCCAACGTGTGGGACACAATGGAGAGTGCGGCGCAATGTGGCCTGAACGTGTCGAATTTTGATGACAATTTCAACCTTGGCCTTGGTGCTGGATCAATATGTCCAACACTGAATTTTGGCGGTGGCGGTGATGAACTCATCAACACCGGAATCAACTCCAGTGGCACGAGTAGCTATTCGGACGGCAGAAACTCCTATGATGTCAACGGGAGTCTTCAGCTTCCAGATGGGTATTCCCTTGGCGATGCGTCTCAGGCTTTCGGGCTGTCGGGAGGTTCGCTGTGAAGCTGCTCCAAACGCTCGTAATCCTGGCTGTCTTTACTCTTGGCACTTTTATGCCAAGCAAACCGGCCAGTGCCCTTGGTGATGCCGGTCCCATTATTGCTGCGATAACAGCCCTGCAAAGTGCAATGAATTCCGTCGTCCAGTCGACCCATAAGATCCTCAATGGATCCGTTGTCGATGGGAATAATGCCATGGTGAAAGGGTTTCAGCAGCTTACCAATTACACCAAAGCTCAGGTTGGCGCGCAGGAACAGCTTTCCGATGCAAACAATATGGTTAATGCTCGCCTGAGCCGTGACGTTATTAACGCCCACATTATGGACGAGCATGCAGTCAACCGTCAGGATTGCCTCAACCTGGAAGGCGGTCAGGCTACGGTGGTTGCAGCCAGACAGGCCGGTGATGTCGCTCTGGCACTGGACGTGACTAAAAATAGCCGGACGAGGGCCTCGCGTAACACTCCGTCATGGGTGGGAGCCGGGCAAGCTTCACAGGCTAATAACACTCTACATTTCTCTAAATATTGTGATGATGCCGAGGCAGAAGCGGGCCTGTGTTCACTCACTGAAGACCCCATGAAAGGTGCGGATCAGAACGCGTCAAGTCTGCTGACCCCACCAGTATACGCCGATCAGAAAGCTATCGATCGGGCCAATGATTATGAAACCACTCTCATTCAGCCGGTTGTCCCGGCCGCAATGCGCGGCAACGCCATAACAACTCCAGATGGCCAACAGGCGATGCCCGGGCGTCGGTCCTATAATGCGGCAATCTCCCTTGCACATAATATTGGGCATGATGTTCTGAGCTGGCGTGCAGGCACAGTAACACTGACGGCCAGCCAAAAAGCCGAAGCCAAAAGAGAAGGGATTACCCAGACTGACGTTGGCAGTTTGTGGGAGGCCACTGATCTCGAAGTGAACCGGCGCTATTCTGGTACTGACTGGCAGGCCGATCTTCAGGCCATGCCGAGTGAAAAATCAGTTCTCATACAGATTGCTCTGCTGGATGCGCAACGCAACTGGCTGCTTTGGCAGCAACTCAAACTCCAGCAGAAGACCGCGCTGGCTACAGCCAAGCGGCTCGCAATAGAGGCGGACAAAAACCTTAGCCGCTTCTCTCCCCTCCCTGTTCCTAATCCCCAGTAAGTATTGGAAAGCATTGTGTCTGAAACACTTGCGGCCAGTCCCGCCACAACCTTGACCAACCTGTTGGACACCCTTCAAAATCAGCAGAACAGCATTCCTGAAGATCAACGCGGACTTGCTAAAGAATTGGCTGATCTGCGTGAAAGGCTTGAGAAAGACCCGTCCCTTGAGAATGATCCAAAATATCTGACACAGGTCGCATGGCTTGTGCAGGATTGGTCGAAATTCAGTGGGACAAATCAGCAGCCAGCTCTTTCTCCAATATTTCAGGCGGGCCTGACCCAGATGGCCGGGCAGTATCCTGGCCTGACCAACCCGGATCTTAACCGTATGCTCGGCAATACACTGGAGCTTGCTGACCAGCAGCTGGTTTCCATGATCCGCTCAACGGCCATGGAAGTGGCCGAGATAGCGCCCGAACGACAGACGGCTATGATGATCGCAATGGCGACACAGCATCTCAGCGATAGGGTGATGGACGCTACAGGGCAGGTTCCGGCTCCAGAGGTCGCACAGCCCGAGCCGGTTATGCCGGCCACGGCCGAGGTTTTTCCTGCGCCTGAATTGGATGAACCAGAACTGGTCTCTGAGCCATTCGCGCCAGATCAGACTAGTCAACCAGCCCATGAACATGAACCCCAGCCTTCTGAAGAGCCGCAGCCTTCTGGAGGTTTAACCGAGGAAGATGATAAGGCCATCAGAAAAAACAATAAGGAAAACAACGCTAGTCGAGAAGAACAGGAACCCGATATCGACACGCCTGCCCCGGATAGCCAGCAGCAGGACGCATCCCAGACGGGAAAGCCTGACCAGCAGACACAGCGTAACACCCGAACCCCTTCCCAGCAGGCACGGCCGGAGCCAAAGGCTGAAACTGTTGCTGAACCCTCAACAGTCAAAGCCGTGCAGGCAGCCCCTGCGGTAGCGCCGGCCGCGGGCAGTATTATGTCTCGTGCCGCCAGTCGGTTCGCTTCATGGGGGGCTACCCATCAGGCGGAAACTGATACGCGGCGTATCAACAAGCTTATCCAGAGTGTTGACACGGATATTGAACAAAGCCGTAAAAATTATCAGGCCTTGAAGAATGCGGCCGCGCCATTTTTCAAAAAACTGGAAGCAACCGCCAGTCAGGAAGGCAAGACCATTCCTAAAATTCTGTCGGAAATGGGTCCTGGGGGGCAACACCAGGCTCTTGGTCAGGAATTCATGCAGGAGCGCCAGAATAATCCTGATGTCAAAAACTCTTTTGAAAAGCTTGTTGGCTCCATGACGAACATGAGACGCAATGTTCTGTCGATGCAGGCTGAAGCTGCCGAACGGGGGGCTACCGACGATCCTGCCGTGAAAATGGCGGAGCAGCGTGTTGGAGAGGCCGGCCTGGAAATGGAAAATGTTCCAGGCGTTGAGCCGGGGAAAAATCTTGTTCAGACCATTGGCCATATCGTTGAGAAGCTTGTGGAGAAAACCCGCGATTTTTTGGGCTTAAATCATCAGCAGGAGCAAGGGCGGGATAGTGGCCCTTCCATGGGAGCCTGAATAATGCGTGGCACCATTCTAAAAGGCATAGCGTCGGGCATTCTCATGTCTTTGGCGCTCCTACCTCTCATGGCACATCCGGCCTATGCTGATGTTACGCCTTCGAGCGTGTCATGGGCGGCTTTGGATGCAGGTAATGATTTTACCAGCCAGATTCTTGACAGCCTCTTCCCTATGGATGGTGCCACACAGACAACAACTGGCCTTATGCTGGAATGGTTTTCCGCATATGTAGGAATCATTGCAGCAGTCTGGCTGTTTTATTCGACCATTATTCAGATTCATAAAACGGCGGAGAGTGGGAAAATATTATCCGCCAGTTTTTCCGGCTGGGTTCCCATCAGAGTTATTGGGGCTATCATCATGATGGCCCCGGTATCCACTAACGGCGGGTATTCCCTTGGGCAGGATCTGATCATGAAGACCGCCAAGGTCAGTATTGGCATGGGGAGGACACTCAAGGATATTGTGATTGACAGCGTGGGGCCAAAAGCACTCCCACTCTCCGCTCCAATCATTCCGGGCTCACGGCAGATTGTGCAGGGTGTCATCAATAGCGAACTCTGCCGAAGTTTGATCAATATCGCTGGAAACAACAGCAATCTGGTTCCTGCTCCAGAGGTATCGATCGGTACCAAAGAAGCGTTCAGGGTGACTGTTTCATATGACATGGCTCAGGGTGACGCACAGGCTATCCCTGCCTGCGGCAAGATTTCCATGGCCGCGACAGGGCAGGTCTCAGCCCAGTTGAGTTTGGCGACTACTCAGAAGAGTTTGAGCACGATTGATTTCAGTGCCGAAGGGAACATGCGTGTTGCAGCCCTAAAACAGCTCATATCGAACATACGCCCTAACACCGAGAGGATTGCCAAAGCTCTTTGGGAGACGCGAGATGTAAAAGTCCTCAACACGCTCAATTCTGTTTTTACAAGCCAGAGCCAATATTTCTCAGGGCGATTGACCGCCATATCGTCCTCTGCGATTGCAAAAATCCGGGCTGCGGGGAGTGACAATGGGAGCGAAGATTCAGGCATAGTTTTCATGAAGAATCTCGGCTGGACGGGGTTGGGGGCATATTATCTGGAAATATCGCGCTTAAATGCCGAGGTGCAGGCTATCTCAGCCATCACGCCGTCAGTCCAGAAACCGTCATGGGCAGGTGTTGGGGGATATCTATCCTCCGATCTTGCCCCCTTCCTCCTATCCATCATGGGGTATATGGCAAAACAGGACGAAATGCTGGTCACGACCGATCAGTCCTATGCGCCGTCTGCTTCTCCCCAGTTGTTTGCGAATTCTGTTGTCAGTCAGGATGTCCCGGGTGTTTTAGATAAAGTTCTCCGCTACACCGGTCTTTCCGAAAAGACTTTTGTAACGATCATGAACTATCTGGTTATTCCAAGTGCGGGCACCGGATGGACTGATCCGCTGAGCAATATGCTTGGTCTGGGCCATTTTCTTATTATGCTGGCTCTGACCATCATTGGTGCATCGGCCATTGCGTCGAGCAGCTCGGCATCAGCGGCCGCTGGCGTTGTCAGTCTTGCGACCGGTAATTTTGGTGCAGCAGCAGCGGCCGCAGCGGCGGCCACCTTTACAGGCGTTGTTACGGCCTTGCTGGTGCCGCTGTTTACAGCGGCTTTTATGCTGATGGCTCCAGGGGTAACACTGGCCTACATCCTTCCCATGACACCTTGCCTGTTCTGGTATGCGGGGGTGGCCGGGTGGCTGGTACTGGTCGTGGAGGCCATGGCCGCCGCCCCTCTATGGTTTCTGGCCCATATGACCTTCGCCGGGGATGGTATCCATGGGAAAGGAATTAGAGGCTATGAAATTCTCTTCACCATTCTGTTCAGACCATCCATGATGGTTGTTGGCATGATTTGCAGCTATACCATTTTCTCTGGCATGTCCTGGATTATCATGAAGAGTTTCGTGATTGCCTGTGGATTCGTTTTTGATAACGGCTATCTGGTTGATAATTTCATCGGTATCCTCGTGTTAATGGGGCTTTATGTCACCCTTGAGATGACAACGGCCACATTGTCTTTCCGCCTCATCTCAACCTTGCCGCATCACCTGCCAGATATGGTCGGATTTCACTCTATCGGCCGGGTCGATGCCGATGCATTTGTTCAGAATAGTCAGGACCCGGTTAAGAAAGGTGTTGATACTGCCTCTGAGGCCACCAAATCTGTTGTGAAAAACACGTCAGATAACTCTTCACAAGGCTCGGGTGGAGGTGGTAAACAGAATGAGAACGGAACGCCTAAAATGGATTCAAACACTAAAGCGCAAATGGATGAAGTACCTATTGAGGTCTAGCGTTTAAGGAGTTTTACTATGGGTGACATCTTTGCGTTAGACCAGCTGCAACGTATTAACCGGACTCTTTCCAGAGGCTCCGTGCCTGCGGCTGACTACCGTGAGGCAATGGAAAAGATATCTTTTTTAGAGCAAAACTGCACAATCCTGACCATTAACCGGGATGAGTTCAAAAAATTCTCCTATAGAGTAAACGATAAGCTGACTGCGGCTAAAGCGCGGATTGCAGAGCTTGAAGCTGAAAAAGAAGCCCGCGAAAAAGCTTGGAAGGCCCATTACGGCAAGCTTATTGCTGACTACAACAAATTATCCGACAAGTTTAATAAAGAAAATGCTGAGAAAAATGAAGTAATCGATGATTTTAATCAAAAGGTTTCTGAGAAAAACATAATTATCCGTAAGTATAATGCGTTACTTGAAAAATATAACAAACTAGCCAAGGCTCAAGGAGCATGAAAGTTCGCTTTATTGTTTCTGCGCTTGCTCTTCTGTCCCTTTCCGCCTGTGCTGAGGGAAATCTCCACACCGGCTCAAGCCGTCCTCTCAAGCCACCCAAAGTGGCCCAGGCTCTTTACGACCCCTATGCCCCTTATGGCTCAGCCCCGGCCAACTGGTCTCCGTCAGTTGGCTCGTATGATGGTTCAATCGTAAAACCGAACGATCCCGTCGATCAGTCAGGTCGCCCAGATTACGAACACGCAAAGTGGAGCGTAAATCAGGCGAGTGATCACGCTGGGACTTTTTGAAACACAGGCGATTCATAATGACCCGCCGGTCGTTTGCGTTTATCCTCTCCCTATGAAAATTGATACCCGTCAGGCAATTCTTGAAGCAATCAAGAAGCAGACCGAAGCCAATACCAAAAGCAAAACAGCTGCTCGTGCGGCACTTCAACGCATGGGGATTGTTGATGCCAAGGGTAATATTGCCAAGGAATATACGCGTGACCCCAAGTCCGAGGGCATGATGCGGGCTTGAGGCGTTGGCAACTTTTGGTACTTGTCATTATGGATGCTCAAAAAGTCTGCCACACCCGCAGCATAAAAGTCGAAACTGGCCCGAGACGTTGATGCTCTTATCTGGGCCAGAGATTTCGGCCGTTGGACATAAATTCCGCAAAGCTTCCTGACTGGCCACGTCGGATTGTCCAGTTGGAAAAACTAAAAGAAAGAAACTGCCCAGACAGCATAATGATGACGGCTGCCAGTTCGATGCTGGCAGGGCCAAAGATGAACTGGTTTTCCCAGAAAACATCGTAGAGCCACATCATACTCATCAGCATCAATAACACCCCACAGAACAGACCGTAATTACGGGTTCTAACCCGTATTCTTGTTCTTTCGTGTGTGTCAGCGGTTATCTCTTCTACTGTTTCTGTTACCCCCTCTGTAGTCATCTCCGGCAGATTACGCACCAGATGTGAGCCCGTGCGTAGAAGTGACATGCCTTTCGTGAAAGGCCCATAAAGTGGATAAGCCAACCACAGGGAAACGCGTCCAAGACGCTTGAGTCCTTTTCTGGTTTTCATGGCGTCATGCTCGCGATCAACGCGTTCAGATCATCAGGAAGTCCTGACTGGGTGTGTGAGACACCCGACTTGTCCAGCCAGACAATGGTCGGGGTCCCCCTCAGGCCAACTGTATGGGCTTTCTGAAGGTTTAGCTGAAGGCTTGCACCAGATGTTTCAGTCAACGAGACATCTTCTGGAGCATGGTCCAGTGCGATGATCTGCCGCCAGACACCAATCATTTGCCTTTGTCCAACGCTTAACATGGCCTGCGCTGCCGGAGTGCTGGTGTGGTTGTTTTCGTAATCATTGATGGCAATCGGGACGATCGCCAGCTCCAGCTTTCCGTTGTCGACATATGACTGGAGGCTTTGGAGCGCCCTGATTGACCAGGGGCAAAGTGGGTCGACAATCATATACAGTCGGGGTGCACCAGCATGTCCATAAAGACCAAAACTGGCTGAAGCCATGACCTTTGCGACATCAGCGTGCGTGCCCTCGGCCGGCGGTTGTCCACTCACGACTTTTGGCTGAGAGGGCTGCCCGGCGTTCCATTTTACCGTTGGGATAACGCCCGGAATCATGGAAACTGTATCGCGGGTAATATTATGGCCCTGTGCATCCCACATGACGCCACCAACCTCTGCCTGCAGATCTGGCGTGAGGTAGAAAGTCCTGAAGGTCTGCCCATTTCTGGCAAAGATGCCACGCAGACCATGATTGGACATACTGTCACCGATCTCCCAGATCGTTGCTCCATGGCTGGCGATACGACGCAAAGCGGGGCTTTGATTGATCTCTTCAGTCTTCAATAAACGTGGGATCGTCGTCCCTTCACTCGTGGCAACGATCTTAACCGGCGGCGCGGGAGGTTCCATAGGGGGCGGTGTCTGGCATTGTCCAGCGCTTGCCAACTGAGGAAATAGAACCACTGACGTGGCTAACAGAATGTGTCGCATGACGGTCTCCTTTGAGACCATTGTGTCAAAGAGAGATGTGAATGCGTAAAGAACAAAGCACGAACGGCTTTATTCACAACCTCTCATGCGATGATGACACTAGAAACCGAAGACAAGAAGGACATTGCTTATGAGCAGATTCTCCAAGGTGGCGGCAGCAATAACCCTTATGGGAATAACCCCACCTGCTTTTGCCCAGCACGCCACACCGGCCGAGCTGGATCGACTGTCGCAAGAACGCATGCAAGATATTGGCCCACGGGACTGGGGCACTCCGGTAAACCCACCTGCCACAGCGAATACTGAGAAAGTCTTACCCATGCCGGTCTCCTGCATGAGCCCGCAGGATGAAACAACGCCCTTGTATTCGGCCCCCAACTTCAATGCGACAAAGGTGGGACGTGCGGGCTCCCAGCTTGCCGTGACCAGCATGGAAATGAATGGTTGGCGGCAGGTTCTGCTTAATGGCACGCATACGGCATGGATTCAGGCCAACCTCATCGGTCCGTATAAGCCACTCAATCCGGAACACCCTGTCGGCTGTATTGTTACTGGAGAGCGGGCGGATGGAACCGTTCTGTTCACTCATCCAGAACAGTAGCGTTTCCTCATGCGAGCCTTACGCCTCGTAATGCTCCTGACGGTTTGTGGTGCGCCGCAAACCGTCAAGGCGAGCACGTCGGAACAGATTGTCCCCAGCATTCATGAAACGGGAGCCCCGACCTTTGTCTACGCCGGGAGTAGTGGTGCATCGCAGTCAACAGGCTCCAGTGGACAGGCCTCCAGTTATTCCGGTGAGTGGGGCAACACGGATGCGATGGCGACCCTGCTCAATCAGACCTATGGTTCGGACGCTGTTGCAGCAGCGAAAGCGGCCGGGATCAATCCGGACACGCTGGCAGCTTTTGGTCAGATCGAGAGCCATTATCAGAATACCGGCAATTCGACTTCCTCTGCTCAGGGTGTCTGGCAGATCACTGATGGCACATGGAATGAATATGCGGCCAAGGCCGGAGTGAGTGACGGGGATCGGAGTGATCCAGCCGTACAGGCAAAAGTCGCCAGTGCCATTATCAGCGACTATGCGACATCCGTTGCGAGCAGCACCCATGGGACAGTGACGGGAGCGCAGGCTTATGGGGCGTATATGTTTGGTACAACGGCAGGCTCTCAAATGGCTGCTGAATCCAATACGTCCCGGCCACTCAGTGATTTTGTCTCAACGAAGACACTGGCGGCCAACAATATGAGCAACTGGACCGTAGGTCAGTATTACTCAACCGTTTCCCAGCGCATGGGGTCTGGTGCTTCGGAAGCGGTGATCTCCTGATGACAGACACATTCATCTTCATAAGACGCACAGACTCCGCGAAGTATTTTGCCGAATCAACCCGGTCAAGTCTGTGCATTATCAATAATTTAGGTCATGAGTGTCTATTGGTCTGCGCGGGCTCGGAGTCAGAGTCCCACAGGCATAACAGAGGACCGCCGTTCAGATGACGTAAGCACCAAAAAGGAAACCCTGCCTCTCCCGGTCTGCAAACCGGAAAAGCCAGGGCACCAAAGAAACTCAGTTATGAGGGGAAAAACCAATTACTTTCCCTTATAACGCCACCCGTTTTTGAGCGCAAGCAAATTGCGAACGGGGAAGGTTTGTCTGGTGTCATCGGCATGAGGTGTTGATCTAACCCCCATTGCTGGAGCCACGCCTCGTGCTTCCACTACAGAATGACGCCCCCTGCGTGTTGCGCAGGCGCGGTAAGCGTACTCTGACGCCTGCCATGCTTGAGGCGCGCGATGAGCTGATGCAGTCCCCACCGGACTGCCCGGAGAAGTATGCGCTACTCAATGTGCTACGTGCCCTGCCGCGTGCTCTTGGCGTGAGCCGCAATGCCTATCTTCTGCTCTTGCGCATGGTAGAGAAGACGCCAGTTGAGAGCTGGGAAATGCTCAAGACACCGTTCATCTACGCACATAACAGCACGCTGATGTCCTGGACGGGACTTTCTCTCACGGCTTTGCGACGGGCTGTACGAGATCTTGCTGATGCGAAAATGCTGGTGCCCTGTGACGGCCGGAATGGTCAGAGGGGAAAACGCTGGCAGGGGGCGGAAGGGGAGATACAGGTCGGTTTCAACCTCAGTTCGCTCCGTCATCGCTGGCCAGAATTACTGGGTAAGCTTGAGGAAGAAAAGCGCCGCCGTTCTCAGGTCGCCTTCTTGCGGGACGCTATTGCCGATCTCAACGAGAATGTTCGCAGGGCAGCCGAAACGTTAGGGAATCAGGCGGCAGCTATGGAGGCGGCCAGGATTATGCGTCTACGTCGGAGCACCGAGCAGACTGAAACTCTGTCAGCTTATTATGAGGGCATGAAGGCGTTACTTGTTGCCCTTCAGATGCAACCTAATCCTGTGGATAAGTCACCTGAAAATAGGGACCTTCTTGTTCAAAACAACGCCGAATGTAACCCAGAACTGGCACCCATGGATGCCGAAATCGGCACCCACTATACAGAAAGAAAAAACAATCAAACTAAAGAGGTTGTTGTAGTAGCGCCCAATGGGCGCAATCGCATTAAAACAATGCGGTGTGCGGGGCAGGCGGATCAATCCGAACTAGGGGAGGGGCGTGAGAGATCGGCGCTGCGTGGATTTCGAGGAACCGCGATGTTCTATCTTTCGGTCTGTCCGGATCTGCGTGATCTGTGTTCAACCTCCACTCCAGATAGGGATGAACTCGCCGATGCGGCCGAGCAGCTCTCCGGGCAGATCGGGATCAGTTATCAGTCATGGCGCATGGGATGTGGCATTCTCGGAAAGTTTGAAGCCGCGGTCGCTGTGATCGTCATGGCGACGAGACGGGATCATGGGGAAAGCATTCGTCACCCTGACGCGTATTTCCGCTCACTTGTTGATCGTGGGGCGCGCAACACTCTCTTTCTTGACCGGAGCCTGTATGCGCTACGTGATATCCACAAGGTTGAGCGTGTAGATATGGCGCCACCATCTTCAAGACTGCCTGCCGCCAAATCCAAAGGCCGTTGGGGGATTCACACATGAGTTTGTGGCAGGTAATCTGCGAATGCCGGGTCCGCGACGAAGAAACTGGAACAGATTGCGCGAGAGATCTAACCTTGAACCGAAGGCACTGAAAGAAAGTTCATGATAGAAACTGTCCCTACACTTGAAACATCTGTTCGACGTCTGGGACGGGAGCGCCAGCAGGAGAAAACTGTTGAAGCTGTCATTGAGCTTGCACCGACCTATGCCACAGTCGCGGCTTTTTTGAAGGAAGCCGGTCTCAGCGCACCACGTCGTGCGGCCGGGATACAAAAAGAGGGAAGACTGGCCTTTCAGGCAGTAATTGAAGACTATGACCTCACCGGGCCATCCGATGTTGATATTGAGGAACTGGAGATCTGGTTACGCTCGGATTTGCAGGAAATTGTCGACAAGGCGCTTGAAATTATGATCGCCGGCCGTGATGAGGTGTTCCAGATTGAGCAGATCATGCTCCAGACCAGTATCGAACAGCGTCTTGAGGATAAGATTTTCAGGGAGAGGCGTCAGGCCGCTGGGCATTTGCTCAACCAGTCCTGGTCTGCAGGACAGTGGGTTGTTGGTGCATGGGGTGCTTGTACGCGTGCTCTGGATAAATGGCGGAAGGAAGCCATAGAAACCCATAGGAATGTCGAAAATTCTCCTCACGCGGTTAAAAGAGGCCTGTCGGAGCAAAAGGTTGTCATGCTCAGTGCGTGGAAAAAAGCCTTATCGTCAGGTCGAGCAGAATAGGGTTTTCGTCCATTCACAAGTGAGCCTTGCATACTGATATTGGAACTTTGTCGATGGGACGGAGATCAATAGAGGAAATGTCTAATTGACTGTGCAAGATTTTTTGCGATTCTATAGTGCGTTGGTTGCAGGAATATCACTGCTTCTCGGTGCCGGATTACTAATGTTTTCTCCGTTACTCAAGGCTAGTTCTGTTTGCGGTATGTTGATGGTTCTAGCGGGAGCGTTATTGGGCCTATTTTCGAAATATTTGCATCATGCAGAATGGAATTAACAAAATGAATGACAAGCAGGCGATCTGGCCGAGCATTGATTTAACCAAATTCCCACCAGATGCAGATTATATCGAAAACTTACGGCGAAAATGGTCTGACGATCATATTTTAGGGACTGATTCAATCAGCACGAGCACTTTTTTGCTTCTGCCTTTCGGACTCGATCTTCTTTATACGGGCTATAAGCTAGCAAAGAACGGTTGGGGTGAGGGAAATCCCTTTGACGAAATCATGCCAGCTGACCCCAATGCTTGGACGGCATGCGTAACGGCGCAGGCATACACTCAGAAAGTTTCCGCTATTGGGCGCGGCCTCGTGCGGTGCGAGGTGTCGGCACTTAGAGAAATCATCAACAAAGAACGAGATACCGCGTTTTGATCGAAAGGCAGAGGCATGACTGACAATCAGGTGGCCGAGGCAAATTTTCCTGCTTCCTTATTGCCGGCGCTAAACTCCCTTGCGGCCAGAGCGGTAGAGTATGCCCGTTCATCAAACGAGCTTTCGTTCGCTTCAGACGACGAAATTGCCACGTCCGCAATTGTGCGAGACGGACTACTGAAAATTGGGCTTAGTCTCGAATTAGACGCTTCTTTTCAGGTCTGGTCCTTCGTGTCTGCGAATTATCAATCTGGATGGCTTGATGGGTGCTTTGATGTCGAAAGCGCTATCGGAGCCGTGCGGGACTTATGCCAGCACATCGCGGACAGAACTGACTACGCAGGATTCTCAGGACTGGGTTAGCCAATTGTCGACAATCAGATGACCAATTTAGCCGTTATCGTTCTTTATCACCACCCATAAGTGCGTAGTTTAATGTCATGAAACCATATATTCTCATTGTGCGCCCGCGGAACGATCCATCTGGAAAAGTAGTCCACAAACTTCTGATAGACCATGAAGAAAGCCAAGAATATGGCCCAGACGGAGAAGTCAATGAAGCTATCATACGCATTTTCTACCGCGTTATAGGGGTGGAAGGATTCAGATACGAATTCTCTGCATGCTACTTCCGAGATTACAAAAAGAATAGCAGTATATGCCTTTCCGGACCCAGCCTTTACCGAGGTGCCATCTTTCTAGATCCGTGCAGTCTCAGAGGGAATAGAGTCGGGTCTTTCATTATGAATAAAATAGTTGAATGGGCAATCAATTGGCCAGATGCCAACATCAATCAGATCGAGCTTTTTGCCCTACAGGGACACGACGAGAACAAACTACGACGTAACCGATTTTATGAACAGTTCGGAATCAAGTTCGATTACACGGACAGTACTCACACCGAAGGTACTGCACGTCCGATGCAAGCACGTTCCCTGACGCCATTGAAACAACTGCCGAAAAACCTCAGCGTGATAAGTCTGGACGAGTTCTTGGATGAGCAGGAGAAATGTTTGTCTAAGACAAAGAACGATCTGGAAAATCAACAAAAACTAAATGAGCGCTTAAATTCAAATATATCTCACGCATATGACCATATCATCTGGTTTGCCGCAAAGACCATCTGGGAGAAACATTTTAAGTTCTTACTGGGAACTATTATATTTTGTGCGGCAATCTGGCACTGGTGGTAAATATTCAGAATTGTACATCTGTTGTTGTAGCCACTTTAGTAAGCTTATCCTGTCGAGGAAGAATCAATACGTGTATTAACGCTGAGTTTTGACTCCTTCCTGCTGCCACGAACGCGCTAACGCTCCACGGAAGGGAGCACGGGCCTCAGGGGAGCCTGCAAGGGCAATCTTATATGGAACATATGGATATCATCCTTCAGTCTCCATGCAGTTGATCTGCTTTAGAACGGACATCTCGGCCGGGCCTGACAGAATGTCGGTATTTTCACCATCCTTGGCATGACCGCTATTTTTTGGGCTTTGTGAGCGCGCAGATGCTCAATCAAGGATCATTACGGCATAAGCAGTACAATGCCGCACCACACCTCGGGACAATCTACATAGTTTACATTATTGCTGTATTTGCTGTATTAATACACTGCACTGAAGGAGGTGATTATGCGCACATTTTCAACCAGTGACCTGTCTCGTAAATCAGGTGACATCATCGCCAGTGCCTTGCAAGGCCCTGTTTCAATCAGCCAGCGCGGTAAACCGCGATTGATCATGCTTAGTGTTGAACAATATGAGGCACTGACAGCTCGTGATACCGACAGACGTGTAGTCGGCGCGACAGCGGACATGCCTGCTGATCTGGTCCAAGATATTGGGAAAGCAATTGACAGTTACTTGCAGGACATTACTCATCAGCCATGAGTACCGAATTTCGGCCTGGAATGGTCTTACGATACCCCTATCTGTGGCACTGGCAGGACGCGCGTGGGGAAAGCGAAGGGCGTAAGGATCGCCCCACGACTGTCGCTGCCGCTTTTGTCGCACGAGACAATCGGCACTACCTGCTCCTTCTTCCCGTGACAACTCGCTTACCAATTCCTGACCGTACAGCGGTTGAGGTTCCAGCAACGGAGAAACGGCGGGCCGGCCTTGATCAGAGCCGACAGCAGTGGATCTTACTTGATGAGTACAATCTCGACCCGATAGCTACTTCATACTACTTGCACGGAAGTCCACTCCTCGGACAGTTCAGTGATGCATTTATGCGGCTTCTGCTTACACGCTTCAAAGGTCTTCTACCCCAAGCGAAGCGTATATCCAGGTTCCCGTAGCCGTCGGTTTTCATTTGACCTAGACAGGCATGATACTATTAAACATCGAAAAGATCGTGGCCGCTGAGGTCCAACCATTTCCCCAGCGATGTAATGTAGCCAAATTCGCAATTCAACGACGATCGCCATAAATCGCTTGCATCAACGATGTGGTCATTTCGTTTACCTGCAGCCAACGTTCATTAGCGGGCATCCAGCCTACTATCTCCGAACCGACCGCCTTAAATTCATTAGTTAGGTATTCTGAAAGCCGTTTCGTAATGAGCGTTTCCATTTCCGCTTCATTGATACCATTTGCGTCAGCTATTCGCTTCATCTCGTGCGGACCGCTTTGTGGCAGCAGCCTTAGCTCGCAATCGTTTTCACCGAAACACCCAACAACGTAATTTTTTATCTTTTGACATGCGTCGTTACGAAGTTGGATGATGTGTTGTGTATCCACTTATAAATTTCCTCTTTCAACAGGATTGAATGAACGGCGATTGGTGGTCAGCTATGCGCTCTTTCTTCGGCAAGGAACAGAGCTCATTGTATCTGGGCTCTGCCTTTCCGTCTTCGTAGCTACGCCGATACTCCGGCAAAAATTCCAGCTCCTTATCCATCGTGCCTGCCTAACAGACGACCGGTACATCCACTGGTTCATGCATTAACTATCTTCGCCCTATCCTAACTTTTCTCCTCATTTTGCGCTACAAATAACATGATCGGCAAACGCCATCGCCGTTTCTAACGCCGTGTAGTCAGGCTTCCAACGCGGCACCGGCTGAGACGCTCCTTCAGGGCAAAGAGACGCGGCGCCGGTGCGTGAGATCGATGACCAGTCCACGGTCCAAAGACCGGTCCAGAAGAACGCAGGCGGCTTGGAGGGATACGGATAGCCAGGCATGCGCCTAGAACGCCGGGCCTCCACGCAACGCAGGCAATCCATGCTGGGTTTGTTTGCCTGAATGGGCCACCCGGGATGAACCTTGCATTGCAAGTGGAGTTGTTCGATCTGGCACTTGACGAGATTGCTGCGCTTGGCGACAATCTTGTGAATCAGGTGCTTGAGGTAACGGCCGACGAGGCGGCAGTCACGATCGACCGCTACATGCTACGAGCACCGTAGTTGTCTCAGACCGTATTGTCGATGCCAACGATCATCTCGCGCTTCGTCGGTCATTCTCATCCGATACTGGTGCAGTTCACATCGCTCGTTGAGAATAAGTTTCGGGGCGGGCTTTCACACATCTAGCCGTAGCAACACTAGCTGCCCATAGACCACGAAGTGATCGGCGATCTGATAGATTGTTCCGAACCCGCCAACACGACCGAAAGCACATGCATCTGACGAAAATCGTTCTTGTCCATCATAATTCCTTCCATGGCTTAGCTCCAGCAGTTCATTGCATCAGGGGAAAACGCTTGAGTAAACATCTCTGCTTTGCAGGAGGCGGACACTTCTATCCTATGCTTACACAAACTGATCGCGTAATATATCTTATGCCAACAAAAACGGGTTGTTCAGAATCATTTTCCAGCCGATGCATGGAATGATAGTGGTAGCATACGGTAGAACCTGCTTTTTCGTGGTATAGTGAAGCATTTCGCGAGATTCGCGTGGCGATGTGAATTGGTTGGCCTATCTCAAGCCGGTGACGCGAAGCGGGTATGTGTATCGCCAATATGTCCAGGCCGCTGCGCGAGCGCAGATTAATGAATAACGGCTCATTATGTGAGACTGCGATTGAAATCCGTATCGGAAAACTGGATGCAAATATGAACGATATTCTGGCAGTCATTCCTGCGGAAGGTTTTTCTCTCCTACAGACACAACCCGAACACCTGCATATCCTGATGTCTTTATCTCTGCATCATCGTGACCCGTTTGAACCACTCCTGATAGCGCATGAACACATCTCATTCCTTTCGGGATACAAAAAAATGGATCACTATTCCATTAAATAAATATTATTCATGTGGAGAAAAATACAGTCTTATTATTTTTTGGTTTAAGTTATATAATCAATTATATTGCAATTATTTTCTGTTTTACACTTTATGTTAGATCTATTTCCTCGCTTAATCGAATCTTTTATTATACAGACAGTTCATCATAAAACTGGCTATCATCATTTAGGATGATAGGTGATTGCATTTATTGTACCATATATGTTGAAGTAAAAACCTCTTAATTGTATGGAAGTGTTGCTCCATGTCCGTGCCCCCCTATCTCGCTCAGTGGAAAGAGGAAATCGGCCGAAGCCCGAACGCCATCTACCTGACACTGGCGGACGCGCTGGCGCTTTCCATCCGCAAGGGCGACCTGCGGGAAGGGGACAGGCTGCCTCCCCAGCGGATGATTGCGGACTACCTTGGCGCCAATCTCACGACCGTGACCCGCGCATTGACCGAGGCCAGACGGCGTGGGCTGATTGACGCGACAGTCGGGCGCGGCACCTTTGTGCGTGTGGGTGCGGGGGAAAGCCACTGGCGCCATACAGGACCGGCGGTGGTTGACCTGACCATGAACCTGCCGCCCATTCCGCAGGACCCGCCGCTGCAACGTATCATCCAGAACGATATTACGGCCATTCTCAAACAGCAGGATCTGAACAGCCTGATGTCCTACCGTGTTACGGGCGGCACGCTTGAGGAACGTCAGCTTGGCGCAAAATGGATTGCCCCGGTCATAGGCCAGCGCCGCACGGAGGAAATCCTTGTGTCACCGGGTGCCCAGAGCGCGCTGGCCGCCATTGTCAGTACATACACCCAGCCAGGCGACGTCATTGTCACCGACCGCATTGCCTACCCGGGAATCCGGACAATCGCCGCACAGTTCGACCTTATCCTGGTGGGCGTCGACAGTGATGTCGAAGGCATGATGCCGGATCAGCTTGACAGGGTCTGCGCCGAACATCACCCTCGCCTACTCTACTGCATTCCGACCATTCACAACCCTACAACGGCCACGATGTCACTCCAGCGACGCAAGGATATCCTGAACGTCGCGCAACGCCACCACCTGCATATTGTCGAAGATGATCCCTACAGCCTGCTGATGGATGCACCACCTCCTGCACTTGTCACCCTTGACCATAGTCGTGTCAGCTACATTGCGACACTCGCTAAAACACTGAGTCCAGGACTGCGTACGGCCTATGTCGCACTCCCCAGCGCGGACATGACCAGACGGGTGACAGCCGCAATCCGCGCAATCGCGCTGACCAATGCGGGCCTTCTCAGCACGCTGACAGCCCGGTGGATGTTGAACGGGCAGGCACAGACAATCATGGACGCCATCCGAAGGGAACTTCGTCTGCGGCAATCGATCGCCCGCAAGGTTCTGGGAGAGGGCCATTGCATGAAGCCCGATGGACCGCATGTCTGGCTGAAACTGCCGGACTGGTGGGGCAGCGCGGATTTTGTGGCATATGCCCGCAGGCGTGGTCTGGCGCTGGTGCCAAGCACCGTTTTCACGATCAGTGGTGAGCCGCCGCAGCGCGCGCGTATCGCATTGGGCAGCGCACCGGATGCGGCAAGCCTTGAGGAATCCCTGCATGGTGTTCTCTCGGTCTTGCAACACAAGCGTTCCCCCGGTTTTGCAGATATTGTGTGATCCGATCGCGGGGGCAGGACTCGCGCGTATCACCTCCTTGCGGGGTTTTCGCCTGCGCGGGAAAGAAACAAGACGACGCCATATTCACGAATGCGTGATTCAAAAAGAACAACAAAACAAAGCGTTAACGGGCAATCCCTCCATTGTATGGCATTCCGGTTCAATTTGCATGACAATGCCCTCGCACGAGAGAAATATATAAGCTGCATTGTTTTTTTTGTACCCCAATACTGAGACATACAATATTTTGCCTCGGGGCCATCCCGTGCCATGTCTGTCCCGACAACAGCGGTCAGCACCGGCCTTTCGCCGGAGATCGCAGCACACGGGAGAGATACCATGCCGCAAGTCGAACACGCTCCTCATAAAGACGGTGACTGCTTCGTCAATTATGAAAACAAGGTTTTCGAGGACGTCAAAGCCCAGCCCGGAGAAAAAGCCCTTATCACCTTTCATACCGTGGCCAATGAAGGATCGGTCGGTTTTGTAAACCTGCTTCAGGCCACACGCCTGATCCGCAAGGGGTTCGAGACGTCGGTGCTGCTGTACGGCCCGGGTGTTACCCTTGGCGTGCAGCGCGGTTTTCCCCGCCTGGGTGATGAAGCCTTTCCGGGGCACATGAACTGCAACAAGCAGATCGCCAAAATCCTTGAAGAAGGCGGCAAAGTCTACGCCTGCCGTTTCGCCCTTCAAGCCCTTTACGGATACGGCGAGCACAACCTGATCCCCGGCATTACGCCGATCAATCCGCAGGACGTGCTCGACATCATCCTGCTGGCCCGTCGCGACAACGCTTTCATCCTCAACACCTGGACTCTCTGAAGGCCGAAGGGAGGACCGCCGCCATGTCCCGTATCGTTCGCGCTGCTGCCATCCAGATCAGCCCAGTCCTTGGAGACGATGGTCTGGGTACAGCCCGGAAAGTCTGTCAGGCCATCCGCGATGCCGCCGAAAAAGGTGTGAAGCTGGCGGTCTTTCCTGAAACCTTTGTGCCGTATTATCCGTATTTCTCATTCATCCAGCCGGCTTTCCGCTTCGGCGGCGAGCATCTTGAGCTTTATGAGCGCGCCGTCGTCATCCCCGGTCCGGTGACCGACATGGTGGCCGAAGCCACGCGTGACACCGGCATGGTCGTGGTTCTGGGCGTGAATGAGCGCGATTTCGGCACGCTTTACAACACGCAGATCATCTTCGACGCGACAGGAGATATCCTGCTCAAACGCCGCAAGATTACGCCCACCTATCATGAACGCATGGTCTGGGGACAGGGCGATGGCTCCGGTCTGAAAGTTGTTGAAAGCGCGGCCGGCCGCATCGGCGCACTTGCCTGCTGGGAGCATTACAATCCCTTGGCCCGCTACGCGTTGATGACCCAGCACGAGGAAATCCACTGCGCGCAGTTTCCCGGCTCACTGGTGGGCCAGATCTTTGCCGACCAGATGGAAGTCACCATCCGCCATCATGCGCTGGAATCAGGCTGCTTTGTCGTGAACGCCACAGGCTGGCTCACGGAAGATCAGATCAAGGAGATAGCACGCGACCCCGCACTGGAAGGACCGCTGCGGGGCGGATGCTTTACCGCCATCGTCTCGCCCGAAGGCAGGCTGCTGGGCACGCCGCTGGTCGAGGGCGAAGGCATGGTCATTGCCGATCTCGATTTCGGGCTGATTACCAAACGCAAGCGGATGATGGATTCCGTAGGTCACTACGCCCGCCCCGAACTGCTGAGCCTGCTGCATGACCGACGGCCCGCGTGCCCAGTGCATTACGCGGGTGAAGCCGATCCGTCTTTGTTGCATACGGATGAGGTCGCGCCATGACCGTACCAACACTTGGCACGCTTTCGGGGCGCAAGCTTGTCACCGACCTGCAATCCTTCGGGCTTCAGATCGGCGGCGATCATGGCGGCATCGCCCGCAAGGGCGGGGCCGGCCCTTCAGACCACAAGACCATCACCATCGCGGGGCAGACCGTCATGGTCCCGGTCTATACGTCTGGAGCACAACGCTCTCCGTTTCAGGCCAGCCCGCCCGACCAGAGTGGCGCCAGCACGCTGCTGCGTGACGGGCGGACCCTGGGTACAATCCACTTTCCCGCGGCTCCACGCTTTTATGGGCTAAGCACGGCAAACGGTATTCCCTACTGGAAGATCGCCCTGCTCCACGGGCGCGACACCTTGGCAACCACGGTGCACCAGACCTGCATCCGCTATGCCGACCGGCGTACGTCCTGCCAGTTCTGCGCTATTGGCCAGTCGCTGGAGGCCGAGCGTACCATTGCCTACAAAACGCCCGCGCAACTGGCCGAGGTCGCCAAAGCCGCCGTGGAACTGGATGGCGTGCGGGATATGGTCCTGACAACCGGCACGCCCAACGTCATCGACCGGGGGGCGGCAGTTCTGGCTGCGTCCGCCCGCGCCATCAAGGCAGCCGTAAACCTGCCGCTTCAGGTCCAGTGTGAGCCGCCGCACGATCATGGCTGGTTCCAGCGCCTGCGCGATGCAGGGGCCGACAGTCTGGGTATGCATCTCGAAGCCGCGACACAGGCCGTACGTGAAAAGATCATGCCGGGCAAGGCTACTGTCAGCGTCGATCGTTACATGGATGCTTTTGCCAGCGCCGTGCCCATTTTCGGGCGCGGGCAGGTCAACACCTACATTCTGGCAGGTCTTGGCGATAGTGCCGAAGATATTCTTGGTTTGGCCGAGCGTCTTGTTGCATTGGGTGTTTATCCCTTCGTAGTGCCGTTCGTACCTATTTCTGGCACACCATTGGAAAACCATGCACCGCCTACCGCTGATTTCATGAAGTCGGTTCTGGCACCACTTGGGCAGATGCTACGCGATGCCAACATGAAATCCACCGACATCCGGGCCGGATGTGGCCGGTGTGGTGCGTGCTCCTCCCTCTCGGCCTATGAACAATGAGTGCTCTACTCGAAGGCGTGGAACACCGCCCGTTCATCCCGACGGAATATGTCGTGCGCCTTGCCCGTACACCATGGGAACGCGCTGGTTATCATGCGCTCCGCCGCAACGTGTTCTGCACCGAACAGCAGGTCTTCGCCGAGGATGATCGGGACGGCATTGATGACGTAGCCATCCCCATTATTGCAGCCTGCTGTATGGCAGGCATGCCGGACCGGATTGTAGGGGCCGTACGCATCCATGAAGCCGAACCCCATGTCTGGCGTGGTTCCCGTCTGGCTGTGCATGAAGACCATCGCAAGCTGGGGCGGATCGGGGCGGAACTGATCCGCATGGCTGTCAGCACAGCGCACGGGCTTGGGGCCAAGCGCTTTCTGGCTCAAGTGCAGGAGCAGAATGTACTGTTCTTCCGCCGCCTGCACTGGAAAAGCCTTGGCGCCATCACCCTGCATGGGCTGCCGCATCATGACATGCAGGCCGATCTCGCGCGCTATCCGGCACATGGGCAGGACCAGACATGGCTGCTGCGCCCGCAGCCCCGCACCCGGCAGGTGGCGTAATGGCGCACGACCTCGCCACACTGCTTGCCACGCTGCGCCACAGCCACGCCCTCGCATGCAAGCAGGATATTGCCGAAGCAGCGGCAATCCTTAAACCCACCGACCCCAGCGCCATCCGCCTTGGTGATGACTGTGCCGCCATACGGGATGGAGATGGTTACCTCCTGCTGGCCAGTGAGGGTTTTCAGGACAGTTTTGTACGCGCCATGCCGTGGTTTGCCGGTTACTGCGGCGTCATGGTCAATATCAGCGATATTGCGGCAATGGGTGGCCGCCCCGTTGCGGTGGTCAATGCCTTATGGAGCGATACCTCTGAATCCGCAGCATCTGTCCTGCAAGGTTTGCAGGATGGAGCACTGACCTATGGCGTGCCCGTTGCTGGCGGGCATACCAACATGCGCAGCACTCACAACTCGCTTTCGGTCGCAATTCTGGGGCGGGCACGCCATCTGCTCACCAGTTTTGACGCCCGCCCCGGCGAGGTGCTGATTGCCGCCATTGATCTGCGCGGCCGCTGGCATGACCCACACCCGTTCTGGGACAGTAGTTCCGCGCTGTGCGGCACCGATGCGATTACCCGGTTACAGGCCGACATGGACCTTCTGCCACAAATAGCCGAGGACGGGCTGAGCCGTGCAGCCAAGGACATCAGCATGGCTGGCGTGCTGGGTACAGCCCTTATGCTGGCCGAGTGTTCTGGCGTGGGCATGCACATCACGCTGGATGATATTCCACGCCCAGAACACGCCCCCATGGCCCGCTGGCTGGCAGCTTTCCCCAGCTATGGCTATTTGCTGAGCGCCCGGCCAGAGGATGCACAAGCCGTTATGGCGCGCTTTCATGGGCGGGACATTGCTGCGGCCGTTATCGGCCAGTGCAACAATACCCGCAGGCTGGATGTTACCTGGGGAGGCGAGACAGACACTTTCTGGGATCTTGCACAAACGCCGCTCATGGGGTTTGTGCCATGAGCCTGTCCATTGGCATTCTAACGCACTCGACCCTTCCACGCGGTGGCGTGGTGCATGGCATGGCGCTGGCAGAGGCGTTGTGTGACGCAGGGCATAAAGCAACCCTGATCGCCCCGGATGTGACAGGTGCAGGCTTTTTCCGCCAACCCCGCTGCGCTACGCGTTACATTGCAGCCCGAGCGGAGCAGAACCTGCCTGCTCTGGTGGAACGCCGTATATGCGAGATCACGGACGCGCTCAGGGATGAGGCACCATTTGACGTTCTTCATGCGCAAGACCCCATAAGTGCTAACGCGCTGGCTGAACTGGTGGCGCAAGGCCGGATACCGGGCTTTGCCCGCACGGTTCACCACCTCGACCGCTTTGCTCACCCCGGCCTTGCAATGCGGCAGGAACGCGGGTTCATGGCCGCAGCCGAGCTGTTCACTGTCAGCACCATGTGGGAGGGCATCCTGCGCGGCGAGCATGGCTGTGAAGCACCTGTTGTTGGCAACGGCGTTGATCCTGAACATTTTTCACCCGCACCGGGCCCGCAGGACAGCTCACTGCGGGCGCGTTACCACCTGCCGGTTGGCCGCCGCCTGATTCTGGCGGTCGGCGGGGTCGAGCGCCGCAAGAATACGCTGCACCTGCTGGAAGCTTTTCTGGCGCTGCGCCGTGACCAGTCCGATGTGCATCTGGTTGTGGTGGGCGGGGCTTCATTGCTGGATCATTCGGCCTACCGCGCGCTGTTTGATATGCGGTTGCGCCAGAGCGGTGCAGCCGAGCATGTCACCCTCACCGGAGCGGTAGCGGATGAAGATATGCCTGCATTTTACCGGCAGGCAGCCGCGCTGGCCTACCCGTCCGTAACCGAGGGGTTTGGTCTGTGCCCGCTGGAATCCCTCTCCTGCGGCACGCCAGCCATTGTGCCGAAGGTAGCCCCTTTTACCGAGCACCTTCAGGCGTCAGACGTGCTCTGGTGCAACCCCGAGCACCCCGACACCCTGTTTTTAGCCTTGCGTGACGCCCTTAGCGCCAAAAACCGCGAGCACTTCCGGCTCAGCGGCCCCGCAACGGCCCGTCGTTTCGATTGGCACGGCGTTGCCAGTCGGCACCTCCCCGCATACCGGCGGCTGGCGGCCCTGTCGCACGCTGGCACTCCGGCTTCTGGAGCTTTGTCATCATGCCCGAAATGATTTTTCGTGTGCGTTGGCCCGATGGGCAAGAGAGCGATTGCTACTCTCCATCGCTGGTCATCAAGGACCACTTTACACCGGGTGAGGATTACCCGGTTCGCACTTTTCTGGAACAGGCCGACACAGCCCTGACACAGGCCAGCGAGCGGGTGCGTGCACGCTACGGCTTTGCCTGTAGCCGTGCCCTTGGCCAGCTCCAGGCGATCCGACAGACCTGCACGCCCTTCCTCAATCAACCTGATGCGCAGGTGCGTATCCTGTCTTTCAGCCTCTGAAACGAAAGAACGACCATGACACAGAATGAAAAAAGCATCCCCGTCATTATCGTGGGTGGTGGTCAGGCTGGCCTGTCCATGAGCTGGTATCTCTGCCGTGAGAACGTGGACCACGTGGTATTCGAGGCCAAAACCGCCTGCCATTCGTGGGATGATGAGCGCTGGGACAACTTCTGTCTGGTGACACCCAACTGGCAGTGCGAACTCCCGGGACACCCCTATAAGGGGCCCGACCCGCACGGCTTTATGGTGAAGCAGGAAATTATCGATTACGTCAAAGGTTTTGTGGACTCATTCAGCCCCCCCCTGCGCGAGCAGACACCAGTAACCTCCATTACGCGCCATGAAGCCGGTGGCTATCGGGTTGTAACGGGGGGCGAGACCTGGCACGCCCGGCACGTGGTCATAGCCTCGGGCGCGTACCATGACGCCGTTATTCCCGGTTACGCCAGCGCCATTGATCCTTCCATTTATCAGGTTCACTCTCAGGATTATCGCAACGCGGCCCAACTGCCTGATGGTGCCGTGCTGGTGGTGGGGAGTGGCCAGTCCGGCGCACAGATTGTAGAAGACCTGTTTATTGAAAACCGCAAAATTCATCTGTGTGTCGGTTCTGCCCCGCGTGTCTCACGCTTTTATCGTGGGCGGGATGTTGTGGACTGGCTTGCAGACATGCAGTTTTACGACCTGACAGTAGACAACCATCCGCTGCGTGATGGTGCGCGTGACAAAACCAACCATTATGTCACCGGCCGGAATGGTGGCCATGACCTTGACCTGCGGCTTTTTGCCAAAGACGGTGTGGGCCTGCACGGCACGCTGGAAACCATTCGGGACGAGGTGGCCCATTTTGCACCGGACCTGCGGGACAATCTGGATGATGCAGACAAGACCAATGCCGACATCAAAAAATCCATTGATGCCTACATTGCCCGTGAAGGTATTACCGCCCCAACCGAAGCACCTTACGTGCCAGTCTGGGAACCCGATGACAGCAATACGCCACTGGACCTGAAGGCCGCGGGCATTACCTCAATCATCTGGTGCATTGGTTTTCGCCCGAACTATCGCTGGATCGACGTGCCCGTGTTTAATGGTGCCAACAAGCCGCTCTGGCATCGGGGGGTAACAGATGCGCCCGGCTTCTACTTCCTTGGGCTGCCGTGGCTGCATACATGGGGCTCCGGCCGGTTTTCCGGTATCTCGCGCGATGCGGCGTGGCTGGCCAGCCAGATTACCGGCAAAGACGTGCCTGTAGCCTGAGGAAAGGAAAAGCCCCATGCTGCCATGGACCACTTATGAGGCAATGTATGATGCGGCCCAGAACCAGCCAGAAGCATTCTGGCTGGAAGCAGCTCAACGCATTACATGGCAGCAACAGCCCGGCATGGCTTGCCGGGCACGGGCGGATGGCTGGCATGACTGGTTCCCCGGCGCCACGCTCAATACCTGTTACAATGCCGTGGACAGGCACGTGGAGCAGGGCCACGGCGCGCAGGCAGCCTTGGTCTGGTACTCCTGCGCCACAAAAGAACGGCAAACCATTACATATAAGGAATTGCTCGGCAGGGTAGCCGGGTTTTCTGGCGGCCTGCGCTCATTAGGGGTGGAAAAAGGCGACCGTGTCCTGATCGCCATGCCAACCATGATTGAAACAGCCATAGCCATGCTGGCCTGTGCACGCATAGGCGCCGTGCATGTTGTGGTATTTGCCGGTTACGCAGGCCCCGAACTGGCCCGCCGGATTGACGATGTAGCCCCCAAGGTCGTGATTATCGCCAGTTGCAGCTTTCAGGGGCAAACCGCCATTCCGTCCGCCCCGGCCCTTAACGTTGCACTCACGCAGGCCACGCACGAGCCGCAGGCATGTATTATCGTGCAGCGCAACGCCTGCCCCGCACCACTTATGCCCGCGCGGGACCATGACTTCCACACCCTGGAACACTCGCCACCTGTGGCACCCGTCATACTGCGTTCTGAAGACCCGCTCTATATCCTGCATACATCAGGCACAACGGGAACATCGAAGGGCATTGTGCGGGACAATGGCGGGCATGCCGTAGCCCTCGCCCTGTCCATGGAGCTGATCTATGGTTGCAGGAGCGAAGATACGTTTTTTACAACGTCTGATCTGGGGTGGGTGGTTGGCCATTCTTACGGTGTTTACGCGCCATTGATCAACGGTTGCACCAGTGTAATTGTGGAAGGTGCTACAACCTCTGCTGCACTGCGCACGCTTTGCCACGAACACGCCGTGACATGCCTGTTCACGACCCCGACACAGATGCGGCTCCTGCGGCAGGAAAACCGTAACCTGCCCGCACACCCCCCGACAGCACTGGCCCGTGTTTTTGTGGCGGGGGAATATGCCGACCCAACATTGCTGGACTGGGCACGCGCATATTTTCAAAAACCCGTGGTCAACCACTGGTGGCAGACTGAAACCGGGTGGAGCATCACAGCCCATTTTTTCGGCCTGCCGGAACGCGAGCCCATAACGCTCCTGAACGACATAGGGCGACCCGCACCGGGGTTCCGCCCGACCATCGTCCCTGCCATACCGGGTGAATCGTGCGGCGAGATTGTCCTCTCCTTGCCGTTGCCACCTGGCTGTCTGGCCGGTGTATGGAAAGACAGAGAAATCCATGTGCCTACAATTTATCTTGATGGTACAGGCAGATTTTACCGCACATTCGACGAAGGCATGATTGAAGAGTCAGGTGCCGTTCACATGCTCGGACGGTCCGACGATGTCATAAAAGTCGCAGGTCGACGGATTTCGGGCGTACAAATAGAAAAAATCATCGCCACTCATCCTGGGGTTCATGCTTGCGCTGTGGTGGCAATCCCCGACACATTAAGGGGACAGCGGCCGTTGGCTTACGTCGTGGCTGCCTGTGATCTCGCCCCACCTTCTGCTGAAGACATTCTCAGGAAGGTTCATCAGACACTCGGCCGATGGGTGGGGATAAAAGAAATTCGTTTTGTTCGGCAGTTACCCACAAACACATCCGGAAAAATTACTAGAAAACATCTTTATGTTTCTTAAAAATTAGAGATAAAAATATTAATTCTGTTTGTACGGAATATATTTCCAAAACAGGACAAAAACGCATGGATATTTCTGCCGAGAATTTGATTCACCTTTGTATATTCGAAATACTTCATAAATATATTAATCACATTGTTTTGTCCGCTTTTACAGAAAATCTTATCCAAACTAGGCCTTCTGCTCTCCCCCCAAAACCGCCTATCAGCTCAACAGAAACAAAGCAGACAGGCGGTAGTTTCCTCTTGTCGGACGTTCGGTCTATGTTGAGACCGTGAAAAGCAGTCATACGTTTTTAGAATTGGCTATTTTATACCAAGTGTACTTAAATTTTAATAAGAATATTTATTTAGGATATCTAAAATGAATAGTATAGAAAAAATTGATCCATTAAACGCTTTGTATAAGTATGTAACGTACGAAACCCTATGTCATGTAGTGGACGGTACTATACGCTTCACGCAACCAAGTGCATTTAATGATCCTTTCGAATTGCTTCCGGCTATAACTGTCCCAAAAAAATATAAAGGAGTAAAGCGTGGCGAAATTGAATTAAGGATAGATTTAAACGCAAAGCGTCGGTCCAATCATTCCGATATGCTAAGCGAATTTCCTGAAGATTGTGAAATAAATGATGGATTTAATAGGGATATAGTTAAAAATCTAAATAAAATAATCGGGATTTTATGCCTTTCTAAAAGATATAATTCTCATTTAATGTGGTCGCATTATTCAGATAGCTATTCTGGTGCCATAATTAGATTTGATGGCGATCATCCGTTTTTCTATAATAAAATCAATATGGAATATCGTCAGAAAAGACCAATTAGATCAGAAAATTATTACAAGTCTGGAGAACTTATCCCAATTTCTGAATTTTATACATAAGGATAACTGTTGGAGTTACGAAGATGAAGTGCGCATTACGAAGCGCCTCACGGCTTGCAAAAACATTGGGGAGGATAGCCGACAGCATGATATATACGTACATGATATTCTAATAAATTATATAAAATCCATTACGCTTGGACAAAGAATGTCTGTCAAACACAGGCGTTCTATATATGAAAAAATCAAAGATGTGCATGGCGTGCACAGGCTGCCAACAGCGTTACTGGCGCGGCGTGCTCTGGTCGCCCAGCTATTTAGCAGCCTCATGTGGCGGTGCGCACCTGTCCATCATCTGGCAGTATATCGAGCAGCAGAGAACGCCAGATTGAAACGCCGGAACGGCCCTATCTCCGGCCTAAACGCCGGAGCTTGCGGTCCTGCAAAGAGGGTCAACGCCGTAGGGAAGCACTTCCGGACAGTCACAGTCCGAGCGCCGAAAGGCCGGGATGACTGTCCGGACGTCGCCCTGCCGCCCAGTGGAATAAACGGTCGGTGGCTGAAATGGGTTGATCGTTGATTGACGCGGCACGGTAACGCATCAACCCTTCTTCATCGAATGCCCAGTTTTCGTTCCCGTGGGACCTAAACCACTGGCCAGACTGATCCCGCCACTCATAGGCGAAGCGGACCGCGATCCGGTTATCCTGAAAAGCCCAGAGCTCCTTGATGAGCCGATACTCCTGCTCGCGCTCCCATTTTCGCGTCAGGAAAGTCACAATCTCTTCTCGCCCGCGAATGAATTCTGAGCGATTGCGCCACTGGCTATCGGGTGTGTAGGCCTGCGCCACTTTTTCAGGATCCTGACCATTCCAGGCGTCTTCCGCGAGACGGACCTTCTGAATTGCGGTGTTGGCATTAAAGGGAGGAAATGGGGGGCGGGACATTAAGGACTCCGTCTCTGGTGCGGCGATGGATCACAGACTGATCCGATATCTGTCAGTATTTTCCGAAAGACTATTTGACGAAAGGACAATGATCCCTCATTTTAGGACATGCCCAGACAGATCGGTATTCTTCTCTATCCTGATTTCCAGTTACTTGACGCGGCCGGAGTGACGACAACCTTCGAGATCGCCGGTGAGTTTGGGGGCGCTCCGTATGAGATTACGCCTCTGTCTCAGCATGGCGGTCTGGTTCGCTCTTCTTCGGGAATGGCGGTCGACACCGTCCCTCTCGCAGCGGCCGGGTCCTTTGATACGCTTGTCATTGTCGGAGGCCATGGTCACAAACAGGCCATGGCCTGCCCGGAATTGCAGGCTTTCATACGATATCAGGCGGGCATGGCACGGCGGATATGCAGTGTGTGTACCGGGGCTTTTCTGCTGGCAGCTTCTGGTGTGCTCGATGGACGTCGTGTGACGACGCACTGGCAACAGGCCGACGCCATGGCGGCACAGTTTCCAGAAGTCAGGGTCTCGGCAGAAGCCATTCATATCCATGACGGCCCGGTCTGGACGTCTGCCGGCATTAGCGCAGGAATTGACATGGCTCTGGCGTTGGTGACTGAAGATCTCGGGGCCGATATCGGACGCCGCACGGCGCAGCAGATGGTGGTTTTCTATCACCGCCCCGGAGGACAGTCCCAGTTTTCGGCACTTCTTGAGATGGGGAGCACTCAGGAGCGCTTTGCCGATCTTCTGGGATGGATCCGGTCCAATCTGACACAGCATCTGACCGTGGATGTCCTCGCCAGCCAAGTCGGTATGAGCCCCCGAAACTTTTCACGCAGTTTCCGGGCCTCCGTCGGAATGAGCCCCGCCAGAGCGCTGGAACGGCTGCGCCTTGAGGCCGCACGGGAGCGTGTTGAAGGATCAACGCTCCCCATCGAAGCTATCGCTAGCATGACCGGCTTCCACGATCCCGAGCGGATGCGGCGTGCCTTCCTGCGAGAGTTTCAGCAGCCACCTCAGGCTATGCGGCGAAATGCAAATACCACACACTAAACGCTTCTCGACGAAGGTTCCTGACTGCTTATCCACAAATCCGCGTGGAGGTAACGGTCGAAGACAGTTTTATCGATATTCTCGCCTCTGGTGCGGAGGCAGGCATCCGTTATGAAGGACGCTTGGAACAGGACATGATCGCTGTCCCCATCGGGCCGGGCACTCAGCGTGTTCTTACTGTGGCCGCACCATCCTATTTGTCTGCGAAAGGTCGTCCTCGCCAAGGAAATTTGTTCTCTCTGTCGTGAGATTCGGAACCCACTGTAGAAATTCAGCATCATGATGCGAATAGACGCTGTGCTATCGCTATCCTTGGATATTAGGGTTATAAATGGTTATTCCCTTTTACCTAGGGTATGTGACAACCTTCGTCGGGATATTGCCATTTGGATCCCCCTCGCCCGATGCCAGCAAGAGTAAGATATCTCTTGTGCAAAGCTCCCCTAAAACTGAATTAGGCCAGTACGTGGTCCGGCGCGCTTTCGAGAAAGCAGGCACTTCCCTGCTTTGATCGACATCAGCTGTTTTATCTGAGGACTCCATCCTTGATGACCGACAGCTGCAAGGTCCTTATGATCTTTCCGCTTTTTAACTCAGGTTCGTTCTGGAACTACAAGGAAGCCTGTGAACTGACGGGGGCACGTTATCCGGCTGCACCTCTTGGCCTGATCACCGTGGCAGCAATGCTTCCGGAGAACTGGGACGTCAGGCTGATCAATCGCAACACGGAACTTCTGACGGAAGAAGATTTCGAGTGGGCCGATATGGTGATGACCGGGGGAATGCTTCCACAGAGGAATGATGCCCTGCATATCATCGACATATGCCGGGCCAAGGGTAAACCCGTGGTGGTTGGTGGACCGGACGTCACCTCCAGCCCGCCTGCCTATAAGGCCGCAAATTTTCAGGTCCTCGGGGAAGCTGAAGAGATCATGGTCAACTTTATCTCGGCATGGCGAAACGGAGCCAGAGAGGGCGTGTTTGAAGCGCCCATGGGCAAGACGGACGTCACAAAAAGCCCTCTGCCGCGTTTTGATCTGCTGAAGCTGGACCAGTATCTGCATGTCGGGATTCAGTTTTCACGCGGATGTCCGTTCAGTTGCGAATTCTGTGACATCATTGAGCTGTATGGCCGTGTGCCGCGCACCAAGACGACCGAACAGGTCATGGCGGAACTGGATGCGCTTTATGCCCTTGGTTATCGCGGGCATGTCGATTTTGTTGATGATAACCTAATCGGCAACAAAAAAGCGCTCAGGAAATTCCTGCCTGACCTTAAGCGGTGGCAAGATGAGAAACGCTTTCCGTTCGAGTTTTCGACCGAAGCATCGATCAACCTTGCCGATGACGCCGAGTTGCTGAAGGATCTTGCCGATAGCAATTTCTTCGCCGTGTTTGTGGGGATTGAAAGCCCGGATACCGACACGCTGGTCATGACGCAGAAAAAGCAGAATACCCGCCGGAGTCTGCAACAAAGCATCGAGACCATCCATGCTGCTGGAATTTTCGTAAATGCTGGTTTCATTGTGGGCTTCGACAGCGAAAAAGGCAGCGTTGCTTCAGGCATGATCGAGTGTATCGAAGACACGTCGATCCCTGTCTGCATGGTGGGATTACTTTATGCCTTGCCGACGACGCAGTTGACACGCCGACTACTGGCAGAGGGGCGTCTCTTTGTGGATGACGGCCAGACGCAGTCGGGCGACCAGTGCACGGCAGGTCTGAACTTTGAGACCAGCCGTCCACGTCGGGATGTGCTGGACGATTACCGGACGGTGCTCAGAACAATTTATGAGCCGACCGCCTATTTCGGTCGTGTGCGGCGACTGGGTCGGATGCTCAAGCGCCCGCGCGCATATCGGATGATCAAGGGAGATCTTCGCAGCTTCTTCCGACTACTCTTCCGTATCCATCGGGCTGGTCCGGGCTCGGCGGGACAGTTCTGGCGGATGCTGGCAGACTGTGCCCTGCACAATCCAAAAGCGCTGCCGTATGTGGTTATGACCAGCGCGCTGTATTTGCACCTCGGCCCTTTTGCGCGGCAGGTTGTGGCAGAGATTGATCAGGAAATCATTAACCTCGATCAAGGTCTCTCGCAGAGTCCGCTTCTCCAGAAAAACTCTACCATGGAACTACTTCAGCCAGCCTGAGGGGCGATTTTTTTCATCTAGTCGAGATTTTGCCTTCACGATCCGTAAAGCCGAATGTCGGCATATCCACCCGATGCAGCTATCCGTTCAATGGAGAGCAAGCTGACAGATAGCGATCGCCCTTATGTCGGACATCAAGGGTTGCTGCCAACTTTCTGGAAGCGGAGATACTGCGTGGTGTCCGAAGATATGTCTCCGCCAATCCCGGCGCAGTTCAAAGCGCCGTGCTCCAGTTACCGAACGGCGTCGGCAGATCGCGCCATGGGCTGTCCGTACACGCGATCCACAACACCGCTATTCATGAATAGCCGGTTATTCCGGCTGCTGCGGCCGGGATCGCTCGGTTTGTCGAGGCAATGACGTTTAATCAGCGCCCACGGGACGTTCGTCAGCGTAAAACATTCCATTCAAGGGTTGAATCACAAGTCAAGCCTCATGTGAATCCTCACAGCCCCTAAAATAATAAAGCTGTAGCCCAAAATTCCTGTCAACGTTTCCAGCTCTCGATTAGGCCAACGAGCCTCTTACTAATGGCGTTCGTCACGAACGAGATTGCTTCTTCTGACAGACCGTCATCGATGCAGGCCTTTGCGAGCGGTGCAATGAGCCCGTTCATAAGGTTCACATAAGTCTTCACATAGTCTGATAGGCTGTTATGCTCCCAACCCATCCGGCCAGCCATCTCATCCCAGTGACGCAGATAGATGTCCCCAATACTGTAATGGCCGCTGACAATCATTGAAAGCTTGGACCTGTTTGGATACTTTTCGTAAGGCAAAAAGGTATTCAAATCATAAAGAGGCGCCAGTGCGGCGGCGCTCTTTTCTCCCAGGAACAGAGAATAATTTTTAGCATGTGCATCGGTGCCGCCTATGGCCCAGTTAAAAACGCAAGCCATGACAAATGAGAAAACATCCTGCTCAGCGGTGATTGATGTCTTTCTCAGAAGATTGACTATCTCAATCATGCCTGGACCGCCATCTGACTGATACTTTTGTGTTGGCGGCTTGCCAAGCGCCTGACAGATATCCTCGGTATGCAAACGCAAAAGCTTTCCGCTGGATGTATCTAATCTCCGGTCAAATCGCTCTACGACGATTGCCACCTCATCACCGAAACGCATGACTCGGCTTGTTGGTGCTTTCAGGCCCGTCTCTCTGGCCAGAGCTAGGCAGAAATGTTCCCCCTCGACCTGACCCGGCATATCTGGGATAGGCGGCTTGAAGATGTGACTGGTGGGCTCAGCGCCTGTAGGTATCGCCCAGGTTCCATCCTGTAGCATACGCAAGGCGACCTTGGGCTGCGCTCCGGCCAGACTGAACTTGCCGTTGTCTCCTGGCAGGAAACCCAAAGGACTTCGCCCTGTCCTAAGCCCTTGCAGCTTGAGCTCGACTTCTCGGAAGGTAAGGGGAGTCAAGCTCCCTGGCGAGAGCTTGTCGACACTTTCTAGTGGAACCAGTTGCACAGCTCCAGCGCAGTCCTCTCCTATTTTCTCAAGAAGCCGTAGCGGATTACGTGCACTGCACTTCCCAAAACCTCGGCTTTCGTCCTTGGCCAGCCAATCCAAAGTGATTGCGTTGTCCGGCAGCAGGTTCCATAGCCAGTTGGACACAACGCCTCCGCCATATCTCTCCTCCCTGACCGGCATCGAGAGAGAAATTGTGGCCGGAGATAGGCCATCTTGGTCGCATTCGACATACTTGAGTCGTTGGGTGCCTCCTGCGTCCGTGACGTGGGCGCAAAGCTTGCCTGCAACTAGGACGGCAAGTTCAGTCATCCTCACCATCTCCTGACTTGGGCAGTTGCGGCTTCGTAGTGGAAATCTCTTCTGTCGTAGCGGCCGATGCCTGGCCCTCGTCTTTGAATGCCTCCAGCGGCAGTCGGGTGGGAAGCAGTTTTGGACTGATGGTCCTTTTGAACAATGATTTCGTCAGCGAGCCCTCGACCATCCCCAGCTTGGACATCCTGTCCAAGGTTTCCTTCAGTGGGTTCTCAACCATTCCCAACTTGGACATCCTGTCCAAGGTTTCCTTCAGCGGGTCCTCAACCTTTCCCAGCTTGGACATCCTATCCATAGCTTGCGGCACTCCGCCAAACCGGTCACGATGCGCCAGAATTTCCTTATACTGGGGAGAGAGCTCTTTGTTTTCTACAGCGCCAGACTGCCCAACAAAAATCTTGATTCCGAGCGCAGCCAAGGCACGCAACACTCGACCAATTTCGGCCGTCTCGTTGCCTTGTTCGATGTCAGAAACCCACTTCCTAGAGCAGCCTAACCTTTTGGCCAAAACGGTCTGGCTCATACCTTGCGCCAGTCGTTTCTCTCTAATCTGGCTTCCAATGTCCGCAGCGTTGAATATGCCCTGCATAGGTTAAGCTCCGATTCTACAAGCTTTCATAAGCGATGATACCCTTAGATTTCAAGGTAATTGTGCAACCTATAGGGGTCAATATGGAGATGAAACCTATAGATTTCAAGGCAATTGTGTAACTCATAAGGGGCAATATGAAGATGGCGCCATAGAGTGCACCATGCACCTGAAGTCTAAGGGGCCTGCCGTACCTGATGAGTACGAAGCATTCATCCTAACTTCGGCCAACTTTCTGGGGACGGGGTACTTTTATTCTCTTTGTCCGGCGATGCGGTTTGACAGATACGATGACAACCTGACTGTCGATCACCCGGTAGACCAGCCTGTAGCCACTGGTCCTGAGCTTGATTTTGTAGCAATCACTCTGTGGTCAAGACCGCGCCATTCCTTCAGGGCGCGGGGGGCAAACTGGAGTGTGTAGCCGCTCACAGATCTTCCAGCGTCACCGTCACGGGGACTTGCGGTGCGGCGAGACGCTCACGCACAACCTGCAACAGATCAGCATCTTCATGGGAAAGGACATGCCGCGCAACCGGCAGTTTTCCGGTTTCTACCACATATTCGAAGGTCTGGCGGATCAGATCGGACGGTGTCACGCCCAGTTCCGCCAGGCGGGCGTAAGCCTGATCCTTCAGTGCACTATCGATCCGCAGATTGATGGAGGCCATACTCATTTCTCCCAGTCCGAGACACGTAAAATACGCCTTTACAAACGTAAAGACAAGCATCTCGTATTCAATCTAACTTACTCATAACTTGAAACTACGTTATTTTTCAGTTCCTGCCCCCTCCCCCGCTTTTATGTCCGATAAGTCAATCTTCCCAGCTATGAGGCGATCGTTCGTCGGGGAATTCATGTCTTCCTGACACAAAATGAGTTCAATGCCCTCATGTCGTTCGTCTACCATCCAGGAAGAGGTTGGCCGGGTGTCCGTGCTGCTATCAACAGCGGAGACAAACGCAAGGCCGTCAGAATCATCGAGGAACAGGTGCGCTCGAAAGGCAAGGTCTTGCGTGGTCTGGTCCGGAGACGGCACGACGAGGCCATGCTTCTGCTGGAAGGACGATATTGATGATCCGCGCTATCCTTAGCCTGATTTGCGCTGTTTGTATCAGCTGCGCCGCATACGCGGGCACTAAGCCGGAGTCTTTGGAGGAACAGTCTTATAACGGCAATACAATGTTCAACGAGGAGCTTGATGGTAAAGCGTTTCTCAATGGACGGTTGATCGTGCGCGTCGAGCGTATTTCGACCTGTGTGTCAGCAGTCTGGACCCGGAGCGACGGTATCGGATCGCCGCTGCGGCGCGACTTGCTGGAATGGGACAAGATGTTTGATGCCGATCCTTCGAACGATGCCCGGTCTTACTATTTGACGTTCGTTTATGCCGACGTCCATCTTTCTTCGGTTCGATGCCACCACGCAGCGGCTACAGCTGCTGGCCAAAGCGACCTTGCTGCCTGCAAATTCGCGGTGGTTAAAGGATTTTAGCCTTTGTAAAGGCATGAAAGATTTCGCATCCTATGAACTGTTGGATCTTCCGCTGTCACAGGGTAAGCGAAATATTGAGATGATCACGTGCGACACCTACAGCAGCTTTACGATTCATTATTTCAAAATATGCATAAAATATAATAATATATGAAAATATTTACAAAAATAAAAATCCAGTGGATGTTTCCGTATTGCTAATTTACAATTATTCATATTTTTTGTGACATGGAAGGCCAATATAATGTATTTGACTAGAATTAAGCTCAATAATACTGGTCCTATCGACCATGCAGATATTGTTTTGAAATTCAATAGTGATAGTTCTCCTAAGCCGATTATTTTTGTCGGACAAAATGGCGCAGGAAAGAGTGTTGCTACAGCATATATAGTAAACGCTTTGATCGCAGCACATGGAACTATTTTCGAAGATTCGGATGTTGAAAAAGGGAAGGTCTATAAATTAAGAAGTCCAACTTACATTCGGAATGGAGCGACATATTCGACCGCAGAGCTGGAATTTTCGAATGGGTTTAGTGTTTACGAAGGTCAATTTTCAAAACAAAAAAATCAATATGAACCGCCATTCCCTAATTATTCGAAATGGAATGAAGTTCCAGAGGATGAGGCTTCACACTATTCGACAAATTTTCATGAACGAATAAATGAACTCAGAAAAGATCTAAATAGTAATACTCATATTTTCTTTCCGCCGAATAGATTTGAGGAACCCGCATGGCTAAATGAGTTGAACCTTCGCAACAAGGCAAACTATGCTTCGTTAAAGAATTATTCAAACTACTCAAATCGTCCAGTTATTATCTATGCGCCAATGCGGGATCTACAAAATTGGCTTCTTGACTTAATATATGACAGCAACGCTCTTGAAACAAAGACAGTTATTGTTCCTGTAAATCAGATAACAGGAAACCAGGAGCGACCCTTTAAGGAATTAATGATTCAAAATGGCCACGCAACGTCAATTTTAAGATCAATTTCTGTATTTTTAAAGAAATTATTCGGAAAGGATGGGAATTTACAGTGGAGCGTGGGCAGGAGGAATGTAAGAAGCGTTGGAATACTTATAGATAATAAAACGATAACGAAAAACTTATTTCAACTATCCACTGGACAGGCAATACTTCTCGATCTTTTTCTATCTATAGTTAGAGATTTTGACTTAGGGTATTCGAATATTAATGAGCTAAGCGATATTTCCGGTATAGTTGTTGTCGATGAGATTGACCTTCATTTACATACTGATTTCCAGCATGATCTTTTACCAACTCTAATTCACCTATTCCCCAAAATTCAGTTTATTCTAACTACTCATTCGCCTCTGTTTTTAATTGGCATGGAAAAGACGTTTACATCAGAAGGTTTCCAACTCGTTGAACTTCCTTATGGTAAAGAGATCGAGGTTGAGCGCTTCTCCGAATTCGAAGCTGCATATAGACATATGTGCGATAGTGCGCGCTTCCAAGCCGATGTTCAGGCTAGAATAGCAAATAGTAAGAAACCTATTATTTATCTAGAAGGGACAACAGATATAGATTACATAAAAAAAGCAGCAAATATTTTAGGTAAAAAATATATTATTGATCAATTTGAGTTGGTCGATGCTGTGGGGTGTTCTCACCTAAACAAAATTTGGGATACTTACAAAACACATTTAGGCGAAACTATAAAGCAGAAATGGATATTGTTATATGATTGTGATATGCACAAGACTTCTAGCCAGTCTGGAAATTTGTTCCGCAGAACAATTCCGCAGCAAGAGCATAAAATTTCATCTGGAATAGAAAATTTATTTCCGAATAATACAATTCAAAGAGCAATAGAATATAAATCTGCTTTTGTAGATATAAGTGGTGAACATACAATTACAGATAGAGGCGTTAAAAAAATAGTTCCTGAAGAATGGAAAATTAACAAAGATGAAAAAAGAAACTTATGTGACTGGATATGTGAAAATTCAGAAAAAAATGACTTCGATAAATTTTTGATTGTATTCGATATATTGGAAGATATTCTATCAGTTTGAGGGATCGAAGAACCATCGATTGATGCGCTTGGCACGTGATTTAGAACCTGAATCAGAAAGCTGTCAGAACGTATAGGACCACTTCTCGGTAACCGTATCAACCTAGGCACTGCAATGTCTGTTTTCGGTCATCCCTTCCCGAAAACAGACATTCTCCTCCCCCCCTAATCTGCCTGTCCGCTCAGTGATGCAGGAGCATACAGGCGGCAGCCGCTTCCTTGTT
This sequence comes from Acetobacter zythi, assembly GCF_963921165.1. Taxonomy (NCBI): domain Bacteria; kingdom Pseudomonadati; phylum Pseudomonadota; class Alphaproteobacteria; order Acetobacterales; family Acetobacteraceae; genus Acetobacter; species Acetobacter zythi. The sequence continues at coordinate 64,312 of NZ_CAWUEO010000048.1, forward strand.
GGACGTCAGATCTCGGCACGATCTTTCCTCTAAGCAGACGTATCTCATTTCCGATGCCGTTTAGCCGGCGGTGCGCCATGGTGTCGGCCTTCGACCTGACCTTGCCGTAACTGCCCGCGCGAGACACCGGAAGTGGGCATCTTCCGTAACGCTGACGTGGTGCCCGGTTGGATTCAGGGGCGTTGGCCTGCAGGTGCCAAGATGGGCGAACGGCGGCCCCGGCACGGTAGACTAGCGCTCTCAGTGGTACCAAGCGGCGCCTGTGTAGAAGAAGCGGCCGAGGCGTACGGTGAAGATCAGGCAACCATAGAGGCTATGTTCCAGAACGCGCCACGACGCCAGACGCGCCTGACAAATTTCGGCGGATGCACCGTCTTTATCTAGCGGACCGGCTGGAGCCGTTTCGGCGTGCTCCAGACAGCACAACAGACGCCGCTCCATAATTTCGCAGATTGGTGCATTATTCGCCACACGACCTGAGAACCTTGACGCCATCGCAGCGAGTAAGATGTGGTCGTAGCTTGCCCCGCATTGCTGCCGTTCAACGAACTGTTCGGCTTCTCCAATAGCGGCCCACTGCCGGTTTTTCTTGACGTAGGGAGCAGGAGCCGCCAGCGGTGAAGGTATGGATACGATCAGCCTTCTCGCTCTGCTTCTAACCCTCTCGGCAGGGTTCAGCATTCTCAATCACCACACATTTCGTCTTCCTGTAACGATCGGTGTGCTGGTCTTCTCATTACTGGCGTCCCTGCTGGTCATGATCTTGAATCCGTTAATACCGGCCTATGACCTTCAGGCTCTCCCGCGATCTGTGCTCGGAGCGATCAATCTCCCCACGGCCCTTCTGAATGGCGCGCTGTCCCTGCTTCTGTTTGCCGGGGCCACACAGGTAAACGTTGGACATCTGCGCGCAAAGCTTGCCTCCGTGGCCGCTCTCTCTGTTTTGGGAACCGTTCTGGCCGTTGCCTTTCTGGCGATCGCGGCATGGTACGTCTTCCCTCTGTTGGGCCATGCCATTCCTTTCACGTGGTGTATCGTCCTTGGGGCCATCCTCGCGCCAACTGATCCCGTTTCGGTTGTCGGTATGCTGAAACGTCTCGGACTGCCCGGCCCCCTTCAGGCCGTTTTCGCAGGGGAGAGCCTGTTCAATGACGGCGTGGGCGTGGTGATTTTCGGCGTCACGATCGGACTGGCGACCGGGGACAGTCTGGGAGTTACCGCCTCCGAGATTGCTCTGAGCTTTTGCCGCGAGGCGATTGGTGGCGGTCTGCTGGGCGCACTGACCGGATGGATTGCGCTCCATGTGCTTAAGGGACAGCGGGATCCGCATATCGATCTACTGACGTCGCTGGCTCTGGCGACCGGAACCTTCAGCATTGCCAACCAACTTGGCATGTCGGGGGCTATTGCCGTCGTAGTGGCGGGACTGTGCTTTGGAACAAGCTATAGCCATTCCGTTTTCGATGAGGCATCCCGAAAGGAACTCGACGTCGCATGGACACTCATTGACGAGGTGCTGAACGTCCTGCTGTTTATGCTGATCGGCTTTGAAATCCTGGAGATCACGCCGCATCTGTTTACGGTGCTGGCGACACTTGCCGTGATCCTTCTATCCATTGCCGTGCGGGCATTGAGCGTGCTGTTTTCAACGCTTCCGGTTCACCTCAGACAATGGGAGCGGGGCCGTGCTCTTTGTATCCTGACCTGGGGCGGTCTGCGTGGTGGCATCTCGGTTTCGCTGGCACTTGGATTGCCACCAGGAGACTTGCGTGAGTTGCTGTTGCCTGTCTGTTACGGCGTCGTGGTGTTTACGATCATTGTGCAGGGGCTAACCATGGAACGGGTTGCCCGCAGACTTTATCCGTCCTCCACGCTTGGACCGCAATAATACGGCTCTGATTATTTGAAGGGCAGCTCCGTAAGGAGGAAAGTCATGGCAGCTTTGTCATGTTTTTCAACAGATAGAAGTCGGTCCGCTCCTTAGGCCAAATTTGTCATTCGTTATTCGTGAGGTTGTTGATAACTTGACGTAACAGATTCAGCAGTAATTCACCGTTTTCCACCGTCAGATGCATGTGACTTCTGGCATTGATTGCTGCAACGGCAGCAGAGATATCTGGCAATCTGTTCGCCGCCGAAGAAGACAATGATATCAAGGCACTTCTCCGGTCATTCGGGTCTGGAGTGCGCTGAATCAGTCCATCTCGTTCCATCCGTGCGAGAGTCTTTGCCATGGTGGACTGCTCTACCGCAGCGAGACGCACCAGTTCCCGCTGTGGCTGCGGCTTTCCATCGGCGAGGGCAAAAATTACGGGGAGTTGTCCCGACATGAGGCCAAATGGCCGTAAGGCTTCGTCCATCTCACGCGCAAAAAGTCTCGCTGCCCAGTTGACCATATAGCCAAGCGATTGTTCTCGGGATTGCCATTTATATGGCTTGCTATCTTTATTCATGGCTAGCTATATAAATCTCCCGGGTTCATCGGCGCAAGGACGATAACATGCAGAAGCTTCTCCGTCGTATCCACCCTCTGACAGGAGCGATGGCCATTCTGTGCATAGCCAGTTTCATGACAGCTTCCATCATTGCAGAACTATATGGAGATCCTCAGACCATGGCTGCAACCAAGCACGCCATTCTGTGGGGATTGCTGGTTCTCATTCCCTGCCTTGCTCTCACAAGCTTGTCTGGATACCGGACAACAGGGACAGCGCCACGCGGTCTGGCGCTCACGAAATTCAAACGCATGCGTGTCATTGGGATCAATGGTGTCTGTATCCTTGTCCCCTGTGCATTTTTCCTTGCGCTCCGTGCGTCTGAATTAAAATTCGACTGGTTATTTTATGGTGTTCAGTTGATTGAACTACTGGCGGGATCAACCAACCTTGCGCTTCTCGGTATGAATTTTCGTGATGGACTACGCATGACTCGACCCTGATGAATGCTGACACGTAAATAGCGTCAGCATATCTGAAACAACCTAGCTAATGACTTTATCCCGATTATGAGTTGATGTCGGGTGTTCGCGCCACTGTCCCAGAGCCGGCCCTTCTGCTCTCCGTCCCCCAATTTCTGCTGGTCGGCTCATGAATTCGAAGCAGACTGGCGGCTTCCGCCTTCATTCAAGACATTCCACCCGTCAGAGATATTTTCGTAAAGCCGACGTTCACTCCATATTTCAGCTCGGCCACATTGCAGGGCTGACTTCACGACAAGGTAGGTGAAGAGATGAAATCTCTCTCACCTAACCCTATGACATCACATCCTCATGCCGTGATCTTCAGCCGGTAATAAACGCCAGGATATCGGCATTGATGACGTCTGCATGTGTCGTGTGCATGCCATGCGGGTAGCCGGGATAGATCTTCAACGTGCTGTTCCGAAGCAGCTTGTCCTGAAGAATTGCCGCATTCTTGTATGGTACGACCTGATCATCATCGCCCTGCAGTACAAGCGTCGGCACGGTAATGACCGTCAGATCCTCGGTCTGATCCGTTTCGGAGAACGCCCTGATCCCTTCATAATGGGCCTTCACACTCCCCATCATGCCCTGACGCCACCAGTTACGGATCGTCCCTTCGGAAATCTCGGCGCCAGAGCGGTTGAAACCGTAGAACGGACCTGTGGGGACATCGAGAAAGAACTGCGCCCGATTGGCTGCCAGTCCAGCTCGCAGTCCATCAAACACTGCGATCGGGGCGCCTTCAGGGCTGCGCTCTGTCTGCACCATCAGAGGCGGAACTGCACTGATAAGTACAGCTTTGGCGACACGTCCCTGAGGCTGCCCATATTTTGCGACATAGCGGGCCACCTGTCCGCCGCCTGTTGAATGCCCAACATGGATGGCGTTTTTCAGATCAAGATGCTCGACGACAGCCGAAGTATCGGCCGCGTAATGGTCCATGTCATGACCGTCGCTCACCTGTGTCGAGCGTCCATGACCGCGGCGGTCATGCGCAATGACGCGAAACCCCTTGCTCAGAAAGAACAGCATCTGCGCATCCCAGTCATCGGCACTCAGCGGCCATCCATGATGGAAAACAATTGGCTGGGCATCCTTTGGCCCCCAGTCCTTGTAGAAAATCTCTACGCCATCAGATGTCGTGACGAAGGACATGGTACTTCTCCTGCGCATTCAGAACTGATATTGCTCAGACGCTAACGTTGAACATAAGTTCAACGTCAAGGTGAATTTACAATAGAAGACTGAAGATGAAGATTGGAGATCTAGCCCGGAAAACCGGTCTTGCAACGTCTAAAATCCGGTTTTATGAGCGCATCGGCCTGTTGAAAACGGTCGATCGTCGTCCCAATGGCTACCGGACCTATCCACCGCAGGCCATGATGATCTTGGGCCTCATTACAATGGCGCAGCGAGCGGGATTTACGCTGGACGAAATCCGCGTCTTACTGCCCTCTGATCTGGCACATTGGGATCATACCGCACTGATGGACGCTCTGACTCGTAAGGTGGCGGATATTGAAGCCCTTCAGGCTCGCCTGGCCCAGAGCAAGGTTCATCTGCTTCACCTGATCGAAGATATTCAGGCACGGCCTGCTGACATGGACTGTGCAGCCAATGCCCATCGTGTCCTGACAAATATCATTACAGAGCCTCCCGGAGACCTGACCGTCACTTCAGACGATATACGCCTTCTGGACAAGACAGACCGCCGCCAGTCGGTAAATTCCGGCCCTCGTAAAAAGGCTGCCCTCCCTTAAGATCGTCCCAGAAGAGCTACGACTTTCGCTGCTGTCGCTCTGGCAGAAAAAGGGTTCTGTCCCGTCACCAGTCGTCCATCCGTCACGACATGAGACATAAACGGCAGGATTGCCTTTTCATATATCGCGCCCCGTGCCTTCACCTGCGCTTCCGCATTATAGGGGACCTCGCGCGCGACACCCGCCAGTCTCTCCTCGGTCCATGAAAACCCGGTAATCTTTCGTCCGCAGACCAGAAAAGAGCTATCCGCAAGTCGGGTGTTCAAAAGTCCACAGTAACCGTGGCAGACAGTGGATACGATGCCGCCCTTTTCCCAGATTGCCCTGGTGATGGTCTGAAGACCTTCACTGTCCGGAAAATCCCACATCACACCGTGCCCCCCGGTAAAGTAGATCGCGTCATAATCCTCGGGTCGTACATCATCAGGACTCCGCGTAGCGTCCAGCAAGGCCATTTTCGCCGGATCGTTTAGCCAGTCCTTGGCCGACTGATCGCACATGGGCCATTTCAAAGCTTTGGGCTCAAGTGGAACCTTCCCGCCCCGGGGACTGACAATATGTTGTTCATACCCCTCAGCGGCGAACACATCCCAGGCATGTGTCAGTTCCGATAACCACAACCCGGTAGGATGCACGGGACTGTCGAAATGAGCGATGTTGGTGACAACGTGAAGGATACGGCGGTTCATGACTGGCCCCTTTCGTGTGGCAGGGTGCTCCCCCCTTCCTGCTGTAACGTTTGAGCCTGCTTTAAGGTCAAGATGCTGTTTGACATTAAATCTGACTTCAACGTTAAGATCAGAACAGTCATCGATGATGTGTCTGTTTCTGACTACTCAATGCCTATAGCGGACGTTCCGCATCCCCCCCCTGTCTGTTTAATGATTAAGAGAGCAGACAGGCGGTAGTCGCCCTCATGTTGGACATTCGCGGGTGGCTGAAAATTTCGCAAAATCGGACATTGTTAGAGTTCTGCCACCCTATTTTCCATTTGGTATCCGCGCGCAGTATTTGCTACATTAGAAATATAGTTCTGATAGTGATGTTCACTGATCCGGACTCCCCCACAAATCATGATCCTCTCAAAAAACGCCCTGTCATAAGTCACGGCGGGGATCACCCCGTGCGACACGTAAAGCCCGCCCTCACAAGCGGGCTTTTTATGTGTCTGCGTTCTCAGGACACGCCATGCCGAATACCAACCAGCATCCCGCTCTGACATTTGTCATGAGCGAACATCAACTCGTCAGCATTGTCAGACGTTATCTGCCGAGCCAGCAAACAATCAACCGGGCCGAAGGGCTAGCCACGATCGGCTTCGGGGCGGCGGAAATGGTTGGGGCCACTGGCCTGCTGGGCGCGCCAGAGCCGGTACTCAGTAAAATGGCCGGTATTGCCCTTACCGCTCACGGCATTGACATGATGAACGCCGGACGACGGGCGTGGAATACAGGCACACCACCCCAAACCCAGACTGAACGTGCGGTTCGTAGTGCAGCGCTGAGGGCGCATGCGTCCCCCGCCGTTGCGGGTCTGGCAGGTGCGGTCGCAGATGCCCTGATCCCCGGCGGCCTACTGCATGCGGCAGGGTCTTTCGCAGCCACCCGGGCCATTCGCGTGGCATCGGCGGATGCAGGCAAGCTGACCTTCCGGCATGCCGACATCACGACGGAGCACTTCCATCGGCCTTCGCCTTACACCCCACAGCCTCCAAGATCACCCACCAACCAGAACCTTCTCTCCCCCCATCGACAGAAGTGGTTCAATCTCAACCACCATGAGGCACCCCCACATAATCACAAGGCGGGTGGCCATGTGCTACGAAAACATGTCGATCCAACCGATGAATATATCGAGCGGCGGTTTATGAAGGAAAAACACCCTGCCGTTTCATTCTTCACTTCGAAGGAAGAGGCCGAACGTGTTATTCACAAAGTACTCAGGGATAACGCCTCCAAGATTGATGAGTGGCTCACGAAGGCCAGAACCGGAACCAAGACAGAGGTTGAAGGATATTTCTCGAGCAACGGAGCTGTCGTTATCAAAAACAGTGATCGTTTGCGCAAAACTGCTCGACGTATCCGCGTGACAATTATCAAAAAAGAACACAATGGAATGATTTACTATGTCCAAACTGTTAAACTATACCACTAATGATATTCTCGACCTGTTTCCTCGTCTGGCTGACCTCGGCTGCGGGGCATTCGGCGAAGATGCCGATACCTTTGGCGATACGTTACGTGACGTTATACAGGATGAACCACAAACGCGGGTTTTGTCATTCAAATGGCAAACAATTAGCGAATTAAGAACTTTATTGGCTGGCAGTGATGCAGATATCGAGTCCGTCAGTGAGGCTGTCCTTGGCATAATTCCAACCGTTGCCCCTGAGGAACCACCGAATTGGGGCAGTTTTTCTAACCTGCGGGCATTCTGGTCAGCTGTTCTACATGCCTTTGAAAACGACCCCGAAGTGCAGGCGGGAAGAGAGATTGACCCCGACGTATAGGAGAGAGGCATTTACCAACACCAACATACAGAATGTCTGCTTTCATGTGTTGATGTTCCAGAAACAGACTTTCCGCTCCCCCCTAAGCTTCCTGTCTGCTTAATGATAAGAGAGCAGATAGGCAGCCACCGCCCTCATGTCGGACATCGACGCGGTTGAATTTCCCGAAAACCGACTTTTTTCCGCAAACAACGCCGTTGCTCGGCAACGAGGAGGCGATTTTTCGTTATTACTATCTGGCAGGTTGCGCCGTTCCCACCGCTGACGCCGCTATTGGCGAAACCATGACCGGGATCAGGCGCACCGCTGCAAGGGATGGCTTTACACCGCGCCGCAAAGCCGCTGCAACGCAGGATGTTCTGACAAAAATCATCAGTGCGATTGACCTGAGCAAGTTATCTGGGATGCGGGATCGGGCTCTACTCCTTATGGGATTCTATGGTGCGTTCAGACGTTCTGAACTGGCCTGCATCTATATTCGCCACGTAACCTTGGTCAGTAAAGGCCTGCTTGTCACCCTTCCCCAGTCAAAGGGTGATAGACAAGGCAAGGGGGAGGAGATCGCCTTCCCTTACACCTATGATCAGTATTGTCCGGTAAAGGCATACGGAGCCTGACTAGCCGTGTCTGGCATACAGGTTGGTCCTATTTTCCGCCGCGTCCGTAAGGAAAGCACAGCTGCCTCTGACGGAAATGGTCGTGAAATTGGGCAGCAGCCCCTGACAGATCGGTCGATCGCCGGGATCATCCAGAGCCGTGCCAGTGCTGCCGGGTTGGATGGAAAAACCTTTGGGGGCACAGCCTGAAACGGGGTGCGCTTACAACCGGAATGGATGCTGGAGCACACCCCGTCAAACTCAAGCGCCTTGCACGACACGCAACGTATGCAGCGCTGGGTGATTACCTGGAGCTGGTGATCCTTTTGAAGAACATGCGTTAAACCGTTAATTCAAAAATAAATCTGTCTGATGATTCATCAAGGTAGAAACCACTGACCCGCTAGAGTTCCCAGAACAAAGTTATATAGATTTCACGGCTTTAAACAGCAAAGCGGCTCAGACACAGTAGCAGTCACAGAGACTCGGATGGGTGACGTCCCCTTTGAAACTAAAGTGGGAACTTTAGAGGGAAAAATGTCTAGATTATCCCGAGGACTCTGGCGGATCCCCGGGAACTTTAGCGGAGAAAAATGGGAACTTTAGCGGGATTGTCTGGGAACTCTAGCGGATATAAATGCCGGATATTCCTGATTTTTTGAAGTTACCCCGAGAACTCTGGCGTGACAAACTAATATTTTAATAATACTCCAAATATTAGCGCGCCTCACACCACGCCATCCCGCTAAAGTTCCCACTTCTCAAGCGCAAAATTACTGCTAATGTTCAGCAATCCTGCTCAAAGGAGTTCTCTAGTGGGAACCATTCACAAGCTCATAGAACAACACGGTAAACAAGGGGCTCTGTCCTTTGACGAAGATCGAAAGATCATCGAAATTGCCGCTGACTATATGGCTTATGAAGATACAGGTATTGGCTTTCTATATAGCGGGTTCGCCCATGTAGGGTTGCCTCATAAACGCTTGGCTGACGATCTTGTCTGGCAAATTGAAACAGACAGAGCAGTGATGATTGTCGAACCCGGTCGTCGGGCAGTACGTGGTGCAAATCCAGTATCTGTAGGCGTACCCTACGGTAGTAAAGCACGATTAATCATGCTTTACCTACAAACAGAAGCCATAAAAACCCAGAATAGAGAAATTGAACTAGGAAAATCGCTAAGAGACTGGCTCAAGAGAATGGGCATTCCCCAAGGTGGAAAATCTATTAAAGACGTTAAAGAGCAAGCCGAGCGAATTTTCAGATGCCGAATCTCGTTTCATTTCCAATCTGGGAACTCTAGCGGGTTGATCAATCAAAATATTGTGGACGCCGCGATATTTACGGATGATCATAAAGATAACGGGAAACAACAGTTCCTGGAACGAGCGAAGCTTTCCGAACTATTTTACGATCAACTGCAAAAACATCCAATTCCGATCGAAGAAGCTGCGATCCGCGCATTAAACGGGCATAGCCAAGCGCTCGACATTTACTGTTGGCTTGCTTATCGGCTTCACGCATTGAAAGGACCAACAGCAATCACATGGTCTGCTTTGAAAGCCCAGTTTGGTGCTGGTGTCGTGCGATTAGACCATTTCAGACCGAAGTTCATAGACAACTTGAAAATAGCGCTAGCTGTATATCCTGCAGCTAAAACCGAAGTTACAAAAACTGGTGTTATCTTACATCCGTCTAGGGCGCCCATTGCCCCTAAGATTCACGGGATACCCCGCTAGAGTTCGCACTATGGGGACTCTAGCGGGGTATTTTTGTGGTCAGCCAGTTACTCTACTAAATCCCCCAAGAGTCCCCTGATATCCTGTATTTTGGAATCAACAGCGGCTATTTCTGATTCAAGCTTTTCTCGATGGAACCATTTGTTAAAAATAGAATTCATCATAAAAGAATACTATGGACATCAAGTGGCTTGAAGATTTCATCACGCTAGCGCGTTTGCAGAGTTTTTCACGCGCAGCGGAAGAGCGTCATATAACGCAGTCGGCCTTCAGTCGTCGCATCCAGGCTCTGGAAACATGGGTGGGGGTGCCATTACTCGATCGCAGCTGCTTCCCTACGACTTTAACGCCAGAAGGGCGTCGCTTCCGGGAAATGGCAGAAGAGACCCTTCGTAATCTTCTCCAGAGTCGTGCATCGCTGACGGCGTCTTCGCAGAATGATGTACCAACCATAGCCGTGGCAGCGTTGCACACGTTATCGGTTACGTTTTTCCCTCAATGGCTTTCTGAAATCGAAAAGTCCATCGGACAATGTGGTAGCCGCTTGTTGCCAGATGATTTTCATAACTGCATGGCCGCTATCGTCGACGGTTCCTATGATTTTTTTCTGACCTTTTATCATGAAGCTGTTCCTCTGCTTCTTCATCCAAACCAGTTTCCTCATTGTATTGTTGCTCAGGACTTTCTTGTTCCTGTTCGTCTTCCTTTACAGGAGCCTCAGTCCAGCTCCCTATCTCCCTTGCTGACCTATAGTCCGAACTCATTCCTCGGCCAGATATGCCAGTGTCAGGAAGCGCTGGCCGTTCTACCCTACGGGCCTGATACTGTTCGGCATGTGAATGAAAATGCCATGGCAGAAGGGCTCAGGAAGATGGTTCTGGCAGGGCACGGATGGGCATGGTTGCCCAGAAGTCTGATCGAAAAAGACCTCGCAACCCATGAGATGATTGCCTTGGGGAAAGAAATTCCTCTGGAAATCCGACTGTATCGCAAAGCAGAACATACACGTTCGGTTGTCGAACAGGTCTGGCAAGCGTCTCAGCAGATCGCCTTATGCAAATAGAGAATAGTCCAGACTGAAGCGGCATTGGACGCAGTGTCGTGGCTCCTTTAGGCAGGCCTGAGTATTGTCGGAAACGAGCGGGCCGAGCCATCGTGTTGAGTAAAGTAAAAGCTGTCATGCTCTGCCTTAGCTTAGGCTTGCTTATCGATGTCTCGCGCAGTCACGCTGAAACCTTCCAGGCAAGCGCGCCGGTGGCCTTGGTTGAAGACGTTTCGGTCGGTCGTATTTTAATGCAAAAAAATGCGGATCGCCCGATAGCTCCGGCTTCCATGACAAAGGTCATGACAGCCTATGTGACCTTCGATCTGATTGACCAAGGAAAAATGAGGCTGGAGCAAGTCATCACAGTCAGCCCATCAGTGTGGAAGATATGGCACGGTACGACAATGTTCCTCCGTGCAGGCGAAGCTGTCTCGGTTGAAAATCTTCTCAAGGGGATGCTGGCTGTCTCAGGAAACGATGCCACTTACGCTCTGACTGCGAGTATTCCCGGCGGTCTCAATGTGTTTGTCGCATTGATGAACAAGGAGGACCGGAGCATCGGGCTGGCCGACAGTTATTTCAGTTCACCCAACGGGTGGGCGCTATCCCTTAGAAATTGTCCTCAAGGTAACGCATTCTCCCTATGAGATGAGGAAGGTTTGAACATGTCTATTGTTTTTCTCAATGGCGTATATGTCCGTGCTGAAGATGCGCGTATTTCCCCTTTTGATCGAGGTTTCACATTTGGAGAGGGCGTTTACGAAGTCTGTATTGCTGTAAATGGAAAATTCGTTGATGCCCCAGCGCATCTCGCTCGTCTGGACCGCTCTCTTGCCGCATGCGGTATAGCACCTCCTCCCGAAAGAGCGGATCTGGACAGTATAATGAAAGAACTGCTGGGAAAAAATGATGTCACAACGGGGCTGGTTTATCTGCAGGTAACATCCGGCGTATCTCCGCGTAATTTCACGATCCGTCCTGAGGGACGATCCACACTTCTGATGTTGGCGCAGGCTTCTGACTTTGAACAGACCTCTGCCTTTCGCGAGGGTATTCATGTCCAACTGCGAGAAGATATTCGCTGGCTCCACCGCGACATCAAGACGACCATGCTGATGCCACAGGTTATGGCCAAACGTGATGCCCTTGCTAATGATGTATCCGACACGTTGTTCTACGACGAACAGGGGATTACGGAAGGGGCATCCTCAAATGTGTTTTTGGTGGATGCATATGGAACGCTTGTGACGCGGCCCTTGTCCAATCGACTGCTGGCAGGATGTACGCGTGAGCGTATTTTGGATCTGGCAAGGGGAGCAGGTTTCTCTATTGAGGAGCGTCCGATCCAACGTGCTGAACTTGCGACGGCAACAGAGTGTTTCGTGACCAGCGCGACCTACTTGATCGCACCAGTTCTTACAATTGATGGCGTCTCAATTGCCAATGGCCAAATCGGGCCAATCACACGCACGCTTCAGCGTTTATACTGCAATTATATGAACGACTGAAGCCTGTGTGGAACAGGAGCTTGCCTCCACAAAACCCGGGGCAATTCAGTTCCGTATTTTCTGGCCCGTTACAGGCAAACACACAGAGACACTATCGCACAGTCTGACACGCCCCCCTCCCCTCCCCTCCCCTGTGGGCCAGACGCCGGGCACCATTATCCGATGGTTTGACGCCTCTCCAGGAAAAGCCGTTCCTCAACGCGATGGCTCACTTGAAACCTCGCGTGATAGTGCCTCAGCCTATGCTTTGCAGGCTAAGGCAGATAACACACGTAAAGCCTATCGTTCCGGTGTCCGGGCATGGTGTGCCTAGGCTGATCGTCATGGTCTTGCGCCCTCGACATTGGAGTTGCGACGGACCGCAATCACATATCTCCACCGTCTAGCTGGTTGTGCCGTACCCACGACTGACGCTGCTATTGGCGAAACCATGACCGGGATCAGACGCACGGCCGCAAGGGATGGCTTTACACCGCGCCGCAAGGCCACGGCGACACAGGACGTTCTGGCAACGATCTTCAATGCAATAGACCTGAGCAAGTTATCTGGGATGCGGGACAGGGCTTTACTCCTCATGGGGTTTTATGGCGTATTCCGGCGCTCTGAACTGGCCAGCATCGATATTCGCCACGTAACCTTGGTCAGTAAAAGCCTGCTTGTCACCCTTTCCCAGTCTAAGGGAGACAGATGAGGCAAAAGCGTTGAGATCGCCCGCATTCAGAGCCGTGCCAGTGCTGCCGGGCTGGATGGAAAGACTTTTGGAGGTCACAGCCTGGAACGGGGGGACGCTTACAACCGGGATGGATGGTGGAGCACACCCCGTCAAACTCAAGCGCCTTGCACGACACGTAACGTATGCAGCGCTGGGCGATTACCTCGAACTGGGAGACCCTTTTAATGGACATGCTCTAAATCAGTGACACGTTGGTGTTCTGACATCAGAACACCAAGCTGGTATGGTGAGGGGTTAAGTGACCACGCTCATAATTATTACCCTGCCGATCCACACGACACTCCCAACCCCTCTCCGCGTGGGGGGGAAAGCGCATGTAGTTTAATGTTCTTTTGGGCAACCAAAAGCGGTGGAGACATTTTCTCTAAAGCAGGAATATTATCGTCAGACTTGCTTATCGGATGCGAAGTTTGAGGAAGCCAACTCCAATTTCTTGGACTGCATTGTATGACCAATTTGGTGGTGGCATTAAACAACGGAAACATTTCCGCACACCCTTCAAGAACGCGCTGAGAGCCGCCGTTTCAGCGTATCCAGAGGTAAAAATTGAAGTCGATAAGGTAACTGGGGTCACACTTCATCCGTCACTACTGCCGTTACATCGAGAATATACACGTGGTTTCACGATTATAACTAATGCCGCGTAATTTAATATACGCGGCATTAAATCAACTATTTTCTAATATCTTGTCGATTAAGATTCTAAGCTTTACTAATGATTCTATTTCGTTTTCTGAAAGACTTGGAATATTCTGCAGAGAGAGATTCGAAATCGCTTTTTCTATTGGTTTAATTGAGAACGTCTCTTGTTTATTGCTCTCCTTTACGACAGGCTTCTTCTCCCCTCCCCTGGCGACTGCTTCACGTATTGCCAAAATCGTAAGATCACCTGCTAATGCCCTTTTGCAAAGCTCATTCTGGATAGTGGCATCCGTTACTCGAGCAATTTCAATCAACACGTTTCGCGAGATTACATGATCTACGTGTATTACCTTTTCAAGGAAATCAGACGGCAGTTTGGCAACGGAAAGCATGCCATTTATATGGGAAACGGCTTTCCCCACATTTCTGGCAAGCTCCCGTTGAGACCAGCCTCTATTTTCAGAAAGTAGTTTCAAACCTATTGCTTCTTCTACGGGCTTCAAGTCCTCACGTTGTAAATTTTCAATAAGAGAAACAACATCTGAGTCAGTGTCACGCTCAATAGCCAACAAATATGGCATATCGATTAACTTGGCTGCCCTCAGCCGTCGCTCTCCTGCGACAAGCACCCATTTGCCACGGACTCCCTCTTTTTTTCTGACCAAAATAGGAGTGAGCTGGCCATAAATCTTTAAGCTCTCCGCTAATTCTAGCAAGGCTTCGTCATTAAAGATTTTTCTTGATTGCTTAGGGTCAATTTCTAAATCATCCACATTAACTTCAAAGCTGTGTTTGACGTCAGATGAGGAAGAAACAAAGGCTGTAGATATATCCTGAACACGAGCGCCCATGGAGCTCATTAGTGGCGATGGAGGCCTACGTTTAGTCATTTTATTATTCATACCCGGCTCCTCCTACCTTCCGTTTTTTCAGTATCTTCATCATCCTGAACGTCATCATCCAAATTCAGCAGCGCCATAGGTAAAGGAGTTTCGTTTGCAAGCGCAGAGCATAGGCGAACATATGGACCGACGGCTTTTGCCTTTGGAGAGGCATCAACAGCGATCACTCCACTCCACGCTGCATTGCCATACACAGCACTTTCTGGAATTGGTTCCAGCACAATTGCTGTACCTGCGGTGCTTTGGATCAAATGATGCAAAACCTCGCGGTCGACAGATTGTCTGCCGTTGTATCTGGTAGGTAAAATGCCACCAACTCGAAGCTGCGGATTCAGTCGCCTCTGTATTTTCTGCACTGTTGATAATAGCAATGCGACACCCATTGCGTCAGGCGGCTCAGTTTGAACCGGCACAATCACCACGTCTGCTGCGACAAGGGCCATATAGGTCATGAGCCCCAAATTGGGAGGGGCATCAATGATTATAAATTCATAATCATTAGCCACCCTGTCTAAATTCTCAGCTAATGCATGCTCAAAGCCGGGCTCGCGACGACTATCGGCTTCTGCCAGGTTAATGTGACTAGAAATTAGATCAAAACCTGCGAGCTGAAGATTTTCTTCTTCTTCTGTTTTGATAATGCACTCTTCAATAGGCCTATCATTGAGAAGATTATGGTATATTGACCTACCTTCTCGAAAATAATCTAACCCTTTAGGCCCAAGTAGCCAATCCGAAGCGGATGCTTGAGGATCTAAATCAATCAACAGGACGCGTCGCCCCACGCGTCTTAAAGCTGCTGCGATGTTAAGAGAACTTGTAGTCTTGCCTACACCACCTTTTTGATTGGCAAGAGCTATTACCTTAGCTCTTTTTTTTCGTGTCGCCATCAATGACTCAATCTGCTTAATCACTTCGGCCGGAATATTCTCTTTAGAATTTTCCCAACGGCTAATTCGTGACTTGTCATATGAGCGATTCAACGCCGTATTTAACAAATTACGTAAATCTGTCTGTGATAATCCGAGATGCTCTCGGGACTCCCGTAGCCACTCACTCTTTGTCATTGAGGTATTCTCGCATCGGTGATGATGCATATCGCTAACACTATCAAATCAAATAGGTCAACATAAAAACGTCAACCCATAATAACAAAGGTTGACGGTCTGGTGGGTGTTCTGACGTCAGAACACTAAAGATAAAAAATAAAACCCCGACCAGCCCTGAGCGTCGCGCGCAAAGGGTGGGTCGGTCTGTCTGAAGCCAGCCCGATCCCGGCGCAGGCGCCGCCTTTGCCCGCGCCACCCATGCCCGGTTCCGGAGACAGCATGCAGAAGAAAATCTGACGCAACACAGCGATCAGTTCCCTTCCCTGCCGTTGTCCATCCTCCCCGAACGCCGCCTCGTCCCAGACGCAGGCGGCGTTCGGCGTTTGTCCGGAGCCTTCCATGTCCCTGTTCGATGATCAGCTCAGCCTGTTCTCTTCCTCTTCCCTCAGTGGTGCTGCAGACCTGTTCTGGGGTGAGCTTGAAGGCGAAGACAGCCCCCTCCCCTCCCCCGTCGCAGAAACCCCACTGGTCATCCCCCAGACCGATTTCCGCCTGATGGGCACCCGTGACCTTGCCACCAGCTGGAAAGACCGTGCGCGGGACAATATTGCGGCAATCAAGCTGCTGGGAACGCTTGAAACCGAAGACCGTAATGCAACCCCCGACGAGCAGGCTGTGCTGAGCCGTTTCATTGGCTTTGGGGCGGGTGAACTGGCCAACGCCCTTTTCCCCCGTGCGGGAGAACCTTACCGCACAGGGTGGGAAAGTCTCGGCAAGGCTCTGGAGGCTGCCTGCAGCGAGACGGATCATGCCGCCCTCGCCCGCTCCACCCAGTATGCCCATTACACGCCGGAATATATCGTCACCGCCATCTGGGACATGCTCATGAAGCGTGGCTTTCAGGGTGGGTCAGTCCTGGAACCCGGCTGTGGTGTTGGCCAGTTCATTGCCCTCAGGCCCGAGCGTCTCGAAGGTCAGATCGCCTTCACGGGTATTGAGATGGACAGCATTGCCGCACGGATTGCCCGCAAGCTCTTCCCTAAACAGTGGATCAGGCGCGAAGACTTCACAAAGGCCGTTCTGGCGACCACCTATGACCTGGCGATCGGCAATCCCCCCTTCTCCAACCGCCAGGTCAATGCAGCGGATCACCGTGAGCTGCGGGGGTTCAGTCTCCACGACTGGTTTATCGCCCGTTCAATCGCTGCCCTGCGCCCAGGCGGCTTCGCGGCATTTGTCACGTCCCGCCATACACTGGACAAGGCTGACCAGAAGGCCCGTCAGCATATCGCCGAAGACACTGACCTGCTGGGGGCCGTGCGTCTGCCCGCAGGGGCAATGAGTGCGGATGCCGGTACCGAAGTCGTGCTTGATCTGCTGGTGTTCCGCAAGCGCATGATCGGCGATCTGCCCGGTGATCAGGGCTGGCTGGAAACCGGGACCGTGCCAGACAGCGATGAAGGCCGTGGTCCGCTGAGCATCAACCGCTATTTCCTCGACAACCCCGCTCAGGTTCTGGGGCGGCATGGCTGGGCCAGCAGCCAGTTCGGACTTGATTACTGCTGCCTGCCGGTATCGGGCGTGGACCTTCACGCTGCTCTGCCGGAAGCTTTGGCCCGTATTGCCCCCGAGAGCCGGTTTCTTCCACCTGTTGAACAGCGCATTACGCGGCCAGAACTGGATGGCCTGCGCGTGGGCACCGCGGCATCAGGCGCTGACCTGAAGGAAGGCAGCTACTATCTGCACAACCGTATCCTGCATCAGATCATTGGTGGTGCCGGCCAGGAAGTGCCCATCCGCAAGGGTGACCAAAAAGAAGGTCTGTTCCAGAAACATGCGCGCATTATTGAAGCGCTGATCCCGGTGCGGGACGCGGCAAAGGCTGTGCTGCGCGCCCAGATGGACAATCAGCCCTTTGGGCGGCACCAGCATCGGCTGCGGCAGGCGTGGCTGAGTTTTACCCGCCAGTTCGGGCCGATCAATCTCACCAACACCACGGTCCGGGTTAACGCCACCACTGGTGAGGAAACCGAAAGCCGCCGCAGGCCCAACCTCCAGCCGTTCTATGATGATCCCGATGTCTGGCTGGTCTCCTCCATTGAAGAGTATGACGAGGCGACACAGACAGCCCGGCCGGGGCCGCTGTTTACCGAGCGCGTCATCCATGCGCCGGTCGAGCCCGAAATCCACTCCGCTCATGACGCGCTGGCGGTCTGCCTGCATGACGCGGGTCGTGTTGATCTGCCTCTGATCGCCGAGCTGACGGGTTGCACCGTAGAGGCAGCCCTGAACGCACTGGGCGAGGCCGTCTATCTCGATCCCGAGGCTTCGTGCCCGGGGCGCGATGTGTGGGTGGCAGTAGACGAACTGCTTTCAGGAACCGTGCGCACCAAGCTTGCGGCAGCCCGTGACGCAGCCCAGCGCGACCCGCGTTTTGCCCGCACGGCGGCAGCTCTGGAACGGGCCCAGCCCGAGGATCTGAGGCCATCCGACATTACCGCCCGTCTGGGTGCGCCCTGGCTGCCAGTGAGCGACATCATGGCCTTCACCCGCGAGGTGCTGGGGGTTGAGGCTGTCATCCACCATACCGCCGAGGTGGCCTGCTGGAGCGTCGAGAAACGTGCTTTTCTGGGGCGCGCCGAAGCGACCTCGGTCTGGGGCACGGAACGCCGTCATGCCGGGGAGCTACTGGAGGACGCACTCACACAGGCTTCTCCAAAAATCTGGGACACGATCAGGGATTCAAACGGCAACGACAGCCGGGTGCTGAACACGCAGGAAACCGAAGCGGCGAAGGAGAAGCTCGCAGCCATCCGACAGGCGTTCCAGAACTGGGTCTGGCAGGATGCCGAGCGGGCTGACCGGCTGGTGCGGCTGTATAACGACACCTACAACAATCTCGTGCCGCGTACATTCAACGGTGATCATCTCCGGCTGCCCGGTGCAAGCACGGTCATCACCCTGCGCGAACACCAGAAGCGGGTGATCTGGCGGATCATTGCCGCGGGCAGCACCTACATCGCCCATGCCGTGGGGGCGGGCAAAACCTTCTCCATGTGCGCCGCCGTCATGGAGCAGAAGCGGCTGGGGCTGATCAGCAAGGCGATGATCGTCGTGCCAGGGCATTGTCTGGCCCAGATGGCCCGTGAATTCCTGATGCTCTACCCGACAGCCAAAATCCTTGTCGCGGATGAGACGAATTTTGCAAAAGCCAAACGTCAGCGGTTTCTGGCCCGCGCAGCCACTGGGAACTGGGATGCAATCATCATCACCCATGACGCCTTCAAATTCATCGCGGTGGAGGCCGCCTTTGAGCGCGGGATGATCGACGAGCAGATCGAGGCCTATGACACGCTGCTCTGCGAAATGAATAAAGACGACCGGCTGTCGCGCAAGCGCATCGAGCACATGAAGGAAACCATGGAGGCGAAGCTCGAAGGGCTGGCGACCCACAAGGATGACATGCTGCATCTGGGGGAACTGGGGATTGATCAGATCCTCGTGGACGAGGCCCAGCAGTTCCGCAAACTGAGCTTTGCCACCAATCAGGGCGATCTCAAGGGGGTGGCCCCAGAAGGCTCGCAACGCGCGTGGGATCTGTTCGTCAAGGCCCGGTATCTGGAGCAGATCAATCCCGGTCGCGCGCTGGTGCTGGCATCAGGCAGCCCGATCACCAACACACTGGGCGAGCTGTATTCGGTCCAGCGCTACATGGCTCTTGATGCCCTGCGTAGTCGTGGGCTGCATGAGTTTGACGCATGGGCCGCCAATTTCGGAGAGACCCGGACCGAACTCGAATTGCAACCCAGTGGCCTCTACAAGCCCGTCACGCGCTTTACCGAGTTCGTCAATGTCGCTGACCTCATGGCGCTCTATCGTGACTTCGCCGATGTGGTCCAGCAGGACGATCTGCGTCGCTATGTCAATTTGCCAGCCGTGCGCGGTGGGCACCGCCAGATTGTGGTGGCACCAGTTCATGCCCGCTTCCGTGCCTATCAGAAGACGCTGGCCGAGCGGATCACCGCGATCGAACGTCGCAAGGGCAAACCCCAGAAAGGGGATGACATCCTGCTTTCCGTCATGGGGGACGCCCGTCATGCGGCTCTTGATCTGCGCTTTGTCGGCTGGGGCCGGGCAGGGGAGGGGGAGGACAGCAAGCTCGATCTGATGATCCGCAACGTCTTCTCCATCTGGGAAGAGAGTGCCCAGAACCGGTACACCAATCCCGAGACTGGCCAGCCCTACGCCCAGCCCGGTGCGGTGCAGATGATTTTCTCGGATTTGGGCACCGTGGGAGCACAAGGCAAGCGGGGCTTCTCCGCCTATCTGTGGATGCGTGACGAGCTGGTGCGCATGGGGGTGCCGCGCGAGCAGATCGCCTTCATGCAGGACTACAAGAAGGCCGAAGCCAAGCAGCGTCTGTTCGGCGACCTCAATGCAGGCCGTAAGCGTATCCTGATTGGCAGCACCCAGACCATGGGCACGGGGGTCAATGCCCAGCAGCGGCTTCTGGCTCTACACCATCTGGATGTGCCGTGGCTGGTCTCCGACATCATCCAGCGCGAAGGGCGCATCGAGCGACAGGGTAACCAGAATCCCGAAATACGGATTTACGCCTATGCGCAGGAAGGGTCTGTGGATGCTACCAACTGGCAGCTGCTTGAACGCAAGCTGCGCTTCATCGCCATGGCCATGTCTGGTGATCGGTCCATCCGGCGTGTGGAAGATCTGGATAGCGATGGCAACCAGTTCGCCATGGCCAAGGCGCTGGCCTCTGGTGATATGCGGCTCATGCAGAAAGCCGGTCTGGAGGCTGAACTCGCACGGCTCGAACGCCTCTATGCGGCCCATTACGATGACCAGTTCGCTGTGCGTCGTGCTGTCCAGCAGGCTGAGCGCGAGATCGCATGGGCGCAGGCACGGATCCCGCTGATCGAGGCTGATCTGGCGGCCCGTGTCGCCACGCGTGGTGAGGCTTTCAGTTTTGAGACCGAACGCGGTGTGATCACCGAGCGTGAGAAGGCGGGGGCGTTCCTGCTGGCCCAGCTCCGTCTGGCGGTCAGGAACGCGCAGGAAGGTCGGTGGATGCTGGGGCGGATTGGTGGGTTTGCCGTGACGCTGGATGCCATCAACCGGCAACGCTTCATTGAGGACAGGGTGGTGACTGACGCGGGGCTGTCCGTGGCGTTCGCGCATGGAACGGTGGACATTACCGTGGATCAGGACACGAAACCTCTGGGACTGATCGCGCGCATCGAAAACCTCGTGCTGCGTCTTGATGGGGAACTGGCCGACACCCAGAAAACCCGTGATGAGGCCGCACGACGGCTGCCCGCCTATCAGGCCCGGCTGGGTGTGCCGTTCCGTGATCAGGCGCTGCTCGATGAGAAGCGGAATGCACTGGCTGAATTGGAAGCCGATCTTGCCGCTACCAGCAGGGAAGGTGAGGAGGAGGCTCCGGCCAACGATGATATTCCCCCCATTACAGAGGAGGACGATGGCCCCAACGCTCTCAGGGACGCAGCCTGATCCACACTGCCGTCCGGCTTAACAACTTCGGGCGGCACAATGGGAACAGGTATGGATGACACGCCCTCAAAGGAGCCGGGGAATGGAGCGGAACGAGTTCATCAGCTATGACCGGATTATTGTCGCCTGTAGCGGTGGCAAGGACAGTATCGCTACCTTGCTGCATCTTTTGGACTGCGGTGCGCCGGTGGAACGCATGGAGCTGTGGCATCATGATGTGGATGGGCAGGGGCCTTCCTTCATGGACTGGCCTTCCACCACGTCCTATGTCCACGCCTTGGCCAACCACTTTGAAATACCCTGTTACCTGTCATGGCGCGATGGTGGCCTGAAAGGCGAGATCCTGCGCAATGGTCTGCCGACAGCCCCCGTGCTGTGTGAGACCCCCGCAGGGCTGGTGCGCCGAGGCGGTGCCGGCCCTGTCGGTACTCGCCTGCGGTTCCCGCAGGTGAGTGCCAGCCTCAGCACGCGCTATTGCAGTGCGACCGCCAAGATCGATGTGGCCGACATGGCCTTGCGGGCACAGGATCGGTTTTTGGGAAGCCGCACGCTGTTCGTGACCGGGGAGCGCGCCGAGGAAAGTCCGAACCGAGCCCGTTACGCGGTGTTTGGCCCGCATCGCACGGACACACGCGACAGTCGGCGCAGGTGCAGGCATGTTGATCACTACAGGCCGGTCCATACATGGAGCGAAGCACAAATCTGGGCCATCCTGCAAAGGTATGGCATCATCCCGGCCCTTCCTTACCAGCTTGGTTTCGGGCGGCTCTCCTGTGCGCTATGCGTGTTCATGAGTGTGGATCAGGCCGCAACTTTGCGGCACATCATGCCCGAGCGTTTTGACGCACTGGCTGTGCTGGAGCAGACGTTTGGTTGCACCATGAAGCGCGAGTGCGGGCTTCATCAGTTTGCAGACAGGGGGCGGGTTTATGCGGCGGCACTGGCAAGGCCGGATCTGGTCGCCCGTGCACTGGAACACCAGTGGCACGGGCCGGTTGTCACTACACGCTGGGTGTTGCCCGCTGGAGCGTTTGGGGAAAGTGCGGGGCCGGGATAGGCCATTTTTTTGATGAAAGGGCGTGACTTTGGCATATGCTGTTCAATAAAGCTGTCTGCCGAAGGCTGAGACAAAACTCTACGTTACAAGGCGCGTCCACGATGGTGAAAGCTGATTAAGGAATAAGTGGTTTCATCGAAATACTGTTCACGCTTCGTAGTCACTCCGTCCATAAATAATATTATTCCTGTGACTAGAGAATATAACCTAAGATTCTAAGACGATTGATAAAAGAGTTGTAAGATGTTTCTGTCTTTTGAACCAGAGATTTAAGTTCATTTGCTCTTTTTTCATATTCTCTACTTTTATCGATATCATGGAAAAGCATGGCCCGATCTATGTTATGATCTGGAAGCAAGCAATATTTGCAGTCAGAGGAGTAGTGTAAACTTTCTGGAAACGGGAAAAAATACCTCTGAACGAAAAAATGTAACTCTATTGCGTCATTATAAAATGCGCGGAATAGGGAATTCGACTTCTTATCTTGGAGGGATTGGTTAGTGTTGTGAAATTGGTTGTATGCCTGAACAAATGTATCATCCATACTGGAATAATAAGAATGATCTTTTTGAAGTTGCTCAAAATAAGCCAGTATTTTTTTAAATTCCACAGGTGACCGATCGATCATTTTTTTGTCGTTTTCTATAAACCTATTCCGTTTATTCAGATACAAAAACTTAAAGGCTATTAACATAATTCCAATAGTAATCAGTATAACTGAAAGATAGTAGTTGGTTGATACATCTATATTTAGACCAGCCTTGCTAGCTGCGAAAGCAACAAAAAACATCCACAGCGGTGTATTTAATAATGCAAACCCCCCGCCAATAAACATCAACCCAATCTTGAAAATTATATTTTTGCTGTAGAAAAAAGAAAAATTACCATGTTTGCTGGTGTAGGAAAAACGGAACATAAGCACTGAAAGCCTTCTTTTATGAAGAAAGATCTAATCTCTGAAGCTTATATCAGTTTTGACTTTGCCGCAGCCGATTTTACAGAAAGTGCGCGAAAGGCGACATCCTTTTTAAGAATTTGAAAAACTTGATCTAACAACCCACAAGAGGCTTAAACAAAACATAACCGAGAAATAAAAATGCAAGAACGTCTGCCACAGCTTGGGCGGGCGCGCAAGCGCCAGGCGTTGCGCGCCTGACGGCGCGGCCTTGCCCGCCCGCCCAAGCTGCGACCGCGCGGAAAACATCAGGAGATTGAAAAAAGAGCAGATCAGCTCTGACGCAATCGCCTGCCAGTTTTCCCCATGATCAGGAGCCTCTCCATGGAACTGCGCGTCGTCGATCCGAAAACCCTTCTCGACAATCCCGAAAACCCTCGCACATCGGCCCCTAATGTCGCCGCAGACAGACGCCTTGCCCATAACATCAAGGTGGTGGGTCTTCTGCAGGCACCACTGGTGCGCGAACTGCCTGACGGCCAGTTGATGATTGTGGCGGGCCATCGTCGCCGCCGTGCCTGCGTCCTTGCGAAAATGCGTGAAATGCACGTTATCGTGACATCCGCAGACGAAAAACTGGATGGTCTTGCGGCTGGCTCCGAAAACATCATCCGCGAGGCGATGACGCAGAGCGAACAATGGCGCTTTGTCGATAAGGCCCGTCGCGATAAATCGCATACAGACGCACAGATTGCCCGCGCGCTGATGGTCACACCAGCCTATCTGAAACGCCTGTCGCTTCTGGCGGGTCTGCATGATCCGATCCTGCACGCGATCGACATGGGCCGTGGCCCGGACTTCAACGACCTGAAGGTGATCGCCGCAGCTCCGGTGGAAGAGCAGCGCGCGGCATGGGCCGAAATGTTTGAGGATATGGTCGAGGACGATGCTGACCCGGCAGAGTATCGTCTGAATGCTGAAGATCCCGAGGACATCGTGCCCTGGCGCGAGCTTGCCCGGTTCCTGAAACAGACGCGCTATATGGCGGTGGATGCCCGCTTTGATGAGGCCATGGCCAAAGCCTGTGGCGTGGTCTGGACCGAAGACCTGTTTGCCGAGGGTGGGAAGGATAACCGCTTTACCGAGGATGGTTCGGCTTATGCCGCAGCACAGGAACAGTGGCTGGCTGATTGTCTGCCCGAGGGCGGGGTCAAGCTGGAAATGGGCGAGTATGAACGGGCGGCCACCCCAGAGGGCTATCTCCGTCTACCGCACTGGATGGAGGCTGAGGAGACTGATGTGATGGGGTACTTCCTCAACCCCAACACCCTGAAGATTGACGAAATCCCGTTGCGACCGAAGGATGAGGAAGAACAGGAAGTTACCACATCACCGGGCAGCATCGCCCCCGCAAGCGTTGCTGCGCCTAAAGAGCGGCCGGCAATTTCTAGCACAGGTCAAACCATGCTCGGCCTGATCCGCACACAGGCCTTGCACGCAGCGCTCGACAAGGTTGTTGAGGATGTTGACCCGTGGGATCTGGTTGCGGCCTTGCTGCTGGCCCTTGGCGCCAAGAATGTCACCGTGCATACCCCCGAGCGTGAGCCTTATGGCCAGATGAGCCGACGGGAGACCGCACTGGCCACCCTCTTCCCCGAAGGCGTGCTGATCCGTGATCCGGTATTGCTGCGGCTGGAAGCCGTTGCGGTGCTCAAGAACGTTGCAAACTGCACGATCAGCCAGCATAGCGGCAGCGGTGTAACGGCCCAACTCATGGGGCTGCTGTTCGACGCCGATGCGCAGATGCCCAACATGGCCTTTGAGGACTTCCTCAAATGCTTCAGCAAGCCCGGCATCATGGAGGCGGGTAAGGCGCTGAGCCTTCTGCCCCGTAACACCGGCAAGGAGATGCGTACCGCCATCATGGCGCATGTGGGGGCTGATGGCCGCTGGGTGCCCAAGCAGGCCGGGTTCGGGCCTGCCACGGAGATATGGAAAGCGGAACTGGCCGCCATGGAGCGCACCGCCGAAAAGATAGCCTCTCTCGGAGCTTCCCACGATGGTGATGATGAGACTGGTGAATTTGATCACCTGATCACCGTTGAGGAAGAACTGAATGGCCCTGATCCGGAAGAGCCGGACGAGGCCGAGAGGGTTGCGTTGGAAAACCCCGACACAGATGCCGCTCCTGAGCCTGAAGGTCAGGACGATGAAACGGTTGCGCTGAAGGCTGCCCTACTTGAACAGGCAGGGGAGGTTCTTGCGCCGGATGATTCTGCTTCTGATGCACGGGCAGCGATCAACGCCCATCTGAATAGCCACCTTGAGGTGGTGCGGATCGCCGCCTGACGGCGGTCGGTTCAAGATCAAACCCAACAAACAAACGAAAAGCGTGCCTGCCAGAACGGGGCCACGCGTTCAAACGGTGGGGCTTCGCTCCCGGCGCTGCGCGCCGCGTTTGAGCGCGTGGCCGCCGTCCCGGCAGGTAGCTGGTATTCAGAAAAGGAGAATGCCATGCGTCCGATTACCTTCCTGCCACCTGCGCCTAAAAAGCCAGTTCCATCACGCTGGGCCTGTGTGGACGCTTCCGTAACGTGCCGGCGCTGCCATCACGAATGGGCCGATGGTGACCCGGCCTACCAGATGGCGTGTCGCGGCTGCGGGGCGCCTGCTGGCCAGCCCTGCTGTCGTCCAGAAGGCGGGAATGAGCGCGTGTGCTTCCAGCGTGATCAGGATGCGCGCAGGGCAGGGGTACTGCTCCCCTGTGAAGGGCTGAGTTGGGATGGTCGCCACGACAAGCCGTTGCCTCTGTCGCTTACACAGGCTCCCACCGCGCGCGCCGTCCTGACTGGTGCTCCGATCAGTCGTCGATTTGCTGCCTAAGCCAATGCAGGGATGCTTAGTTGCTCGCCTGCCAAGAGAAAAATAGAACAAGGAACGAAAATCATGAGCGATACACAGACGATACTTGCACAGATGGATCGCTACAATCGCCTCAAACGCGAAAGCCAGACTGAAGACAGAGCGACCGTCATGACCGCCCTGAAAGCGTGTGGCATCACGAAAGTCGTTATCCGCTACGATGGTTATGGTGATTCAGGGGGCGTGGAAGATTGCCAGGTTGAAGGTGGGCAGGGACAGGAAAGCCTGTCAGTGCCCGTGCAGACAAAACTCGTTGACTGGTTGTCGTCAGAGGCTGCCAGCCATACCGCACCGTTAAGCGAAGTGCTGGAAACGCTTGCCATGCAGTATGTGGCTGTGGAGCATTGTGGTTGGGAAAATAATGAAGGCGGTTCCGGTGATGTCACCTTCGATCCGGTCGCGGATACGATCACGGTGTCTCATACTGAAAATTATATTTCCCATGAAGACTTCATGCACACTTATTGAGGCAGGCAGGCGGATATGGCGCATAGTTATTTCCACGCATCCATTACAGCAAAAAAATGGGGCGGTGTTCCCGAGGATTATCAGGCAATCCATGACTGGTTTGATGGTTCGAAAGCCATTCTGGCTGACATGCGCCACAGAGCGCTGCGCCATCATGCCGAAGGTATTTTCATGGCCGAACAGGTTTTTGGTGTCACCCTTATAAATTCGGCCGGGCGCACCGTTCCGGTGCGCCTTATCGGCGAACAGCATGTTCTGGACGATCTCGGCCACATCCCGAGTTTCGCGGACTGGGCGCGGGCGATTTCACCAGCCCGATGGATGGTGCGGGTTTCGCCGCACGCGGTATCTGGACAGTCCATTTCCCCAACAGGTGCGCTGCCCATTGCTGCTTAATTGGCTGGCGTAGCGCGTGTCAGACGGCTGCTATGCAGAAATGCACACAAATGGGCTGACCAATATACCTACACCTAAAACTCACTGTGAACAGCAAAGTGCGCCTGCCAGAACGGGACCGTGCGTTCAAACGGTGGGGCTTCGCTCCCGGCGCTACGCGCCGCGTTTGAGCGCACGGCCACCGTTCCGGCAGACAGCAGAGTGTCAAAAATCATAAAAGGACAACGACATGTCTGCATCATTGACTCACACTCGCCCTGAGACAATCTCGGCCGAGACGCTCGCGCAGTTTATCGGCACGACCCGGTATTACCGCTACACGATGGGTCTGATCCTGACGGATGGGGCCGCATATCTGGCCAAAAATGGCGCAGCGTGGTTGCTGGACATTCTGGCGAGCGCGCGACTGGTTCCAGCCGTCAGACGTGCTGAGTTCGAGTGCTGGACGCTTAGGGTGGATCTTACCAAACACTGCGCCGAGGTTGTCTGCACGGATGGGAACGGTGAGCGCAAGGCCAACATCCTGTATCGCCAGAGAGTGGATTATACGGATTTCCCTATGCCAGAACTGAGGCTTTACGTTGTGGCCGATAGCGATCCCGGCAAGGTCGTCATGCTCACATCAGAATATTGAGCGGAGCCGGGCCAGAGCGTGTGCCATTCACAAAAAAACAGTAAAACACAACCCGCAACCACATTTGGGAGGCCGTCATCACATGGGCCAATTACGGCATTGGCGGCATAGCGGAACGTCTTAATAGGGTGGGGCAGTCAATTGCTCTGCCCTTTTTTTATGCCCTGATGTCAGGACATAAAAAAAGGACCACCCAATGAAATTGCATTTTGACCATGCGCTGGTCACCCGCCTTCTTGCCCATGCAGAAGCGGCTACAGAACACACTCCAACTTTTGCGCAGTTGTGTGACAAATCCTTTCACCGTGAAGGCGTGACGGCCAAATATCCCACCAGTGAAGATCTGGACCTTACGAAGATACCGCCTGGTTTGATGCTGGTAGGCGATCTCGGTGTCTACCTCATGTCAAACGGCACTCCGGGCCTTGCCGGGCAAAAGGGCACCGATCATCTCGTTGCGTATGCTGAAGAAATAGATACTCAGATCAACCCCGAAGGTTGGTACGACATGAAGCAGGCATCTTTTGGCGCTGACGATGGTGCGGAATTCCTGAGCGCAGAATGCGTTCGTAAATCACTTGAAGCAACGGTGAATGGTAAATTCTGGTTGAATGTGACGACCAAGCATATCTTCGCACCATCGTCGACATCTGCTCATAGCGGGGTGTAAGCCAATGATACCACAATATCCTGTTGGAACAGTATTTGAATGCCGCGAACTCGGGTTTAATAACTGGCAAGAAACAGATGATGCAGGAAATGAGATCGCACTTCAATTTGAGAGCGTTGATGAGGCGCGAGATACATTCCGTAATTTTGTAGCGAATGTTCGGGATGCGATCCAGTCTGGTAATACAGAACCAGATTGCGACGTCGATCCTAATGATTTTGATTTGATCGCGATACTTCCTGACAAAACCGAGAAATTCATTGAAACTGGTGAAACGACAATGGAAAAACCGGAAATCAACAACGGATAAATAGTTGGCTGTCATACATGCGGGGCCGGGTCAAAAGGGAGCGCAAGCGCCGGTGGCAAGCCACCGCTTTTGACCCGGCCCCGCATGTATGAACGCGCGAAGGACATCATCAAAATAAAGGAATGATCAGATGTCCCTGCCAGTGAACCACCCGCATGTTTCAATTGGAACCATGGTTTCAACCTGCCTCTACAATCGTGGACGCGGTTATGTGTTTAATATCCATGGTGAACAACGCCCTGAAACTGTTCGTGCCTTGAGCCATGGTGTGGTGTCCAGTGGAGGCCGGGCTGAGTTTGATATTGTTTTTGAGTCTGGCCACATTTCCAGACGCCTTCCTGAATGCATTCTGCATGGCGTCCAGTGGTCAATCTTTGATCCGGATGCGGGGTTTGCGGACGCTGATCACATAAAGCAATTACTGGATCATGCTGAACAGATCAGGCTGGAAGCTGAAAAACAGGCACAGGAAAAAGCGCGCATCTTCGCACAAGAAGTTAAAGCGCTGAAAACCAGTTCAGAGTATGCGGATCTGGAGCAGGGGACTGAAAGTAGCGGAATTCTTGCCGCTAAAAATATCCGGAAACTCCTTAAGAAGCAGTTCCCGGCAACAAAATTCAGTGTCCGAAAGGCACACTGGGGCTCCCTGATTGTTAAATGGGAGAAGGGGCCGGAGACTTTCGAGGTAAAAGAGTGGACCTCACGGTTCATTAACAAAGATTACGACCTGCAATCAGATTGTCACCGCTACGTCTCTACGCCGTGGACCGAAGTCTTCGGATCAGTTGACTATATCAGCCTTTATGGCCCTTAGTCCCGGGTTCCAGAGCAGTTTTCACTATCCCGATCAGGCTGCACTGTGTGCAGCTTACACATCGAAGCAGCACAGAGTGCTTGCAGCACTGCTTGTGACTTTATCCCCGAACGATCCCTGCCCAATGCAGAATGTGGCTAAAGAGGCCTATTCCTGCGCGTATAACCGATCTCCCGCGGATGCGGGAGTTTTCCGAAAGCATTGAGTTGTGAAAGATATAAATAACTCTGAACTGATTTTGCATGATGGCATACGTATTGAAATTAAATGTGCTGATAAAGGTATCTTTATTCGCACCCAAGACGATGCCCCTTTATCTACCAGTTGGCATGGCCCTTATCCAGATCGCCTCACAGCATTATCTGATTTTGACATGCGAAGAGCCATCCCGAAGTTTACCGCAGATGAACTTCAGAGGAAAAAGGATCATAAATATTACAGTGTGGTCGACGGTGTGCCCATGGTGTTGCACCATTGTGCCTGGACTGGAGCGACCATTCTGACACCATTTGAACTGGTGCCTGCGCACTGATTTGCAGTGTCGGTGAAATGTCCAAATCTGCACGGTAGTCATCAGCGTGCAGATTTGGACGGAAATAAAAAATAAAAAAATAAATCAAAAAATAAAGGATCGCTCTCATGGGGCGATGGGCCTGACAAGGGTTCGTCGCAAGCTCCCGGCGCACGCGCCGCCCTTGTCAGGCCCATCGCCCCATGAGGCTCGGATCAGGTCAGAAAATAAATAAAGACCTGAGGAGAAGTGGTCATGTCCGATAACATTCCAGCCAACACGAACTCACAATCTGAAACCACCCTGCGGAAACCAGTTTCATTCCGGATATTGGGTATCAATACTTACTTCCGTATGGCGCACAGCCCTCGGGGGAAAATGTACCAGAAAGTTACGAGCAAGCACCTTGTCGCTGTAGGTGAGAAAACGCTCATGCAAATCAGCCCTGAGGCGCTTGTTTTGTCTGTCCTTCTTGATGAGAGCCCGGGCAAGAAACTGCGCTACCGCCTGCGCCGCCTTCCAAAAACACTTGGACAGAATGTGAACCTGTCCCCCACGGCAAAAAACTATCTGGAATGTGCCGGATTTATCGTGGGAGCACTGGGACTTGCTGGCACGTTGGTGATGATTGTGTGCGCTCCAACTATCCTCGCGGGAATTGCTGAGGATCACCCGGTTCAGATGGTGCAACATTTCGTCATGGCCGGGCGATAGGAGAAGCTATGCTCAGACAATATTATGCAGGCCGCTGGTTTGCGCCCTCTTCCAACCCGCTGCGCGTTGGCCCGATCAGCATTGGTTCCATTTACCGTATGCCTGCGACCGTTCATCGCGGCTTGAAGTCCAAAGCACCCCTGAAATGGATGGTTGTTGCATTCCGCAATGGTGTACACGCCGCGGCTTTCCGTGACCAGCGGACTGGCCATTGGGTTGATCGGTATATTTCCGGCCGGTCTGACACGGCCGTCATTCGCCGTCTGGCTGATGGGTTTGAGAGGGATGTCTCTGTCGCACTGCTCCTTCATTACGATGCAGAACAGGGAGGAACAGAATATCCAGCTCTGCCGAACATCGTACGCTTTCATCGCCATTATCGGGGCAACCCGGAAAAGGAGGCCGCATGAATGAAGGGATCAGCTTTCCGAAACTGCGCCTTCCCCCCATTCAAACCACTGATCTAACAGCGACCGAATGGGCCAGCGTTGAAGACAAAGCCAAACTGGGAAATGCCATCCTCTGTTTTATTGCAAAAGGAATGCCCGCACATGCCTGGTCCCATCGGCTTTACAGCCAGGTATCGAATATGTGGGGGTTTATCGCGCATTTTAATCAGCAGTGCTTTGGCTCACTTCATTTTGAAACCACTGAGGGCCGCATTCGATTTCTTGAGCAGATTGTCAACGCCTCGTGCCCTGGATCTCCGCGTTGGACCTGGTGCGATGTGGAAGCCATCATCCAATGCCGCGTAAGGGATTCCAGGTTGGTGGATGCTTATAGGCTTCAGGAAAAACAGGAAATGGAACGGAGTGAGAGGGCGCAGCTTGATGCCCTGATGGCGAAATACTCTGTGAGACCAGTGTCATCTGGCACTGGATATCTACTCCCAAAATCCTCCGATAACCGTGAGCAGCTCTCTCTGATCTGACAATGTCCAGTGCCCCCTTGTGGCGCTGGAGCGTATTCACAACCAGTTTGCTTACACTGTGTGCTGGCACATCAATCTGACGCCTGCGGCGACAGGCAAGAGGACTAAAACATATGTTCGAAACCATCACACTGCCAAATGTCCCGACTTTTACATCTCCAGTTTTTCATCGGTCATCCGTTGTGCAACGCATTGGACCGGCGCGCGGCTATCTCCAGGAAGAAGCGGTGTTGGCTGATGAACTCCATGATCATGCCCTAAACGCAGCAACACGTGCTGCATTGCAACGTCAGGCCCTGAAGGCCAGGCGCAAGGCGGCACGTCTCATTCTGGCAGTCAGGTCGTAACCCGATCAGTTGTTTTCTTTCAACTGCTGGATACCATCCCATACAAATTGCCAGAAAAGTCCCGCCTTATGTCACAGCTTACATTGAAAAATTTGGTCATTATTGCCGGTTTGCTTGGCGCATGGAACGCAGCGCAAGCCCAGACCTGCCTGCAGTTCAGTCCAGATGGTGTTCTTCCGGCATTGGACAATCCAAAGCTTACTCCGCGCACGACATTACTGTGTAATGATGGTTATGCCTCCCTTAACTCAGGGTTGGTCCATGAACCGCTCTGGTCAGCAGAATATCTTACCAGAGTGTCTGTTCAAGCGGCTTCAGGAATTGGACGGACCACCAATATTTTCCATGCAGATAGCAGACTGCCAGATGGGGATGGTGCGGAATTATCGGATTACAGGCGTTCTGGCTATGATCGTGGACACATGACGCCATCTGGCGATGCAGCCTCTGAAGAAGCACAGCAGCAAACCTTTACTCTGTCTAATGTCGTTCCTCAGACAGCTGCTTTGAATGAAGGAATATGGACGGGTGTAGAAATGGCGGTTCGTCATCTGGCCCAACGTGATGGGGCTATATACGTTGTCACAGGTCCCGCTTTCCGAGACAGTACGCAGGGAATTGGTCGGAATGTGCTTGTTCCCAGCTCAACATGGAAGGCGGTCTATGACCCACAGTCTGGTGGCGCAGGGGTCTATGTATGCAAAAATAATGATGCCCCAACATGCGACATCGTCAGTGTTACCACCTTGATCCATGCTGTTGGTATTGATCCTTTCCCCTCTTTGCCCACAGAGGTTAAGGACCATGTTATGGACCTTCCAGAACCAGAGGCCAGTCCTTATCGCCCTCGCCATGGCCGTTCTTTTGAAAACCAGATGGAACGACAGGGTGTGCGATTGGGAATGCGTGTTCTGAAACAGATGATGGAGGAATAGATCATGGCGTTTACTCCCTTCCGTGATGAGGGTGAAAGTTTGTCCATTGGAGGGCTAACGCTTGAAAATGGGAATGTCCGGATTGCACTCTATGGCCGGCTTGATATCAGGCGGGATCAGGAAAGCCTGAAGAACCTGTTAGTTCTTAAAGAACAGATTGACGCAATCATCGTCAGCCTTGACGCGCAAAAATCCTTGCCAGCGCAAGCATCTTCTGGTGAGGTCACCCACGAGATGAAAAATCCATTTTAAGCAGCAGCGCAGGACACAATCATTATGAGCAAAGCCTTTATTGCGGCTGTTCTTCAGGACAGTATTGGATGCACAGGTGTTAAAGCCGGTCAGGCTGCGAACGATCTGATTGAGGCTATTGTCGTCGAACTCCGAGACAATGGCGGCTTTACTTTACCCAGTTTTGGCACTTTCACGACGAAAACCGCAAAGGGGGGACAACGCATGAACCCCCGGACGGGTGAGAAGGTCATGATTGAAGAGTATTCCACGGTCCGGTTCAAAGCGTCACCAGTTTTGAAGAAGCTCGTAGCTGGTTCAGAAAAAAGCAAATCTTCCGCGTCTTCACGTGCCGTCAAAGTGGTTGAAGCCACCCGGAAGCCGGTACGACAGGTAAAAAAGACAAGTGTTGTTGCTCCAGAAGCTGTAGCGGAAAAGCCGGCACGCGGCCGGAAAAAAACAATCGTCCAGCCCGTGGTAGAAGAAGTTCAGGTTGTCGCCCCAGCGCGCAAGAAGCCCGGACCTAAGCCGGGTTTCAAGCGGACCGCCAAACCAAAGGCGCAGTAACTGGTCTATGAGATATATTCAGCCGATTTCGCTGACGCGCGACTTCTCCAAAGATTTGTTTGTAGGCATTGATTCCTATGCCAATGCAGGGCAATGAGCGCCTGACCTATTTTTATGTGGATGCAGCGAAAGTCTCCGCTGCCTGGTGAGCTCTTTCGCGTGCTGTGCTTCCCCAATGCTCTGGCATTGGGGAAGTGACCAGTCATGGCTCAGCTTGCTCGTGCGGTGAATGCTTTGAGTGCATCGGCCAGATAGACAGTCCGTTGAACGGTCCCGGATGTTTCATGGTTGATTGGTGAAGATGATCCTATTTCAACGACGCCTTTGACCATGCTGTGAAACGCGGCCAGCGTCGATATGTCTCCCTGCCGGTTGATGTGGCTGGTGACATCGGCCATGAATTGGGCACAGCTTTCAGCGCGAGCCCCCAGAATAATCAAATGCCCGCACATCGCTAGTTCCAGGCAGGACACAAACTCCTTTTCATCCCTCAGGCGGATCAGCACATAAATGTCTGCGTTCATTTTCTGGGCAAGTGCCAGAATGAAGTTCTGACGCATAATGAGTGTGCCAGCTTCCCTTGAAAGTGTTTGGGTATCAGTTTGCTGTGGCCAGATATCCTCGGATTTCAGGCCCTCGCCAACAAGGTAGATTTTTTCCTCAGGGATAAAAGACGCCCGCAGGCGTAGGATTTCCACAATGGTTTCAACGGTTTTTTTGCCGTCTTGATCTACCACCACAATAATTCCGCTAGGCAGGTCGGATATTGGTTGAAGATCAGAGGATACGAATGGTTGAGAGGTGTCAGGCATCTGGAAAAGTATTCTCCTGAGCCAGATTCAGGGCTGGCTCATTATCTGGCAAAATTACCGTCTCCAGTCTCTCTCATCTGGTTGTGAATACGCGCTTTTGCCCACGTCCGGTGATGGCCGCCGATTACCACTTTGCAGGATGTCGAACGGTGGGGTAGGGGAGCGGGGCGTTTCCTCAACCCCCCTGATGCGCAAGGGCGCATCAGGGGGGCACGTTCCGGGGATTACGGCCGAGCATCCAGCTTCAGTATGACAACCCTTTGACCAGCTCATCAACACGGGCCAAGGGCCCCCGCTAGCGCGGCTACGCGATCCTCACGGCGCCTTGGCCATCGTGCGTTCATCGCAGGGCATAAGCCCCGCGCTGCCCGCACGCTGACCGGCTTGTTCAGGACGCTCCGGTGTTGACGAGCTGGTCAAAGGGCTGTCTTGGCCGATGGCAGGATGTGGCTCAGAAAAACGCCTCCATCCCCTCCACTCTCGGAACCGCCTCGGGCGCTCGCCGCCCCGAACCCCGGCAGGATATGGTCTAGTAAAACATTCGGTCTATACTTTGTTTGCAAGTGGTATTCATAACAATGTGATAAATAAAACCATGTTGTTTTTTCTAGTTATTTCCGTTTTATGCTTGTGTTTTCCGGGGTTTTTGGGTATTGTTAATCATGTTCTGGAGGCGGCTCGGCTGCCTTGTTTCTTTCGCTATCAAGTATAGACGGAGATAATACCATGACCTACCAGCGTTTCGAACTTTCCGATGGTGATCGTCAGAAGATCCGCAATGGTGTGTCGTGCGGGCTGCTGCTCGAACGTAATGGCTATCTCCTTGTGAAAGATAAAAGCACTCGTAAATGCCTGAAGTATCGTAAGGATCAGGACATCATCATTGTGAACCATGGTGATCGTGGATGGTATGGAGTTTACGGTATTGCTGACCAGTGCAAGGGTGACGTTTTCGATCTGATGAGACTGCTTAACCCCAGCATGAAGTTCCGGGAGGTTTGTGTCGAACTGGGTAATCTGGTCGGCATTGAACCCGAAGGTGCGGCATATGTTGCCCAGAAGAAAGAGCGTGAGGATTTTCGGTCGCCTGCTGAGCGTTGGGCGGAAAAGAAACCTCTCTATCGAAATGGCAAAGTCTGGAACTATCTGACCAAGGAACGTTGCCTGCCAGACTGGATTGTTCGTCGGGCTATGACCGCAGGCTGCATCAGGGATGGGTATCACGCAGCGTGGTTTGCTCATACCGATGCCAATGGTGCTGTGTGCGGCGCAGAACTCCGAGGCCCGGATACGCATATCTGTCTTGGCGGGTCAGTTAAGACACTCTTCCGCTTCAAACCCGGTGCTGGAACGCAGGTCAAGCGTCTGGTTGTTTGTGAAGCCGCTATCGATGCCCTGTCCTTCGCAGCACTCGATAATGAACGCACGCCCGATACGCTTTATGTTTCTATCGCAGGCGCCATGGGACCAGAGACCATTGCTGCGCTGAAAACACATTTGGCGGATATGGCCCATATCGACGGTAGCCTCTTTGTCGTTGCAACCGACGATGACGATGCGGGCAACCACTTTGCCGACATGCTCTACGACTTTGCCTTTGATGCCAACGTAACTTTTACCCGTCGTCTGCCACCGGACCGCTCAAAGGACTTCAACCAGACACTCAAGAATATGGCCGGAATGGCCGCCTGATCTGAAGGAACAAACCCATCATGACACAGACACCAGAAAGCCAGCCACAAAAATGCCGCCGAGCGGAATTTGATGAAGATCCTCTTCTGAGTAGTGCGGGCGAAAGCCTTCGTAATGACCTTACTGTCCTGCATGAGCATCCGGAGTTTTTTGCGCGCACAGTGCCTACATCGGGTCTGGGGTATGAGATCCCATGGACCTGTGTCTCTTACCAGCAGGACGGGCGAAAGAGCACAGGTCTGGTCGTCAGTGGCACCCGATGTGACGATAAATGGGACTTATCTCAGGACATCGTAATCTTTGATGCATGGCTTGGAGAGATTGGTTCCTTCCTGACGCTCAGGGCTGGAAAGGACATGGTCGAACACAGCGTGACCCTACCCGGTTTTGGCCCACGCCAGCCTAAAAAACCCGCTTTGCTTCGGGAATATGCTCAGGCCCTTGAGGTATGGATGGCCAGTCCACGTCTGCAAGACGAATGGCTGGAGCGCATGGGGAAGGGGACAACCCCAATGACATTCATAGAAATCTGCTTCGGAACGGACCGTTATCGTGGTCTGGTCATTGATGGTGACAGACTGCCATCAGGGGAGTGGGATTATGATGGGGATCTGGTTCTTCTAAGCCCTTCTGGTCATGACCGGCCCTACAATATCTGGAATGCCAGCAAGGTGGAAATCCTCTTTGATGGAGATCAGTCCCGTGTCATCCGTTAACGATGTTCTGCTTGGCCTCACGCCGGTCCAGCGTGAAGCGGCTCAACAGGAAGGGGCTGTGGTCGTGCTGGCCGGAGCTGGCACGGGTAAAACTTCCACTCTTGTTGGTGGCGTTGTCGATAGGATTGAACGCCGAGGGATGTCTCCTCACCGTATCCTTGCTGTGACGTTCACCAACAAAGCTGCTCAGGAGATGCGAGACAGGATCGGCTTTGCCCTTGGTCAGGAGCGTTCACCCTCATGGATCGGGACATTTCATGCCCATGGGTGCCGCCAGCTGCGCACGGATCCAGAGATCGCCTTTTTGCGGCCGGGCTTCGATATCTGTGATGCGGACGATAGCCGTCGTCTTGTGCGTAGGTTGATGCTCAGGGCTATTGATGATGGTGCACTCGACCCGTTGCCCGGAGATGAACTGGGGAAGCGCGTCAGATCTGTCACAAATCACATCGCCATGTTCAAGGATGATCTTGTTCTGCCAGACCAGGCTCTCGCGTTGGTCAAAACCTTTCAGGACAGGCACGGAACCGGTGAACCTGATGATGCCATGGCATGGGAAATGGCAGCAGCCCTTTACCCAGCCTATCAGGCTATTTTGCGCGAGACGAATACGGCCGACTTTGGTGACCTCCTTCTTTGGCCAACCATAACAATGCTGCGTGACGAAAAATATCGTCTGGACTGGGCACACCGCTTCGACGCGGTTCTTGCTGACGAGTTTCAGGACGTGAACCGGCTCCAGTTCCTCTGGCTCAAACTTCTGTCCCGCGATCACCAGGAACTGTTCGCAGTCGGTGATGATGCGCAGAGCATCTATGGTTGGCGTGGCGCCAATGTGGGGTTTATCCGGAATTTCCTGAAAGAGTTTCCCGATGGCCGCATGATAGCGCTGGAAGAAAATTTCCGCTCGACTGGTCATATTCTGGATGCGGCCAATACCATTATCGCTGGGGACAAAAACCGGCTGAAAAAAACCCTCTTTACATCTGAGGGCCCGGGCGCAAGGCTGGAAATCGTTGCCTGTAGCGGGGGTGTGGAAGAAGCGCAGACACTCGCAGCGGAAATGGGACGTCGGGCGCATGAGGGCGTTCGCTATGAAGATATGGCTGTTCTTTACCGCTACAACTTCATCTCCCGTATTCTGGAAGAACAGCTTCTAAAGGCCAAAATACCTTATGAACTGGTCAACGACACGGCCTTTTGGCAACGCGGTGTCATCAAGGATGCATTGGCTTTCCTCAGGCTGACCAACGCACCGGAAGAGGCCCAGAGCAATGAGGCGTTCAGGCGGGTGATCAATCTGCCGGCCCGTGGTGTTGGCGCCAAGACGCTGGCCAAGTTTGAAGCATTTGCTGAAGACAACAACATTTCCCTGTTTGTTGCGGCAGAAAAGATGATGGGTGAGGCCGTTGGCAAGAATGCTGAGAAGGTTCGTGCTTTCCTGCAGATCATCCGCGAGGATGAGTTGTCTGGTGATTCATCGCTTTCGGGTCGTATGCGCAGTCTTCTTGAGCGGTCTGGTTATATGGACATGCATCGGCAGGCAGGCGAGGATGGACAATCGGCCCTTGAAAACCTTGATGAGCTTTTTGATCTCGCAGGAGAGTTTATAGCCATTGAAGACCTGTTCGAGCATGCAGCCCTTGGTTCCGCCCCGGCAGGCAGCACGTCACAGGGACGCGTCAAGCTGATGACGATCCATGCGTCCAAGGGGCTCGAATTCCCGCATGTTTTCCTGATGGGATGGGAAGAGCAGATGTTTCCAAGTCCGTCCAATGTGGACCAGGATGAAGAACGGCGTCTGGCTTATGTCGCATTGACCCGCGGGCGCCGTCGGGTCGCCGTTACATGGTGTGCCTTTCGCAATGGTCGCCAGTCTCAGCCCTCACCATTCCTGATGGAGCTGCCAAAGCAGGTTTGGACAAAAGGCTGGCACAGGAATGCGGGTAAGAAATCCGTCGGTATTTTGCCAGACCGGGCCGCACTTGATGCGGCGTTAGGGATCTGAACAAACAGGGACCGAACTCCATTCACATCTGGTTACCTTACGCTGGTAGCCATGACAGTTATTTTTCCATCCGTGCAAAGGGTAGAGCTTTCGCCCGCAGCAGGGACAGGCCAGTTGAGGGAACTGGCCATACAGGCGGGTGAGGAACTCGACGGGCATGGTAAACGTGTCGCCAGCATGGTCCCTCTTATCCTATTGGCGGCCGGTGCTTACTCTGAGCGGTGGATACTCCTGAAATTTGGCGCTTTGCTGCATGATATAGGCAAACGCCATATATCATGCGAAATCCTTAATGCCCCCAGACGATTGACCCAGACCGAGTGGGTCCTGATGCAGCAGCATCCTGTTTTCGGATTGGACATCCTTCGTAAATCAGTCCGTGACCTGCCTCATGATGTTGCAGATTGTGTGCTCCTCCATCACGAGCGATGGGATGGGAAAGGTTATCCCACGGGGCTTGCAGGTGAAGCGATTCCTCTCTTTGCACGCATTGTCGCAATAGCGGATTTTATCGACGCTCTGGCGTCTCCTCGTTGCTACAAGCCCGCGGTGCCCATACCCATCGTCAGAAAGCTGATCGACCGCGAGAGTGGGCTAATGTTCGATCCTGTTCTGGCTGAGGTCACTCTATTGATATGGGAGCGTCTGATCCACGCGCGATGGCGAGCGGACAGACGGCCTGCATTCACAACCAGATAGCCCATACTGTTGCTCAGAGAAAAACCGGGAGGAAGATCCATGGTACAGAGTAGTAAGTCTGCAACAGGGAACGCGGTCCCATACGACCAGATGTCCAGTCGGGATCGGGATGACGCTCAGCGTGTCATCATGAGGATTGTGAGGGAGACGCTGCATAAGGGGCCGCACTCAGCCTTTGAACTGAGGTCCTGCATCCCTCATCAGTATCAGGGAGCGTATCATGTCGTGTTGGAGGATATGATCCGGGCGGGTGAAATTGCCTCCATGGGGCACAGTGTTTACGCAAAGGTTCCATGGATGCCACAGACCCAGCCTGTGCGGGCCGATGCGGTATTGGACATCGTGTTTGGCGCTTTGTCGCATACGATCAAAGTAGGTGCGACAGCTGTGGAACTGGCGGCTGATCTGACGTTACCCAAGGATGCTGTCTGCCGGGCATTGGACGCACTGGAAACCTCTGGTCTCATTCGTGAGACGCGGCAGAAAAGACGATATCGTCTGGTCAGCCCAAGGATGGCACAGAATGTCCGCCAGGGTGCTGCTGGACGGATATTTGCGGATGTCCGTCATGGGTGATTGGATAACATTTCCCAATGGCAAAAAAGCCCGCAGGGCATGGGAGTGTGAGCCACGCCGTGTCTCTGAATGGCAGGCATTATTGCGTGCATCCCATGACGTTCTGCCTCGACCGTTCTGTAATTGTCGCCATCAGGGGCGGAATCTGGAGCTTGTGGTCCGTCGTTCCACCAGAAAGGAGCAGGGCAGGACGGTGGAAGCCTATCATTTGGCCAGAATGCCCAATCAAGGCGGATTGCACTATATCGACTGTCCATTCCATCAATCTGATCCACGATACAGTGGACAGGCGGGTTATGCCACAGGTGTCGTAAGGGAAACGCCGGATGGGCGTGTCCGGGTTGCGTTAAGGCGTGGGCTGGCGGTGCATGACACTGCCCATACGCCTTCTACGGTTGAGAGGGACCCTCAGAGGGAGCGCGCCGGTAGAAAAGAAAGTCGCCCCCGTCAGTCGCGCATGACCGAACTGGGACTTTTGCATCTTCTGTGGGAACGTTCTGGTACCAATACGTGGCATCCGGCCATTAAACGTGCCCGTATGTGGTGGCCCGGAGTGCGACAAAGAGTGCTTGATGCGGCAGTGGACATCATGGTCGGTAAAGGGAGCCCTCTGGCGGAGCATCTGGCAATGATCGGGTACGGTGATGCTGATGGTCCGGCCCTGTTGCGCGACAAAGTGCAGGCCTGCGGGAGTAACTGGCGTATCCTGTTGTTGGGAAAGGTCGACGGTCTGAACATAATAACGAGCCAGAAATCGGTAGGCGGGGCCGCTCGACGGTATACCGCATTGCGTTTCGATGGAGCCAAAGATTACCACCTGAGTGTTACGGCTGATGAAAGTTGGTTCTCCCGTTTGTCGCATCGTTTCCCCCGGTCTGTAGGGGCCTTGCAGCAGGAGCGATCCGAGCGACAGATCTCAGTCATCGGTCTTGTCACGGCTAGGATCAAGCTTCGCAGGGGAGCGGGGAAGGTCTCAATCTGGGCCTGGGCAGATGATATCGCCTTGATGGAAGTCGACCCAATAACTTTGATTCCTGTCGAAAGCAGTTACGAACTGCGGATCACACAGGCTCTGTGCGCAAAACAACGGACGTTTACCAAGCCATTGCGGTTTGATGCGACAGATGATGTTGTCCACCCGGATTTCATTCTTACGGATACACAGGATATCCGTGGCACTCCCATGGAAGTCTATGGTCGTGACGACGAAGCTTATCGGGCTCGCAAGGCGGTGAAGGACGCCTATTATAATGCGACATATGGTCTGGACGAGTGGTGGTCATGGGATGTCCAGTCCAGTCCGGATCATTGGCCAGATTTTCCGCATGCTGTCGTCAGCCTCCAGTCGGGAGATGATCATGACTGAAGAGGGTCATGCAACAGACCGATGCGGTGTTATCCACAGAAATGGTGGACAAGAGTGTGGAGAACTTCGGCCAGAACATGCAAACCGTGGGAGTCATGACCTCTCTGCAACGTCAGAGCAGATCGCCTGCGATCTTAGATTGATCGGCTGGTCAGTCGTTCAGGCCGAAAAACGTTCGGGTATAGGCCGGAACAGGATCAGCCGATGGCTATCGGGAGTGACGCCAGAAAGTTCTTTTGTCCAATGGTTGTCCCTTCTGGCAAAATGGCATGAAGCCTGGGCCTCCCCCTTAAAAAGGCCACTTGGACCTTCTACCAACAAACCTCCCATGAAGGGGCGTGAATTTTACAGGACGCTTCTGGTGATAGGCTGGTCGGAACGGTTGGCTGTTGCTCGGATGGGACATAATCGAGCGGCGTTCCGGGCCGCTCTGTCCGCAGGGGGGCACCTCACGCAACAGGAATCCCAGTGGCTCCGCTATCTGGAATTGGGTCATCTGGCATACGCGGCGCCAGTGGTATCATCTTCTCTCTTGAATTAAGGCAAAGGACAGATACGCCATGTTGGCAACAGTAGATGAGGATCAGATGTCTGAACAACATGAGGACGCTGCCGTTGGCGGCATCGCGGCAGACCGCTTACGTAGCATTATTGAACGCGTGGAGCGATTGGAGGAAGAGCGCAAAGCGTTGGCCGGAGATATCAAGGATATTTTTACCGAGGCCAAATCAGCAGGATTTGACGTGAAGGTTATCCGCCAGATTATTCGCATGCGCAAACAGGAACCCTCAGAGATCGAAGAGCAGGAAACCCTGTTGGACATCTACCGTCGAGCACTTGGTATGTGAGGCTGCCATTACAGTGGAGGACAATATTCCATACCAGCTGACCTATCGGCCAATGGCCGGATATGCACTCAGGCAGGCAGTGACTGCCCGGGTCCATGTTCGGCCGCGACAGGATATTACGGCGGATGGCAGTGCTAAGCCTTCTATGCGGGCAATGGTGGTATTCACGGCGCTCTTGCTTGCCAGTGACGGGTTTGATGGCTTCTGCCTTGTTGATCAGTTGTCTGATTTCAATGTTACGGCCGCAAGAGTGATGGGGGCGGAAATTTTATCTCTTCCGGCTTGGGGATGGGTCTGCTTGGGCCTGCTTTCCCTGTGGATTGGTTACAAAACCCATCCGGGGCAGCCACTATGGCACAAGACTTTCTGGTTTGGAGGGCGTCTGCGACGCCTTTGTCGGTTTGGGGCATTCGGTCTTGCTGCACTGGCCTGCGTTGCAGGCCATGTGAGCTTGAAGACTATTTACTGAGTGGGGTGTTGCTGGTCGGCAGGTTTTTGGAGGAATACCTCAAAATCCGCCATGCGACATAAACGCAGCTTATGCAGAACGCCAGATCGTTGACGGCACTTCCAATAGAACTTCCGGGTCGTATCATCAAAATCTGAAATGCCGAAAAGCCATGATGCTGCATCCAGTACGTGAGAGGCAGGAATACGCTGGTTCTGGTGCCAACCTGAAAAATAATGGCGTAAATGGCGATGTTCAGTGCCACAAATAGCGTGAGTTGCACGGTCAGGAAAACCGCAAACCCACGCCATAGGCTGAGCTGGATGAACCATAGATGTGCCTTGATGCGTTTAGGCATAACTCTCACACAGATTAACTAAGGCGACAGTGTTTTCACCATAATGCGGGAAAAATTGGCAGCCCCATTGTGCATGAAAGTCTCGAATTTCTTGTGAGCGCTGCTCCCACTGGTTTGCTTGACAGGCAACGCGCCACTCATTGCGCGTTGCATCGTATCGCCAGCCGGCCCGGTCCATTGCAATGCGCGCTTCGGGCGGTACGGGTGTCTTAAAACGCAGACAGAGCAGATCTGGCATCTGATCTTCATTGCCTCCCGAGCATAGGCTCAGGATAAGGTCGCATGAGGAAAATATGTTTGAACGTGTTGCCACGATCATTGTCCTTTGAGCAGATCCTGTGGCGCTATGCACCACAGGAGGAAAGAGGAGGGTGGTTAGGGTGTCGTCATGCCTGAGGGGGGTGACGACTTGTCGACATTTTTCTGAATGTCGAACGAGAGATCGGCCCCTGTGTTGCCAAGGCGTAAGTGTGCCTTGCACCCATCAGGTGTGCTGCAGGCTGGAACATAAAGTGTCTGTTCCAGATACTGGCCGATGAGCACTCCCCTCTCCATTTTCCCTTTGGAATCGCGACTGGGGTTCGTGATTTTGTACGAAATGGAGAGACCGTAGCCAGTTGCCGTCCGACTGGTCAGGGTCAGCCTGAAATCTTCGACAAGATCGGATGTCCGGGACAGGTTACCGCCTTTGTCCATTACGCTGCGTCCAACGTAACAGCCAGTGCGGTAAATCAGCGGAAGATTGTCGCCCAGCAGGGCCACACCTTCAACATTGGACAGACCGATAACCGTTTTATCGTGCGAGATCCCATAGTGGACAAGTAGCGGTTGTGGATCCGGTCCTGAATGGGCATCAGGCTTATAATCGCGCACTTTCTCCTGAATTTCATGCGCTGCAAGCAGGTACGCAATTTGGCTCACCCGGGCGTTGCAAACAGCATATTGGGTTGCAGGCTTCATTGTGGGAGGTACTGAAGGTTCAGGAAGTTTGTTTGTTTCCGCTTGCGCGGATGACAGCGGGTAATCACTGCCAAAAATACCTCCACTGGCGAGAAGTGTGATCGCCAGCAGGGTACGTCGATGAGAAGGGCGTAACCGCATTCTTAATGTCTTTGTCTAAGCACGGCGATGCATTATGCCGCCGTAGGGTTCGAGCAGAAGTGCTTCTCTGCATTATGCCCACAGAAGGTTGTGAATACGGTTTTGGGCAAAGCCATGCCTATTGGGATTGGCGTTTCATAGCCTAACGGCTTCTAACCTCGCGACCATTACTAGGTTGAGAGTGCGGGTGCACCACGTGATGAAGTAGCTGGTCAGATCTGGCGACAAGAACTTCCGCCAGATGCTGGGCATCATTGGCAGCATCGACCGCGTCACGCGTCAAGGCAGATTGCAGGCAGGCTTTGAGCCAGTCTGATGCCGCAGGATCGTTTAGGATTGTTTCAATTGTTTCCTGAGCAGGTGAAATTGTAGCGTCCTGTTCACTGCTCATTGGTGCGGTCCTAGAAGGCATACAAACAGAAAATACAGAAATAATAGTAATAGAACACTCGAAAACACCCCCAATATACTGGAAATTTCATACAATCCAAATATACTAGGTGTTTCCTCTTGGTGTTTGGACATGGTTTGGATATTTCCCGGTGATTTGGGGCGTCCGCGCCTGAAAAACTGCATGATCAGGCACGCCCATGATCGCACCAATCGGTAAGTCCTGAGCAACCACATTGGCATAGAAATAAAGCCCACCAGGGCGAAAGCGCTCAGGACATAA
This sequence comes from Acetobacter zythi, assembly GCF_963921165.1. Classification (NCBI taxonomy): domain Bacteria; kingdom Pseudomonadati; phylum Pseudomonadota; class Alphaproteobacteria; order Acetobacterales; family Acetobacteraceae; genus Acetobacter; species Acetobacter zythi. The sequence goes on from NZ_CAWUEO010000048.1 coordinate 108,985, forward strand.
AGCCAATGATCCAATTGCTGCGGATTTAGAATGTGATCGCACATCTCATTGGCCTGCCCTACGTCAGGTGGCAAAAAGACAGGCCCGCCATTGGGGCCTCCATGTAAACTAAGTGGAGAAGGCCACGCACGGCAGGCAGCGGTAAGATCGCGCATTGCCGATGACACATCAGCGGGCACGTTGATGGAATTCGTATTGATATGAATTGGCATAAGTGGATACTCAAACGGACTGGCGGCACGTTTGCGTGTCAGCCATGATTTTCTTCATTGAATGCTACCGTCGCAAAACTATTTCAGGTCCGATGAACGGGCATACCGGACGCTGCAGGTTTATCTTGCTGCGGAAGTTGCTTTCGGGAAAAGATGAGTCTGATCGACTGCTCACGACCATCACCGAGGAGAAAATCAACTGCCTCAGCATGATCTACGGGAAGTGTCAGGGTACTTTCATAACGGCGTTCAAGCGTCTCTGGGCACTGGGTGTCCATGCAGTCGGGCATTTTTAGCAGTTCCAGATATGACAGGGTAACGTCAATTTTAATATCGTTATTCGCAAGTCTATAGGCTTTGTAAGTGCCTCTGAGGCCGGTCTGGATTATGTCTGGAATCAGCTCAAAATGCGTGATCCCTTGCTTTGAGTCTTTCGTGTTGATGGATATTCCGATGTAGGGTACGTTTTCTCCTTCGCGCAGAAATTCAATATCCTTATCACTCGGCTCCACATAGCCAGAATATTCTGTGACTGCCTCCCTGGAGAGGTTAAGAGTTTTTCCGTCTACTGTTTTTGGTGTGATGCCCAGAAGCCTATGCATCTGGATCGTCATGGTGATGACGTCTTTTGTATTATGAAGATGGGTTTGCGTGGTCAGTGCCTTCGGACGTGTGTCGGCTATTGCCCCGGGTGCGGCGGCCATACTACTGACCGCAATAGCGAGCGAGGCACAAAAAATCCGGATGTTTCGTTCTGATGTGCAAATTTTGAAAACCATGGTTGTGTTGGTCCTTGATCTGGCATGATTGCCTTAAAACCATCATCACCCATCTGGTTGTGAATACGGTTGTCGCATCAGGAAAAGGATCTGGGGCGGCTCGGCGGAGCCGAGTGCGTTCACACCAGGTTCGCTAGGCGGCAGGCCGCCAACCTCACCCGGAGCCCCCTGCGGGGTCTCCGTGCAGTCGCAT